>NZ_BCQB01000026.1 GCF_001544215.1 Enterococcus durans NBRC 100479 = LMG 10746
AAAATATTCGAAAAACTCATGATAGTGATAAATGCTGGTACAGCCCATGGTAAAAGGAAAATGATCCCAAAGATCCGAAGAAACTTGATGAACTTTTGATGTGCCACTACTGCTGTGAAAATCCCTAATGTGATTTGGAGCGTTGTTGCACAAAGTGTCCAGATCACTGTCCAAGAGAATACAGATAGGAATGTGTTTCGATAAGAGCTTAAGAAAAAGATACTAAAGAAATTTTTTGCTCCCACCCAGTCAATCAGACTAGCCGGAGGGATATGCTTGAAATCATAATTTGTGAATGCGGTGAACAATGTCACTAATACGGGAAAAATAATGGTAAAAATCATTAAGAGATATGCTGGAAGCGTAAGTAAATAAGGAAACCCCTCATCCCCTACATTATGTATGACTTCCTTCATCGTACGATTTACTTTTTTATTTTCCTTACGCAAAGTAGCGACTCTTTTTGCGTCTAGTAGATTCAATCCATAAAAAATGAAAAAGATGATCGTAATGATCAATTGGAGCGTTCCTTGAATCAAAATGAATAAAGAATGGTCTTCCATCGGTACGCTACCTAATGTGATCAATCCTATCAATGATTGAAACCCGCCTAAAATCATTTGGATGATGAATGCTAGAAAAATAACGATAAAGACAATTCCTTTAAATCTTTGTCCATTGGCAAATTGCCCCATGCCTGGGATAAGTGATAGTAAGGTCACTTTTTTTACATTGACTTCATTTTTGTCTTGTTGCATCTTGATGCCCCCTTATACTGCTGATCTATACAAAACTTGCTGCTTAATGATCCAACTCGTCAAACGGCTATCTCTGTCTTTTGACAATAAATCAAAAACTCTCAAAATAAGAAAAACTATTTCGAGAGTTTTCTTTTTTCTCACTTCAATCAAAACGCTTCTTTTACAACTTCTACACTTTCTGATAAAAGCTTTGCTTGGAACATCTATTTTTAATGGAAAACTCTATTACTTTCTAGTGCGTGATTTTAATATTTTTGTTCAATTGCTTCTTTGATTGTCTTAACTGCATCCGTTGCAGATTCTTTTGGTGTCTTCGTTCCAGAAGCAGCATCGAACATCAAGTTTTCAGCGCCAGTCCAAACTTCTGCCATCTCAGGGATGTTTGGCATTGCTTGCGCATTTTCATACTGGTCAATAACCGCAGTAGTCAACTCGTCATTTTTTGATTTTGCTGTTTCACGTGCAGTTTGGTTTGCAGGGATCTCATTGACCATTTCAAAGAATTTTTCTTGGTTCTTTGTGTTTGTCACATAATCCAACCATTTTTGAGAAAGTTCTTTGTTCTTAGAATAATTACTTGCAACCCAGCCTTTTCCACCACCAAATGGTTGATATGCTTCACCGTTGTCCAATGTTGGGATTTTTGCTACGCCATAGTTCATTTTATTGTCTTTATACGTTTGTGCTTGCCAAGGTCCGTCAATGATTGCCGCTGATTTGTTATCCATGAATTGTTGGCTAACGAAGTCCCCAGCACTCTTGATATCTTGCATTCCTTTAGGCCATACATTTTGGAACCAGTTTGTTGCATACGTGATCCCTTCAATCGAACCAGCATTATCTAGACCAATATCAGAAGGATCTGTTCCGTTATCACCGAACACATAACCGCCGTAACCAGCTAATAAGCCATAAGAATAATAGAAGTCTGTCCATTTCGCTAAGAAACCGGTATTTTTACCTGATTCAGATTCAAAAGCAAAACGATCATCTTTTGCTAATGCTTCTAAGTCTTTGAATGTTGTTGGTGCTGTTTCCACTAGATCTTTATTGTAATAAAGTACCAATGTTTCAATAACTGCAGGTTCTCCGTAAATTTTGCCATCGTAAGTGACCTGAGCTTTATCTGTTTCGTCATAATCCGCTTCGTTCCCTAGTTTTACCTCTGCTAGGTGTCCTTGTTGACCTAACGCACCGATTCTGTCATAAGCCGCCATCATTACGTCTGGTCCTTTTCCTGCAGGTCCATCAAGCGAAAGTGCTTCCAATTGTTCGAACATGTCTTTTTCGACTAATTTGATTTTTACATCATTTTCTTTTTCAAAATCACCCTTGATTTCATTGATGTAATCTTTGTACCCAGAATCGACCGATACTGTTAATGTTTTTTCGTCGCTTTCGCTGCTGCTTGTTGAAGAACTTCCGTTACCACAAGCTGCTAAACCACCTAGAATACCAAGTGACACTAAACCTAACCCCAATTTTTTCACATAGTTTTTCTTCACTTTCTTTTCCTCCGCTTCTTTGGATTCGTTGCTATATAAAAAGTATACTGTTATAAAACCACCTTTTGCAAACGCTTTCTGCATGTTACCGGTAACAACTTATTCACACATAATCAAAAATCCATATTGTTGGATCTCTGCTTTGCCATCATTCAGCAGTTCGCTGTTTTGACTGAACATGACTTCGCTTTGTTGCTCAATGAGATACGCTTCTTGTCCCTGATTGAAGATGGCATGGATTTTTTGTCCATTTAATTCTCGTGAAAAATGGATGACATTTCGACTGTCATCGACCAACTCCCAACAGGTTGTTCCATTGATCAAAATCTCAGATAGTCGTTTACGAAATAAATCAATTCTTTAGTAAATCCATATAATTCCAAATCCTGTTGTTCTTCTTCCCAGACCATACATTTACGACAATCTGGATCTTCACCGCCAGTCAAGCCGATTTCTGTGCCATAATAAATACACGGTGCCCCTTTTTGTAAAAACATGAATGTCAAAACTGACTTCATCAGCTCTTTATTTTCCTGACATAATGTCAAGATTCGAGCAGTATCATGGGAATCTAATAGATTGAACGTTCCCTCATTGACCTGGTCTTGATACAGCATTTGCTGATGATTCATTCCACTTACCATTTGCTGCGCACTGATCTTTTGCTTCACAAAATAATCTTTTATAGAATCCGTATAGGCATAGTTCATCACTGCATGGAATTCATCCCCTTGTAACCAAGCTTGTGAAGAATGCCAGATTTCACCTAAAATATAAATATCTGGTTTGATTGCAGTTACCGTTTCATGGAATTTTTTCCAAAAATGATGATCGACTTCATTCGCTACATCTAGGCGCCAACCATCGATATCGAATTCTTTCACCCAGTAAGCCGCTATTTCCAATAGATATGCTTGCACTTCTTTATTTGCTGTATTCAACTTCGGCATGAAAGGCGTAAACGCAAACGTGTCATAAGCTAAATTCGCCGCAGTTTCGGGGATTTCCGTCATTTGGTACGTATCTACAGGGAAAGAATGGATATGGAACCAATCTTTATATTCAGAGTGTTCCCCGTTTTTTACGACATCTTGCCATTGTGGCGAATCACTACCGATATGATTGAACACCGCATCAAGCATGATTTTCATCCCTTTTCGATGCGCTTTTTCAATCAATTCTTTCAATTGTTCTTCCGTCCCGAATGCGGTATCAACTGCGAAATAGTCGATCGTATCATATTTATGGTTCGACATTGCTTTGAAGATCGGACAAAAGTAAATCCCATTGATTCCTAGATCCGTCAGATAATCTAGATGATCGATCACCCCTTGAAGATCCCCGCCAAAGAAATCATCGCGGTCAGGCGCTTTACTGCCCCAAGGCAACGTACCTTCAGGATCATTACTAGTATCGCCATTTGCGAAACGTTCTGGGAAAATTTGATACCAAACGGTTTCTTTCGCCCATTGTGGAACTTTGAAGCGATCGATCTCATGGAAATAAGGAATGCGAAAATAATAATTTGCCTCTGCTAAAGTAGCTGGCTCGTAAGGGAAAATACCTTGATCTCCATAAAAACACTCCATTCCATCGATTCCAACGATGTGGAAGCCATACTGTAAGCGTCTCGTATCACTCGTTTGTTCGATCTCCCAATAGTCATGTATGAGTGTACTTAATCCTTTTTTCATCGGAACTTCCTGTAAATACCATTTCTTAGACGTAATGGTATAAGGATCGCCACTGATAACATAAACTTTTTTAACATCGTCCTTACTAGTACGCAGACGAATTCGAAACGTATCTTTTTCGTACAAAAAAGCATATTCACTTTCTGGACGGTGATAAATTGCTGCCGTATTCATATATTTCCTCCTTTTTTTAAGATTACGTTCTCACTATAAAAGACCAAAAAGAAAAAGACAACGCTTTCAAAAATGTTATCGGTAACAGAATTTATTTGAGGAAAAGAAAAAAACAGTTCCAAAAAGTGAAAAATCACCTCTCACTTAATGGAACTGCTTCGTAAATTTCTATGAAATCGAACTTCTTTTCAGTCAATGTGCCATAACTCATTTGAAATGGAGGTATCAAAGGTAAATGTAACTCGAAAAGTTTTGCTTTTTCAATTCTCATTTCTTCTCTTCACCATCCATTCACTCACTACCAATTCAAACGAATTAGGCTGTTCGGTATGGATACAGTGACCGCCCCCTTGAACAACAACCAATTCAAAACGGTCTTTCTTTGTAACAACTTATCACCCGATTTCTCTAAATTTCCAATTATATTCTCCGATAAAAAACAGTATTGGTATCTATAGGGAAGTGAGTAACAGCCAATCATTTTTCTGTTTTCCCGTCCCTATGTACTACAGACTCATACCAAATTCGAAGCGCTTTTGTTTCCTCCTTCTTTCTCTATCTTTTTTGTTACTGATAATTCATTTTCTAGCAAAACCTGCATTTGCGGAAAAGATGGAGTACCCTTCTCAAATAAATGATCAAATATCCGTACCCAATATTACACGTGATTCAAAAGTTTTTTAAAAGACTTATCTTTCGTTTCCACTGTTCGGACAACGATCAACTCTTATTTCACTTGTTTGATCCATTCAATATCCAACCATCAAATCCGCCTAAAGAACCTCTTTATTCTGATTGTTTTGATCGAAAGGCGAACCACTGAAAAGCTCTGGTTGTTCTCTTCTTTAACTTGCAAAACAAAAAATCTTTTAAAAAACTCTTTTTTCGGACTACTTATTTTGTATGATGTTCCTTAACTTTAGCTCGTCTGTTTTTCCCTAGCCTGATTAATCCAAATTGTCGATTTGATGTTTATCAAAAAAGTGTGTTCCTTTTATTTCTTTAAAGAAACTTCCTCCACTTTTTTTCCATTATTTGTCCTTTAACATTTCTTAGAAACTCCTCTTGACCTAAAGAGAAATAAGATAGTAATAGCAAAAAGTTAGGCATATCCAACTTAAATGTTAATCTCTTGTTAACTTTTAGAGATTATTAGGTTATACTAATAACATAACAATAAAATTAAAATAGAATGAGGAAGTGAATGGATGAATAATATAAAAAAAATCACTTGGACTTACATAAAAATAGTCTTTGCGTTAACGATCTTAGGGGTAAGTATCAATATGTTCTTAGGCCCCCATCATATTGCAGCAGGCGGCGTAAGCGGGCTTGGTATCCTCTTAGAATCTGCATTAGGATTTGACCGTGCAATGGTCATCTTGGTACTGAATATCATTATGCTAGTATTGGCTCTTCTTTTCTTAGGCAAACAACCTTTCTTTAAAGTTCTCTTTGGAAGTCTTGTCTTCCCGCTGATCATTGCCATCATTCCTGAAACAATGATTACTCCTGATCGTTTGCTCTCGGTCATCTTCGGTAGTGCCATCTTTGCACTCGGTGTAGCAATTTTATACAAAAATAACTCATCAAGCGGCGGTACAACGATCCCTCCACTGATCTTCAAAAAATATTTCCATTTAAATACCTCAATTGGCCTACTATTTACTGATGCTGTTGTCGTTTCGCTGAATTTATTCGTCTTTGGATTTGAAGAATTCTTATATGCGATCCTCTCTATCGTCATCACGTCAATCGTCATGTCTTATATCGAAACAGGAACGAATCGAAAAAAATCGATCATGGTCATGAGCGAAGATTCGCTAGAAGAAATCAGACGCCGTTTGAGTGCGGAGATTGGGCGGGGATTGACTCTCTTGGAAGCTAAAGGCGGGTATAATCGAAAGTCGAAAGAAGTGTTACTGATTGTTGTCACTGATCATGAATTTTCACGAATCAAACCATTGATTGAAGAAATCGATCCAACTGCATTCGTTATCGTCAATAGTGTAGCTGAGGTAATGGGTAGTGGTTTTACGTACCATCCAATCGAGTGACCCTGATCCATAAGAGCATGAGACAAAAGTATGAAACACTTTTGTCTCATGCTTTAAAAACGAATAAACGGCTGGAGCAGAAGCAACCCCTTCTTAAATAAGCCGGAATCCACAAAAATTTAAAAAGCAATTTTCGTTCATTTCTTCTTATTTCTCGGAGTTAAACACTTCTGCCCCAACCTCTTTTTTAAGGTTACGTGTTTATTTTGAAGTTATCCCAAAAATCTTTTTTCATTCTTTTTCTCCTGATCGTTTGCTGAACGATCCACACGAAACAGCATAGCCCCAGATTCCTGAAACAGACGTTTCTATTTTGGCAATCTGGGTCTTTCTTTAGCCATTCTTGTCCTTCTCCAAGCTATTATGTTTCTCTCAATGACCTTTTTAACGAGTACTGAAATCTTTTAGTTTGCTCTTTTCCGTTTAGTTGTATAAAATTAAATTGTACACAACTAAATTTAAAGGAGTGTTTCTTATGAAAAAAATGTATTCTACAAAAATGATCAATACAGGTGGACGTTCTGGAGAAGTGCATAGCCCTGACCATTCATTCGAATTAAATATTGCTGCCCCTGGACGTCGTGTCGAAAATGCGACAAATCCGGAACAATTGTTTGCTGCCGGTTTCAGTGCTTGTTTCAATAGTGCGTTGGAATTGATCAAAAACCAAAAAAACATTGCTGGAGCTTCTACTATCAGTGCACAAGTGTCATTGTATGCTGAAAACGAAATGAGCTTTGTTTTAGGTGTCGAAATTGAAGGACATGTTGATGGTCTATCATTAGAAGAAACACAAGAATTATTGGAAGCAGCTCACAAGGTTTGTCCTTATTCAAAAGCAACAGCAGGAAATATCGAAGTAACCTTGATAGCCGTTGAAGGCTAGACTTTTTTTTGAAAATCAGCTATGCTAACAAAGGACTCTAATGAATGGGGTGAATAAAAATGGAAGACTTATATTTAGAAAATCAGTTGTGCTTCCCTTTGTATGCAGCCTCAAAAGAAATCACCAAATATTATACGCCACTATTGAAACCATTAGGACTAACCTATACACAATATTTAGTAATGCTTGTCTTGTGGGAAAAACATCAAGTGACGATGAAAGATTTGGGTAAAATCCTTTGTTTAGATTCTGGTACGTTGACACCAGTGATAAAAAAGCTAGCAGAAAAAGAATATCTTACACGGGCAAGAGACACTTTAGATGAACGGATCGTTCGCATCAGTTTAACGGATAATGGTAGGATTCTAGCAAAAAAAGCAGAATCGATTCCATCAGAGATTTTTGCTCATCTTCCTTTAGAACCTGATGAATTAGTCCTTTTGCAAAAACTAACAACTAAAATGGTGAATAATTTTCGTCATACTACTTGATTTGAAGTTTACTGCTGACTTTTTGTATAAATTGTCAGCAGTTTTTCTTTCTTATTCTTGGAATCCACACTATAATCAGTTACATAAGCTATTATTTCATTACACTTGGAGGTTGTTGTGTTGTCTGTTTATCAGCGTTTCTTGGCGAATGAAAAAGTTCGTCGTTTAACTGTTTTATTATCGATCATCGTTGTTCTCTTTCTTGTAAGGAGCATGATCACCACTATTTTACTTACCTTTATTTTTACCTATCTGATGATCCATTTAGTTCAAGTCATTCAACGGTTTGTAAAGGTTCCGACTGGCGCATTGACGATCATCATTTATGCCTTAGTCGTTTATCTGATCTATCTTGCATTTACAAAGTATATCCCTGTGCTGATCCATCAGACATTCGACATGATACAATCAGTGATCAATTTCTACGAACATCAGCCAAAAGATGCTGATCCTGTTCTCTTGTATATCCATAATTACATTGAACGAAACGATTTTTTTGAGCAACTACAAAATGGTGCATCGATCGCATTAGGCTATTTACAAGATATCGGTAAGTTAGCCGTTGCTTTTGCCATGTCATTCATTTTAAGTTTCTTCTTTATGATTGAGAAGAAAAAAACAGTTGTGTTCTCACGATTGTTTTTAAAGAGTGAATTTGCTTGGTTTTTCCAGGATATCTATTATTTTGCCTATAAATTCGTCAATACATTTGGCTTGGTTTTAGAAGCACAATTCATTATTGCCTTACTAAATACATTATTGACGACCGTTGCCTTAGCCGCTTTTGGTTTCAACCAATTATTAAGCTTAGCCATCATGGTTTTCTTTTTAAGTCTGATCCCAGTTGCAGGTGTGATCGTTTCATGTGTCCCTCTTTCGTTCATTGCTTATTCTCAGGGAGGAATCAAAGATGTCGTCTATATTCTTTTAACGATCTTAGTCGTCCACTTGATTGAGTCGTATGTCTTGAACCCAAAATTGATGTCAAGCAAAACAGAATTACCGATTTTCTACACCTTTATCGTTCTATTAGTTAGTGAACGATTCTTCGGCGTCTGGGGTTTGATCGTCGGAATTCCGATCTTCACTTTCTTCCTTGATGTCTTAAAGGTGAAGGAAATTCCTCAACACGTCACAAAGGAAACCAATCCCTGACCTAGCGCTTATTCGTATTTAGAGTGAGGTCGAAACAAAAGCCGTTTAGGTTTGAGAAATTAGAAAAAAACGAACAATACGTTTTTTGTATTGCTCGTTTTTTTTGAAATTTCCGAAAAACTTGACTTTGGGACGCCGTTTATTTGAGAGAGGCTGGGACAGAAGTGTTTAACTCCGAGAAATAAGAAGAAATGAACGAAAATTGCTTTTTCAAATTTTTGTGAATTTCGGCTTATTTCCGAAGGAGTTGCTTCTGCTCCCGCCGTTTATTCGAGTGTTTGTAGCAAAACTGATTTTTAAATTTGTTCCACATCCACTCTTTTTTGATCATCTATTTAGTTATTAGTGGAAAAAAATGAAAAATCGTCCTATGATTAAATTACCATCATCAAAGGAGGCAATGTACAATGTGTACATCGATTACTTATTCAACTAAAGATCATTATTTTGGTCGTAATTTGGATTTGGAGATTTCTTATCATGAAGTGGTAACCATCACTCCTAGAAATTATCCATTTAAATTTCGGAGAGTGACGGATATCCCCACCCATTATGCATTGATTGGTATGGCAACTGTTGTCAACGACTACCCTCTCTATTATGAAGCAACGAATGAAACTGGTTTAAGCATGGCGGGACTAAATTTCCCTGGGAATGCGCATTTCTTTGATGAAATGTCCGAAAAAACCAATATTTCTCCATTTGAGTTTATCCCTTGGATCCTAAGTCAATGCCAAAATGTCTTCGAAGCAAGAGCATTATTAAAGGAAATCAACTTAGTCAACATCGATTTCAGTGAAGACTTGCCCCTTTCGCCTTTACACTGGATGATAGCAGATCAAAAAGAGTCGATCGTGGTCGAGTCTACAGTTGATGGATTGAAAGTATATGATAATCCTATCGGTGTATTGACGAACAATCCTACTTTTGATTACCAACTCTTTAATTTAAACAACTATCGACATGTCTCTACTCATACCCCAGAGAACACTTTTTTTAAAGATCTAGAGTTGACTGTCTACAGTCGCGGCATGGGTAGCATTGGTTTACCAGGCGACTTATCTTCTAGTTCCCGATTTATCAAAGCTGCTTTCACCAAACTAAACTCAGTTTCAGGAGATTCAGAAGCCGAAAGCGTTGGGCAATTTTTCCATATCTTAAAATCGGTGGAACAACAAAAAGGGTTATGCGATGTTGGAAATGGTCAATTTGAATACACTATCTATTCCTCTTGTTGCAATATGGATAAGGAAATCTACTACTATACGACCTACACAAATAGCCAGATCACAGCGATCGATATGCATAAAGTAGAGTTAGACGACTCAAAATTGTTCACCTATCCTTTAATTGAACAAGAACAAATCAACTACCTCAATTAAATGCGAAAAAAAAAAAGCCAATACAAAAGTCATTTAGGTTTGATAAATTAAAAAAAAAAAAACGAACAATACGTTTTTTGTATTACTCGTTTTTTTGAAATTTCCGAAAAACCTAACTTTTGGACGCCGTTTATTTGAGAGAGGCTGGGACAGAAGTGTTTAACTCCGAGAAATAAGCCGAAATTCACGAAAATTGCTTTTCAAATTTTTGTGAATTTCGGCTTATTTCCGAAGGAGTTGCTTCTGCTCCCGCCGTTTACTCGAGAGTCTATAGCAAACCTGATTTTTTAGATTTGTCCCACATTCTTCATAACATGTTCCATCTTTTACAGGCATTGTACATGTAGCCTTTTCTTTCCAAAAGCTTTGATTTTAGTTCTGTAACATTCATGAGTCAAAAGTTTTCTTTTAACAT
Organism: Enterococcus durans NBRC 100479 = LMG 10746; assembly: GCF_001544215.1. Taxonomy (GTDB): domain Bacteria; phylum Bacillota; class Bacilli; order Lactobacillales; family Enterococcaceae; genus Enterococcus_B; species Enterococcus_B durans. The sequence goes on from NZ_BCQB01000026.1 coordinate 10,521, forward strand.
AGGTTCATTCTTATTTTCTTTTTAACTTCAAAATCGCGAATCCTAGAAAGACTAAACCAACAGGGACTAGGAATAAATTGGATTTTTCTGCTGTTTTAGGCAATGTTGATTGACGATCAGATGAAGAAGGATTTTCTTCGTTTTGGTAATTTTCATTACTATTATCATTCGCCTTTTCATTTTTGTCGATTCGAATACGTGGAACTTCTTTTACGTTCGCATGTGTATTTCTATCAAAATCTTGTGTTTTGATAATACCATTATTTATGTTTTTCCCATGACTATTGACCTTTGAATGATTCGTATTCTCAGACACTTCTTTGTTTGTTTTATCAGAAGGATTCCCATTAGTTTCCGTTTGGGGCGGTGTTGTTTCTTGACCATGCCCTTCTGGTGTTGTGACTCCTTGTCTTGGTTCTTCTGGCTCTGTGACTTCTTACCCTGGTTCTTCTGGCTCTGTCACTTCTTGTCCTGGTTCTTCTGGTTCTGTCACTTCTTGATCCGGTTCTTCTGGTTCTGTGACTTCTTGTCCTGGCTCTTCTGGCTCTGTCACTTCTTGATCTGGTTCCTCTGGTTCTGTGACTTCTTGATCCGGTTCTTCTGGTTTAATCGTCGGTTTATTTCCACCGACATTGCCATCTGTCTCTGGGATCTCAATTAGATCTTCGTCCCCTGAATCTATTGACGCTTCTTCAATCGTTTGTCGTTGGCTATATGGTGTCAGATGTTGGTTATCAGAAGGAGTACCATCTGCTACTTTAACTGTAAACAGTGCGGGCTTTGTTAATGATCGATTAAGTGTTACAGTAAAAGAAAAACTTGCTGCTCTTTGATTGATTACAAGTGAACTAGGATCGTACCCAATCGTTAGTGCTGGATCAACCCCTTCAAATAAAACACTTGATTGTAAGATAGGTGCTAAATCTCCTGAATAATCGACCGTTGCGTTTACCGTGATCGTTTCGCCAACGGCCACTTTCATAATACCTGAATTCGTTGGTAAAAAGATATCTTGTAATGTGATACGATTGACATTCGCCCAACCTGGTTCTGTTGAACGTATGGTTATGGGATATTGTGGCGCAGCTTCATTAACTTGTGCTGCGTCAACTGGTACTGCTAGACTAGCTAAAACAACAGAAGCAAATAAAACATTTAAATATTTCATGCTCTTTCTCTCCCATCTTTTTTCTTTATTACTCACAAGGAATAAGATAATACAAATTGTTAGGAGATTTTTACTGTCTTTTTGTTTAAAAACAAGAAATTTTCAGTAAAATTATTCAAGATCATACCAAATGGAGGAACGCGATGCAGACACAAGAAGCAATAAAAAAGTACTTATTGAAGAAAAAAAACGTGACCAAACTTGATATTTTCCTTTTTCTATCGGAACACCGTTTTTTTATTACCACACATTATCTAGCTGATTATTTTGATATGTCTGATTCCAATCTTTTATTGTACATCCAAGAACTTGAACAAGACTTCACTACACTTGAATTCGAAGAGATCGCTATCGTAAAGCAGAAAAATTTTATCAAATTAGCTTGTGAAGAAATCGATATCGCCAAGTGCTACTATGGACTACTAGGAAAATATTGCTCAGAATTTACCAACTACCAAATTCTAACTGCCTTACTAAGCGAGAATGGCAATACGATGACTAGTCTCAGCCAACAAACGAATTACAGTCCTTCCTATCTTTATTCCAATGAATCGGAACAAACAATCGCTTACACTCTCAATGCTTACTTCAAGAAGGATTTGTTGATCGCCTTGAATGGCGGCATGATCGACAAGCTGTACTTACTATTAAAAATATGTCAGGAGAATTTTCCAGCTACTACTTTGAAAAATGTTCAAAAAGAATTTACGGAACACGGCTATATCGATTATTTAGTGGACCCTGTTTTCGATTTGCTTCATCCCAATTTGCCTATTGGTTATGAACAACGTATTCTGATCAATGTTTTAGCACGGTTAGCCATATCTAAAATCGAGAGCGACGAATTGAGCCAGTACCAATATGAACTATTATTGAAAGCCAAAGTTCCCCATATTATGTATTGTAAAAAAATGGTTGAGGCCTTCGCTACTCATTTCAGCTTGAACATACCAAGAGATCAGCAAGCCTTATATACGATGAACTTTGCTCGTAACAAAATCTTTAGTACTTTTTTGAATCACGATCAGCCAAATACACCTCTACCGACTTTTGTGTTGTATCAAGGCAAGAAAAATTTTACTGTCTTGCAAAATGAGATCGAGCGATTCTACCTGCAATTCAGAGAAGAACACCACCATTATTTACCTGAGATTCTCGAACGTGAAAATGTCCAATGGATCGTGGAAGATTTACTGCATCTTTATGATCGCTTTAAAGCACAACCCACTATCGTTATTGGGATCAATTACACAAAAAACTTTTACGTAGGTAAAGATCTATTGGTAAAAATCGAGCAAATTTTTTCTTCAGATTCAATCATCATCCAAAAGTACTATATGGAAGAATGCGATATCATCGTGAGTGATTCCCCCCTTGACCATCTTTCAAAAGATATCAAGAAAATCTATTTGTTAGATGGGATCGTTTCTCCAAATGATTGGAAAAGGGTCGTAACGAAAATCGCTGAATATATCTTTGAATTAAAACAAGAAAATGACTATAGTATTTGTCCGTAAAGTGTTTAGTCAAGATCCAACTTGCTTGATGACTGTATTTTTATCACACCTTTTTTAGCGAAAAAATTTAATATAACAAAAAAACATTGACTTATTCTCTCTTTCTAAATTATATTTATTATAAATAAATAATTATTATCGGAGGTTTTATTATGTCAATGATCGGAAAAAAAGTTGAAGAATTTACAGCACAAGCTTATCGTAATGGAGAATTTATTGAGGTATCAGAAAAGAACCTGATTGGAAATTGGAGTATTCTTTGCTTCTACCCAGCCGATTTTACCTTTGTTTGCCCGACTGAACTTGAGGACCTACAAGAGCAATACCATGAATTAAAATCACTTGGCGTAGATGTTTTTTCTTGTTCAACGGATACCCACTTTACCCACAAAGCTTGGCATGACACATCTGAAGCTATAGGTAAAATCAATTATACGATGATTGGTGATCCTTCTCATCACATCTCTCGAATTTTTGATGTACTAGATGAAGAACAAGGACTTGCCCAAAGAGGAACGTTCATCATTGACCCAGATGGAATCGTACAAGCAATGGAAATCAATGCAGACGGGATTGGACGTGATGCAAGTACACTGATCGATAAAATCAAAGCAGCTCAGTATGTCCGTACGTATCCTGGAGAAGTCTGCCCAGCTAAATGGAAAGAAAGTGGCGAAACATTGAAGCCAAGTTTTGATCTTGTAGGAAAGATATAGAGGGTCGCAAGATGTTAGATAAAGAAACGAAGCAGAATCTCGCCCACTATTTAGAGATGTTGGAATCTCCCGTTATTTTTTCAACAAGTACAGATGACTCTAATGATTCAAGAAAGTTACTTGAGTTCTTAAATGAGATTGCCCAGATGACGGAAAAAGTGACAATCGAAGAGAAAAAGTTGTCTCGCACACCAAGTTTCGAGATCAACCCATTAAATGGAACTAGCGGGATCGCCTTTGCTGGGATTCCTTTAGGTCACGAGTTTTCATCTTTTTTGCTTGCCCTACTACAGGTCAGTGGTCGTCCTCCAAAAATCACGGATTCTTTAACGCAGCAAATCAAGCAAATTCAGCAGGACTTATATTTTGAAACCTATGTCAGCTTGACTTGTCATAATTGTCCAGATGTCGTACAGGCATTAAATATTCTATCTGTTTTGAACCCGACGATCCATCATACGATGATCGAGGGCGGCATGTACCAGAATGAAATCACTGAAAAACAAGTGTTAGCAGTACCTACTGTCTACTTAAATGGGCAAGAATTTGCAAGTGGACGTATGACACTTGAACAAATCATTGAACAGATTACAGGTTCTCAAACAGTTACGCCATCTAGTGAGTCAACGCCTTATGACGTTTTAGTTATCGGTGGTGGTCCAGCAGCGAGCAGTGCAGCCATCTACGCGGCACGAAAAGGCATTCGTACTGGTCTTGTAGCTGATTCTCTTGGTGGCCAAGTGATCGAAACGTTGGGTATTGAAAATATGATCGGGACGCCTTATACAGAGGGTCCGCAATTGATGAAACAAGTTGAAGAACATTTGCGTTCTTATCCGGTGGACATTATGACCAATCAGTTAGTGACCTCACTTCAAAAACAAAACGATTCTTTTGCTGTTTCCTTGAAAAGTGGTCGAAAATTAACAACAAAAACTGCTATTATAGCAACTGGCGCACGTTGGCGATCAATCAACGTACCTGGAGAAAAGGAATTTAAGAACAAAGGTATCGCCTATTGTCCTCACTGTGACGGGCCATTGTTCACTGGGAAGGATGTTGCGGTGATTGGTGGCGGAAATTCCGGGATTGAAGCTGCCATTGATCTGGCAGGACTAGCAAACCATGTTTACGTATTGGAATTTCTTTCTGAACTAAAAGCAGACAAAATCTTGCAAGATAAATTAGCTACACTTTCAAATGTGACCATTTTATTAAATGCAGAAACACAAGAAATCACAGGAACTACTTATGTCGACTCAATCACTTACAAAGACCGAACTACTGGGGAAAATCAAACATTGGATGTTGCTGGTGTCTTTATTTTGATTGGATTGGTTCCAAATACAGAATGGCTTTCAGCCCTTCTTGAGATGAACGAGCGTGGAGAAATCATTGTTGATCTGCATGGAGAAACATCGATTAAAGGATTATTTGCTGCTGGCGACTGTACAAATAGTTCCTATAAGCAAATCATTATTTCAATGGGCTCCGGTGCAACTGCGGCTCTCGGAGCATTTGATTATTTGATGAGGAATTAAGAGCAGCTAATAGAACTAAAAAAAAGAGGTCGAGACAAAAGTCGTTTAGGTTTGAGAAATTGGAGAAAAAGCGAACAATACATTTTTTGTATTGCTCGCTTTTTTTAAAATTTCCAAAAAAACTGACTTTTAGACGCTATTTATTCGAGGATCTGTAGCAAAACTAACTTTTAGATTTACTCCACATTCGATTGCTCCTCTTTTATTCCAATTGCTTATCCACTTCACTTTTAGTCGTTGTCCTACCTATTCTGTCCACACTCCACTTCTTTTGTTTTTGACCTTCTATTAAAACCTCTTTACTACCCTTTCTTCATGTAAATCAATATAATGAAGAAAAAGGAGAAAGGAGAACCTATGACAACTAAACTCTATACTATGCCTTTTTCTACTGTCTATCCTCTCTATATTGCGAAAGTCGAGAAAAAAGGACGTTCAAAAAACGAAGTCGATCAAGTGATCGAATGGCTGACTGGGTATGGACAAGATGCGTTGAGCCAACAAATACAAAATAAAGTCGATTTTCGTACTTTTTTTGCTGAAGCACCCCGTTTGAATCCTAAACGTGATTTGATTACAGGACTCATTTGTGGTATCCGCGTAGAAGAGATCGACGAACCACTTATGCAGAATATCCGTTATTTAGATAAGTTGATCGATGAATTAGCTAAAGGAAAGAAAATGGAAAAAATCCTTAGAAATTAAAGGCTACCATAAGTTATCATTTGGTAAAAACAACTTTTCCAGTTAGAATAGAATCAAAGGAGGTTTGTGTTATGTTTGATATGGTGCGAAAGAATTTCCAACGCTACGCTTTTCTACGAACAGCAATTTACATTATCGCCGGTCTGGCTATTGTGATCAATCCGACTGCGGTCTTTCACTTTATCGGCTATCTGATCACTGCATATTTTGCATTACTTGGGTTGATAAATATTTTAGAAGCGCATAAAAATAAAAAGCAAACAGGTGATTGGGGATTTGGCTTGGTAAGTGGCATCGTCTTTTTGATCATCGCCTTGATCGTTCTAGTTTTTGCCTCTGCTATTGTATCGATCTTACCAATCATTCTTGGACTAGTGATCATTGCAAATGGACTATTTCAATTGTTCTTTGGCCTAAATACTAAGTCAAAAGGTTGGAGCTTATATAGTGTCTTGCTATTGATCGGCGGATTGATCTTATTATTCAATCCCTTCAAAAGCTTGATGTTCCTTTTCCAAATTTTTGGCGCTATTTTGATTTTTATGGGTATATCAGAAATCGTCAGTTTTTTCCGAGTACGTAAAATGTATTCGTAGGTTTCTCAAAGAAAGCAAAAAAGCCTTTTGCACCTTTCGTGTTTAAAGGTTTTTTTGTTGAAATAGAGAATATTTTTTCTCGCTTTTTAAATAATATTTGTTATTAAACAGAAGTTTGATTATTCGATTGAAAGGACTGTTCTATTTTATGGAATTCATCGGTATTCTATGTCTTATTTTGATTTCAACGACTATTGGTTCACATGTATCAAGACGAATCGGTATCCCGGCAGTGATCGGACAGTTATTAGTCGGTGTGTTACTTGGAGAAGCTGGGTTAGGCTGGGTCCATCCTAGTGTATTAGTCCATAATTTTTCTGAAATCGGGGTCATCTTATTGATGTTCTTAGCTGGTCTAGAAAGTGACCTTTCTTTACTGAAAAAATACTTTAAGCCTGGGATGTTCGTCGCTATTTTAGGTATCTTGTTCCCTGTCGTGTTTGGTTGGTTGACAGGAGAAGCGTTCCAAGTTTCCAATAATGAAGCGATTTTCTTCGGAATCATTTTAGCGGCAACTTCAGTGAGTATCTCCGTTGAAGTATTGAAAGAATTGAACGTTGTCAACACGAAAGAAGGCTCGACTATTTTAGGCGCCTCTGTCGTTGATGATATTTTAGTGGTCTTGGTGCTAAGTTTTAGTTTATCCTTTTTGACTGGGGAGTCTTCCAGCAACCTTCCCCTTCCGCTGTTATTAGCTGAACAAGTCATTTATTTCATTTTCATCTTCTTATTGGTGAAATGGATCGCACCTTTTTTGATGTCCTTTGCTGAAAAAATTTACGCGAATTCAGCTATCATCATCGTTTCATTGGTTATTTGTCTAGGCATGTCGTTTGTTGCAGATTTGATTGGCCTAAGTTCTGTCATCGGCGCCTTTTTTGCAGGTATCGCTGTCAGCCAAACGAAAGTCAAACACGAAGTTTATCATAATGTTGAAGCGTTAGGTTACGCTGTATTTATTCCTGTCTTCTTTGTCAGTGTTGGATTAGAAGTTGATTTTTCAAACTTTGGCGAACAACTTCTATTTATTCTTGTATTGACAATCATTGCTATCCTTACAAAACTTTTTGGAGGCTATTTAGGCGCAAAAGTGGCAGGTTTTTCAACAAACAGTTCATTGATGGTCGGCGCTGGAATGATTTCTCGTGGTGAGATGGCATTGATCATTTTACAGATTGGACAGCAAAGCAAGTTGATCGAGCCTCACTATTATTCTCCACTTGTCATCGTTGTTCTGCTAAGTACCTTGATCTCACCTTTAGTGCTTAAACATTTCACGAAAAAAGTGCATGAAGTATAGCAAAGCGCCTTATAGTATATTATGATTAGGGAAATGGATCTTCGTTAAACTAAAAGAAAAAAGAGGTTGCTCAATGGACAAGAGAATAAATCTGATCAGTGAGATGCTTGATTTAGCAAATGAAATCACTTGGTTAAACAAGCCGAAACTTGAAGAGGTCATCGAGGGATATCCGCTAAATGAAATCGAGTTGATCGAGAAGATAGCGAAACTTCCTGAACCCAATGTCACAAAATTAGCAGCTGCCAGCTACCTGACACGTGGTGCTATCAGCAAACAAACAAAGAAGCTTTTGGCAAAACAGTTAATTGAAAGTTACCAAAAACCAGAAAATAAAAAAGAACTGTATTTTCGTTTAACGGAAGAAGGTAAGCGGCTGAACGACCGACATCAGCAGCTTCATCAAGAATTTCTCAAAGAAAATGAAGCCGTATTTGAGCAGATGTCTGCAGATGAATTCGATACCGTCTTCCGCTTTATCGGACGTTTCAGAGAGCAGCTAAAAAAAACCGCAAAAAAAGAGGACTCAACCATTTAAGGGTTGAGTCCTCTTTTTGTTGACAAGGAAACAAAAATCGTCTACACTACTATTTGTTTACTAGGAAACAAAAAAACAAATAGAGGAGCATTCTTTTGACAACTATACAAACAAAACATTCATTGATCTTTGGTTTCACATCTGTCTTCATGGTGGGGCTTGGCTTAACGCTCATCACCCCTGTTGTCCCATCGTTAGTCGCATCTTATACCACTTCACCGCATCAACAAGCGGTGGCAGTTTCATTGCTGACTTCCGTCTATGCATTTGCTATGTTTCTAGCTAGTCCTATACTTGGTGCTTTAAGTGACCGCTTTGGACGAAGAGTCGTTTTGATCAGTAGCTTGATTGGGTCTTCCATTGGTTACTTGATCTTCGGGTTAGGTGGTGCGTTATGGGTGCTATTTTTAGGTAGACTCATTGAGGGACTAACTGGTGGTGAAATTTCCGCGATATTTGCATACTTCGCAGATATTACCTCTGAAGAAAATCGAACAAAATATTTTGGTTGGGTCAGCGCAATTGCAGGTATCGGAACAGCAATGGGGCCATTGATTGGCGGTGCTCTCAGCCATTTTGGTTCTACGGTCCCGTTACTTGCGGCTTCCCTTCTTACATTCATCAATGCAATCTATGGTTATTTCTTGATGCCTGAAAGCTTGAACAAAACGAAACGGGCTGCTAAGATTTTTTTAGGACAACTCAATCCCTTCAAGCAGTTACGATCGATTTTTTCCATTACCTCGGTGAAATGGTTCATGGTCTGCGGCTTTTTTATTTGGTTACCCAATGGCTCACTACAGGCTATTTTTGCTCAATTTTCGATTGATACCTTTTCATTAAAACCTCTCGCAATTGGCTTTACATTTTCTCTGATGGGCATTATGGACATCTTCTCTCAGACTTTCATCATGCCCCTACTCTTGAAGTATCTAAAAGACCAACAGATCATCCAGTTAGGGATCAGTAACGAAATCATTGGGTATGGTTTGATTTTTTTATCCGTTTTTATTCCGAAAGTCTGGTTTTTCATCTTAGGAATGATCTTCTTCGGGTTTGGTGACTCCATTTTTGGCCCTTCCTTCAATGGGCTGCTCTCCAAAAAAGCAGCTGCTCGCGACCAAGGAAAGATCCAAGGCGGCGCTCAAAGCATCCAGGCGTTGGCTAGAGTAATCGGCCCCATTATCGGTGGACAACTTTATGCCAGTATCCATCATGGCCTACCCGCGCTTATGGGTATCTTTTTACTAAGTTACTCTCTCTTCTTATTAAAGCAGAAAAGTCATTCCAATTTGACTTCCTATCAACGATAAACAAAAAAGCTTCGATCAACCAAAGAATATCCCTTGGTTGACCGAAGACATTTCCAATCATTACTTATTAGATCAAGCGGATCGTATAGCTACTAAGCTTACTTGAACCTAAAGCCAATCAAGGGAACAACCAGTCATCGGTTAGTCTCTCATTACAGCTCTAGTTACGGTCAATGACTTGGTTTTATTGATAGGTTTGATTCAAGTATTGCAACAGTTCAGGGGCCCGTTTCGTTGCAGAATCCCCTTCTTCTTTATTTTCTAGCATGCTGACCATCAAATAACCATTCGTATCTGGATTTACAGCAAACAAGAAGCTATTTTCCTGGCCTTTTTCATCTTGTTTTTCTTTGATTTCTGCTGTACCAGTTTTTGCAGCGATCGGGATATTCAGTGAAGCTAATGAATGGGCCGTTCCATTTACATCTTGGACAACGTCCTTCAAATCTGGGATGATCGTTTGCACCGCAGATTGGCTAATGACATTTTTCTTATCTTTTGTTTCATGATCTAAAACCAATTTTGGATACACAAGCGTTCCATTATTGGCAAAGACAGAGTACATCGTTGCTTGCTGGATCGGATTGATCAACAGCTGCCCTTGTCCATAGCCAGTGTCTGCTAACAAAATGTCTGAGTTGAAACTTTTCTCATTAGAGATTTGCGCGGGATTCATACTAAGCGGTAGATCTAGTTCTTCGCCAAATATAAATTTATTCAACCCATCACGGAAGGCCTTTTCGCCCATTTTCAGCGTTTCTTGTGCCATATAGATATTATCAGAATATACTAACGCATCTTTTAGATTTACCTGAGGGACATCACTCACCCGTGTTACTTGATACGAACCCCATGACGAATCTTTTTGCCATTTCAACCCATTGATTGCTAGAGATTCTTCTGGATTGATCGTCTGATTATCTAAACCGATGGCTGCAGTGATCATCTTGAACGTCGATCCAGGAGCATAACCTGTCGCAAAACGACTGATGAATGGTTGGTTCTTGTTTTCTGAATATGCTTTATAGTCTTCCTGAGAAATACCATTGGTCATTTTATTTGGATCATAGCTAGGCGAACTTGCTAATACCAATAAATCTCCTGTTTTTGGTGAAGTCGCAACAGTCGATCCTGGTTTTCCCCCTAAGCTATCATAGGCTATTTTTTGTGCATCTGCATCAAGAGTCAATTTGATGTCCTGCCCATTTTTTACTTCATGATCGATCAACACTTTTTTCTCTGTACCATTTTCATCCGTAATACTTAATTTTCCGCCATTCGTTCCTCTCAGCTCTTTATCATAGGCCATTTCTAAACCAGATCGGCCGATTTTCCCATTACTACTTAATTCTGCATTTTTCTTGATATCTTCGGCAGTGATTTCTCCAATATAGCCGACCAACTGGGCAGCTGCTTCGCCTAATGGATAATAACGACCGTCAACTTCTTGAATAGTGGCACCACTAGGTAGTTCTGGTGTTTCACCATCAATGATTTTTAGGGGAACAAAATAGTCGGGTTGTACCCAGCTTTGAGAAATTGCCTGATTGATTTCCTCTTCAGTCAAATCAAACGATTTAGCGATAGCCGAGATATTCGCTGTTTTTTCTTCGCCTTCTCCTAGTTTACCTGGTACGACCCCTAACTGTTTCAATTTGCCAGTTGTCGCCAAAGGTTTTCCATTGCGATCCAAGATATTCCCTCGTTTTGCTGTTTCAGCGGTCAAGCTTACTTTATCGTTGCCTGACATTTGAGGGAAGATCAAGTTAGGTTGCCAGTTGATTTTAGTTTGATCATTTTTTTTCGATAGAGTCCCTTCATAAGAAAGACCCTTTAGCTCTCCTAACGTAGTATTCATTTTTGCTTTATAACCAAATGTATACGTGTCACTGTCTTTCTTATCGATTTTCAGATTTGAAACTTCGATTCCTTTGACATCGACTGCACCATAGATATTTTGATACTTCTCCAAAACTTCTTTTTTTGAAAAGCGATTCTTGCCTTTATTATCTACTTGGATAAGTGCCACTGCTTTTTCATAGTCGCCCTTATTTAGCTCTGTTACAAATTGTTGGATCGTTTTTTCACTAGCTTTGACTGCCTTTTCTTCTTGTTGATGCCGGTAAAGAAAATAGCCGCCACAAGCCGCTGCAAGAACCAGAATAACCCCGCCACCAACAATCAGACCTGTTTTTTTCTTTCGATGAGTATCACTTCGTTTCATCTTTTCCCTCCACTCGTCAAATATATTCCGTTTCATTCTAACACAAGAAAAGAAGCTAGAACATAGCTTTGATTGCTTGTTCTAGCTTCTTTTACGAAAAACTTACTAATCTAAAAATTGCTTGAGAGCTTCTTGATTTTTGGTCAAATCTAATTCCAATACACTGCCAGAAGGCGTATCGTTATTGAAATCCCAACTTCCATCCACAGGGACAGATAACGTAGCTATTTTTTGTCTTCATTCAAAAAATCAAGTCCGCAATCGATCAATACGCTTTCCGGTAAATTTGTTTTGATGCTTCCTAATAATTTGCCCACCGCTTTTGGCAATTTGAGAATGGAAGTCACATCTTTAAGCTGTGAAGAGAGTGCCTTGATTACTTGTTGCTGCCGTCTGATACGGCCAAAGTCGCCTTCTTCATCTTCTCTAAAGCGTGCATATTGCAGCAATGTATTGCCATCCATGGTTTGCTCCCCTTTTTTGATATAGACCTCATCTAAATCCAGATCTTTTTCTGCGTTGATCTTCACACCATCTGGAAATAGTTCGTTCACACAATCAATAAAATCTTGGAAAGTGATGCTTGCATAATAAGGGGCTTCAAATTTGAAGTTTTCCTTTAAAGTCTTGTTAAGCAGATCCACGCCTCCGTATGAATAGGCCGCATTGATCTTATTCATACCATAACCGGGAATATCTACGTATGAATCACGCATGATCGATACTAATTTTGCTTCTTTTGTTTTTTGGTTATACTGTGCCACCATCAAAGAGTCCGAACGCCCTTCTTCTTCTTTGGATCGAGCATCTGAACCTATCAATGCAACATTGATGATCGTAGGTACATCTTTCGCTTCTACTTTTTGGACACCAGCTGATTGGTTCCCAGATGAGAATCCATGAACGAATTCAAAGGAAAAATAGCCAACTACAATGGCGATCGTTGCCAAAAAAACTAGAATTATTTTTTGAAATGTTTTCATTTCATATTCCTCTTTCTAATAAGAATCTCTTACTTGAAAAATCGATCGTTGTCCTTTATGATAATCCAAGCTGAGAAATTCTCAGTTCTTCTTTTTTAGTACTTTGGGTCGATCGAGCTGCAACTCGTCGACCTGTTTGTTTTTTTGCATTTGTCTAGAGGTGATATTCAGACTTAAACCAACTGCAAAGGATAAAATGAAATAACTCGTGCCACCATAGCTAACGAACGGCAATGGTACTCCCGTCATGGGGATCAAGCCTAAAATACTTCCGACATTGATGCTTGTTTGCATGAGTAACCACGTACCGACTCCGATCAAAATCAAACTTGCTTGCTGATTTTGTGATTGGACACTCCTTTGAAAAATCCTAAAACACATCAGAAAAAGCAATAGTAATACAAGCAACGCCCCAATCAATCCGAATTCTTCTGCAATGATCGAAAAAATAAAATCTGTTTCAGATTCTGGCAAATAGCCTTTTTTTGTGATGCTATTTCCTAATCCGCGTCCAAATAACCCACCATTATAAAGCGCGTAATAAGAATTACTCATTTGATATCCTGCCCCATGTTCATCGAGGAACGGATCATGGACCATCGCAATACGGCTATAGGCATGTTCAAAAAAAGAGGGGAGCAGTCCATGTTTTTCGAGTAATATTACCAGTCCTGCCATCAGGATCAGACCAGCAGCAGAAGAAAAGATAAGCGCTACTCCTTTTTTTATTGGAATCGCTGCTGCCCAGATCATTGCTCCAGCAATTGTTAAGATCATGATTGCCCCTGCTATTTTAGGTTGAAATAAAACAAGCAGAGCCATTGTGCCAACGAGTAATAGCGGCTTATGGATCTTATCTGGCACCTTGTCACCATCTCTAAAAAAACGGCTAAGGTATAAAATCAAAAAGATCATTCCCAGTTCAGAAGGCTGGAACTGAATCCCTCCGATAGATATCCATCGTTGCGCTCCATTGACTGTGACAGCGAATAGACCGACTTTCATCATGAGCAATAGTAAAATAGACACCATGATACCGTAATTTATTTGTTTAGGTTTCAGCAGTATGCGCAACCTGACAGAAAATGTGAACGCGATCATGCACCAACTAAGCAGAATAAAGCAGAATTGACGAACAAACAGACTCTTCGGATCTTCTTGCGTTACGAGCAGTCGATACGAACTTGCACTATAAATTTCTAAAAGACCGACAATTGACAAGGCCATATATGGACCTAAAATCAACCAGTCGATCTTTCTATTTTTCCACATCGCATTTCTCCCTTCTTTGACACAAGTTAGGTGAACCACGAGCGGGTAAACATCAGTTATTCAAGCACAAGAAAAGGTCAGAAACCTTTTCGAACAAGAATTCTGACCTAGCATCATCTCATCGTCCGAGTTTTAGCACTATACAACGTAAAGAAAAATCCTTAGCTATTTGAAAAAGCCTTAATCCGACAATTCCTGTTTGACCCATTGGCGTCTTTCGACGTTTCTGAGCAATAGCTTGTGTTTGTATAGGAGCCTCACCTAACAAGGTTATTACTATTTTTATTTTTTACAGATTAATAGTAATTGTCTGAACGTTTTTACGCAATAAATTCTGGGATAAAAAAACGAAATTAAACAATCTTTAAGATATTTATTCATCAGTTTAACACTATATAAAAAATTCCTCTAAGACACTATATATGTTTTAGTGTTTAGAGGAACCGTTTTTCACTTTTCGGAATAAAAAGAACTATTTTACTTGTTCAATAGATTGAACAGTCCGCCGATCGTTTGATCTTTTAGTGTGACTTCTTCCCCATCGATCGTTGCTTTGATGACTTTGAAATGGTCTTGTAATGGTGGTACTTCTAGGTATTGACCTTGAAGAAACTCGTTTACTGATCCATATTCTTTTTCCATTGGTTTTGCATCTTCTGCTACTTGATAATAAATGTTTAACATGTTAAAGACCCCTTATCTATGGGATAACGATTGTTACCCTTTTATAAATTAATTTATTTTAGCATAAACAAAGAAAAATAACAGCAGTATTTTATTTTTTACCCAGCAGTTAGTCTGGTCGTGCCAACGTGATGATTTCTCCAATCGTAGCGTAATCACTTCCAGCAAGCCGGCTGATTGCATGAAGCGCTTCAGGATCGATCCGTCCTGTTTCTGGATCATAAACCAATTCATCCAAGTGGTATGCTTCAATAGATAGCAAAAATAGATCGGCAGTCGTTGCTGTTTCATTTTTGATCTCTACATGATCGTAAAGACTCGTTTCAAAGGTAACTTTCGCCTCATTCAGAATCGGGATCGGTGTATTTTTTGACTTTCTTGTCGTTAGATTCGTCAAGTCCAGTTCACTTTCGTCGTTTGGAAGACTCGCCGCTGTTTTGTTCACTTCAAGTAAAATTTCTGCATCAAGTACTTGGATCACCGCTTTCTTTCTTCCTACGATGTTTCTTGCAGTATCCTTCATTTCACCATCTTTTCTCTGGATTGCTAAGGATAACATCGGTGGATTTGAACTCACGATATTAAAATAGCTGAATGGCGCAATGTTCAACACCTCTTTGTCAGAAATTGTCGATACGACGGCTACTGGTCTAGGAATCACCGAGCCGATCAATAATTTATAATTTTCTCTTTCAGATAATTCTGAAGGCATACGTGTAATCACTAAATTCCCCTACTTTCTTTCAATAATTGCTTGTACGTAGCAAATCAACGTTGCTTTTAACTATCTATGAAGGCTGTCTCTTTGTCAAGAAACTCTTCCTTTTAGCAAAAGCAGCACATGTTTTTAGATGCTCAATATTTCCCAAGTATAATAGTTGCCCTCATGTACATTTATCCATATGATAGTTAAAAGGAGTCGCTTTTATGAAACGTTTCTTCATACTATCACTCTTGGGCCTGAGTCCCTTGTTTCTCAGTGCTTGTACTCTTGATCCCCAAAAAGAGAACTCCCCTATTTCACAAACAACAGTAGTGACTTCAAGTACTGCCCAAGCAGAATCTAGTCAAACAACAAAGGAGGAAACAGTCATGCCGATTGTTCCAGAAAGTTTATTACAAGCTGTCACTGCCAATGATCTTCAACAAGTACAAGAATTATTGAAAAATCCAGACTACCCCATTGATGAACAAAATGAAGCTGGTGAAACTCCGTTGATGATCGCTACTCATCTGAATCAGCTTGAGATTGCAAAGACATTGATTGATCATGGAGCGGATATCAATCAACAAGATGGGATACAAGACAGTCCTTATCTCTATGCTAGCGCGCAAGGGAAAACAGAAATTTTAGACTATATGTTAAAAAATGGCGAACCAGATCAGCAAATCGTGAATCGCTTTGGTGGAAATGCACTGATACCCGCTGCAGAAAAAGGCCATTTAGAAAATGTCAAACTCCTATTAGCAGATGAACGAGTAAACATTGATCATCAAAACAACTACGGGTACACAGCACTGATCGAAGCAGTCGCTTTGAGAGATGGTTCTGCTATCTATCAGGAAATCGTTCAAGTATTACTAGATAACGGAGCAAACAAGGAGCTACGGGATAATTATGGAAAGACAGCTGAGGACTATGCTAGAGAATTAGGTTATTCACAACTATTGACCCAATTGACCACTACTTCCTAAAGAAAAAAGAGATTTTTAGATAAAAAGAACAGCCCATCAAAAGGTTTCTTTTTGAACCTATGGTGGGCTGCTCTTTTCGTTACTTTAAAGATATTTTAGAATAATCCTGCTCAATCTTCACTTATTTTGAGCCTGCTGTCTTATTTAAAGAGAGTGTAAAATATTTTGTGTAAATAGAAAAAAGGAAGTCCCTTCTGTAGAATAGAGTTAACGACAACCAATTCACAGAAAAGAGGACTTCCATATGAACGATTTTACTACAGAAATTCTAAAGACTCTAGCGAACAAAGGCGATTTGAATGAATTATTCCGTGTCCATTTGGAAAAAGCTGTCAATACGCTTTTCAAAACGGAGTTAACGGCTTTCCTCGATTACGAAAAGTACGATCGCATTGGTTTTAACACGGGTAATTCTCGTAACGGCTCCTATGACCGTACGGTCAAGACCGAGTACGGGGAACTTCATCTCCAGATTCCGCGCGACCGCAACGGCGAGTTCAAGCAACAGACTGTTCCTGCTTATAGACGGACGAATGATACCTTAGAGGAGACCGTCATTCACCTCTTCCGAAAAGGTATTACCATGTCGGAAATCGCAGACTTGATTGAGAAAATGTATGGGCATCACTACACGCCCCAAACCATGTCCAACATGACTAAAGTGCTGACTGAAGAAGTAAATGCATTTAAAGTTAGAACTCTAAATGATAAGTATGTCGCTATTTTCATGGATGCTACTTATATTCCTTTAAAACGGCAAACCGTCTCCAAAGAAGCAATCTATATTGCCATTGGTATACGAGAAGACGGCACTAAAGAAGTACTAAGTTATGCGATTGCCCCGACTGAATCGACCTACGTTTGGAATAAGTTGTTACAGGACATTTACTCCAGAGGGGTTCATGATGTCTTACTGTTTATTACCGATGGCTTAAAAGGCATGAAAGATACGATTCACCAGATTTATCCTAAAGCTAAATACCAACATTGCTGTGTTCACGTTTCCCGTAATATTGCTCATAAAGTACGTGTCAAAGATCGAAAAGAAATCTGTGATGATTTTAAGGCTGTTTATCAAGCTAGCTCAAAGGAAGAGGCAAATACCTTTTTAGGGAGTATGATTGAGAAGTGGCAGAAAACCTATCCTAAAGTGACGCAGTCACTGATAAAAAATCAAGATTTATTGACTTTTTATGAGTTTCCGCCTGGTATCCGCCGAAGCATTTACTCAACTAATTTAATCGAATCTTTCAATAAACAAATCAAGAAATACAGCCGCAGAAAAGATCAGTTTCAAAATGAAGAATCACTAGAGCGTTTCCTAGTATCCATCTTTGATACATACAATCAAAAATTCTTAAATAGAAGCCATAAAGGCTTCCAACAAGTGACGGATACATTAGCTTCAATGTTTACTGAGTAACCCATTATTTTGCAGAAGGACGAGTTATTTACACAAAATTATTGACGCTCCCTATTTAAAAGTTTGTTTACATAATAATTATATAGTAAATATCATGTCGTTATCTACTTCTCTATTCATAAATAAAAAAATGAGGTAAAAGTAATCACTCACTTTTACCTCATTTTTATTTTTAAACACTTAAGAAGAACAGCAGTCACCAAAAAGTAAAATTGGACAAAAATCAATGAGCCAGTTTCTAGACTTCCTCTTAGTTCTTAAAGTTCTTGACTCGTTGCTCTACGAATAGTACCACTAATACTATTTAGAAAGTACTTTTTGTGTATCTTCAACGATTTGTGCAGGCGTTAAATGATAACGTTCGTAGAGTTCTTGTGTTGGAATGCTATCAGTAAATTCTTTTTTAGAACCAAAATTCAAGACATTGATAGAAGAATCACCATAATAACGGCTGATTTTTTCGCCAAAACCACCTGCCAGGCTACCATCTTCTAAAGTCACAACTACTTGATGGTTTTCTTTTAACTGATCCAATGTTTCACGATCAAATTCTGTGATTGTTCCAGGATTGATCAATGTTGCATCGATTCCTGCTTTTTTGAATTCTTCCACTGCTGCTTTTCCAAGTTCAAGGAACCCACCTAAAGCCAAAACAGCTACAGTTTCGCCTTCATTCAACACTTGGTACGCTGGTGTCGAGTAATCTTTGGCAATTGCTTCACCATGTTGTACGCCATGTGTTGGAATTCTGATTGCTACTGGTTGTTTTGTTTGCGTCAATGCCCAGTCAAGCATTGAAAGTAGATCTTCTTTAGTTGCAGGTGCAAGATATTTGATATTAGGGATACTTGAAAGATACGCAATGTCAAATGTTCCTTGGTGTGTACGATCGCTTGCAGAGATCGTTCCACCTCCGACCAAAATCACGGCTGGATTTTCATTGATTGCTAAATCATGTGATAATTGGTCATACGCACGTTGTAAGAATGTGCTTGATTGGAACACTACTGGACGAACCCCTTGTGAAGCTAAAGCTGATGCAAAAGTAATCGAATGTTGTTCCGCGATACCTACGTCAAAATAATGATCTGGATGTTTTTTCTGATACTCTTTCAAACCAAACATACCTGGAATTGCCGCATTGACAGCAACGATTGGTGTCTCACTATTCGTTGTTTTTTCATCCAAGTAGGCAATGATTGCTTGATTCAACCTTTCGCCAGTTGCTGGATGTTTTGCTTCACCAGTTGCTAGATCAAAAGGAACATGCCAATGGTATTTCATCTTGTTTTCAATTGCAGGTTCATATCCGTGACCTTTTTCAGTGTGCACATGAAGAACGATTGGATGATCGATATCCTTGATTTCTTTAAATACTTGGATAACTGTTTCAAGATTATTTCCATTTGCTACATAACGGTAGTCAAATCCCATCGCTTTGAACAAGTTATTGTCACTTTGACCATTGCTTTCACGCAATTCTGCCAAATTTTGATACAAGCTACCGTGATTTTCATCAATCGACATTTCATTGTCGTTGACCAATACGATCAGATTTGAGTCCAATGCTCCGCCGTTATTCAATCCTTCGTATGCCAAACCACCACTCATTGAACCATCACCGATAAATGCCATCACATTTCCTGTTTCATGTTTCAAATCACGGGCTTTTGCTAAACCTACAGCCAAACTGATAGAAGTTGATGTATGCCCTACCGTAAAGTAGTCATGTTCACTTTCATGTTGATTAGAATAGCCTGTTACTTCATGATAATGTCCTTCTTCAAAACCGTTCTTACGGCCTGTCAATAATTTATGCCCGTAAGATTGATGGGACACATCCCAAACGATTTTATCCTTTGGTGAATCAAATACATAATGAAAGGCAATCGTTAATTCAGTTACTCCTAGGTTAGGACCCACATGTCCACCGACTGCGCTATCTTTCTGTAAAATCATTTGACGCATTTCATCAGCTAATAACGTCATTTCTTCAATTGTTAATTGTTTAACGTCTGCAGGACCATTTACTTTGTCCAATATACGTTCAGTTGTAGTCATGAATTGTTCTCTCCCTTATCAGCTACTTATTCGCGCTGCTTTTTGCAAGAAAATAGAGTTTCTAGCACAGGAATCATTGTACTACTTGGAGTCAACTCTAAGTCAAGGGGATTTTCAAAAAAAATAAAAAAAAGAGGAGCGATTTTTCTAGCAAGTAAACATCTATATGTAACTTTCTAAAATTTTCATCAAACAGCTGTTTCTCTTTTCATTGTGAACACTTGCGGATATTATAAAAACAAGGAGCCTGTCTCTTCATTTTGGTTCTGAGCTTCTTCTGTATAAAAGTATCCCATTCTCCATCTTTGCTACTATAAATATTTCCTGAAGACTTAAAGGTCCTTGGATCTTCTATTGATATAGCTGCATCAATACAAAAAGAATATTCCCAATGTTATGACCAAACTCATCACTAAATAGAAAAGTTTTGTCTTTCGCGACATTTGCGATTCCACGTCATTCCCAACTTTCTATAGTTTATTTATGTACAATTCGATTTTAGCATGTTGATTTTCTGTTGTTGTGAAGGTCTCCCGAACATACTGAAAAAGCATCATGAACGACAAAAATCTTCGGCAATCAATAAGTATCAGATGCGTACATACTATTATTAGAAGTAAAAATATTGTTTGCAATGAAGACAAAAAAGTCCAAACGATGTCTGAACTCTTTCTATCCATAGAGAAGGGTGTGGGACAAAAGTGGGAAACACTTCTGTCCCAGTCTCCATATCTTCTGTCTCGATCTCTTTCCACCATAGGATTAAAAAACTTAGTGTTAATAAAAGGTTAAAAAATAAAACCGTATCCGCATTTTTTTAAAGTACTAAGAGTTAAAAATTTGCGTCCAAATAATCTAAAGCCCACTTTTCCCCTCATCTCTCTCCTCAAATACCTGCTTAGCAACTGTCACTGCATTTAATACTCGGGGAAATCCCACATATGGAATGGCTTGGATAAACGTTTCAATGATTTGTTCTCGTGTCAAACCAACATTTAGCGAACCATTGATATGAACGTATAGTTGAGGAGCTGTATCTCCTTGGGTTAGTAAGCTTGTAATAGTAATCATTTCTCGTTCTTTAAGATTTAAAATATCACGATCATAGATATCACCAAAAGCAAACTCAATGATATAGCGGCCAATGTCTTGTGGTAAACCTTCCAGTGAATCAATCACCGCTTGTCCAGCTTGACGATCAATTTTTTCCAAATTTTTCAATCCGTCATTAAAACGTTCCGTATTTGTCATAATGGTACCTCCTTAAAGTCCACATTATTTCTTGTGGTTGAAATAAGATTAAATGCTAGAGTACTGTCCATGTCAATATTTTTTATTTTCACCATTGACAATCAACAGTAATGAGAGTAGCCTACGACATAAAATACAGCAATGAGAATGGAGCGAATCCTATGCATTATTCGATTGGTAAATTTTCTAAAATGTGCGGACTAACGATTGATACACTTCGCTTTTATGAAAAACAAGGACTGATATTTTCGAATCGTGGTGCTGACAATAGACGATTTTATACAGAGAAAGACTTGATTTGGGTAGAATTTATCCTCCGCTTAAAGAAAACTGGCATGACTATCAAAAATATGCAAGAATATGCGCAGCTTCGTTACAAGGGGGATGAAACAATTCCTGATAGAATCAAACTTTTATTCGATCAATTAGACTCGTTATACGAACAACAAAATCAAATCAACGATCACATTGATTTCTTAGAGAAAAAAATACAACTATATCAAGAAATGAAAGTAAACTAAAAAAGTCCAAACGACGTCTGAACTCTTTCTATCCATAGAGAAAGGGACAGATGTGTTGTACTCCGAGAGATAAAGTCGAATCCCTGAAATTCATCAACGATGATTTTCATGAAAGTCTTTTTTATCCTCTTCACACATCTGTCCCTACTACATATTCTTACTTAATGGATCGACTTAAAAGTCCTCTTATAATTTACGAGCAAAGAAAGAGACGATCAATACAAGTATGATTGCTCCAATCAATGAAGGAACGATTGCCATCCCACCGATTATTGGTCCCCATGAACCTAGCAAAGCTTGTCCGATTGCAGACCCAACTAAACCAGCGATCACGTTTGCAATGATGCCCATTGAAGACCCTTTATTTGTAATTGCTCCTGCAATTGCTCCGATAATACCACCAACGATTAATGACCAAATAAATCCCATTTTAATTTCCTCCTATATGCTACTTTTTCCAGTTTTTTTCTTTTTATTATTGTACACGAGGTTCCGCGTTATCTTTTACTTTTTGTGTTCCTTTGCTTACAGCAGATTTTGCTTTATCTGTTTGTTTTGAAGCAAATTGTCCTGTTGTTTTTGCTGCATCTGTCACTTTATCTTGGACAGTTTCTTGATCTTTTTCATATTCTTCTTGTGTTTTGATGTCTACGACGTTCACATTCACTTCGATCACATCTAAGTGAGTCATGTCGTTTACTTCGCGACTGATCAAGTCTTTGATTTGTTCGTAAATGTCTTCAATGTCTTTACCATATTCAACAACAACGTCTAAATCAACAGCTACTTGTTTTTTGCCGACTTCTGCATTGATACCAGCAGTAACGTTATCTGTATTGACTAATTTTTCAGCGATGTTTGAGAAGAAGCCGCCGTCAAGTGTCAATAATCCGTCAACATCTTTCAATGCGTAACCAATGATCTTTTGGATGACTTTATCTTCATAAGTCAATTCACCTTTAGAGATATGGCTGTCTTCTGTGTGAGTACCGTTAGCAGTTACGTTCATGTTTTTCATCTCTTTGTTTTCCATCTTTTATTCCTCCTATGATTTAAAAAAATGATCTAAAATTTTTGTTTCTTTTAAATAAAAACCAATTCCTACGCCAATCGCAGTCATGATGATTATCAAAAGAGTTTTAAAAAAGCCTACTGTAAGCCATAAGATAGCTAGTAGTAACCCAAGTCCCCCGAAAATAATCGGGAGCTTGTATGTTGAAAATAATTCTTTCATTTAAGTCCCTCCTATTCTACTCGAGAGTGCTTGTTGTCTCTAGTATTTTGCTCTTCATAGCCACTATATGTCACAGCTACACCAATATTTTGCTCTGTGCCAAGTACGTTTCTGACTTTTTGCTCGATTTCTCGCATCAATGCACTTGTTTTTCCAACTAATGAAGATGTACGTTTTAAATCGCCTTTCACATGAACATTGATCTTGTTTTTCGTTGAACGTATTTTTACTTTCGGCGAACCAACAAATTCTTCTTCATGCAATTGTGACCGAACCAATCCTTCGATTGCTTTCTTGTCCAACGTCAGTGTACCGTCCTTTTGTTTTAGTACAAATGTGCCTTTTGATTTTGGATAGAATAGTACGACCAATAACAAAATAAACACAAGAATAGCAAAAACGACAGCTGCCCAAAATAGATATTGCTGCATATAGTAGTTTGTGATAACGAAGAAGCGAAATCTTTCCAACTGTTTTGGCATGATATACGGGGCATTGATCACAGCTACACCTAGAAGTACGGATAATAAAAACAAACTTGCGATAATACCGATTATCTTCCACCCTTTATTCATTTTCCACCTCCTACCCTTACTATACTGATGATATTTTTTCGTTATCTAAAAAAGCCAACTGCCTAGAATATCGAAGCGCTACCAACCATTGCTGACTCGGATAGGCGTTTTCTCTACTTCTAGCCCGATAAACATAAATAACGAATAAACTCAAAAGTATTTTTTGCTTTTTTTCTATTGGGTATAGTTAAAGTATAGTATCCAACATTAAAAATTGCAAAGATAATGCTCAATTAATATTACAAAAAACAAATCAATTATTAGATTTTTCTGATTATTCATCGATCACAGGATTTTATACAAAAATTAAAAACATGATGTTTTCAACGTTGTTACCCTTTTCAAAAAAGCATAAAATGAATTATACTGAAATTAGCTCATCTAATTTTTTTGAATGTGATAACCTAAAAAAAACAGATTCTTTTGAATCGATAAGTGAGGTGCTCTCATGGTAAAAAAAATCGTTTATGCCTGTATAACAACAATAATTTATCTAATTGTGTAAAATGTTGGTAATTTGTTTTTTGGTGTTTCGAAGGAATTCAGCTGGACGACTACGCTTTGGGAATCCTTTTTCTTCTTTATTTTTGTTCTTTTATTACAGAACTATCGAAAAAAGTAAGAAATTTTACAAGCTTTTTTCTCAACCAATCATAGGTACGTTTCTATTGTTGCCAAATGTTTCAGCGGGTACGATCTTTAAAGAACTATTGCATCGATCAGTAGGACTACGAAAGATTTAACTATTTATTTTGTGCATATCATGCTATAATAAAGAAAGTACGAAAAATATGTTATGCGACATTTTAATTTGTTTTGTTGAAATTTAATCCCACTGGCGTAACTTCAGGGTTACAAGGATGTATTAGTGGTTAGGGAATACATTGTTTAAATGAGAAATAGTTAATCTTTAGTAATGGTTTTACAGCTTTAAATAATAATATTGATTCGTTAGATCGCCTTTTCTCAAAAAGAAGAGGCTTTCGTTCACCTCTCTATTTATCGATAAACAATAAAGATATATCGTATAACGAAAAGGAATGATGTATATGAACGTATTTTTTACAAAAATGATTGTGGTCCTCTTAAATCTTGGTTTTATCCTTCTTGGATTGCTTTTAACCGTCCAAGTGACTACAAGCGCCCCCCACACCTATGATTGGCAAACCCTTCTAATGGTGGGTATGCTTTACTTTATTCTTTTGAACTGTCTATTCATTGGCAGTAGATTATTCCGATTATTGACCCAAGCAGCGAATAATCAAGTCTTTTCCTCAGCCAGCTTAGCTATCTTCAAACAACTACGTGGTGCCTTACTGCTGATTGTTCTAGCTGTTTGTGGCTTATTGCCTAAGTTTTATCTTTTAGCAGATTTGAGTGATTCACCTGGGATCATGCTTCTCGGTGGTTCTATCATTTTATTCCCATTCGCTATTTATGTGTTATCGACTACCCTTTGCCGTCTACTGGAAGAAGCAATTTATTTAAAGAACGAGTCTGATTTAACTGTGTGAGGAGTGAGAAGATGGCAATAATTATCCATTTGGATGTGATGTTAGCAAAACGAAAAATGAGTGTAACTGACTTAAGTGACAAGGTTGGGATCACGATGGCCAATATCTCTATTTTAAAAAATGGCAAAGCAAAAGCGATCCGCTTTTCTACCCTCGACAAAATTTGCGAGGTCTTGCATTGTCAACCTGGAGATATTATCGAATACGTAAAAGATGAGCCAATGGAAAAATAACTACAAAAAAGCTGTTAAACTGATTCCTTAGTGTAGTCATCGAGTATAGGAAAAATCTAAAAATCAGGTTGCTATAGACTCTCGAATAAACGAAATTTCCAAAGTCATTTTTTTCGGAAATTTCAAAAGAAAAGCATGATACAAAAGTAAGAAACACTTTTGTTTCATGCTTTAAAAACGAATAAACGGCGGGAGCAGAAGCAACTCCTCCTTAAATAAGTCGAAATCCACAAAGATTTGAAAAGTAATTTTCGTGAATTTCTTCTTATTTCTCGGAGTTAAACACTTCTGTCACAGCCTTTTTTCATTTTACAAAAATCATCAGTCCTTATTGACAAAGAGCCGATTTTTCTCTATAAATCTATTTAACTTTTTCGTATCATTTACTGATAGCATTCCAACTTTTTTAAAAGTTATGTTTTCTTTGCTTTTGGGTATAGCCTTTAAAGTACCAACGTCAATCCATGATTGTTTTTGTAAACCTACTTCTTTCCATTCAGTAATTGGAAAATACACTCTCTTTATTTTTTCTAACTTATTCTCATATTGGCTTGTGATTCCAAAGAACTCTACCCTATCTTTTTTATCACTAACTACCAAGATTGGTCTTCTTTTCCCACCATCTTTAAATGCTACGTATACCATCACTATTTCATTACGCTTCATCGAACCACACATCTAACTTTTCATCTGTATCTAGAACATCCACCGGCATATTCTTAGTTAGCTGTTGCAATCTGATTGCTTGCTTTTCTTCTTCACTTAGCTTTATATCTACTGGAAATTCGCCTCTAGCGACAACTTGTTTGTAAAAAATTGTAATTGCTGTTGTAGCATTTAAGCCCAACTCCTCCAGTATCATTTCTGCATTCTCTTTTAGTTCTTTGTCTATTCTAACTTGTATCCTACTTTTTTCAGTTGAATTTTTTACCTTCATTAACTTTCTCCCCTTTTGAGTAATTTATACTCTTTTTAATGCCATTATACTATATTTATGATTATAATATACTCTTTTTAGTAATTTGCAAATAATCCAATACATAGTTCTCAAGCTTGCGTCTTCATGTTCACTTAATACAATTTCATCTTCATTACTGATTTTTAAAGTTAGAAAAGGCCACACATATTTTGAAATCAAATTTTCACTAGAAATAATCTTTGTGCCTAAATATATTTTAAAATCTTATGAAGTGCATTTTGGTATCTTCTATCCACAGAGGAATTTGATAGAATAAATGACTGCTCCTCTGTACTAATCAAAGGAATATCCACTCCATCTTCATGAAGAACTTCAGAAAAATTGTGCAACACAACCGTTTTAGATTCGGCATTCATTTCTGATCATTCAACTACCTATTTTTCTTGGTTAATTGTTGCTATAGAATCATCCGTGATTATAAAGAGATAATAATCGACAAAATTTTTAAAATAATCTAGCCTATTTCTTGAAAGCTTTCCTGCATCAATAAATACGGTGTCTAAGTTCCTAAAATTATTTGCTTTGTTCATAAACGTCTGCACATGCAAATCTTTGGAGAGCTCATCCAGATTTCATTTTACAAAATTCATCAGTCCTTATTGATAAATAGCCGATTTTTCCCGCGGTGTAGCATTCCCCAAATGGATCATTCGTCTAATTCGGGGAATGCTACACCATAAAAAAGATCAGTAACAGCTTACTTTTCAAAGAGAAAAGTCATTGACATTTTGTTGATGGAATCTGATTAAATTATGTATTTCTCTTGTCCTTGGCATAACTGAAATGCCAAAGACCGGTATACCAGAAGACTGACTGAGTGCCACTGTTGATATGATACAATCATATGTGTTTTTGAGTCTTACCTGATCGCTCAAACATCCAAGATCGTTCTTTATGAACCGATAACGATTCCCTAAATACAGCTTTAATTTACCTACTATGTAATCTGCATGATGGATACCATCCATAACTAGCAACGCCTTCACTTGTTTCCCGACTTCTTTTTCTTTTATCACCGCAGGCCAATGAAACACCAGCCAAGTCACGATTTTTTCTAGCATCTCACTATCTACTTCATTGTCTTTTTTTCTCTTATCAAATATTTTTCTAACTCCACTTGGATGGATTTGATAAAGGGATGGAATTGCTGAAAAAATATCCGATATCTGTCATATAAGATATATGAGCACTCTTGCCTACCAGTGCTGCCATAAGCAACTCTTTCGATTACATCAGTACGATCGGTACATAAAATTTGATATTTTATTTCCAGATAAGTAATAGCTAAATCGATGATCGCCCGAATATGGCTCATTTTTTCATGAATCATCTGCTGATCCAACCGCAAGATTTTACGAAGAAAGGGATGGTGGATCATTTGTTCGATCTGTTCTTTATACCAATTATCCCAAGTCTCTTTGTCCTTCCCAGATTCTTCCCTCTCTTGTTCTGCCACGCTTTCGTATTGTGTGAGTGTACTTGCAATGTAAAAAAGCAATAAATCGTTTTCTTTTTGATCTAGTTGCAGGATTCTTTTCTGAAGCTGGTGATACATATCAAGTTCTGTCAGGAACCATCGGCTTTTTTTGCAAATGGTTGGCGAAAAAACTTCTTCTAAGCAAGTATACTTTTCTTGAAATAAACAAGCCATCAATTGAGTGATGGTTTCTTTTTTACCGATGATCTTGATTAGTCCGCGTATAGTCAACTGGTGTTTTTTAAGTACCTGATTGATTTTCTTCACTATCCGTCGCAAGGTACTTTCTGAAATGAACAATTCTTCGCATAGTTCCAAATACGAGCCATAGTGATTCAATAAAATCGACTCTAAGAAACGGAATTCGATCGATTCCTTCAATATCGTCCGATAGATATAATCTTCTGTGATATGCGGCGCAATCGTTACAGTGACACCGATATCCCGATCCATTTGGATATGGATCTCTTTTGCGTATGAAATGATATCATTTAGGTCGTTTCTTACTGTTTTTGCAGAACAGGCCAGCTTTTTTTCTATGTCCTGAAAGCGATAGTTTTCTTTTTCAAAAAGCAACTCTAATAAATGAAGCTGACGTTTTAATTTATTTGATAAAATATCGAACATGTTATTCACCGTATTCTTTCATCTTGAATAAATTTAAAAAGCACTCAATTAAAGAGTATTTCATCTAATTGAGTGCTTCTATTCTTTATTTTAGAGAAGTTTGTTCGGGATAGAAAATTATTTTTTCTAAATTCAATAAAAAATGGTCTTGCGTTACTCTACTTTTTTATTTTCTGAATGGTCTTCTTTTTTTCGTTTCTTCCAAAACATCAGGAATCATATGGCACCGAAACATCCCTTGCAGTGACCCCATCTGCTGTCGCTACTTTGACATTCAGCGTTTTTGGTCCAGCTGTGTTCGTATCAAATGCATCCACTTGCTCTACAGTATATAGGTTTTCGGCTAATTTTTGACCATTGAATCGAACATTTTCAATCAATTTCGTCGGATCTACTTCACTAGGATCTTCCCCTAAAGTCAATTCTTGTGTCACTGTATCTGCCTCGATATCTGTGATTGGTTCAAATTCATGGTTCGATACTTGATAATGGGCATAATTCGAGCCACCGGTAAAGTTTTTGACCAAATCATCCCGCATCAATAAGTTTCGACTTCCTGGTTCCGCATGGTAGACTTTGATGACATCTCCTTCATCAATTGTCAAAGGCTGCCCTTTGTTGAAGCCTTTGATTGCTTGCCCGATCGTCATATTGCCAGTCACTTCATAGCTGTATTTCACTTTATCTGTGGATTCAGCTAACGGCATTCCCTCGTTAACGATCACTAGTGGCGGTTCTGAAGCTACAGTAGGCGTGTGCTGGTTTCAGTCATTTCTCCATTTTGTAAAGTTCGGATTGCTTCAAGTGGCGAGGCAACTTTCTTCGCATCAGGATTTTCCACGACCTCGATTCGGTAATACACATCTCGTCCAAAAACATTGTTGACAGGGTTTTCCAGAACAGTCGTATCTTCCCCTTTTGTTGCTTTGATCGACCAGTTATCATCTTGATTGATCATACTGAAAGCACCCACTGTAGCATCTTCCAGTCCTTTTAAGACAACCGTACTGCCCCAACGTACTTTATAAGGCACGTCCATCTCAAGATCAGCTAATCCATCTTTCATTTCAAGGCGGATTTTAATCGTTTTATCCCCAATCGTACTTGTATCAAAATCAGATAATTTTTTGATCGTATATGCTTCCTCATCTACGGTTTCACCATTGATCCGCACATCCGCAAACAAGTCATTCAATTTTGTTTCAGTTGTTTCTACGCCTAAGAAGAACTCCTTGTTGGCAGATTCAGCCTCCATCACTGGTAACGCTTTGAAGCCATAGGCAGTTACTTCATAATACGCATAAGGTGATCCATAGGTGAAGTCTTCCTCTGATTCATTGACATATAACACAGAACTACCGTCTGTCCGTTGTGGGTGATAAATCTTAACAACATCCCCAAATTGGACGCTGATGGCCTTATTGGTGCCAAAGTTATCCATGACTTGTTGCAACGTGGCACTGCCAGGAATTTCTTGAGCATCCGTAGAAACTCCCTTGCGAAGGACTTCAATCGAATAGTACAAAGAAGAGTCGCTACTGATTTGTTCATCTGCTGGTGTAGCTAAACCAGTGTGGATCGCTAATTGGCGTCCAGAACCATTCGTTGTATGCAGGGAGAAGGCTCCCGCTGAATGCCCATTTTCTGACTTAAGCAAGATCGTGTTGCCCCATTTGACTTCATACGGTACCGTGATTTCTTTAGAGATATTGCCGTCTTTCGTGTCAAATTGGATTCGTAGATCTTTTTTGCCAGCCGTTGTCGTATCAAATTCACCCAGTTGTTTTACTGTATATTGCCCCGGTGTCAATGGACTACCATTCACAGTCACACTGTTCACTAGACTTGCTCCATCAACATTTGTCGTGATGTCGCCTAACGTGAATTCCTGTGGTGCCGAATCCACACTCACTGCTAAGATCGGTGTAAGCCCCTCTTCCGTCACTTCATAGTACGCTTCATTTGTACCTACCGTAAAGTCCTTCACCACTTCGTCCATCATAAAGAGGTTTTTGCCATTCGTTTCTGCATGATAGACTTTGATGACATCCCCTACAGCCATCGCAAGTGGGCTGCCATTGTTAAATCCATTAATTGCCTCTCCGATCGTACTATTCCCTAAGACTTCATAGGTATAGCTACTACTTACTCCTTTTATCACATCCAAGCGGTAATAGACTTGACGCCCGAGCAAGTTATTCACTGGGTTACTTAAGTTGGTGCCATCCACACCTTGAGTTGATTGAAGCAACCATTGTTTGTTTTGTTTAACTAAACTAAACGCACCAACAGTGGCATCATTCAGTCCTTTCAATACCAGAGAATCCCCCCACTTAACGGTATACTCCGCTTCGATCTCGTCAGATGACAAGCCATCTTTCGCCGTCACTTTCAATTTCACCTTTCGTGTACCTATCGTCTGCGTACTTATATCTGATAATGTTTCTACTGTGTAAAGATTTTCATCGATCTCTTGTCCATTGATTTTGACAGTTGAAACCAATTGATTTGCATCGATCGTGCGCGTCTCTTCCCCTAACAGAAGCTCTTTCTTCGCTCCTTCGGCTGTCATTACAGGGACGGGCACAAAGCCTTGAGGAGTCACTTTATAGTAAGCATATTCTGTCCCATAGGTAAAATCTTTTTCCTGCTCTCCGATCATAACGACTGAACTATTCGCTGTTTTCTCAGGATGGTAGATTTTAATAACATCATTGAGTTGAACATTCAACGATCCATTGCCATAATTAAAATCTTTGATGGCTTGGTTCACTGTAAAACGATTGGCTACTTCATACATGTACACACTTCGTTCATTTCGTAAAACCTCAAAGGAATAGTAAAGACCATATGGATCATTGGTAGGTCCCACTGTATCTTCACCAGTCGTAGCTAGTCCCTTCGTCATGGCAATCTGGACCGATGAAGCATTCGTATCCCCAATCCGTAACGAAAAGGCACCAGCAGCATCTCCAGTAGCCGAACGCATCAGGATCGTATTGACCCATTTCACTTCATACGGCACAGTGATTTCTTTAGAGACCATGCCATCTGTTGTTTCAAATTTGATCCGTAAGTTTTTTGATCCAGCAGAAGTGGTATCAAACTCTTCTAATTGAGTAACAGTATACAAATTATTCGTTAATTCGATTCCGTTGACTTTGATACTCTTGATTAGTTTGGTGCCATCGATCCCCTTTGTGGTTTCCCCTAGAGAAAATTCCTGGGGAGCAGCATCTGCTTCAACATTTAAAACGGCTTCTAATCCGTGGTCCGTCACTTTATAATACGCATAGTTTGAACCAACAGTGAAATCTTTGACCAATTCATCTTCCATCAACAGATTTTTCCCGTTGGTCTCTGCGTGATAGACCTTGATCACATTCCCTTTCTCCACAATTAGAGGCTATCCATTATTGAAGCCATTGATTGCCTCACGAATCGAACGATTTCCTGCTACTTCATAGTTGTATTTTCTGGTACTCCCATCTAACACTTCAATACTGTAGTACGTCTCTCGGCCAAAATGATTATTGACGAAACCACTTAAGTTTGTTCCATTGACACCTTGACTTGACTGAAGTGCCCACTGACCGTTTTGATTTAATAAGCTATATGCACCTACAGTTGTATCATTCAAGCCTTTCAAGACAAACGTACTACCCCACCCAACGCTATAATTGATCTCGAATTCTTCGGAAGCAATCCCATCTTTCATATTGATACGGACACGCATTTTTCGAGAACCGATCGTACTGGTATCAAAATGACCAAGTGCTTCTACGGTGTACTCGCTTTTATCAAGTTTCTCCCCATTGATCGTTGCATTTTCGATTAAACTTGCGGAATCAATATTGCGCGTGTCTTCTCCCAAAACAAATACTTTTCCTGCACTTTCAGCTTCTACTACTGGCGCTGGTACAAAACCGTTTTGGGTTACTCGATAATATGCATAATCTGACCCATAGGTAAAATCATGTTCTTTTTCATCGATCATTACCACTGAACTGTTTGCAGACTTTTCTGGGTGGGTGATTTTGATGAGATCATTCATTTGAACAGTGATCGCCTTGTTGGGTCTTCCAAACGCATCACTGATCTCTTGTAATGTGGAACGATTATGTATTTCTTGTGCATATATTTCATTCCCGTTTCGTAACACTTCAAACTTATAATACGGTGCGAATTGTTGCGCGTTGGGATTGACTGCTTCGTTCCATGGTGAATCCAAGCCTCGCCGCATCACTATAGTCGCATTAGAAGCATTAGAGCTATCTAAGTTCAATGAGAACGCCCCAGCTGATCTACCATCTTTTGCACGCATCAAGATCGTCTGCCCCCAAGAAACATTTACCGAAGTCTCAGCCGATCCTTTGATTATCGTTCCGCTATCAGGATGTTTCGTTTGCAAAGTCATTTTAACTGAATGTCGACCGACAACATC
This sequence comes from Enterococcus durans NBRC 100479 = LMG 10746, assembly GCF_001544215.1. Classification (GTDB taxonomy): domain Bacteria; phylum Bacillota; class Bacilli; order Lactobacillales; family Enterococcaceae; genus Enterococcus_B; species Enterococcus_B durans. The sequence goes on from NZ_BCQB01000026.1 coordinate 43,112, forward strand.
ATTTTTGGGTTCGATTGACTCTTCGGGTACAAATTCTACGGTATTCATATCGATCTCTCGACCGTGCATCGTAACAGACTCCACGTAATTTTTAAAAGAAGTTGCCAGTGTCGGATACGTTTTCCCTATTGATCGATTCTCCATCGGCTTTAACTTGATCGTCAGGCCTTCATTTCTTTTGATATTCATTTTTATTTCAGCTTCCGCTTCTCTACCATCCTCTGTTTTCACACGTGCTCTCCATGTTTGGACACCGACAGTTGAGGTACTTGGATTGTTTATCCATTCTAATGTATATTTCTGGGCCGTTACTACATCAAAATAATCTTTAGGATCAGGGACTTTATCATATTGTAAAATATCAAAAGTACCTGATTTAGGGGTGATTAATTTCTCTATACTGATATTAAAGGTCGTGGTTACACTCCTACCCGTCTGATCACTTACCCGGACCCTCACCGGTTGCACCCCCAGTTTGCTAGTATCAGGAGCCACCTCCCATTGATAGGAAACGTTTCCACGTGAATTCCCAACATCCACATACTCTTTTGGATCAGGCACTGCTGCATGTAGTTCAAGGGCATGTGTACCTGATTTTTCTTTAGCGGTCAATGCCCCGATAGTCAATGGAACATCTACTTTAAATTCAGCAGGGACAACAAATGTGTTTAAGTGCGTACCAGCGGAACTATTCCACCCATAATTAACTGGTAAGCGCGGTACCTTGAAGACTTCTTCTTGCGGCGGCGCAACTTTTAAACGAGTAAACGTAGCATTAAGCTTTCCAGCAAGTATTTTGCCGACAGCATCATCCGTTGGTAACATGCGCATCCGCCAATTTCCACTTTCAGAAATGACATCCATATAATAAATAGTGACTCCGAATGTTGGCGAAAAGGCTATCCGTTGCAATACATTGACATTATAAGGAGTAATAGTGAGTAGAGAAGTAGGAAATCCTGAATGATTCTGCGGAGTAGCTATGCCGCTATACCCTGAAAATAAATCATCTGCTGCGATCGTATCCCCCACAACATAATTGTCCGTTTGGGGAGAAAAATTAGCGGTGATCCTTCTTTGCACCTCCCGAACCATCCAGCCGGATATCAGAATGTCATTATTATAATCAGTCTCTGGCAGATTATCAGGTATCGGTTGAGCCAATGAACGCAGCAGGGTATCTCCCTGTAACAAGGACTCCCCTTCAAGTAATTTGACACTTTCTTTTTCCGTTTTCTTTTTGCTCTCCGTCGTACTTTTTTCTTTAGCTGTTGTGGCTGTCGTCTTTTCTTTCTTCTTTTCTGAGGTACTCGTACTATCTGTTTTGCTCGTGCTTCCAATTGCAGAACGTTCAACGGATTCTAGCGACGAGACCGCCTCAACAACTGGACCACTGATATTTCCAAAAGTCAGTCCTAAGATCAAGGAACTATGTAACAGTTTTTTACTGGTTTTCACCTATTTCTCCTCCTTTTATTCATTTACCATTGAAATACGTTGATCGCTATCCTGATCACATCGCTTACTTTTCAACAGATTTTTATTTTATACGTATGTAGTTACATCTAAAAAAGCAAACTAGCCTTTATTTGTTATTTATAATTGAAATGCAGATTATGTTCTAGCTATAAATTTCAAAAAAAGATTTGCTTTTTTTATTTGACCGAACTTGAAAAAGCTCTATCCTCTTAAATTTAAAGCAATTCACCCATGATTGAAATGTCATTTTTTCTATATCCATACGGAACAACTGAAAGGATCATTTATCACTGAGGCGTTATTCTAACGATTTTGTCACATTTGAATTGAGCCTATGTAGGTAAAGGACCTATTC
>NZ_BCQB01000027.1 GCF_001544215.1 Enterococcus durans NBRC 100479 = LMG 10746
TAATTCCTAGCCAAAGTGATTAGATGGTTATTTTTTGTCCTTATGGTCACTAATCAGCAAAACAGATGTCGCAAAAGCGATCATCAGAATAACAAAAACTTATCCGTCTATCTAAACCAAACTGCTCATATAATTTAGGTCTTTTACGTCTTGTTTTTTCATCATTATACTTAGATCTATAAATTTGATCTCCTTTTTTATTTACTCCGTTTTCTTTCATACCAAAGCAATACTTTCCATCAGGATAAGTATTTATAACTTGCAAAATAGCTTGATCAATTTTTCTAATTACTAACTCCTTAAATTTAGAAGGTACTTTTTCTTCCATTGATCCCAGCACCCCTTTTAAAAGGTCTTTAAAATGACTTTTCTTTGAGGTACTACGATCAATTTCAAAAAAAACGATACAAATCAATAGGGTTGGGGATATTCGGCCATCTTACTCGACAGAAACATTCAAAACAATCTTCTAAATTACCATCTTTAAATACTCTAACCATACATATCGCTTTTCTATCTTTACGCAAATCTTTTTCTGCTATACTTAAAACAGCGATACAATCGTGTTTATTATAAATAAAGTATAGCCCCCTGATGAAAAATTTGAAACGAGTATCAAGGATATTTGATCTGGAATTCAATAATTAATTTTTATTCTTTTCCTCTTGACTAAACGTAGGAAAGAGAGTGGGACAAAAATCAGAAAAAACCTGATTTTTGTCCCACTCTCAATTTAATAAAACATAAATTAAAAATTTCTATCAAACAAAAATTACATTCAGACTGTAGACAAAGCCCATTTTTTTAGCTTTTTCATTTATAGTGGGGAACATGGAAACTAATTTTTCTTATTTTTGTCTTTTTGTTCAAGCCATAATTTTATTAAATAGAATATCATTAAAAATAGAGCTGTGTAGAATCCAGAGCCAATAAAATCTCCATTGATCATATATTCAATTAAAATACCAATTAAACTTGCAATAAAGAAATATATAATTAAATCAAGATACGGATGAAGTTTTTTAAATTTATGATATGCTTTTAACATTTTTAGCCCTCAATTCAATTATTCTGTCTTATATCTTGTCGCTACAACTTTTCCTGCAGCGTCATAACCTCTCTGATAATAAAATCCAACCCAACCGTTGCCATTTTTATCCCATTGTTTAGCTACAGCTGCCCCTGGTGCACCTCCTATTTCTGTCCATCCACTTACAGCTAATAGACCACCTATTGCCTTAGCTGGAAGACCCACAATACCAGCAACTGCGCCAACTCCGGCAGATAGACCAGTATTAATTGCACCTGCTAAAACACCTGTTGAAATAGCAATATTAGTATACTCCCAACCACCCCATCGTGATACAGCAGCTCTTGCAACCCTGTTTGATTGCAGCTTAGTTGTATCTGCACTCTCATCGTAAACAGTTACGATAGGACCTTCTTCTGTGTAATCCACCGTAACATTTTCAGGAAGATTACTAGTTAAAGGTGTAGAATCATAGATTGGATTCGTTTCAGCTTCAATATCCCATAAACTAGTTGGAGCTTCAGTATTGCTCTCTTCAGTATCGCTTTCGGCTGCATATACACCCAACCCTGTACCATTCAAAATCCCTAACAACATTAAAGATGTCATTCCTAAACAAAGAAACTTAGACTTCGAAACTTTTAACTCCATAGATACACTCTCCTCATCTTATCATTCTTAATTATGAAAAATCAATACTTAACAAAAGATCACTAATACCAACAAACTATTTGATCTTATACGTTTCCCAAATAGATTATAGATAATTTTCGTAAGCGCTTTTGTTAAAAATATCATAACCAATTTTCTCTAAAAAAAAGCAATTTATCCTAAAAAAGCAATTTATAGTCTTGAACTGTAATTATTTGATTAATGAAGTCATTTTTACTCTCATTCGACATTTTAAAAAACATAAAAAATTATTACTAGACATTGCCTAAAGCATAAAGTCGTCATTTTTTGTACTTGCTTTATCGTCGACAAAAATCCCACATCACAACTTGCAGAATTTTCTAAAACTGAAATTTCCATTGAAAAAAAGGGGATTTTTGCCACAATCAAAAATTTCTAAATCATTAAAAATCGTTTTTTTCACTCATACTTTCCCATTCTTTGTTTCCTCACAATTGTTTTTATGCTTGTTCATTTACCGTATGTAACAATCTACAGCTGTTTGTTACAATATCATATCCAGTCGAAAATAAAATGCTATATAAACAAGCAAGCTTGCCCATGTATTTCCTTGGTGTCTATAATCCTTTCTCTCACAGCAACCGACCGAAACATACTAACGAAAATGAACAATCAAATCTAAAAACGAAAGGAGATTTATGAAACAAATCATAGTATGAGTGAAAGAAACGAACAGCTGCCCTCCCTCACACCTACCAAAAATGGTTGTTGAAGAAACTAATAACTCTTTTTTATTTAAAAACCCAGCCAATAAAAAAAACATACTCTTTTTCTAATCTCCTATCATTCAATGTATTATAATTGGTTGAGAAGTAAAAAACTAAGGGTTACATGCACATTTTATTTCTATGTGCCATGTAACCCTTAATGCAGCCTTTTTGTATGATCTCTTCATCTTTTTTGATAATTATTATTAGCAATTGCACACCCATTACAAATATAAAAATTCATATCAATAGTGCTTAGTTTAGAAACAGCGTTCATCACGCCAGATAAATGAGCGCTGCCACATAGTGGACAGAACATAGAAGAAATATACAATCGTTCATCTGAAAATTCTAAATCTAACTCAATATAAAAGTTGAATAATTTAAAAATAGTATTAATTAACTATTAAAATTCATTAGCAACTCCCTTTACTTTATTTCTAAAACTATCTTAACTGACACATGACAAAATTTTAAATCAAGATATTCCAGTTGCGAAGATAGCTAAATAAAAGGGATTTTCTATGTAACCCATATAAAGCTTACTTGCAAGAATCAACAACTTAAGCTAATATAAAGGAAAGGAACTATGCGCTAACATAGTCCCCAATGTAGACCCGTTAAAAAGACGGTGGCATTAGTTTTTTATAGTTTTTAACCATCTAACTTCTACCCAAAGTGATTAGATGGTTATTTTTTGTCCTTATGGTCACTAATCAGCAAAACTAATGTCGCAAAAGCGATCATCAGTTGAATTGCTTCAAAAGTTGATACTTGCTTACTCCCTTCTAGGGATAAAGCGATGAACCATAGGCATCACCCCATTTTCAAGAGATTAGCCACCATCTTTTCACTTTTCGGAATAATTAAAATGATTCTATCAATAGATTGAGATATGATAAACCTCGATGCGTTGAAATTGACCAAAGGGTTCATAAAAAAGCATGACTCGAACGGACAGTTTCTGTCTCACTCAGTCATGCTTTTCTTTTAATATTTAAGCATTTACGTCGATTACTTTTGAATCATCTTTAATTGCATCTCGATCTAGATCTTTGATCCTTGCACTTGTAACGATTCCGGCAACCATACTACCACTGACATTTGTTGCTGTCCGGGCCATATCGATCAATGGTTCTACGGAGATCACTAAGCCAACGATTGCAACTGGTAAGTTCATCGCACCTAATACGATCAATGAAGCAAATGTTGCTCCACCACCGACACCAGCAACACCAAATGAGCTGATCGTTACAATTGCTACCAACATCAAAATGAATTCTAAACTAAAGACATTGATTCCCGCAGCTGGTGCAACGATGGTTGCTAACATAGCTGGATAGACACCGGCACAGCCGTTCTGACCAATAGATAACCCAAAACTAGCAGAAAAGTTTGCAGTGGCTTCATCTACACCTAGCGCTTTTGTCTGCGTTTCAATATTCAATGGCAAAGCGCCTGCACTTGAACGGGATGTAAATGCAAAACTTAAGACAGGGAATGCTTTTTTGAAATAATCGATCGGATTCACTTTTACAGAAATCAAAATCAGTGAATGAACGATCAAAACAGCTAATAACGCAACATACGATGCCAATACAAATTTCCCTAAGTTGACGATCGCAACGAAATCGCTAGTTGCTAATACGTTCGTCATCAATGCAAAAACTCCATAAGGTGTCAAACGCAAGACTAATGTGACGATTCGCATCACGATTTTATATAAGCTATCAATCAAATTTGAAAAGAATTCTGCTTCTTTCGGTGCTTTTCTTTTTACTCCTAAGTAGGCGATCCCTACAAAGGCAGCAAAGATAACGACGCCGATCGTACTTGTTGCACGAGTCCCAGCTAGATCCGCAAAAACATTCTTAGGAATAAAAGATAGGATCTGTTGGGGAATCGTCAATCCGCTTACCGCTTCTTGTCTTGTGGCTAATTCAGAGATACGAGCGGTTTCCGCAGCACCTTCTGTGAATTTTGCTCCTTGAAGACCAAAAAGCATCGTTGTACCAATCCCAATCAACGCTGCGATGGCAGTCGTCGCTAATAACAAAGTTAAAACAGTTGCACTGATTTTCCCTAATTTTTCAGAGACTTTCATTTTAGTAAATGCGCCAACGATCGACACGAACACTAATGGCATGATCAACATTTGTAAGAAGCCCACATAGCCTTCCCCTACGATATTGATCCATTGCATCGATTGACTCACAACTGGGTCATCTACTCCGAAAATCAATTGTAATAAGCCACCAAAAACGATCCCGATAGCTAGTGCCGTATAGACACGTGTTGAAAATTTTGTATGGCGCTTTTGCATTCGATAAAACACATATAATAATGCCGCAAAAACTAGAACCACTAAAACTGTGATGAGTGTTGTCATTTTTCTCCTCCTCTAATTTTGAATGACAAGTCCATCGAAGGAAGTAAAGGTTCCCGAAAATGACTCTTCAGACATTTTCCTGAAAAAAATTTTTTCAGTGACTTAACCATTTTAGACTATTCAAGAAGAAATAACAGTTATTTTGCTTACAATTAGTAATAGAAAAAATGATCAGCGATAGCTTTTAACTATCGCCGATCATTTTACGCTTCTTTTTCAGATTGAAAATTCAGTTTCACACCTGGTTGGTCTAGTGCAATCTCAGTCACTTCATATGCTAATCGTTTAACGATATCAAATAACGGAGCGACCAATTGATCAACCTCTTCTTGTGTTACATCACTTTGACCCTCGATTTTACGATTGAGGACATGGTTGATTTGACTTACACTTCCAGATAAAACATATGTATCGAAAACCAATCGAAACTCTAACCGAGCTCCTACGATACTGTGCTCTTTCGGATAGTTTTCAATGGTTTCCTTTAACGGTGAAAATCCTACCTTCAAGTCTGTTTCTACCTCTTGATCTTTTGGCTTCATATCATAATGAAATGACTCCACTACTTCTTTTTGTCTTCTGATTTCCATGTAATCACTCCTTTCCCAAATTATAACATACCTGTGATTGAAGAGGGATACTTATTTGTGAGCTCCCTCTAAATCGCAAGGATTTTCCTCAAGTCATCAATAACATAATCTGCAGGTATTTCTCCGAGAAAATGATCGATATCATATAGACAAGTGAGAACCCCCGCCCGTTTTCCAGCCTCGATATCTAAACGCCGATCACCGATCATCATCGTTTCTGATTTTTTCATCTCGAAACGTTCAATCAGATAATTCAAGGCGTCAGGGGAAGGCTTGCGGGGAAAATTCTGATCGATCCCGACAACTTCTTCAATCAGATCTGTCAGCCCGTAATTTCCAAGCAATTCCCATGTTGATTCCGTGAGACGATGGGTCAGAATAAAATGTCTAGCCCCATGATTTTTCAATGAACGCAAGACTTCTTCAGTTGCTGCAAATGGTTGTGGTTTCAAAGAACTTTCACGTTCATATTGATGGAATACCGGAGTGAATTCCTCTTCTTCAAGCTGATATTCCTCTCTAAGCTGACGGGTAGAAAATTTCTTCATTGTTTGGTAAATCTCTCTAGGATCTTTGATGATTCCAAAATCTTGAAGCGCTTTTGCTGCTCCTTCAACCATTGCTGGATAACTATCATATAATGTTCCGTCAAAATCCCAGATGTAATTCTTGATTTCCATGTGATTCTTTCCTTTATACAGTATTTTTCCGCTCAGTTTTTATAAAAGAGACTTTTCGATGATTTCCAACTGATCATTGAACGTGTACTGGATGGGTTGCGCATTTGGGATATCGATCGTATCCATCTGGTCTTCTGGCACATTTTCCAGATACTTCGTCAACGCCCGCAAGCTATTGCCATGTCCAACGACTAAAATGTTTTGCTGATCCAATAACCGTGGCGCCAAGTTGTCTTGCCATAATGGGATCACCCGTTCAACGGTCATCTCTAAACTTTCACCGTGGGAGATCAATCGTGGATCAAGCTGGTCGTATCTGCGATCAAAGTGGTTTTCGGCTGCTAATGGTGGGACTTCTTTATACCCTCTGCGCCACTTTTTCACTTGTTCTGCACCAAACTCGGCTTTCATTTCCTCTTTGTTTTTCCCAACTAAAGCACCATAATGACGTTCATTCAATCGCCAAGTCTTATCAACAGGAAGATACAGTTGCCCCATTTCCTCTAATGCCACTTGGGAAGTTTTGATAGCCCTTTTTAACACAGACGTATAGACGTGATCGAAAAGCAATTCATTTTCTTTCATCTTTTGACCAGCCGTTCTTGCTTGTTCCATTCCTTTTTCAGTCAGCGCGACATCAAGCCAGCCTGTCCAGTAATTTTCAAAATTTGCTTCACTTTCACCATGTCTTAATAATACTAGTTTCATCACATTCCCACCTAAACTTTCGTTTCAAATTGAGTACCGCATTTTTTACAAGTCACACGTATCCGCCCTTTTCCTTTAGGTGCTCTTTTATTTTGATGACAAGTTGGACAAGCAAAGAATGTATAGTGACTCACAGTCGCTTTCTTTGGTTGTTTGCTTGAAAACCGATGTGCCTTCTCTTTTATCTGTTCAGCAAACTTCAAGAAACGCTGATTTTCATTCAGCCTTGGATAGATTTTCGTTGAAAGGAAACGATAAAGGATTACGCCTATCAAAAGAGCAAAAACGAAATAGCCGATAAAAAAAGGTAGCCAGCTACGGAATAAACTGAACAACAATGCCCCAATCAGCAATAATCGATTCAGCGCATCGAACTTCCCATATCTCCCTATAATCAGTCGATTGTAATTCCTTCTTAATTTTATTATACGTTCAAACCAAATTTGTGCCATAAGAATTCCTCCTATTCCTGTCTATTATGTCAAAAAAAGCAAAAAAGGAAAAGGCTCAATTAGCCTTTTCCAATGTCAAACCATGAAGAGCATTTCGATTTTTGGTAAAATCAATGACGATGACTTTCTTCTCATCTTCTCTATTCACCACACGAAACGTGTCGTTTAGAGGAAGCGTCAGTTTTTTCGAAGGCACTTCTTTCAAGCGTAAAAAGCGTCTAATCAGTGAGATCAGTTGAGGAAACTGTATAGAGGTGTGCAGTAGTTCTGGATGTTTCTTTAGCAATTGTGTTGTTTTCAATAGATTTCGTTTTTTTCCGATTTCTTTTAGGAAACTTTTTAAAATCTTCTGCTGTCTTTGAAAGATGGAAAAAGAATTTTTTTCGTCCACCTGATAACGCATCTGATCTTGTAATTCTTGATCTGTCAGATGGATTTGCTGTTGGTTCTCTTCTATTGTCATCCCATTAGGAAACAATTCAAATACGACCTGATCCCAGCTCTCTAATGAAAGCTCAAGGTAATCTTTGACTGGCAACTCCAGTTCTTTATTGAAAAAAGCTAAGATAGCATCCAGTCCTTCTGATCGATAAATTTCTCCCAAAGTCAAGCCTTCTAAATGGAATTCTGGCGAAAAATGCAACAGTGTTTTATCTTCAGTTAATTGAACATAAAGAAAGGTTGAACGTTCAATGGCTTTGTCCTTTAAAACAACTAAAAAATTCATTTTACTCCTCCTTTATCTACTTTAAAATAGCATATTCAAAGGAAGTTGTCTGGAAAAAAGAGAGGGATTTCATAAAAATTTAGTAATTTGCTTGTTTGTGCTTTTTGCCTAAAATTAGAGTATTTTACTTATGAATCATCTTCTAGTAATTCTTTCATGCCGATCGTTTCACGGTATTGATGGATCTTCGTGATCCCGATCACTTTGTCGACGTCGATACTAAAACAGATCCCATTACCTGGTACATCGATATGTATCCCTTTGCCAATAGCATCCATTACTTCATTTGTGATACTGTCAGGAACAAGGGTCAAAACGATATCTTTTTCTGGTGAGATCTCCAACCCTAAAAACTTGCCCGTATCATGCACGCCAGATCCCCGGCCATGTAGGATCGTCCCGCCTGCCGCTCCAGCAGCTTTGGAATAGTCGATCACATCTTCTCCTATTCCGCCGTCAACGATCGTGACGATCATATGCAAATTCAAAGCGACTAAATCTTTCATTGTGTTTCCTCCAACTGTTGTAATTTTAGTTTTTCTTTCTGATCTTTTTCATCTTTTCGCTTATAGATATAGCCCAAAACTAAGGTGGACAAGATTGGCGTCAGTGCAATCATCGCCACAACTCCGAATCCGTCGATAATCGGATCTCTACCCTCGATTTGCGCTGCAATAGACACACACATGGATAAAAGAAAGGTCGAACACATCGGCCCTGTAGCCACTCCGCCATTGTCGAATGCCATAGCTAAAAAAAGTTTGTCTACTTTTCTACCTAAAATAAAGGCTAGACCGTAACCTGGAATCAGGAAGTAATAAAGAGAAAAACCTGCTAGTAATCGCCACATAGATAAGCCTACAGCTAGTCCAATACCAATCGATATCACTGCTAGCATGACTTTTGCTCGAATCCTTCCTTCACTTAGTTCTTCCACCTGTTTTACCATGACATGGATCGCTGGTTCAGCAAAACCCACTAAAAAACCCATGATAAAACCTAACGGAATCAATAGATGATTCTGTTCAATTGCAGCAATCGCGCTTCCTAAATGCTGTCCCACCGGAACATAGGCCATATTGACACCATGCAAAAACAAAACCAATCCAATCGTCGTGATCAAAAAACCTTTAAGAATGTTCCAGAATCGTTTTCTGCGTATACGGAAACTAAAAAAATTCAGCAAAATAAATAGCAGAACAATTGGTAAAACTGCTAAGACCACTTCGTACAGGATCACCTCGATCCCAGCAAATAATTGTTGGATCGTGCTCATTGGAAAATCACCCCCAAGATCATCACCGCTAGTATCGGACCTAAAGAAGCAATGCCGACCATACCGAAACTATCATTTTCGTTTTTGCTTTGCCGGATCATACTCGTCATTCCTCCAGCTAATGCCAAAATAAAAGGAACTGTGACAGGGCCAGTCGTCACACCACCAGAATCGAATGCAATCGGCATGAATTCAGTAGTGGTAAAAAAAGATGCAATCAACACACCTAAATAACCGATTGCCATCAAGCGATAATAAGATACTTTGAATACGACACGTAATAGAGCAAAAGCTAAAAAGACCCCCGTTCCGATACTCACGATCCCAATCAAAAGCAATCGGCCAATCTCACCATCTGAGATCTCATACACCTGCTGTCCCAATACTTGAACAGAAGGCTCCGCAATAGTGATAACGATTCCAATAATGAAGCCTAAACTGATCAAAATCGGTAGATTCCGTTTCTTGATCAGGTATTTACCAACCAAGTCGCCAACTTCCATCATTGAATAGTCTGCGCCAAACAAGAATAATGTCATACCGATCATCATAATCGCCGCTCCAAATAGAAACGAACCCATCTCTTCTGAAGTGAGTGGAGCGAATATAACTGTTAAAATAACTATCAACACGGTCATCGGTACTATTGCTGTGATAACTTCTTTAAAGTTTTTTAGCATGTATCCTCCTCCTTTATTCCATTTTACCTGATATCCATCCAATTATCGAGCATAAAAAGAAAACGTTCACATTTTATTTGAGAATTCCTGATTGATTTTTTTATAACAAAAATTTTAGTGGAGTGACAAATTTTAATGACGACACATTAGGATCAAAAGATTTATTAGACACTGGCATACTCGTCTACTCGCAAAATAAGTCGAATAATCCTGAAAATAGAAAAAGATATTCTCAGATTATTCGACTTATTCATTTGCGTGTCCATGCTCTTTTCATTGACACTTATTTCACAGAACCGATCATCCCTTGCACGAACTGTTTTTGTAAGACAAAGAATACGATAGCAGTCGGTAACGTTGCAATCACTAGACCAGCCATGATCATGCCGTAATCTGGTGTATAAGAAGCACCCATTGCTGACAATACTAACGGAACTGTACGTTTGTCTGGTGATTGCAAAGCAACCAAAGGCCATAAATAATTGTTCCAACTACTCATAAAGGTAATGATCGCCGCAGCTGCGTATGTGTTCTTAGCTGTTGGCAAATAGACTCGAAAGAAGATACTTAACTCTTTTAGTCCATCCAATCGTGCAGCTTCGACTAGGTCTTTCGGAAAGGACTTTGCATTTTGACGGAAAAAGAAAATCAAAAACGCTGTACTCACGGAAGGAAGAATCACTACTAAGAAACTGTTGATACCTAAAACTGTGCCATTCAATTGTGAAAACATCCGATAGAGCGGGATCATCAACGCCGCAAAAGGCACCATCATCGATAAAAGCAAAATATTGAATACTTTTTCTTTTCGCTTACTTTTATAAATCTCAAATCCATACCCTGCCATAGAAGAGATCAACAGCGCAAAAACTGTTGTGACGACTGCGATCATCGCAGAATTTCCCAAGGAGCGCATAAAATTCAAGTCATTTGAAAAAAGATTTTGAAAATTGACGATCAGATTGTCGCCGATTTTTAGTTTTCCTCCCGAAATATCGATCGCTGTATTGGTCATTCCCAAAATCATCCATACAAAGGGAAAGATGGAAATAAATGAGATGATACTTAAAGCGGTGTATTTGAACAAATCAAGAAAACGAAAAGAACTTGTTTTCTTTTTTTCAACGGTTTTTACTACTTCATTCCTTTGAACGACTTCTTTCATCGACTTTCCCCTCCAACCTTAGTTTGTATAATTGATAAAAGTACGATAAAAATCACGATGACAAACGAAACTGCCGCCGCATAGCCAAAATTTGGAGTGAATTTATAGCTTAGATTATAGATGTATTGTGAAAGCGTGGTAGTTGCATTTGCAGGACCACCGCCAGTGATGTTTTGTACTTCATCAAACAGTTGGAGTGTACCGATCGTCGAAGTGATCGACGTAAATAAAATGATCGGTTTTAAATTAGGGATCGTTACTTTAATGAATTGTTGCCACTTTGAAGCCCCATCGATTTCCGCCGCTTCATAGATCTCTGGATTGATATTTTGCATTCCCGATAAAAAGAAAATCATATTATACCCTGTCCATCGCCAAGTGATTGAAATAATAATCAAGACTTTAGCCCAAACCGGATGAGTCAACCAGCCAATTGGATCATCGATCAATCCAATCGATACAAGCATATTGTTGACCAGACCAGATTGTGAAAAGAGACTTTTCATAATTAGAGAATAACTGACCATTGAAGTGATACAAGGTAAAAAAATAGCTGTTCGGAACAATCCCTTCATCTTCAATTTCTTATCATTCAATAAATTAGATACAAAAAGTGCCAAAAACAACATGATTGGAACTTGTACCAGTAGATATGAAAAAGTATTAAAAAATGCTTTTTTGAATGTCGTATCGTTCAACATCCGCTGATAATTCCCCAACCCATTGAAGGTCATATTGACTGGGGGACCGCTTTGAAAAGATGTGATCAGCGCAAGAATCATAGGAATAAATACCATGATCGAAATCATTAGGACTGGTAGGATCAAAAAAGCATTCCCATTCTTAAATAAATCTTTTCCTCTCATTCTATTACCCACTTTCATTATACCGATTCTAACTTTCTTGCTACGAGGCTCCCGACAAAACAGTTAGAATTTTTTTTGTAGGAGCTATACACGAAGCGGTTTGCTTAGACCTCGCTGATCTCCGACGCGCTTCGTGTTAGCTACTTATCTACTTATTTAACAACCATTCATTTCATCAACGTCTCGACTAGACGAATCGTCCACTCAGCTGGATCATTTCCTTAATTTGCTAATTGTGCTTCTACTTGTTTTTGTGTATCTGCTAATACTTTATCTGTGTCTTCTCCATTGATGATCCGGTGCAACGATTCTGCTACAACCGCTTCGATCGCATACGTTTCTTGTCCATAATTCACTTCTGGTATCTCAGCTGTCCATTTAGAAAAATCATCGAATACTTTTTGGCCACTATAAAATTCAGAAGGTTCTTGATACACTTTTTGATCCTTAGCACTTAACATCGTTGAGACTAACCCGATTTCTTTCGCTAAAGTTCCCATCAAGTCAGCATTGGTAGCAAACGTCTCTTTTAAGAAATCCTTGGCATTCTTTTCTCCAGAAACACCTTTGATCAGGTACCAGCCCGCACCACCTAAGTTTGACGCTTGTGCTTTTTGCATGTCAGCAGGAAGTGAAGGTGTTGGTGCAATTGCCCATTTTCCTGATTGATCTTTTGCTCCTTGGATCGTTGATGAATACCAAGCACCGATAGGACTTGATGCGATAGCCCCAGACTGGATCGCTGTTACACCTGCATTCCAATCAGACGTTTGTTCCACTAAGTCTTCTTTCAACAATGTTGCAAAGAGATTCAATCCATATTTCAAAGATTGATTATTTTCGATAGTGACAGTTTTCCCATCTTCTGCTGTATACCATTCACCAGCTTCTTGCATGATCATTCGAACTCTTCCAAGGTCAGATGGGTTGACTTCAGTGATTTTCTTACCCGTCTTTTCTTTGACATCTCTCGCTACTTTTACATAATCATCCCAACTTAGATTTTGCATATCTTCTTGGCTATACCCTGCTTCTTCAAGAAGGTCCGTACGATAAAAATTAGCAGTCACTCCTGAATCAAAAGGAACACCATAGATTTTATCGCCCACTTTGTTCACTGCGAATTTATAAGCCGCAAAATTATCTTCATCAACAATATCTGTTAGGTCCGAAAAGGCATCCGGATAGGAATTCAAATAGCCTTGAATACGATAATCCTCGATCAGGACGATGTTCGGTAAGCCATCGGTATTTCCACTCGCCAATGCCGTATTCAATTTTTGCACGATATCATCTTGTGACATAGTCACCACTTCCACATCAACGTCTTCATTCTCATAGACTTTCTTTGCTTCATTGACCGCCTTGATATTAAAAGTTTCATCCCATGCCCACACTGTTACTTTGTCATCATTACTTGCTGCTGAATCAGAAGAATTCCCACATCCCGCAAATAAAGTTGCAGCAGCAGTTAAAATCGCGGCACTTGCTAAAATCTTTTTGAAATTCATAGTCAACCCGTCCTTTTTCATTTATTGTTTAAATACAGTTTGTATATTACCAAACATTGTAACCGTTTTCTCGTATTTTCGTGTTCCTCCAAAAAAAGTCCTAAAATAAGAAAAAAATCCAAATATCCATTTGGTCAAAATGAACTACTTCGTTGAAATGTACTTGCATTTCTTTTTAAATCCACGTATTTTAAAATTAGCATTATTTAAAGGAGGTACTTTTTTGACAAATTTAATGTTCATCGATGATGAGAAAACCATTTTACACGGCTTGACGAATCTAGTTGATTGGTCTAGCCATGACATCAATATAGTAGGTGCCTTTTCCGGCTCTTTGGAAGCGCTTGATTTTTTTGACCATCAACCTGTGGATATCGTAGTGACTGATCTGATCATGCCAGAATTGGATGGCATTGAACTTTCCCGCTTATTCAAAAAGAAACAACCAGATGTCCAAATCCTTGTTCTTTCAAGTCATGATGATTTTCAACTTGTAAAAGATTCTTTTGTTGGTGGCGTTTCGGACTATTTACTTAAACCAAAATTGAACCCGGAGAATCTACTTTCAGCAATCACGAAGTTAGTGCACAAGAAACAGAAACTCCCTTCCACAACGGAGTCTTTGAAGCAAGATTTAGCGAATTATTTTTCCGGACAGACAACTGCTTTATCCCCAAAAAAATTTTCCTATCCTATTTTTTATCTTGTTTATAACGAAATGAAAGAGCTGACTTATCTGAAAGAAAAATCTCTAACCGGTGAATGGCCACTTGAATTTTTCCCTTTCACGACCCTCAATCGTGGATTCGGCTGCTTGATCAATACGGCTAGTACCGATATTTACCCTCAACTTATCGACTATCTATCAGAAACCAGTAAGACGAAGGAGACCCTTTGTATCCTCTCCAAGGAACTTGATTTTTCTGAACTTTATACTGAGTTTACGCTCCTCAAAAAGAATGGTAAGGGGCAGTTATTTTATCATTTGCACAAAGGATCACTGGTAGCAGATCAGCTAACTCCACTTGTTCCTCATTATGAAACGAGTACGAAAAGCTACCTCACAAAAATAGTGAACAAAGATTATTTGTCAGCAATCAGAGAATTGAGCGCTACAGTTGAAACGATGATCATCCTAAGAATCGATCCTTTATTTTTGAAACATGAAACAATGAATCGACTCTATGCGCTGATCCATGCAATGGACGATGAAGAAGAGAAACATTACGAATTGACCAAATTAAAAATAACTTTGACGGCACAATTTGCTGATGCCTTCGCTATTGAGCGTTTTGTACAAATATTTACCAACATCATTCAACAGTTGATGGTCTGGGTCGTTCCTGAAAAAAAAGAGACTTCTGCTATTTTAACATTGATCTATGAATACGTTCAGAGAAATTACTACGAAGACCTGTCTTTACAATCTATTTCAGAAAAATTTCACTTTTCTTATAGTTATCTTTCGACTATTTTCACGGAAAAATACGGCATCAACTTTACAAAATATCTAAAAAAAGTGCGTATCCAACATGCAAAACGACTCTTAACAGAAACAACTGACCCTCTTTCAGAAATCTGTTCTCAAGTGGGTTATACCGACTTAGGCTACTTTTCACGAGTATTTAAAGAAGAAACAGGGATGAGTCCTTCCCATTACCGCAAAGGAAGCATGGTGAAATGAAAGCAAAACTCAAAGAATACGAATTATTTACAAAATTATTCATCATTTTGTTTATTGCACTGTTCACTCAAGCAATCATCATTTCACTTTTTATTTATCACCAATCAAAAGAGGCTTATATCAACCTATTTGATAAATCGAATGAACAAAGTTTAGTAAAAATCCAACGAGATTTTGAAATGCTGAATGATAATATCGAAAAGACATTATCTTCGATTGCCGAAAATCCAGGGGTAGAAAGTTACTTTTCTACGGAAAACCAGCCTGCGTTATCGCAGCTTTCAGATTTAAAAGAGATCCATCAGATGACACTCGGCTTCACCGCTATTTCTCCTTATATCGATTATGACCTGATGATTTTTGGAGAAAACGGGCGGACCTTTGTTGGAAATGACCTCATCGCTAGTATGGATGCGAACGCTTTTTTTCAATTGGAGATCCGCAATAAGATCGATCAGGTATCTGCATCAACTCAAATGGTCTTTGTTGATTTTGGACTTACACAGAAAAATCAAGCAGAAAAAAGTATTCTTTTTGTCAAAAAATTGCAGACTTCGCTGAATCGAGTTTATGGCTATGCTGTCATTGCTATCTCTTCCAAACAAATGGCGCATCTCTTCAGCACCATGATCAATCCAGATATTTCAAAAATCTATTTGCTTAATGAAGAACAGACTGTTTTTTCATCAAACGAAGCTGCTATGATTGGTACGACTTCCGACTTGTTTACTGATTTGACCAGCAATGGAACAAAAGCGATCGGCTCTGCACGCTTGACCAGGCTTCCTCTGTATCGACAAAATTCAACACTTATCAGTAAAGTCGATAGCAATTTAGTGACCAATCAGATGGGGATCCTCTTCCCAATCATTTTCTTCAATTTGATCATTCTTATCCTCGTGGGAGGCGTCGTTTTTAGCTACATGAACCGCCAGACGAAGTCGATCTATGCCTTGATCCATTCGATCAAACAAAACAAAGAAACGGCACCGAATGCCCATGTATCGATCCAAGGAACTTACGAAACAAAAGTACTAGGTTCTACGATCAATCAGTTACTTGATACGATCGAAGAGAGCCACGAGCGATCGATTAAAGCCGAAAAGAAAAAACGTATCTTGGAGATACAGACGATGCAAGCGCAGATCCAGCCTCATTTTATTTACAACACATTGACAAGTTTGAAGTTTCTGATTTGGCAAGGAAAAAATGAAGAGACCATTACTGGGATCGACCATTTTATTGATTTGTTAAGAAGTACGATCGGGAAAAAGGAGGAACTGATCACTGTCGGTGAAGAATTGAACAGTGTGCAAAGTTATATCCACATTCTTGCACTTCGTTATGGGGACGAAATTTCTACCCGGATCATGGTACCTGAGGAATTATTTTCTTTCAAGGTCCCGAATATGATGATCCAACCAATCATTGAGAATGCATATCTCCATGCTTTTCAATCGAAAAAAACAGGATTTATCACGTTATTTGGCAAGCTTCATGACGATTCTTTGATCTTTGAGGTAGTGGATAGCGGAGATGGATTCGATACTAGTTTAACGAAAAAAACGACTGATTTCTTTTCGGGAATAGGGATCAAAAACGTTGATGAACGCATCCGCTTATCCTTTGGTGAAGCATATGGTCTCACGATCGAATCTTTTATTGGCGTCGGCACGACCGTCAGGATCACTTTACCGATCATAGAATAACTCTGAATTTCTGTAAAAAAATCCATTACCAACGTACGATTTTTCCGCTACAGTTTGCCCTCAGACTTCTTTTAAGCAACAAATAGCAACCAAGTTTCTCCATCGAGAGGTTTGGTTGCTATTTGTTGCTTTTTTAATTACTTTTTTGAATACAGCGGTCAGGTTACTTTATCACAAAAGAGAATTCATGATCTTCTTCTCCACTGATATGATAGTCGTCTTCCACATCTGCACCCCAACTATTGATTCCACCTACACCTCGAACTCTCCCCAACATCGTCAAAACAGTTCTTCTTGCTGGTGGCAATTCTTCTCTATGGGTCGCGTTTTCCAATTCCTCTGCTGTGTATGGCAATGCAGAAAAAGCAAAATCTCCTGTTACTTGTTCAAATCGTAAAGAAAATTTTTCCTTTTCTTTTTCTACATTGCTCAAGGTAGTGTCTCTCGTTATCTCTACCCATTTTGTTTTCATATGGACACCACAATCTTGTGGTACCAGATAAGGAGTCACTGGCAACCCAGTTATTTTATAGATACCTTCTACTCCACCAGCCATTCGGTCAGGATACGTTTCTCCAGACAATCCCTCATAGGTAAAACTCGTCGCCTGCGTTGGCATGATAAACCGTATTCCTAAAAGAGGTAATTCTGGTACCCCTTTTTGACCATGGTACACTACATTGACCTTGATTTCCCCAAGCGCATTGATCCGGTAGCTGACAACTACTTCCGTTTTTGGTACTGTATTGTATTCTAGTGTGAATAGGATCTCTGCAGAAGATACGTATTCTGTATTTGAATACTGATTATTGACCGGCGCGATCGGCAATTCGATGGCTGTATCTTCTATCTTTACCTGGATCTGTTTGACTTTTGGATACTTCCCTGCCCCTAACCATACAGATGAACGATACCCAAACCCATTGCCGCGATCATTGTCTGTCAACGCTCGCCAAAAAGTAGGCAAGGTCTCACGATAAAGCCATTCTTTTCCATTTTTGTTCAATGATTCCATTCCACCTCTTGTATAAGAAAAAATATAATGGAATCCTTTCCCTTTCAGCCCCAGTGTACAATCTCCGTAAATGACCCTTAACTTAGTCGCTGTATTTTCCATAATAATATCTTACCTCCTGTAAAGCTGGCTTCTCTTCTCCATCTGCAAAGACGATCCCATTTCCAGAAAATTCATAATCACTAGGACGATCATCAAAATCTCCCCCATAACGCATCACCTTTTGATTCGTGATTGGATCGATCATTTGGATTGCTTGATCTTTAAAATCCCAAATGTATCCACCTTGATACATCGGATACTGTTCTAACAATTCCATGTACGAGGCCATACCGCCTAATGAATTGCCCATATCATGCATATATTCGCATAAAATAAAAGGTTTTTGTGCTTCTTCTTCAAGATAGGCACGAACATCTTCTGGGGAGGCATACATACAACTTTTCATATCTGAAATCGTTTCTTCGAATCGGGGGTTAGGGAAGTTCCCTTCGTAATGCACCAACCGATCCGGGTCTTTTTCTTTGTAATAGTCATTCATCAAACGAATATTTTCTTCTGCATAGGATTCATTTCCGAGAGACCAAAATAAAATACTTGTATGATTCTTCAACGTCTCGAAATTTGTTTTTGCCCGATCCAATACATTTTCACGCCACTGGGGAATATTTCCAGGAACATTGTAGGAGGGTTCGAATGCCCCCATCTTCTGCCAGGAGCCATGGGATTCTAAATTGGTTTCTGCCATAACATGGATACCTGCTTGATCACAAAGATAATACCAGGCGATCTGGTTAGGATAATGGGAGGTTCGAACACCATTGATATGTGCGTTCTTAATGATCTTTACATCCCGTTCCATATCTTCAAGCGTGATTGCTCGTCCTTTTTCCGGATGCCATTCATGTCGGTTGACACCATTGATGATCAACCGTTTTCCATTTAGATACATGATCTTATCTTTGATCTCGATTTTACGGAAACCAAAAGGATAGTGGGTATATTCGGTTACTTCTCCGTCCTTACGGGTCTCCAGTTCGATCCGATACAAGCGTGGTTGGAAATGTCCCCAAAGTTCAACCTTTCCTAGATCAACACGATGAGAAAGCGAAGCGGTCAACACCAATTTTTCTTCATAGATTTTTCTTTCTGTCGGATCAAAGATACGAAGATGCACTTCACTGTCAGGAAGGATATTTTCAATCTTGATATCCATTTCCACCTGTCCATGTTGCAATGTTTCGTCCAATTTAGGGCGCAACCAGATATCTGCCAAATGATTTTTTCCTTTTGCAATCAGTGTAACATCGCGAAATATCCCAAAGAAACGAAAGAAATCCTGATCCTCGATAAATGCTGCTGTACTTCGCTTATGGACTTCTACAGCCAGCTGGTTTTTTTCTTCCAGATAAGGTGTCAAATCAAATTCAGCAGGGGTAAAGGAGTCTTCTGCGTAACCAATAAAGTGACCGTTCAGCCAAATATACATCGCCTGTTCTACACCTGCAAAATGGATCGAGACCTTTTCTTGTTTCATCTTCTCATCTAAACGAAATGTTGTGATATAGGAACCAACAGGATTATATTCTGCCTGAGAGAACAGTCCTTTCGTTTGTGCTATGCTAGCCGTTGTGAATGGTGGGCGACGAAACTCATGGCCTTCCCAAGGATACATCGTATTGATATAGTGGATCTTGTCATAGCCAGCTAACTCGATATGACCAGGAACAGCTATTTCATCAAAATCACTGCTATCAAAATCCTTTTTATAGAAATCTACTGGACGACTCTGTGCATTTTTTGAGTACTTGAACTTCCATATTCCATTCAAGGATTGGATACGTGAGCTAGCTGTATTGATTTCTGATTTTGAGCCATAGATCACATGGTCACTGTGTGCTTCTAACTGATTTACTCGAAATACTTCTGGATCATCTAGCCAATCAATTGTTGCGTTCATTTGCGTTCTCTCCTTCTTCCACTTTGATAAAATGAATGAGCGATGTTTGAAAATCGCCATAAAAATCCGGATAATAAAGCCCTACTGTCATCAATTCAGAACCAGAATAGATCTGCCCGGTTTGTTGATCACGGTAAAAATCTTCCTCCGCCAAACCAGCTAAACGGATTTCGTGGAAGTCCGGCTGCGCATTTGCTAATTTTCTGCTTAAAAACAATACCGCTTCTTCCTGATCTTTTGCGACAAAAATCCAAGAAGCAGTTGCCTGCTCAAAAGGATCATGCAAACGATAGAAATCACCATACTGAACGGTTCGCCTGATTTCTTTATAAAAAGCGACTTGTTCCTTCACTTCGTTCTTTTCTTCCTCGGATAAGTGTGTCAGATCTAGTTCGTACCCAAACACGCCACCCATCGCAACATCACCACGTGTTTTCAAACTAGTCACACGGCCAGTCTGGTGATTTGGTACAGCAGAAACATGTGCAGTCATGGCAGAAATAGGATAGCCTAGACTTGTCCCATACTGGATATTGATCCGTTCCACAGCATCGGTATTGTCACTCGTCCATGACTGCGGCATATAGTGCAACAAACCAGCATCAAATCGCCCGCCACCACCAGAGCACCCTTCCCAAAGGATCTCTGGATAATCCGTCGTAAGCCGTTCCATCAGTTCGTATAAGCCTAAAACATAGCGATGGAGCACTTCTCCTTGATTCTCTTTTCCTAAAGAAGCAGAGTAAGCATCTGATAATGAGCGGTTCATATCCCATTTGACATAGTCGATGTCAATCGTATCCAGCAGTTTGCGTAATTGCGTTTCGATTGCCGCACGTACCTCTTCACGTGTAAAATCAAGCACATACTGGGAAAGTGAAACAGCAGGTGTTCGATCAGGTTCAGACATCAAATAATCTGGATGATGCCGATAAAGTTTTGAATCAAGAGAAATCATTTCCGGTTCTACCCATATCCCAAACTGCAAGCCAGCTTGGTGGGTGTAATCAGCAAGCCCTTTTAATCCATTTGCTAACTTGCCCCGATATTCATACCAATCCCCCAAAGAAGAATTATCCGCATCCCTTTTGCCAAACCATCCATCATCTAAAACAAACATCTCAAGTCCAAGTTCTTTTGCCTCATCGATGATGGCTTCCAATTTTTTACTCGTAAAGTCAAAATAAGTCGCTTCCCAATTATTGACTAGAATCGGGCGCTGTTGGTATTGATGTTTTCCTCTGGCAACTCGTTCTTGTAACAACTGATGTGTGACTTGACTCATTTGGTTCAGTCCTTGATCAGAATAAGAAAGGAGGATCTCAGGAGTTTGAAAACTTTGATTTGCAGCTAACAGCCAATGGAAATTATAGGGATTGATGCCCCCGATCACTCTGGTCTGATTGATTTGATCCTTTTCGATCTCAAAAGAATGGTTTCCTGAATACACAAGGTGTATCCCGATGGCTTCGCCTGCAAACTCTGTCGTATGCTTATTCGTTAATGCAATAAACGAGTTCATCTGGTGACTGCTTGACCCTCGCCGGCTTTCAAAGGATTTGATTCCAGCCAAAATTGGCTGTCTTGAGATTTGCCGTTCTTTGACATGGGCGCCTGGTAATGCAATCACCTCATCAAATCTACCTGAATGAGTAAAATCGATCTGGAAAGAAGCTGCTTTCTCAATAGCGATCGTTTCTGTTGTTTGATTTCTGATATTCACACAGCGAGTGACCACCGAGCGATTGCGATAGATCGTATACATCAAGTCAACGTACACACCTAACTCACGATCCTTTAACGTGATCACCAACGTTTCCGCTTCCTTCGCTTGTAAAACATAGGCATGGGGCAATCCTGATAAAGCAGGTTTCCCCTCACTTATTTGATAATCATGGTATCTAAGATCCAGTAGATTAGAGCCATTTTCTCTACGAATCACCAGAGCAGGCAAGCGGTAATCCATCCCGCCGTGGCTAGAGTATTCTTGTGGCAGCGTATCTTTTGAAAAAGAACGATCATCATTTAACGGTGTATTCCCGGAGAATCCACGATCTCTTCTAGGATAGTTTTTATGATGGCGGTACCCCTTGATCCTCTTCCCAAAATAAACATGGGCTAAGACATCCGATTCTTCGATTTGGATAATGTAGGAAATCGTGTCATTCGCCAAATGAAATATTCGGTCTTTTTCATCGTATGTTACTAATTCAGCACGCTCTATATCTTTTACTGTTTCCATCTCTTCACCTCTCCACAAATAGTAACCGTTTACTTTTCTTACATTTCCTGTATACTGTTTACTAAACAAATTTGTCAATAACAATTCAAAAAATTTTTTTCGAGGTGGTCATATGGTTGGTATTAGAGATGTAGCCAGAAAAGCGAATGTTTCCCCTACGACAGTTTCACGGGTCTTGAATGAGGATAAAACGATCAATGTAGCAGATCAAACAAGGGACCGGATTTTTGCAGTCGCTGCCAGTTTGAACTACGATATCAATAAACGAAAATATGTAAAAAAACGATTACCTTCAATTGGAGTCATTTCAACGATTAGCAAAGCCAGTGAAGAACAAGATAGTTACTATAAAGAATTACGTGCTGGATTGGAAGAAGAAGCCAGCCGTCTGCATATCGGCATGAATCGAATCTATAATCTATCCGATAATCCTACAGAATGGAAAGATTTGGATCAGTTAGGTGCGATCATCGTCGTTGGCACTGTGACGAAACAATCCATCTCTGATCTCCTAAAACAAAACAAACATTTGGTTGTAGTCGATAATCCAGACATCCAACAAGAAGTTGATATGGTTTATGCAGATTTAGAACGAATGACCAACTCCGTATTAGAACTTTTTTTAGAAAATGGACATCAGAGGATTGCCTATATTGGCGGATATCAAGTAGATATGGATGAATTCGGCGGGAAAACAATCACAGAAAACGAAAAAAGAAGTCGTGCCTATCTTCATTTTATGCGCGACCATCATTTAGAGAGCCACATCACTCATTATCTAGGCGAATGGACAGAAGAATCAGGGGAACGACTTGCCAGTGAACTACTAGCTGACAATAAAACAAATTTACCCACAGCAATTCTCATCGGAAGTGATCCAATCGCACTTGGCGTTTACAAAGCACTAGAAAAACAAGAGCTCCAAATCGGAAAAGACATCGTGCTTGTGAGTTTTGACAATATCGAAGCAATTTCGACTCTCTCCCCTGGGTTAACAAGTGTTGCCATCAGTGCAAAAGCGATTGGTAAATCGGCTGTTCGATTGGCTGTAGAACGAATCGACCACCTTAGAGAAGAACCAATCATCGTCACCTATCCGACACGACTGATCATAAGAGAAAGTTTCATTCCACAAACGAAACAAACTTAAGGGCAATAAAAAAACGTTGGTTCGCCACCTGTTTAACACGTGCGAACAAGTAGCGTGCCAATGCTTTAATTGAGCGTGAGACAAAAGTAAGAAACTCTTTTGTCTCATTCTTTAAAAACGGATAAATGGTGGGAGCAGAAGCAACTCCTTCTTAAATAAGCCAAAATTCACAAAAATTTGAAAAGCAATTTTCATTGATTTCTTCCTATTTCTCGGAGTTAAACACTTCTGTCCCAACCTCTTTTTCGATGAACTAAACAAATCATTTCCATACTTCTTCTGCAATACTTTTGACGAATGCCAGCTTTTCCCATTGTTCCTCTTCAGTCAATATATTGCCTTCTTCAGTGGACGCAAAGCCACATTGTGGGCTAAGGCATAATCGATCTAAAGGCAGATACCGAGTTGCTTCGTAAATGCGTTCGATGATTTTCTGACGATCTTCTAGTTTCCCGCTTTTAGTAGTGATTAGTCCTAAAACCACTAACTTATCCTCGGATACTTTGGCAAGTGGTTCAAAGCCACCTGAGCGCTCACTATCGTATTCCAAATAATATGCTTGGACATTTTCTTGCGTGAACAAAGGATCTGCCACATCCTCATACCCACCAGCTGCAGCCCATGTCGAGTGATAATTTCCGCGACAAACATGCGTGTTCAGCGTCAAATCGTCTGGCTGATCTGCTAAAACAGCGTTGTTGATCGTTAGGTACAGTTGTGCTAACTCCTTGCGCACTTCTCGTTCATCCTGTTGCGTTTCTGCTAAAAAGCCTTTAGGTAAAGGAGCAACTAATACGCCCCACGTACAATCATCCAATTGGATCGTGCGGGCTCCTGCTTGATAAAGGTCGGCGATTACTTGGCGGTAAGCTGCAACGATGTCTTTGATCAATTCGTCATTTTCTGGATAGGTTTCTCGAATCTTTGGTAAAATATCCGGACGAAGCAGTTCCACTAAAATTTGAGCAGGAGCAGGAATCGTTTGTTTTACTTCGATCCCGGCGCTAGTATGCTCACGAGTAAACCGAAAATGGTCAATAAACGGATGTTCTTCTCCTGAAATCTTACCAGTGACAGTAATCGTTCCAGGACGTGTTTCTTCTCCATGGAAAAAGTAGCCGTGTTCTGGCACAAAAAACTCGATGCCATTTAGTCCATAGAAGAAATCCAAATGCCACCAACTTCTGCGGAATTCCCCATCTGTCACAGCCTTCAAGCCAAGAGCCTCTTGTTTTTTGATCAAGTCGATGATGGCTTCATCTTCTACTTTCGTCAATTCTGCTTGACTGATTTTTTGTTTGTTAAAGTCCTCTCTTGCTTGTTTCAATTTTTCTGGTCTTAAAAAACTCCCTACAATATCATAACGAAATGGTGATGTTCTACGTGTTGTCATGTGTTTTCCTCCTCTTTAACAAATGCGCGTGAAGTTTCACTGAGCAAAATGAAAAAAGCACCCGTTCCTTTTAACCATTACAGATAAAAGGGACGAATGCTTCGTGTTACCACCCTAATTCACATTATTCTCGTAAACAATGTCTCAACAGTACCTAAGATACTCGGCAAGATAACGGTCACAGTCCGTTTGATTTGCGTGAACAAATCAAAATGCTCAGAGTTCATCTTCACTGACGAAAGGATCTCCTTTTTCACCCACCGGAGTCTCTTTGTTCCTTCACCATTCAGCTACTCTTCTCTTCAACGCTTCATTATTTGCTAATTAATATCCCACTTTCTTATCAGATTGTCAATGTTTTTTTCATTTTTCTTAAAAGAAAACATCCTTATCACATAATCTCCAGCCATGCTTGGTAGTATTCTTCGAACACATCTTTCTTCGTTGTATTCGTCAATAGATATTGACCGATTACTCGTCCAGATTTTAGTCCCTGTTTTTCTAATTTTTTTTCACCTGATCGACATTGTTATTTTTAGTGTTCCCGACTTCGACTTTCAGCAAAAAACGACGATATTTCTTGGCTGGATCTTTTCGCCAAACGGTTTTAGACATGGGTAGAGCATTCGTCTGTTCATCTGTACAAAAACCATAGATCATTTCATCACTGATCGAAAAATCAAAGACACTGCCAAAACTGGCATACGTTTCTAAATAAGCTTTCGAATCTAAAATATCGTCAGAATCAACGGCAACGATGGCCTCAAAAGGCGGCGTTTCTTCTAGAAAGTCATTATTTTGGTGTGCAAGCATCAGCTTCAATTGCTCTTTTCGTTTCAAGATTTCCTCATGCTTCTTTTGCAACTCTACTTTTTCCAGATAGATCCTTTGTTCTGTTTGAGCAATCGTTTCATAGTGTTCTTCCAGCGTTTTTCCATATAAATTTTGCATTTGTTTGATTGGAACATCAAGCTTTCGGTAAAAATCAATATCATAGATTTGGAAAATAGCATCAATATCAAATAGTCGATAATCATTTTCCTCATGTCGGCTCGAATGGATCAAGCCTTGCTCGTCCCAATACCGAATCGTCGATTTTGGCACATTCAACAATTTGGATACTTCCCCGATCGTATACAGTTTTTCCGTATTCTCACCCCATTTGCAGTTTAACTTTTTTTCCATTGACCTTCAAGCAACTTGAAGGTGTAGAATTCATATTTGTCAGAAAAAAAGGAGGAAAACATATGCAATTACTAAAACAATTTTTACAGAAGAATAAAAAAATCGTTTTTTTCACTTTTTTATTTATCTGTTTGCAGATCATCGGGACCCTTGGCGTTCCCAAGCTAGTCGCAACACTGATCGATGTTGGTATTGCCAGTGGTGAGAAAACGAAAATCTATGCGATTGGCGGGCAAATGCTGATTGTTGCATTATTCGGTTCACTGGCAGCAATTGCTTCCAGCTACTTTTCCGCACTAGTATCCGCTAAGTTTGGCTACCAAACACGTGAAAGATATTTTGCTAAGTTCCAGCAATTATCCATCAAAGATGCCGATCACTTTGGTACTAGTTCTCTGTTAACACGAATGACAAATGACGTGGACAACGTCCAACAGATGCTTGTCTTATTTTGTCAATTGATCTTGCCTGCACCGATCATTGCGCTCTTTACTTTGGTGATGATGTTCCAATACTCGTTTACCTTAACAATGATCACGTTGACTTCTGTGGTTCTTTATGCTGGGGTCATTTATTTTTTAATGAAAAAAGGTACGCCTCTTTCATTAAAGATCCAGCCTAAAATGGACCGGATCACGATCACCTTAAGGGAGTTTTTTACTGGAGTCACCATGATCCGTGCATTCAACAATCAAGAGTATGAGGAACGACGGACAAATCAAACATTTGAAGAGTATGCGGACCAGATGATCAAAGTCAATCGGATATTCGCTTGGGTGACTCCAATTGCTTTCTTACTCATGGGGATCGTTTATAGTACTATTTTGTGGTTTGGTGGCACATTGGTAAGTAATGGTTCGCTCCAGATTGGGATCGTTACAGCAATCGTTGAATATTCGATGTTGACCCTAGCTTATTTGATGACAGCGGCGATGGTCTTAGTTGTCATTCCTAAATCTATTTCTTCTCTGAAAAGAATAGAAGAAATGCTTGAGGCACCGATTGAAATTAAAGAACCAGAACAGCCAAAGAATGAGTTATTGTCTCTGACTGAGGAGCCAATTTTGTCTTTTAAGCATGTTTCATTTAGTTATTCAAAAGATTCTGAACCTGTACTAGAAGATCTACATTTTGATATTCTTAGAGGAAAAACGACTGCAATCGTAGGCGGTACTGGTTCCGGAAAAAGCACGATTGCTAAACTACTTCTACGTTTAAATGATACAACCAGTGGCGAAATCCTGCTTGGCGGGCAACCACTTCAAGAGTTGGAACAAACAATGATCCGTCAAATAATCAGTTATGTGCCTCAAAAAGCTTTCTTGTTCAGCGGGACCATTCGTTCAAATCTTGCCATGGGACATGAGGAAGCATCAAGCGAGCAACTAAACAAAGCGCTGCGCATCTCTCAATTGGAAGAAGTCTTAGCTAAATTACCCGCTGGTCTAGATAGTTTTGTGGCTCAAGGCGGCGACAACTATTCGGGCGGACAAAAACAAAGAATGTGTATTGCCAGAGCATTGATCAAGCCGGCTGAGATTTATGTGTTTGATGATAGTTTTTCAGCACTAGATTACAAAACTGATGCTACTTTAAGACAGGCTTTACAAGATGAGATGTCGGATAAAACCCTCGTCATTGTCGCACAAAGACTCAGTACGATCATGCACGCAGATACTATCATCGTTTTGGATAACGGTAAGATCGTCGGGGAAGGTACGCACGAACAACTACTCGCCAATTGCGATTCTTATCAGGAATTTGCGAAATCACAAGGAATAGTGAAGGAAGGGATAGCGTGACGAAAAACAAAATGAATAGCAAAAAACAAAGTTTGATGCGTTTTTGGAAAATGATCCAAGCAGATCACCCTATTTTTTACGGCTTGCTTCTTTGCAGTTTGATCGGTAATTTGTTAGTCGTCGCAATGCCGATGATCATGGGTATCGGCATCGACCAATTACTACAGCGAATCAGTGAAGTCGGCATGATGAACATGTCGCTCTCAGACATAAAAGATACCCTTTTGATGCCAGTCATATTACTGATTACCTTTTCTTTTCTCAGCAGTATCACTTCATTTATCCAAGAGCGGACAATGGCCACTTTAAGTGAAAAAATCGCCCTTACTGTTCGAAAAGAAATCACAAAAAAATTCAAAACACTACCGATGGCTTTCTTTGATCAACACCAGGTGGGCGAGATCATCAGTCGAACAACGACTGGATTGAATCAGGTATCTCAAGTCTTACTCACTGGGATCAACCAATTTTTCACGTCATTGGTGACGATAACATTTTCTATTGTAATGTTATTTTACATCAATACAAAGTTGACATTACTCGTTATCCTATTGATTATTGGGAGTGCCTACGTAACCCACCGATTTGCAAATAAAAACAAACAGATCTCAGATAAAATCAAGCAGAACTTGGCTCTTTGAACAATAAAATGGAAGAATATCTTGCAGGAAATCTAGTGATCAAAACTTTTAATCAGCAGGATCAGGCCATCGAGTCGATACGCAAGATCAATCAAACGCACTATCAAGCCTTTAAAAAAGCACAATTTATGAATTTTGCGATTTATCCAGTCATTCGTCTAATGAATCAACTTGCTTTTATCGTTAGTGCGATTCTTGGAGGAAGTCTGGTTTTATCTGGTGGCATCACCCTCGGCCTACTGCAAGCATATCTCCAATACATCAATCAAATTTCAGAACCGATCTCCACTGCTTCTTACGTTATCAATGCTATCCAATCTGCGATGGCTGCGATCGACCGGATATTTGAGATCATGGATGAGCCAAATGAGCTACCTGATAGTCAAGAACAACACCTCTCTTCACCTAAAGGAGCCATCGAATTTAAAGAGGTGCGCTTTGGCTATACTCCAGATAAACAATTGATGGAAAATGTAACTATTTCGGTCAAACCTAAACAGACGATTGCGATCGTTGGCCCTACTGGAGCAGGAAAAACGACACTCGTGAACCTATTGATGCGTTTTTACGAATTAACAAAGGGGAAAATCGAGTTTGACCAGATTGACATCACCAAGTTATCAAGAAATGAGTTGCGAAAGCATTTTGGGATGGTCTTACAGCATACTTGGTTGTTTGAAGGAACTGTTGCCGAGAATATCGCCTACGGGAAACGCCAAGCGACAAGAGCGCAGATCGTCCATGCAGCTGAAATAGCGCAATGTGACCATTTCATCCGAACCTTACCAAACGGTTATGATACAATCATCTCAAGTGAAAACGGCACTCTCTCACAAGGTCAGCAGCAGCTTCTAACTATCGCTCGTGTCGTATTGGCTGATCCTGCTGTCGTAATCTTGGATGAAGCTACTTCTAGTGTAGATACACGAACAGAAGCATTGATCCAGCAAGCAATGAGTGCCTTGACAGAAAACCGTACTAGCTTTGTGATCGCACATCG
Source organism: Enterococcus durans NBRC 100479 = LMG 10746 (assembly GCF_001544215.1). Classification (GTDB taxonomy): domain Bacteria; phylum Bacillota; class Bacilli; order Lactobacillales; family Enterococcaceae; genus Enterococcus_B; species Enterococcus_B durans. The sequence continues at coordinate 29,256 of NZ_BCQB01000027.1, forward strand.
ACTGTTTACCATTGAAAATGCGGATTTGATCCTCGTCATGGAAAACGGTGACATCGTGGAACAAGGCACTCATACAGAACTATTGAGCAAACCCACGCTCTATGCTAGCTTGTATAACAGCCAATTTCAAACAACGTAAAAACGGTAAAGACTGTTCATGGTTCTTAGTGAAATCGTTCTTACTTCAAAAAAAGCAAAAACATCAATGGACTAATCCTTTCTTTTTGGATCTGTCCATTGATGTTTTTGCTTTCTTTAATAGTGCGCCTCACCATTTAGTTCACTAATCATTGATATCTACTTGGGATAATTGCTGTTCAAATTGCCACGTCTCGCCATTATCGGTCGAGGTAAACAGACAAGCAAACATTTTCCCAATATCGATCGAATTTGCCTTCAAAAGATAAAATTTTGCTTCTAACTTATTTGCGCTGACTTGGGTCACCTCGTTCGGCGATTGGAACAAGTCCAATCCTCCTGTTTGATAATCCGCAGGAATGGTCACAATAGATTCTTTGAACGACCTTCCGCCATTGGCTGTATAGTAGAGTTTTTCTCTGGTAGAAACAAAGCCGAGAGAAGTTGTTACAAAACTAACATTTTGGATTGGTTGGTCGATCACTGTGCCACCTGTTGATATCCAAGACTTTCCTTTATCGTTTGTTGTATAGATCTGTAAACTTTCTGCAGACATCCCATTATCAGTAGACAACATGACGATTCCTTGATCACCGTTCAAAAAAGTTGCTTTTCTATACCTCACACGTTCTCCATGATTCGTAATTAGATTTTTGCCCCAAGTCTTCCCAGCGTCAGTCGAAGTCAGCATATATACATCTTGCTGATCAGGTGAATAGAGAAACCAAGAAAAATCAGGAGATAGATCAAATGTTTTATCCATCCAGTAACCAACTGGAATAGTTCCAGAAGTCAGTGTATAGTCTCCAAAGCGGACCCAGTCAAGCTCGAGCGGTACAAATCGCCACTGTTTACCTTGATCTGTTGTCATATATAATTTTTTCGTCTCCTGATCAATCTTCAAGTCATTCGTCTGACTTGCCACCAATTGAACTTCTTTTTTTGGATCTTTCAAGAGATTCCCATCATCGGACCGTTCTGAAGAATGTGTCACTGCACCTTTAGCGATCGTTGATCCATGTATCCCACTGATTGGACCTCCTGAAGCGTAGAAAAAAGCCCCGCCTAGACCTAACAGCAACAACCCTGCTCCTAGTGCAAAATGCCGACTGAACACAGTTCTTATTTCAGGAACAGTTTCCATTGTTTCATCCGTTTCTATAAAAATAGCGTACCGATCCATGCCATGCCACTTGTAAATACCCAAAAACAAGGACACATCATCAATCGTTTTGGAAAGAAAAAAACAATCCTTTTTTGCTACGGTCATTTTCAGTTCATTCTTTTCAAACAAAAAAATAGAAGGAAAATCTTGTATAGGGGCTTTGGCATAGAAATGATTTTCTACTCGTTTTTCGATCCACTGGTCAAAGTGTCGGGAAATATGGTGATATCTTCCCCATAAAAAAGAAAACAATAAGAACAAAATCACCATGACAAAAAAACCACATGCTTTGGAAAATCCATAGAGATTCGTTACACGATCGATCGAAGAATAAGAAATCCCTCTATTTAGTAGATACTGATAGACGACTCCCGCAAGTCCATAAAAAAAGAACAGCGCTCCGATAAAATAAAACCCCAACATTACACTCATTTTTTTCGTTTGCTTCTTGATAATCATCATTATTTTTTGTTTGGTGGAAAGTAATTCAATAATCAATAGTTCATTGTCCATAAAAGTCAGACTCCTTTTTTACAGTATGCCGTAAAAAAAGGAGTCTGACTAGTCTATTAAAAATCTATTTACCGTTTATTTACTTTTTTTGTCTTTTTTATAAATCAGTGTCAACGCTACAGCCAATATCCCAAACCCTAAAGCTGTTGCAAAAGAATGACGTTCACCTGTTTTAGGAAGATTTTTCCCTTCATTAGTAGTAGAACTTGCTGGCTTAGTTGTGGCTTTTGGCGTTGTGGTCTGCTGATTGTTCGTGTTGTCTGTTGGCGTTTGACCATTTTGATTAGGCGGTTTAGGTTTACTATTGGTTTCTTTCTTGACGACATGGATAAACACTGAAACAGATTTCCTACCATTTTTGTAAGTGACTGGGTAAATCCCGACTTTCGATGTGTCGACTGATCCGTCAACCATGTTCATCTCAAAAGGAACACTTTTTCCTTCTTTGTCTGTTGCCGAAAGAAAATTATCGAGCGGATCCCACGAATCTCCTACGCTGAGTGTCGAATCCTTCGCATGGATCGTTTCTTTGTTTTCTTTGACCGTTACTGTTGTCTGTTGTTCAGCTTGTCCATTTCTGAACACTACTTTATAAGTTCCGATTTTCTTACTATCTACTACCCCACTCACCATCTCTTTTATAAAGAACAACGGACTCCCCGCCTTGTCTGTCGCTGAAATAAATTGATCCGCCGGGTTCCAAGTATCCCCTACATAAATCGTCAAATCTTTTACTACGATTGTTTCTTTATTTTCCTTAACAGTAACCTCTGCAAGCTGGCTCGCACTTCCATTCGTATAAGTTACCTGATAGTTGCCAGGGACTTTAACATTTACATCGCCAGTGACCATAGTAGGATCAAATGCAAGACTATTCCCATCTTTGTCTGTTGCCGAAACAAAATTTGCAGCCGGATCCCACTTATCTCCCACATACAATACTGAATTTCTGATGACGATACTTTCCAGATTTTCTTTCACTGTGACAGTGCTTACTTGACTTGCGCTTCCATTCGTATAAGTGATCGGTGTTATGCCCGCCACAGAAGTATCTACTGTTCCAGTGACCATGCTAGGATCAAAATCCATCGCATTGCCGTCTTTATCAGTCGCAGAAATAAAGTTGTCTGCCGGGTCCCATAAGTCATTAACGTAGAGAGTCGCATCTTTTACAGAAATCGATTCTAGGTTGAGCGTTTTTTGCCAAACATAGGTGTCCGCCATCGTACCAGTATAAGTAGCCATCAATTGATCCGAGGTCAGTATATGGTCTCCTTTTGGTATCGCTACTGTCCCTGCTCCGACATTTTGCCAATAGCCGGTATTGGGTTCAACTGTAGGAATAGCCGGAAGATTGGCCTCAGACAGAAATTGAAAATTAGGTCCAAGGGTCAGGGTTGATAATTGTGACATTCCCGAAAATGATTGGTTCATTTCCTCTAATGCTCCTGTAGATACTGCGGAAATATCTAGTGCTTTTAATTTTGAACAGTTTGTGAACATATAATTCATAAACTTGATTTTTGGTGTAGCAAAATTAGACACATCTACCGCTGCAAGGGCACTACATCCATAAAACATATAGCTCATAGTCGTGACATTACGCGTATCAAAATTAGACACATCCACATCTGTCAGGTTGTGACAACCATAAAACATGTAGCGCATTGAGGTTACGCGACTTGTGTCAAACCCCTCAACAGGCAAAGACGTCAGCGCTGCGCAGTTATAAAACATGTAATGCATGTTGAGGACCTTGGCTGTATCAAAATTCTGAAGTGACAGTGCCCTTAGTCCTGAACACCCATAAAACATAAATGACATATCCGTGACTTGGTGTGTATCAAGGCCCGACACATCCAGTTGGGTCAGCTTACTACAACTGCGGAACATATGGCTCATGTCATCGACATTTCCCGTATCAAAATTGGAGATATCCAGTGTAGTGAGCTCTGAGCAGTTGTAAAACATGTAGCTCATATTCGTCATTCCGCTCGTATCAAAGGAAGATACATTTAGTGAAGTGAGCGAATGGCAGTCACAAAAAATACTGCCCATCTGTGTCACATTGCTTGTGTTGAAAGTCGATAAATCCAGTGAGACAAGCTGTGAACAGCCATAGAACATATAGCTCATATTTGTCACATTCGTCGTGTCAAACCCAGATACATCCAGATTGGTCAATTTAGAACACCAGTAAAAGAAATACCTCATATCCCCTACATGACTCGTATCTAAATACTCTAGATTCTCGATCATCGTCACTTGGTTCATATCAAAAAACAGGCCAAGAGAGTGGGCATTTGCCAGCGTAGGTGCCGTAAAAATAATCTTAGTGATCGAAGAGCGATAAATATACCACGGTGCTCTGACACTCATTGTAGCTTCACCTAATTCGCCACCGTCTATGTATAATACCCCTTGCGCATCAATACGCCAAGGACTCGTTCCATATGTACCGCTTGCTAAATCTGTATCCTTTGCTATGTCAGTTGATTCCGTCGCTTTTTCTTTTTGCTCGTTTATTGCCGTTTTTTCTTGCTCATCCATCAGTACATTTTCGGGTGGGGAGGATTCGGTAACCTCTTCCGCAATAGGGATATCTATCGTCTCATCGACAGGGGATTCTTCGCTAGGCTCAACTGGTTCCAATGGCGTCGTAGTTGCTTCCTCAGGTATTTTTTCAGGTAGTTGTTCTTCATTATTTTCTGGAGATGAAGTAACTGTATTATCTATCTTCCCATCATCTTTCTTCTCTTCATCTTGTGGAACGCTCATTTCTTGTTCAGCAACTTCTTCTGCGTAATGATTTGCCGCTGTAGAAATAAAAGTGTTGCCAGCAAGCATCAAAGCAAGCGAGACTTTAAAAAATTTCTGTCTGAACATTGGTCTTTTCCTCCTCATCCATAATCATGCACTTTAAATTTTACTGTTTATTTGCGACAAAAGATTTCTCTTTTTTTCTTTCAAAGAAAAAAAAGGACAAAATTTCATCTAAAAAATAAAAAGATAAATAAAAAATACGTATATACTAAAAAAATAGTGATTACATGATCTAGGAGATCTCTATGGATAATTTATTTTTTAGACTACAGGAGAACAAACAATTCCAACGTCAGATACTGATCCTTCAATATTTAAATAAGAAAGACCACCCTTCTACATCGCAGGAACTCAGCAACGTAACAAAAACATCGTCACCGACTTTACGCTCTGATATTGATGCTTTACGACAGATTCTTCCAAAAGAAATGACAATCACATTTCAAAAAAGAATAGGTTACCAACTTATGGTACCTCGTTCTCCAAAAATCGAGACCATTATTTTAGATCTAGCAAAACACACGCCTGTCTTTCAATTGATCGATCAGTATTTCCGTGGACGGATACGCTCACTACAATCAGCAGCTGCCACCCTTTACTCATCGCAATCACGCATTCGAAAAATCATCAAAGAAATGAACAAAGAACTGCAGATTTATCACTTGCAATGGCGGACATCACCAATGAAAATCCAAGGAAGTGAGGCAGATATCCGTTGCTTTCTTTTTGATTTTTATCAAAGTTTCAATATTGATTTTATGGCAGAAGGTATTCCTGTTGATTCAAATTTTATAAAATCTGTTCAAACACTTATCGGCCTACCGATCGATACTCTAAAGGCACAGCTCTGGCTGATTATTTTAACGAAACGATTATCTCATAAATATCCCATTGTACTTGACCTTGCATTAAAAGAAGACATTACTTTTCGAGAAAGCTTCACTCAGTTCAAGAAAAGAGTCAGGTACCTATTCAAAGCAACTTTCAGAACTCAGACGATTCCTCAAGAGGAGTTGATTTGGCTATACATAGTCTTTCTAAATTGTGTCGTCTATTCAAGCGATGCTGACCAATTCTGCTACCCTGAAGACCGTGAACACTACGATACATATCATCAGTTTTTTCTACCAATGATTCCCTCTGTTGAAAATACTGATGAACTATATGCTTTTTCCGTTAATCTAAGGCTTTTGTCTCATGTTTCTAGCCATTATCAAAAAAATCCCTTAAAAGACTCCTTTGATTTGCCGTTACATTTAAAAAACTTTATGAAGACTGGTATATCTATTTAAAAACACCCACTGTACAGCATTTTTTTCCCATTCTTCATCCTGAACATGTTGCTTTGTCCTTTACCATGTTCCATTATTCTTTACTAAAGGCAGTTGACACGACCCAGATCAAGGTATTCTTTTCTTTTCATGGTAATGCCGGTCTCTCCTCTTACTTGCTGAAATTAGTGGAACAGATCATTCCTCGATCCATTCAGCCATTATTTACAACAGGCACACATGATTATAGAAAGGTCCTTTCCTCTGACGTGTCATTGATCGTCTGCAATCATCGTTGGGATAATTGGAAAAATTGCCCTGTTTTTACACTTTCTTCTCTGCCACAAGAAAAAGAGTGGTTGGACCTTCACCAACTACTTTTAAATCTGAGTGCGTTCAACTAAAAAGGGTGTGGGACAAATCTAAAAATCAGTTTCCCTATAGACTCTCGAATAAACGGCGGGAGCAGAAGCAACTCCTTCGGAAATAAGCCGAAATTCACAAAAATTTAAAAAGCAATTTTCGTTCATTTCTTCTTATTTCTCGGAGTTAAACACTTCTGTCCCAGCCTCTCTCAAATAAACGTCGTCCAAAAATCAGGTCTTTCGGCAATTTCAAAAAAAGAGGCTAGGACAAAGTAAGAAACACTTTTGTCCCAACCTCTTTTGCACAAATCGTTCCAACATAATTAGTTATTTCAAAAAATAAGTAAAAATATCCAAGAATATTGAAAATCACATGAATCTTTTCATACTCTTGACATTCAACCACTCTCTTCTTTAAACCTACTTGTTATATATTTTTGGTCCTTTACGCATATTGCTGCGATCATTTTTTGGTTCTTGCATTTTTTTTGAACGACCGCCGCCTTGTTTCTTTTTGATCAATTCAAGCATTTTTTCTTTTGTGTCCACTGATTTTACACCTCTTTTGATTATCCTATTGATTTTCATCATTTTTTTCGCTAACCATTACAGGAAGACTGATATAGTATACCAATATTACTTCCTCTTTAGTAGTCTTCAAGAAGAAAATTAGCTATTTCTCTAAAATATACCCTACCTTAACGAAAAGATCCCTAAAAATTAGATTTTTCATCTAACCTTTAGAGATCCTTAGACTTTCGACATACCTATTTTTTTACGTTTGTCAGCATTGCTTCTAATACAGTATAGCCCTCTGCTTCCAAAAATTCTTTCAACTCTTTAACCTCTTGTGTAGAGATTTGGAATTCGATGATCGTTTCTGTTTCATTACGATTCACTACAACTGTTGCAATGTTATAGCCATGGGATGAAAGCACTTGGCAGACTTCAGCTAATACGCCTCGTTGGTCTTTTTCGATTCGAAGCTGGATTCTTGTGCCCCCATCTGTATAACCAGTGATTTTCAAAAAAGCGTCAAATATATCATTATTTGTGATGATTCCTACCAAGTTTTCTCTCATGTCTACGACTGGTAAGACCCCAATATTCTTCTTTCTCATCAGATAGATCGCATCTTCTAATAAATCATTCGGTGCAATAGTTTGTACGTCCCGGATCATTACATCATTGACTGTGGTTTTATTCAATAGGTAATTTATTTCAAACACACTCAGACTGGTTGCTTGTGAAGGCATTGCTGCTTGGATCGTTCCTTCAGTGATCAAGCCAATTAAACTATTATTTTCAACGACAGGTAACCGATGGATCTCGTACTTTTTCATCAAATCAACTGCATCAAATATTTTTGTTTGAGGATCTACCACGACCAACTCTTTCGTCATAAAATCTTTTACGCTCATCCTTTATCCTCCCAAATATGCTTTTTTCACTTCTTCACTCGCTAGTAATTCTGCGCCAGTTCCTTGTAAAACAATTTTCCCCGTTTCGATTACATACCCGCGATCTGCAATTGACAAAGCCATTTTTGCATTTTGTTCAATCAATAAAACGGTGGTACCTTGTTGTTGGATTTCCTGGATGATATTGAAAATCTCTTTAATGAAAATCGGTGCCAACCCCATTGATGGCTCATCAAGTAACAACAGACGTGGTTTAGACATCAATGCACGCCCCATCGCAAGCATTTGCTGTTCTCCCCCCGACAAAGTGGAAGCATCCTGATTTTTACGTTCCTTTAGAATCGGAAAACGTTCGTAGATTTCAGAAAAACTTTTTTTGATTCCTTCATTATCTTTTCGTAAAAAGGCACCCATTTCTAAATTTTCTTGAACAGTCAATCCTGGAAATACATGACGCCCTTCTGGTACTTGCGAGATGCCGTGGGTCACGATTTTTTGTGGAGAGACCTTTTGGATTGGCTTTCCTTCAAATTCGATCGTTCCAGATGAAGGCTTAACGAGCCCTGAGATCGTCCGTATAGCAGTCGTCTTACCTGCTCCATTTGCGCCGATCAATGTCACGATTTCCCCTTCATTGACTTCCAAACTGATTCCTCTCACTGCTTGGATCACACCATAATGGACAGATAGATCATTTACTTTCAACATTATAGGTCACCTCCAAGATATGCTTCAATCACTCGTTGGTTACTCCTAATTTCTTCAGGAAGTCCTTCCGCAATGATCTGTCCGTATTCGAGTACATAGATTCGTTCACAAACTTCCATGACTAAACTCATATCATGTTCGATCAGCAAAATCGTGATATGGAATTCTTCTTGGATTTTTCGAATCAATTTGGTCAATTCAGCAGTTTCTTGTGGATTCATCCCCGCTGCAGGTTCATCTAAAAAGAGGATTTGCGGATCCGTCGCTAATGCACGGACAATCTCTAATCGTCGTTGTTCCCCATAAGGAAGGTTACTAGCTAAAGTTTCAGTTTTTTCAGCCAGATCGAATATTTCTAACAGTTGGCGTGCTTTGCTTTCCATCTTTTCTTCCTGTTTATAAAATGATAGTAGGCGGAAGATACTGCTAAGGAATCCCTCTTTATTTTTGGCATTCATCGCAATTAATACATTGTCCATAACTGTCAGTTCTTTGAAAAGTCGGATATTCTGAAATGTTCGGCTAAGGCCCAATGTAGCAATCTTATAAGGGGCTAATTTATTCAATAGTTCCGACTTTCCATCTTTTTCTAAACGAATTTCTCCTTCACTTGGTTCATATACACCAGTCAGTAAATTGAACAGCGTCGTTTTCCCTGCACCATTAGGGCCAATCAGCCCAACCAATTCATTTTTTTCTAAGGAAAGATTCACATTTGAGACCGCAGATAAGCCACCAAAATTTTTAGTAAGATGATCAACCTTTAGTAACGTCATTTACTGATCCTCCTTTTTTTCTAAAAATTTTTTTAGCAGACAATTCCCAAGTTCCTAACAAGCCACCTGGTTTGAAAATCATGATGATGATCAATGCCAAAGAATAAATGATCATTCGCAAAGAACCAAAATCCTGTAGATACATATTTAATACGCCTAGAACAATTGCGGCTACTATTGAACCTGTTACACTGCCTATTCCACCAAATACCACGATGATCAAGATATCGATGGACTTTTGAAACGCAAAGTTTTTCGGCGCAATCGATCCAATATAGCTTGCAGATAATGCACCTGCGATACTTGCAGTTGCCGCACCGATCACAAAAGCGATAACTTTGTATTTTGTTGTGTTGACTCCCATAGATTCTGCAGCAATCTCATCATCACGAATCCCCATTGTTACCCGACCAGCACCACTATGGATATAGTTAACCGTGATCAACGTTGTAACGATCACAAATCCATAGACTAAAGGCCAGTTGACGAAAGACGGAATCCCGAATAGTCCAGAAGGTCCGTTTGTTATACTTTCCATATTAACGATCGCAATACGAATGATTTCTGCAACCCCTAAAGTCGCAATCGCTAAATAATCTCCCTTTAGTCGTAATGTTGGAATCCCTACAACAAGTGCAACCACTGAAGATAATAAAATTCCTACGACTATTCCTGTAAAGAAGCCACCCATCGTTGGATTGTTCATCGCAAATAGCGAACCACAATAGGCGCCGATCGCCATAAATCCTGCGTGCCCTAATGAGAACTGACCAGAAAAGCCAATAACCAAATTCAATCCAACGGCTAAAATAATATTGATGCCGATTGTTACGATAATATTATCGATAAATAAATTGACTAACCCACTGCTGTAAGCGGCGTACAGTACGCCATATATAGCCAGCAACAAAACTAGCCAAAAAATATTGAGTTTCAATCGTTTTTTCATGGCGTTCACCTACACTTTCTCTTTAACATTTTTCCCTAGTATTCCTGCAGGGAGAACCAGTAAAATCAAAATCAGTACAGCATACACAACAGCATCTTTATACATGGATAAGCCAAGTGCATTCGCAATCGTTTCGATCATCCCAATCAAAAAGCCACCTAGAGCTGCTCCTGGAATACTACCGATTCCACCTAATACTGCTGCGACAAATGCTTTCAACCCTGGCACAGTTCCCATCGTCGGATCGATCGAATTGTAATAAAGACCGATCAAGACACCAGCAGCAGCGGCTAAAGCTGATCCTAATGCAAAAGTAAAGGAAATCGTACGGTTGACATTGATCCCCATCAGTTGGGCTGCATCACTATCGACACTAACTGCCCGCATCGCTTTCCCCATCTTTGTCTTCTTGATGATCAACTGTAATAAAATCATCAAGATCAAGGCAATTGCTAAGATCAACAATTGGATATTACTGATCGTGATGAATCCTAAATGATATTCGACTCTTTTGATCACTTGAGGAAACGCCCGATTATTCGAACCGAAGAAATAGATCATGATATTTTGAAGAAAATACGAGACACCTATCGCTGTAATCAATGCAGCGATCCTCGTTGATTTTCTCAAAGGACGATAAGCTAAAAATTCGACTACTACCCCTAATATTGCCGCTCCGATCATTGAAATGATCATTGCGATAAAAAAGTTCAAGTGTAATTGGTTAATTAAGTAAAAACCAATGAAACTTCCAATCATATATACTTCACCATGAGCAAAGTTGATCAAGCCAATAATGCCATAAACCATTGTATAGCCTAATGCCAATAAGGCGTAAATGCTTCCTAGAAAAAGACCATTTACTAACTGTTGAAGAATGACTTCCATATACTCACTTCCAATATCATTTATTTAAAAAGTAAACAACTCATGCTTTCGTACCAGATCCATATAAAACAAAAAAATCATGGAACGATTTTTTATCCCATACCCGTTGCTTTTTTTTCAAAAAAGAAAGGGCAAGACAACCTTCATTGTCTCTGCCCTTCTTCCATTATTCTGGGTTTACTGCATCAGCTGAACTTTCTTTTCCGTTCGTCAAGCCAAGAACAACAGCAGATTTTTCAGGGTTATGATTTTTATCAATAGAGATCGACCCTGTTACGCCTTTAAAGTCTTTCAAATTCGCTAGACCTTTTTGGATAGAAGCGGAATCAGTTCCTTCTTTTTCTGCTGCTTGTTTAACCATATAAACAGCATCATATGCTAATGCGGCAAATTGAGAAGGTGCCGTATTGTATTTCTTTTGGAAAGCATCAACAAAGGCTGGGACTTTGTCGCTTGCAGGAGCACTTGTTGAAAAGTGAGCTGTGTAATAAATGTTCGATGCATTTGCTGCACCTGCAGTTTCAACGAATTTTTCATCTCCAAAACCGTCTGCGCCGACAATCGCTTGTTTGATACCCATTTCACGTGCTTGTTTAACAATCAAGCCTGCTTCTGTATAATAAGCTGGAATATAAAGAACATCGAAATCTTTATCTTTGATATTTGTTAAAATTGCTTGGAAGTCTTTATCACCTGCTACAAAGTTTTCTTCATCAACGATTTGGCCTTTGTATTCATCTTTGAATGCTTTTGAAAGACCTTTTGCATAATCACTTGAACTATCACTTAGAATAACTGCTTTTTTCGAATTTAGTTTATTATCAGCATATTGTGCTAAGATCGTTCCTTGGAAACTATCTTGGAAACAAGAACGGAAAGCATATTTTTGAACTTTGTCCCCATCAACTGTGATCGAATCATCTGTACCTGATGGTGTGATCATCGGAACGCCTGCTTTTGTTAGGTTAGCCAATGAAGATTTAGAGGCACCGGAAGTCGCAGGTCCGATCTGGGCTACTACTTTCTCATTCGTTGCCAAGTTAGCTGAAACAGAAGCTGCTTCATCATTATCTGATTTATTATCTTTATCGACGATTTCAATCTTCTTGCCGTCAATCCCTCCGTCTTTATTGATTTCATCAACAGCCAGTTTGATACCGTCTGATTCTACATCTCCATATGCTGCTACGGCTCCAGATAATTCCAGATTCACCCCTAACTTAAAGGTCTTCGCATCCGCGCTGTTCCCCTCTTTTTTTACGGAAGTCCCGCTTCCACAGCCGGCAAGTGCCAATGCAGCCGCTGCTACTAGAAATATCATTCTTTTTTTCATTTTTGTGTCCCCCTAATTAAATTAAAGCTGAATATGTATTAAAATATACTCAAAAAGAAAACAGTTGTCAATGAATTTTCTGAAAATTTTGAGAATTCAATTTATTCTGTATATTACATCGCCTTGTGAACCATAAAAAAAAGAATCAACCTGAGTATCCATCAGAATTGATTCTTTTTCGAGATTTTAATGGGGGTTCTCATGTTTATTTAATTCTAATAAGAATGACTAATATAGCTTCATTTCCTATTAGCTTCAAGAGAATGTTGCTCTTACTTTTCTAAAAGACAGCAACGAAAGGACTATTTATTAGTTATTTTTATTTCTTTATTGCTTAACTTTTTTCATTTGGCTCAGTTAGTTACGCTTTGACATTGACAAGTCAACATTTTGACATTTTTTCCCCATTGATGCCAAAGTTATACGCCCCATCAATCATACTGTTCACATGCTGAATTAGCAGTAAATATTATATACACGATGATCCCTTCAACACTAATCCCCATTTTTATTCAACGCAAGCGTTACCACTTTTTTCATTTTTTAGAAAGATCAGTCTTAGTTTTTTAGTTGAAGGATTCTATTTAGGTAGCATAGAGGAATCCACTTTTATTTGTTGGATTTTCTTCGCTTCTGGTCAACTAAGATACCACAGTGTGACAATGTCTCCTTCATTCAATTCTCTATCAGCTTTTCCATAAACATTCATTGAACCTATAAAGGAAAGAATACAGTAATAATTGACTTGCTTATTCACTGAAAAATAGTATTTATTATTGATTTCAACTCTATAACTGTCATTCAATTGAGTACTATTTCTCGGGATACTAAAATACACTTCTGTTCGGTTATCTTTATTCAAAGCCACCGATAACTTCCCATCGAATGAAATATTGGTTTCCTCACTTACTTCAATAAACAATCCTTTTGCATCTTCAGGATTCCATTGTGCAGCGCCAGTATTTTCGTGTGTCTGTAATACTTTATACTCCTTTCCCTTGTAACTAACGATTTCATTCAAATTGTATAACTCTGGATTTTCAATTGTGCCTACTTTCCATTCTCTGACACTCGTAGCTACCTCTTGGATGTTATTTTCTTGCATGACCGTCTGAGTTGCCCCCTGGATCGTCCCACCAAACATACCAAGTGCGATTCCTAAAACTAACAAATTTTTCTTTTTCATGATTCTCCTCCGTTTTTTTTGATTTTTGTTACAATTTGATTATAATATGATTTGAAAACACTTTTCCTACACTTTTTACAAAAATAATTAAAAAACGTTATTTTATAATTAGAATAAGAAGTATAATTATGCTATTTCGAAAGTATTACGTATATTAAATACTGCTTAAACCGTTACTAATTTTGATATCTGATAAATTATACCTATCTGATAGTATATGTATGATATTTGTTGTTTTTAATTTACTTTGTTATTATTTATTGCTTACACCAAAAGAACAAGAGGTCGAGACAAATCTAAAAATTAGCTTTGTCTCGACCTCTTGTTTTTCTTATCACTCCAATAAATGATAAAAATGAAAAGGACTAAAATATTTTTCATCTATTATCAAATAAACTATAACTAAAAGTTACTACGCTATAGTTTCTTGTAGTTTAGAGGATAGTTAAATCGTAAACTAACTCCTACAATATAGATTGAAAACTACCTAATCTATAAACTTCCTAAGTGACGAGATTATCCTTGAAATCATTTTTTTGCAACGTAAACCACTCGTACTTCATAAGGTGCTAATAAAAGCTGCAGTGGCACTGCCTGGTTGGTTTCCAAATCAACCACGTTACGAACCAGTGTCAGCTGCTGCTCTTGCTCAGAAAAATTCATGATAAAGTAATAGTCTCGCTCAGCATTTGTTCTCCCTTGAATCGACACTTCTGGATTAGGCTTTGCAATAGCATCTTCTGTAAGATTAAGTTCACTAGCCAACTGTCCATAAAAATGTTTGAAAAAATCATGACTGGTACGAGCAGCTAAATAATAAGCTGTACCTCTGCCAAAACAATTCTTCGTTATTGCAGGTGTGCCATGATAAAACTCTGACTGATAGACTCCTAACACTTGCGCTGATTTTGCTTCGATAACTGCTGAGTAATCCTTCGTCTCAAAAAAATGATCTTGGAATGGCAACAGTTTTTTTGACAAATTTTATAAGGTGCAGAACTTCTTTCCGTATGCTATTCCGATTGTCCTTGACAATGAGCCTCCTCGGATGTGACGATCTTCGGCAGGAGCTAACAGTTAAAGTTAGACTGCCTCGCTAGCGTTAGCACATCCGAGCTCATTATCAAGGATTCGCTGCGCCAATCTCTGGTTACGGTAACCAACCGGTGTCTCGTAGCCAAGTGTACCGTGCAACCGAAGGTGGTTCCACCAATTGACATAGTCAAATAACTCT
>NZ_BCQB01000028.1 GCF_001544215.1 Enterococcus durans NBRC 100479 = LMG 10746
AAATTTAAGAGAACGAGCAGAACAAGAAAAAAACAAAGTCTATCCATTCTTTTATCGCGCATTGGAATTATATATGGAAGCTGGTAAAAAAGTGATCGTTTCCGAATATCCATTTAGTGACAAACAAAAGGAGAAACTGCAGTTTTTAGCAAAAAAATATGAGTATGAAGTGATTACCATTCGTTTGGTCGCTGATTTTGAGGTTTTATGGGCACGTCGTCATCAAAGAGATCGCGAACCAGAACGCCATCTTAGCTATATCATGGATCATTACCACTATGGGGACCAATTAGAAAATCGATCATTGGGCACGAATCATATCACAAAAGAAGCATTTAAAAAAATAATTAATGCGCGACAATATGATCGTTTCGCACTAGGAACCCTTTATGAATTTGATGTTACTGACTTTACCAAAGTAGATTATACACCACTACTCGATCGATTAGAGTGGCAAGTTGCACATGATGAATGATCAAGAATGTCATTTTTGATGTACGTAAAGAAAGTGAAAAATCGGCAGGATAGCATGCATATGATTTAGCAAAAAGTCAATTTTTTTCTTACTAACTCTGAATAAACGGCGGGAATAGAAGTTGCCTCTTTTTGAGGAATACTTCATTCCTGCCGCTTTTTTCTTTAACAATTCGGACTGTATTCATTCCAATTCTATTCTCCAAGCATTTTCTGCAACTAGAGAGTGAGACAAATCTAAAAATCAGTTTTGCTACAGACTCTCGAATAAACGTTGTCTCGACCTCAAATAAAAAACAAAGAGAGGCGTATATTATTTTGAGCAATAAAATAGCAAGTGGATAGTCAACACGTTGAGAGGGGGGAGAACGGTGTCAAGAATAATTGCAGTCACACCAGAACAGTTAAAATCTCAAGCAAAAGTTTATTCGCAAGCATCAACACAATTACAGGAGGCAATGCTAAGAGTCAATACGATGAATCAGCAAATTGCCCAAGAATGGAAAGGCCGAGCCTTTCAAGCATATCTTGAACAATACAACCAACTAGAAGGAAGTATCAAAAAGATGGAGGAGCTACTAAAAAACATTGATCGGCAACTAACGAATTACGCGACTACGGTTGCACAACGAGACCAAGAAAATGCGCATTCCTTTGGGTTTTAAACGTAGTCATGTGTACATAGCGGCATAGCAAAATGAGTGAAAAAAGCTTTGTTAGGTACAGCTACAGTTGCCACCCTCTTTTGACTTAGTGATAGTAAATAAAGCAATTCGACTGAGGGAAGAGGATGTCCTAGCTGATGATCCATTAAGAACTGGTGATTCTTTCGCAATAAAAGAAAGTTGAATAATCGAGGGGTTGGTGTTTTGAATGGACAAAGCAAAAGCACAGAAGAACTTACCTTGCAAGAGACACAAGATTATGTGGTGATAACTTTAAAAGAAACACAATATCAACTAGAAAGATTGGATCAATACCGTTTATTTTTAGAGAAACAAAAAAATTTCATGGTCGGGGAAATCCTCTCCTCTACAGAAGAAAAATTAGTGATCCGATATCACAAAGAAAAAGGTATGCAGTCTTTAGCACAAATAGGAAAGAAGATCGATCCTTATCAACGATTGGTGATTGCCAAAAAATGGGAGATCTAGTGGATTTCTTAGGTAGCCCAGTTCAACCGTATCTCCATCCTGACAATCTATTTATTTTTGGTGAAGAATTGAGGATCGCACATCGGGGATTCATACAAGCTGTAGTTCCTTATGTGGCGGAGCAGTCCTTATTTATTAAACAGTATCGTGCGCTGCTCTTGGCTATCTTACATCCTGAAACTGATTATCGAGGATTGATGGAAGGCATCAGTGTATTTAGGGACGTCTTTTCCAAAAAAATACAAGAAGCAGGAACGATCAACGAGCTCCATCAATTGATAGGAACACGGATCGTCCAACAAAAAAACAAACGTCAAACAGAAAATTTCTTTGTGAAAAAGCGTAAGTATAGGTTATACAAATGGGGAATGGTGATATTTATTTTCCTGACAAGTTGTTTTATGGGGATCGTTGGCGACTATCAGCTAAAACGAATACCAACACTCGAACGTTTCAGCCAAGCAAAAGCATTGTTTATTGATGAGGATTATCCAGGTGTTTTAATGATGTTACGAGAGGATAAAATCGCTGATCTTTCGGAATCTACTCGATATGTATTGGCGGTAAGTTCAGTCCATGTAGCCACATTAGCTGACAAACAAAAAAGAGGGATCTTAGAGCTACTATCAAAAAAAGCAAGTGATGATTTGTTGCTTTATTGGGTGTATATCGGGAAAGGAGCTTTAGAAAAGGCGTTAGAGATCGCCAAGAAATCTGAAGATAAACCGGCTATTTTATACGTCTATACCAAGTTATACGATGAGTCACAAACAAAGCAACAGATGGAGAGTAAGAAAAAACAGGAACTACGTGCAGAGTATAAAGAAGCAATTGAGTACTATTCCGATTTAGTAGAAGGAAAATTCATCACTGACTAAAAAACGTTCCAGTATTCCTATGGATGGTAAGCTCCATTCCTCGTTTCACTGACGGGATAAGAAAAAAAGCCTGATCGGTCCTCTGAAATCGATGCAAATGAACGTCAACAGCAAACTACAACAAAGGACGTCAAACTAAGCAATGCTACAACGAATGAAAGAATCATTGAAAATAGAACAAGATGAACAGTATCATTTATTCAAAAAAAATTTAGATAAATGACTAGTTGAGATTGTGAAGCAAATCCCACACGGGTATAATGTTCAAAAAAGGAGGAATAAGAAATGAGAATTGCTATTGCAGGTGCTGGCGCGATGGGCAGCCGCTTTGGTTTAATGTTACAACAAGGAGGAAATGAGGTCTTGTTGATCGATGGGTGGGCAGAACATGTCCAACAAATCCAAGAACATGGACTAAGAGCGAACTACAACGGAAAAGAAGTAGTGGCCCATTTACCGATCCTTTTGCAATCAGAAGTAGGTGAATCTGACCAAGTTGATTTGATCATTTTATTTACGAAAGCGATGCAGTTGGAAAAAATGTTGAAAGACATTCAATCGTTGATCAAAGAAGATACGGAAGTATTGTGTTTGCTGAATGGTATCGGTCACGAAGATATCATCGAGAAGTTTGTTCCAATGGAGAATATCTATATCGGGAATACAATGTGGACAGCCGGCTTAGAAGGTCCAGGCCAAGTAAAATTATTTGGTGACGGTTCAGTCGAATTACAAAATTTAGGTGCTGGGAAAGAAGCAGCAGCGAAAGAATTGGCGCGTAAATTAGCGGAATCTGGTTTAAACGCTAAATTCTCTGACAATATTCGTTATTCTATTTATCGAAAAGCATGTGTGAATGGGACGATGAATGGGCTATGTACGATCTTAGACGTGAATATGGCTGGATTAGGCAAGACCACGACCGCACATAAAATGGTTGAAACAATCGTCAATGAATTTGCGAAAGTTGCTGCATTTGAAAATATCCATTTAGATATTCCAGAGGTGATTGCACATTGTGAGTCATGCTTTGACCCAGCAACGATTGGAATGCATTATCCTTCCATGTATCAGGACTTGATCAAGAATCATCGCTTGACTGAAATCGATTATATCAACGGTGCTATTTCTAGAAAAGGTAGGAAATATGGCATAGTTACGCCGTATTGCGATTTCTTAACAGAACTTGTTCATGCAAAGGAAGATAGTTTAAATGTAAAATGAGGGAGCGAGATTATATGGAAGAGACAAAACATCTATCACCAAAAATTTTTCTAAATAAGGTACTGGCAGGAACCGCTACAGGAATCATCATTGGTTTAATCCCAAATGCAGTATTAGGAGCCATTTTAAAATATTTTAGTGATTATTCGATAGCAGTGACAATCGCACAAATGGCAGTTGTTTTTCAGTTAGCAACGCCATTGATCATCGGCGGTTTGATTGCATTACAATTTGGGTTTAATCCAATGAAAATAATGGTAGTTGCTGGAGCAGCTTTTGTAGGTTCAGGGGTAGTCAAATTTGCGCCTGATCTTGGGGAAACAGGAACTTATGTAGGTTCTGGAACAGGAGACATCATTAACACGATGCTTACTGCCTCGATAGCGGTTCTTTTGATCTTATTGATTGGTGAACGTTTTGGCTCTGTCGCAATTGTATTGACGCCAATTGTTGTTGGGGTAGGAGCCGGTTTGATCGGGTATTACTTGTATCCTTATGTGACAGCTATTACTTCAGCAATCGGTACATTGATCAATAACTTTACCACGCTACAACCTCTATTGATGTCGATTTTGATTGGTTGTTCTTTCGCCTTTTTGATCATTTCACCGATTTCTACGGTAGCAATCGGTATGGCGATCCAATTAAACGGCGTTTCTGCTGGGGCAGCTGCTATGGGTGTTGCAGCTACTACAATAGTTTTAGTTGTGAATTCGTGGAGAGTCAATAAACCTGGAGTAACGATCGCCATTGCACTCGGAGCGATGAAAATGATGATGCCTAACCTGTTTCGAAAACCAATCATTCTAGTTCCATGTTTGGTCAGTGCGGTGATTTCCGCTATTCCAGTTGCACTGTTTTCTATTTCTGGAACACCGTCATCTGCTGGATTTGGCGTCGTTGGTTTAGTCGGACCTTTAGCTTCTTTAGATGCAGGATTGAGTCTCGTTCTTACTTTTGTATGTTGGCTAGTTGTGCCTTTGATTGCGGCTTTACTGACACAATTCATCTTTGAAAAAGTATTGAAACTCTATGATAGAGAAGATGTATTTAAATTTTTAGGTTAGTCTGTGAAACAGTCAGAAAAATTTCCAAGAATAGCCACTGTCGATAAACTCGTGGGGCTCTGACCAAAAACAATCAATAAGAGTTTTGCTACTGAAAAAAAAGGTCGGTTGTTCGGAGCGAGTGGACAAGAAAGTGATTTTTTGCCTCACTTAAGACAGAAAATCTGTTGGAGGCATTATTGGAAACCCTCTTGGGAAAATTTGGTTTAAGCACAGCTAATAATAAGCTTGGATGTTGATTTTTTCGATTATAGAAAGTCCTTCTATAGTGAATCAATCGTTCATCCAAGCTTATTTTATAGGGAGAATAGCACAATCACAATAAAAGCTATCGTTTGAAACTATTTAATCGATTTCCTCCGACAAAGAATAAGGTAGAGCACTTTCGTGGTGGTAAGCTGCGTGTGGCACAATACCTAATCTGTAAGAAATCGTTCCGCCTTCTAACAAGTCTTCGTAAGTAAAGAAAAGATCTGTGTGAGGGAGATTTTTTCTTTTTACTTTATGAATAAATTGATGCTGCGGCTGATTAGGTGACGTTTCGATAGTCAGCGTCTTTCCGTTAGATAAGGCAATGGTTGCTTTATCCAACAGGGGCATTCCAATGACGTATTCGCCTGTTCCTGGCGTTACAGGGTAAAAACCTAAGCTATTGAAGATATACCAAGCAGCCATGCTGCCATTGTCTTCGTCTCCTGGATAACCGGTCGGCGTATCATCAAAAGTCTGTGTCAACAATTGTTTGAGCAAAGGTTGAGCCATTTCTGGTTTTCCGATATAGCTAAAAAGATAAGGATAATGGAAACTTGGTTGATTCGAGATAGCTAACTGACCAAATTCGATAGCGGCCATTTCACTCATTTCATGGATCTCAAAACCATAGCCCCCAACTTCAAAGCTTGGTGCTTGGTTGCATAATTCGATCAATTTTTCTTCAAATTTTTGCTTTCCGCCATGGGCTTTGATCAGACCAGCGAAATCGTGGTAGACAGCAAAGCTACTTTGCCAAGCACTACCTTCTGCATAATCTTGGCCCCAGCGGATAGCAGAAAAAGGTTCTCTGAAAGTTCCGTCTACATCTTTGGCACGCATAAAACCTGTTTGTTGGTCGAAAACATTTTGGTAATTCAATGCCTGCTGCTGATAATGTTGGTTGATTTTTTCTTTTCCTAGCACTTTAGCTACTTGGCTGATACAAAAATCACTGTAGGCATAATCCAATGTATGGTTGATCGACTCATGATAAGTGCTTGGTACATACCCATATTCAAGATAGTCTTTTGTTCCTTGTCGTCCATAGTTTTGGTTCGCACTTTGAACAGTAGCACCTTTATGCATCGCCTCTAAAAATTTTTCCATCAAATCTTCTCGAATACCTTTCACCGCCGCATCTGCGATAACTGCATCGATCAATGTGCCTGGCATCAAACCACGTTCATCAGGCGAGAGCCACTTTGGTAAGAAGCCGGTTTCATTATAACTATTTAAAAAGCCTTCGAGCATTTCCTCATATTTCTCCACGGCAATCAAGGAATAAAGAGGATAAACAGTTTTATACGTATCCCAAAAGCCATTATTTGTGTAGAGTACACCAGACTTTACAGTGCGGCTAGTCGTATCATAATGGATTTTTTGACCATTAGCATCGATCTCATAGAAGGTCTGTGGGAATAAGAAAGTCCGATACAGATTATGATAAAAGGTACGTGTTTGTTTTGGATCATGATGTTCGATTTTTATGCGATCAAAGTAGTCTTGCCACTGGTTTCGGCTATTTTTCAAATAATCAGCAGCTTTTTGATGAAGCTCTTGGTTCAAATTATAGTGAGCTTGTTCTTCACTGATAAAAGAAGTTCCCAGTTGAGCAACTAAATTCCTAACATCACCAAAATACAATGGAATGGAATCGGCTTGTTCACCGGAATTTGTTACACGAGTTTTCGCTAAGAGCGGCTGATTGAATTTTAGAACAAAATAAAACGTAAAATCAGGATCTTCTGAGCCGGCAAAATGCGTGATCTGGCCGAAAACGGTATGACTATCTTTTACATTTAGAGAATATTTTCCAGGAAAAGTCAGAAGTAAACCGCTTTCTTTTTTGCTATAATCAATCGTTAAGATCCCGCCATACATACTTGGAATGAGGGTCGATTGTGTTCCGTCACGCAATTGACGAATAGATACGTGTGTTGGTGCAAAGATACTTTCTTCTGGTCGATAAGAGCTTTGCGCATGGAATAACGTATTTTCTGGCAATTCCCCTGTGAAAGGGGTCATGACAAAATGACTGAAATCACCCATCCAAGAACTTGGCTGATGGGTAAGACGGTAGCCTTGAAACACACGATCTTCTGGATGGAACCACCAACTGCCTTTTTGATCTGTTGTTTGTGGTGCAAAATAGTTCATTCCAAAAGGAACGCCAGTGTAGGGCTGGCAATTCCCGTTGGAGAAATTTGGTTGATTCGCGGTACCGTGCCGGGTATCGATTTGTTGGATGTCCATATTACATCTCCTTTGTTGAGTGTCGTTTGATAAATGAAACTGGATAACTACTATCAGCGGGTATCTCTTTTGTCTGTAACCATTCAATGAGCGATCTTCCTGCAATTTCCCCTAATTTATGAAAATCCTGAGCTACGGTGGTTAATGGAGGATCGACCAGAGCAGCGGCCTGGATATCATCAAAGCCGATAACTGAAAAGTCATTAGGAATGTCATAACCATGTTGCTTCAAGTAGTTCATCGTTTGAATGGCGACAAGATCGTTTTCACAGACAAAAGCTGTTACTTTATGGTCATTGACATAGTTCATCAAGGTATCGATCGTAGCACTTTTATCATCTAAAGGGGTATGGAAAGGCAATCTTGCTTTATTCAATGCCTCTAAGTAACCCAAATAACGTTGGCGTACAGATTGTGGATGAGTCTGTTCGCCAAAAAGATACGCAATTTTTTGATGTCCTTCTTTTATTAAGTGTTCCGTAGCTAGAGAACCGCCTTGGAAATTGTCTGAAAGAACAGTAGGAAAAGGTAATTCATAGATTTTCTTATCTAAAATGACCACTGGAAATTGCTTCAATGAAAGTTCAAAGAGCAAATCGAGGTGATGATCTGTATCAAAAGCATAATAGATCAAACCATCAAATTCCTGCATAAGTTCATGTGCTGTTTTATTCGTGAGAAAATCTAGGGTAGTCATCATGACTTCCAACTGCTGTTCTTGCATGACAGGATTCAATCCTTTGGTAAAGTCACCTACGGAAAGATCTGACAAAAAAGGCAATAGGAATAAAATACGACTATTTTTAGGAAGCACTGCATGCTGTTCCACACTAGTTGCGGCCTTAACAAAGCTTCCTTTTCCACGTACCCGATAGATCAATCCTAATTGCTCTAATTCTGTAAGGGCTCGTTTCGAAGTGATTCGACTTACTTGATATTTTGCTGATAATTCTTTTTCTGTAGGGACTTGGCTATCGACTGGCAACGAACCGTCAGCAATAGCAGCTTTTAGGTCATTGAATATTTTTTGGTATAACGGTTGATCCATAAAAACACCTTCTTATATGATATATCATAGATAAATGATAGCATAAAAAAGGGAAAAGTAAATAAGAAAAATCTCATTTTGAAAGCGTAGACATTTTTCTGGCAGAGAGGTATAATTCGTTTGTGATATACCAAACCAGAAAGAGGGAAAATAATGGCTTATAAAGATATACCAAATTCAGTTAAACAATTTATGGAAGAAATAACAGCAAAATGCGGAGATAAACATGCGGATTGGGCGGAAAACTTTTCTGCGGCATTTGCGAATACATTGTTAACGACTGTAAAACGTCATGAGGATGGAACGACTTTCTTATTAACTGGCGATATTCCTGCGATGTGGCTACGTGATTCTACTGCACAGGTACGTCCGTATCTTGTACTGGCAAAAGAAGATGAAGATTTAGCCGACATGATCAGTGGGTTAGTTAAGAAACAGTTCAATTACATCAATATCGATCCTTATGCGAACGCATTCAACGAAGAGGCGAATGGGGCGGGCCACCAAAACGATCATACGAAGATGAATGACTGGATCTGGGAACGAAAATATGAAATCGATTCCTTATGCTATCCGGTGCAATTGGCCTACCTATTATATAAAAATACAGGTCGCACAGATCAATTCGATGCCTCTTTTGTAGAAGGTATCAAAAAAATATTAGGCGTCTTCAAAACAGAACAGGACCATGAAAAATCGCCTTATACATTTGTGCGTGACACGACACGCAAAGAGGATACTTTAATAAATGATGGGCGCGGTACCAAAGTTGCGCCGACTGGCATGACTTGGTCAGGGTTCCGTCCTAGTGATGATGCATGCCAATACGGCTATCTAGTTCCTTCCAATATGTTTGCTGTTGTGGTCTTAGAGTATATAGAAGATATCTTTACAAACATTCTTTCAGAAGAAGAATTGGTAAAAGAAGCGAGAAAATTAAAGACAGATATCCAACAAGGCATTGATGATTTCGCCTATACACAAAATCAAAATGGGGAAAAAATCTATGCTTACGAAGTGGATGGTCTAGGAAATACATCGATCATGGATGATAGCAATGTACCTAATCTGATCTCTGCACCATATCTAGGCTATGGTTCGATGGATGATCCACAGTACCTTGCAACTAGAGCGACTCTATTGAGTAAAGAAAATCCATATTTTTACGAAGGAGAATATGCGAAGGGAATAGGTTCTTCCCACACACCTGAAAACTATATCTGGCCAATTGCTTTAGCGATGGAAGGGATGACGACTGAGGATAAAGCAGAAAAAGAACGGATTTTAGATTTGTTAGTAGCGACAGATGCTGGGACACACTTGATGCACGAAGGCTTTGATGTAAACAACCCGCAAAATTACACGAGAGAATGGTTCTCTTGGGCAAATATGATGTTTTGTGAATTAGTCATGGATTATTTTGATATTCGAGTAGCGAAATAGGAGGAAACATATGAAAAAGAAAGTATATATCATTTCTCATAGCCATTGGGATCGAGAGTGGTACATGGCGTACGAACAACATCACATGCGATTGGTTGAATTAATGGATGATCTTCTGGAATTATTCGAGAAAGATCCAGAATTCAATAGTTTCCATCTTGATGGGCAGACGATTATTCTGGATGATTATCTGCAAGTTCGACCTGAAAAGAGAGAGTTGGTTCAGCAAGCAATCACGGCAGGAAAATTACGGATCGGTCCGTTCTATATTTTACAAGATGACTTTTTGATCAGTTCAGAATCAAATGTGCGCAATATGCTGATTGGTATGGAGGAAAGTCAAAAATGGGGAACACCTGTCATGCTGGGTTATTTCCCAGATACCTTTGGCAATATGGGGCAAACACCGCAGATGATGAAACAAGCTGGATTAGAGGCAGCCGCATTTGGGCGAGGTGTTAAGCCGATTGGGTTTGATAATCAAGTATTAGAAGCGGAAAATTACTCTTCGCAGTATTCTGAGATGTGGTGGAAAGGACCTGATCAAACAGAGATTTTTGGGTTGCTTTTTGCGAACTGGTATAGTAATGGCAATGAAATACCATCAGAAAAAGAAGCAGCAAAAGTTTTTTGGAAGCAAAAACTGTCAGATGCAGAACAGTATGCTTCGACAGATCATCTTTTGATGATGAACGGGGTCGACCATCAACCTGTTCAAAAAGATATATCAAAAGCAATCCGTTTAGCAAATGAACTATATCCTGATTATGAGTTCGTCCATTCTAACTTTGTGGATTATCTTGAGGCAGTCCAAAAAGATCTACCAAAAGATCTGGGGGATGTTGAAGGTGAGTTGACGAGTCAAGAAACGGATGGATGGTACACTTTAGCAAACACAGCTTCAGCACGAGTATACTTGAAACAGTGGAACACAAAAGTCCAAAGACAACTTGAAAATATTACAGAACCGTTGGCGACGATGGCGTATGAGGTAACAGGAGAGTATCCGCATGATCAACTAGACTATGCTTGGAAGACACTGATGCAAAATCATCCTCATGACAGCATCTGCGGCTGTTCCGTTGATTCTGTGCATCGAGAAATGATCACACGATTTGAAAAAGCCAATGAAGTAGGGAAGTATCTGGCAGATGAAGCACTGAGACAACTAGGCGAAGCAATCGATACGAGTGGATTACCAGAAGCTAGTTATCCATTTGTTGTGTTCAATACTGCTGGATCGCCTAAAACAGGTGAAGCAGAAATCAGCATCGAATTAGAAAGAAAACGGTTTGCAGAAGGAATACCAGAAGCACTTTATGCGGAATTGGAACAGCGACCAAAGAAAGTGTATCATGTCGAAACAGTCGACGGGAAAAAATTATCCGCAATGATCTCAGAAGAGAAAGTCGCGTTTGGCTATGACTTACCAAAAGATCGGTTTAGGGTACCATATATGGCACGAACGATCACAATTCGTTTACCTATAATTGAAATGCCTGCTTTTTCTTGGGAAACATTTGTTTTAGTTGAAGGGGCGGCCGAAGAACAAGCCGGTACGCTGATCGAAGATGCTGGACGAGTGCTGAAAAATGATCAAGTTCAGTTAGAGATCCAGTCAAACGGGACACTCACTTTGACAGACAAAGTCACTGGGGTTGTATTAGACGACTTATTAGTTTTTGAAGATGTGGGTGATGTTGGGAATGAATATATCTTCAAACAACCTGAGAATGACCAAGCGATTTTATCTAAAGAAATAAGCAATAGTACAATTGAAATCGTGACCGATACAAAAGAACTCGCACAAATCCGATTGACGCAAGAGATGGTGATCCCAGTTGCGGCAGATGAGCGTCTAGAAAAAGAACAAGAAATGGTCATCGAATTTCGGCATAGAAAAGCAGGGCGTTCCACAGAAACAGCGGTATTAGAGCTGACTACACTGATTACTTTAAGAAAAAATAGCAAGAAAATCGATTTTGAAACAACTGTGGATAATCAAATGAAAGACCACCGTTTGCGTGTCTTATTCCCGACAAAGTTACATGTGGAACAACATGAGGCCGATAGTATCTTTGAAGTAGTCACACGTCCTAATACTGTCGCAAAAGATTGGGAAAATCCTACGAATCCACAATACCAGCATGCATTTACTCACTTAGAAGATCAAACGTACGGTGTAACAATTGGAAACTATGGACTGAATGAATATGAGATTGTCGATGACGGTGTAATTGCGTTGACATTATTACGTTGCGTAGGTGAATTAGGTGACTGGGGATATTTCCCAACTCCTGAGGCACAATGTTTAGGAGAACATCGATTTAACTATAGTATCGAAGTACAGCCAACGGCAGAAAAATTCGTTAGCTATCAGCATGCCTATGCTGCACAGATTCCTTTCTCAACAAAACAATTAGTAAAACAAAAAGGAACACTTCCACAAAAAAATCAATATTTATCTTGTACAGGTGAAACGTTTGCAATTACAGCTTTGAAACGGAGCAAATTTAGTGATAAAGTAGTAGTAAGAGGATTCAATATGTCTAGTCATTTAGAAAAACTACAGATAGAAAAAAATGGTCAATCTGGACACTTGTTGAATCTACTTGAAGAAACATGGGAAGAAACGGTTGATCCAAATCTTAAGCCTTATGAAATTCGGACAATCGGATTTAAGGAGGAATAGCAAATGTATGGTGGGATAGAAGCAGGTGGAACAAAATTTGTTTGTGCGGTGTCTGATGAAGGCGTTATCGTAGAAAAAATCAGTATTCCTACAACAGCGCCGGAAGAAACATTGAAGCAAGTCTTTGATTTTTTCGATCAATATGAGTTAGAAGCAATGGGCATCGGTTCTTTTGGTCCTATCGGTATTGACAAGAGTACAGATAGCTATGGCTATGTTTTAGCCACACCAAAAAAAGGTTGGACGAATTACAATTTTTTGGGGAGTATCAAAGACCATTATGATATTCCAGTTGCATGGACGACAGATGTGAATGCTGCAGCTTATGGCGAATTATTGAAAGGCGCGGCTATTGGCAAAAAAAGTTGTATTTATTTGACTGTTGGAACTGGAATTGGGGCAGGCGTAGTGATAGATGGAAACATCTTTTCAGGGATCGCACATCCGGAAATGGGGCACATTTGGGTCAAGAGACATCCAGACGATACGTATGAAGGGACCTGTCCTTACCATAAAGATTGTTTAGAGGGATTAGCCGCTGGACCTTCCATTGAAGCACGCACGGGGATCAAAGGCCAAGACCTTCCTCAAGATCATCCAGTCTGGGATATGCAAGCTTTTTATATTGCGCAAGCTTTAGTCAACTATACACTAACCTTGGCTCCTGAAAAGATCATTTTAGGTGGAGGTGTCATGAATCAGGACCACTTACTTCACAAAATCCGTCAACAATTTGTTGAACTGATGGGTGGTTATATGGAAACACCACCAGTCAGTGAATATATCGTTCGTTGGGGACTACCTAATGAGAGTGGCATCATCGGTAGTTTGTTATTAGCAGAGCATGAGTTAGCTCAAACAAAATAATCAGGGGATTCCTGTCCTCTAAAAATGAAAACACGACATATCAGCGAAAGTAAAGCTGACATGTCGTATTTTTTTACCATAGACCAGGGGTTGCTGTTCCTATGATTTTTTCTTGAGTGAATGGGTGGGTCATATGCAGTTCTAAAGCATGAAGCATTAGACGTTTATCAGGACGCTCTTGGTAAAGCGGATCACCAACGATCGGATGACCATAGTTTGCCAGATGTACTCTGATCTGATGAGTTCGACCAGTTTCTAATACACAATAGACTTGGGTTTGCCCATGACTTACTTGGTCGACTGTCACACGTGTCAGCGCGGTTTGGCCATTTCTGTTATCGACGACTCGTTTTCTTCGATCATGACGGTCACGCCCGATTTTGTCTTGAAAAACCAAGTCATGATTGATCGTTCCCCAAACAATTGCTTGATAGCGCCGGTAGATTTTCTTTTGTTCTAACATTCTTCCTAAAATGGGCAAAACAAAAGGGTTTTTGGCAAATAAAATAGCGCCACTTGTTTCTTTATCCAAGCGATGGACAACATATGGCTGTTGCCCTTTATCTGCTAGATAGGCAGCCAGATGATTGAGCAAGGTATCATTTTCTGTGGGCTCGTTGGGATGAGTTTTCATTCCAGCAGGTTTGTTGAGGATGATCAGATGGTCATCTTCATATAATGGATGGATATGTTCTGCCGCTCCTAGCTGGATTTGTTGATAATTGTAATCTGTTTCCTCGAAACGTAAGGTGATATGATCGCCACCGTGAACTTCAAAATGAAACAAGGCTGGTTCTTGATTGATCCAAACATTCCGTCGTGTTCGTAAGAAATGGCGGACTTTTCTTGGAACAAGCCATTCTTGCTCTAACAATTCTCGAACGGTTGTTGTAGGATGGGTGCTAGGTAAGGTAATCGTGATTTCCATAAATTTACTCCTTTTAGTCAAATGCAGTTTCATTGTATCATTTTTAAAATATATTTAAGAAAAAAATGAACGATTTCTGACATTTGGTATGCTAAACTAACGGCACGATTGCAAAAAGTCGATTTTATACATCTTAAGCAGGAAGTAACACAAAATAACTTGTGTTAAAATAAGACGATTGAATCAAAAAGATAGGAGAAGTAACTATGGATTTTCAAAGCATTTTAAGGAAAATAAAAGCTGCTTTGATCAGTTTTTGGCAATGGATCAGACCTTATCTCGGACAGTTTCATCGATGGCGAAAACGGATTTGGAAAAAATACCACATCAATAAAGTCATCTTATTACTCGGGCTCATTGTTGTATTGATCACCAGTATCTATCTTTTTATTTTAGCAAAACAGGCAAATGTTGAGACCCTGAAATCTGGCTTAAGCCAGTCAACAGTTATTTATGATAAAAAGAATGAAGAAGCAGGAACACTTTATGCACAAAAAGGAACATATGTCGAATTACAAGCGATTTCCCCTCATATACAAGATGCGGTAATTTCAACAGAAGACCGAAATTTTTACCAACACCATGGATTTGATATCAAAGGGATTGCCAGAGCAGCGGTGAGAATGGTTTTATCCGGAGGAACATCCGGTGGTGGCGGAAGTACGATCACACAGCAACTTGCAAAAAATGCGTACTTGACACTTGACCAAACCTTTGATCGAAAAGCAAAGGAACTTTTCTTAGCGATCGAAATAGAGAAGAAGTATAGCAAAGAAGAAATTTTGACGATGTATTTGAACAACGCCTATTTCGGTAATGGAGTGTGGGGAGTGCAGGACGCTTCACGAAAATACTTTGGCGTTGATGCAAGCCAGGTAACGATCTCTGAGGCAGCAACCTTAGCGGGAATGCTAAAAGGTCCCGGAATCTATAATCCGATTGATCATCCGGAAAATGCAAACAATCGAAAAAATACCGTATTAAGTGTAATGGAAGAAAATGGGAAGCTGACAAAAGAACAATATCAAGCAGAAAGTCAAACCGATATCAGTCAATACCTCAACGACACATATGATAATTCTGAATCGGGTTATCGCTACCCTTATTATTTTGATGCGGTCATTGATGAAGCGGTAAAAGAGTATGGTTTAGATGAAGCGGATGTGATGAATAAAGGCTATAAAATCTATACCGCATTGGATCAAGACTATCAGAAACAATTAGAAGCAACATATCAAAATAATGCCATATTCCCAGCCAATGCTGCAGATGGCGCAATGGTCCAATCCGCCTCCGTTGCTTTAGACCCACAAAGTGGTGGCGTTGAAGCACTGGTCGGGAGACGTGGTGAACATGTTTTCCGTGGATTTAGTTTTGCCACGCAAATGGAACGATCACCAGGTTCAACGATCAAACCGCTGAGTGTCTATGCACCTGCGTTAGAAGCAGGTTATACGCCGTCAAGTGTGTTGAGAGATGAACCACAATCGTATTACGATGCGCATAACTTTGATGGAACGTATCAAGGTAGTGTTCCAATGTATCAAGCAGTCGCCAATAGTTTGAACTTGCCAGCTGTTTGGTTGCTCCATGAGATTGGCTTGCAAAAAGGATACGACAAAGCAGAAGAATTTGGGTTACCTTTATCAAAATCAGACAAATACTATGGTCTGGCATTAGGTGGTCTGGAAAAAGGGGTATCACCATTGACGATGGCAGGTGCTTATAGTGCTTTTGCCAATAAAGGAAAAATGTATACACCACATTTAATCACTAAAATCGTTGATTCTACTGGTGCAGTGATCGTTGACAATACGAGCAAAAAGCCAAAACAAGTGATTTCTGAAGAAACGGCTGATCAAATGACAAGTATGCTTTTAGGTACATTTTCAAATGGAACAGCAGTTGCGGCAAATCCAGCCGGTTATACAGTAGCCGGAAAGACAGGAACTACTGAAACCAACTTTGATTCTACCAAAGCCAACGACCAATGGATCGTAGGATATACCCCTGACGTAGTGATTTCTACTTGGATGGGATACGAAGAATCGAGTGAGATCCACTATTTAGAAGGTACCAGTGGGAATGTTGTCGGGAGAGTCTTCAAGTCAGCAGCAGAAGGAATCCTTCCTTATACGGATAAAAGTAGTTTTAGTGTGGCGGATGCATATGCCACAGGCGGACAAGTCGTTGCTGCCGATCAAGTGAACAATGACACGCAATCTAACGGAGAAACGAGTCAGTGGCAAGATAACCTGAATCAGTATGGCGAGCAGGCAAAAGATGGCCTGAAAAAATTTGGCGATCTAGTGAAAGATGGTGTCAAAGGAGTCGGAGAAGCAGCCAAGGATCTTTGGCGTAAATACCAAGGAGAGTAGACTCTATGAAAACGGATAAACAAATGTTACAATAAAAGGGAATAAAAAAAGAAAAGAGGCTAATTATGTCAAATATTTATGATAGCGCAAATCAAATTGAACGTGAAATCCGCGAATTACCAGAATTCAAGGCTTTGGAAGAAGCTTATGCAAAAGTGAAAGCCAATGAAGAAGCGCATCAGTTATTTAAAGATTTCCAAGCAATGCAAATCGAATTGCAAGAAAAACAAATGAGCGGCCAAGAATTCAGTGATGAAGATGCAGCCAAAGCCCAAGAGATGGCAATGAAAATCCAAGCAGAAGAAGTTATCAATGATTTGATGCAAAAAGAACAAGGATTCAGCACGATCATTAATGATTTAAACCGAATCATCATGACACCAGTCAGAGATTTATATAGTGAATAGAAGTCTTGAATAGTATGGACTGAAGCTAAGAATGGAAAAGAGCGTGGGACAAAAGTAAGAAACACTTTTGTCCCATTCTTTAAAAGCGAATAAACGGTGGGAGCAGAAGCAATTCCTTCGGAAATAAGCCGAAATTCACAAAAATTTGAAAAGCAATTTTCGTGAATTTCTTCTTATTTATCGGAGTTAAACACTTCTGTCCCAACCTCTTTTTTTTGAATGGATTTAGCGTGGAAAATGGCTTTTCCAGATTTTAAGATGGTCGAAACATGAGGTATAAAATATGAGAAGTAGAGAAAATACGTTTATTGTTTTGACTGCTTCAATGAGCAATTCTGAGGGAAGATTATTTTTTTCGTTTGAAGAAAAAAGAGTTCTGCGATTGCCACTATTCTCCAACATTTTTTGCTATGGTTACTTAGATAGTAACTAAAATACAGAATATTAAGGGGAGCTAGCGATGGAGCAGGAAAAATATTTTTTAGGTATTGAGAATACGCCATGCTTTAATTTCAAACGAATGACGGAACTATGCGCAAAATCTAAGACTAAAACACTCTTGACGTATCTGATGAAACTAGAAAATACGGTACAAGATGCCGCATGGCAGTATGCACAGAAGCAGACTGTGGATAGCTTTACCAACTATGAAAGCAGTATTAATTGGTTAGCTAGTTTAAATAAAGAAGTTTCTGGAAGGCGCCAAAACAAGAAGAACTTTCTGATGAAATACATACGAAAAAATAAATATACTAAACTCAACGAACGAGTAGAACGACATGTGAACAACTTTAAATCCTGTAAAAATGCTTGGCAAACTCATCATCAAATGAAGCAAGCAAATCAGAACCAGCAGTCTGAACAGTCAAAATACCCGATGGGGCGATCAAATACGCAACGGCACCCAAGCACTTCTCTCCAAACGTCTGAGCCACCAAAAAAGAGGATCGATCTAAGAAAAATACCGCAACGTTCAGATAGTAGAGTCTCCAGAAAAACTGTGATCCTTCATGGGATAGCGGTCAAAGAATTGCAGATTAAGCAAAGAGCTTCTCTTGTCCGTTCTCTTGATTCCGATTCAAGATAAAACAAAAAAACTCTGTATAGACGATAACAATCGATCGTTGTATGCAGAGATTTTTTGTTTATGCTGAAAGTAGTTGGAAAGACAGGTTTGTTTCTTAACTATCAAGGTGTATCTGCTATACTAGAGATAGTTTTCCAGATGATTCTCGTTTAAAGATTCAGTTGACGATTTAAAGTAAGGTGGTGTATCAGAATGAAAAATAAAAAATTTTCTTGGAAAGATTTTTGGGAAATCATCGGTTCATATCTTTTCACGATTCTCTTACTCCCAGCAATTTATTCTTTGACAACTGCCCAAGTAGTTTCTTCTGTATTTGATGAAAAATACCTGATAGACATCATTGTCTTATTTTGTGTCATCATTGTGCCGTTTGCTGTCTACAAAGGAATACGAAAACGAAAATAAGTACTTTTCGTTATTCATGCTGCATCTGATAAAAATACCCCTTGTTAGCCATTAATTCTTCGTAGGTGCCAGTTTCGATGATTTTTCCTTTCTCGATCACAATGATGCGATCTGCTTCTTTGATGGTAGAAAGACGATGGGCAACAATAAATGTGGTCGCTGCTTCGGTCAAATAATCCAGAGCGTGTTGAATCTTTTTTTCTGATTGTGTATCCAGGGCTGAAGTAGCTTCATCCAATAAAATGATTTTAGGGTTACGAATCAAGGCCCGTGCGATGGAAATCCGTTGTTTCTGGCCACCAGATAATTGACTGCCATTTTCTCCGACTAAGGTGTCCAATCCATTGGGAAGCTCTTCAATCAATGAACGTAGCAGTGCAGCTTCGATCACTGCATCTAGTTGCTGTTCTGAAATGTTCGTCAGTCCATACGTAATATTTTCTCTGATTGATGCAGAAAAAAGCAACGTTGTTTGTGGAACGACAGCTAAAAATTGCCGAACAGATCGCATATCCACTTGCGTCAACGGTTGCTCATCTAGATAGATCGTTCCTGAAGTAGGTTGGATGAAGCCAATCAATAAATTCAGTAGCGTAGATTTGCCTGAGCCTGACGGTCCAACAAAGGCGATTGTTTCTCCAGGTTGGACATCCAAGGTGAAATCGTTGATGACGGGGTGTTGTTTATCTAAATAATGAAAACTGACATGATCGAAGTAAAAATGGCCGTCTATTTTTTTTATTTTCTTTTTTCCTTGATAGCGCTCTACTTCACCAGCACCCATGATTTCCCCGATAGAACTAATTGATTCCATTCCCTTTGAGATCGTTGGAACGAGGGTGATGATCCCCGAAACTGAGTTGACGACAGTTGTAAAGTAAGTTTGGTACACCACTACGTCGCCTGGTTGGATTTTTCCTTGTAGCGCTAATAGTCCAGTAAATATCAAACAGATCAATTGGAAAATTTGAAAACTAGCCCAACTCACGGAACCAAAGACCGATTGCAATATATCTAATTGGAATCCTTTTTTATAGATTTGAGAAAAATGGGTATTCAAACGTCTTGTTTCATGATCCTCTAGTGAATGAGCTCTAGCAATCGGAGCTAGTTCGATTACTTCAAACACTTTTGCTGAAGTTTCTTCCATTTCTTGACGGAATTCTGAGTTTGACCGTTTGATTTTCTTGCGGAAGAAAACAACAACTAATGCGGCAAATGGAACGGTTGCTAAAAAGAAGAGAAAAACTACTGGGCTTTTGTATAAGGTGATTCCCAGAGCTACGAATAAATTCACTGAAATATTCAATGCACTTACAAAGACTTGCGACGAGAGAGTCTGGATAGCTTCAACATCACGAATGATCTTTGATTGGATCCTCCCAGACTGCATCTCCTTCTGATAGGGGATCGATAATTCTTGGATTTTCTTGATCAATGCTCCACGGAGCCCAGCTTCTACTTGGCGAATCGAAGAGCTATGATATTTGACATGAAAGTAATTGGTCAAAATATTTTGCCCAATCAGTAAAAACATAAATAGAGCATTTACATAAATTGTATGGATCTGTGTAGTATCTCTTGATGTTGCTACATTGATCACGTTCGCAATGGCTATTGGCATGAGCCATGAAGGCAAGTGTTTGATCACAAAAAATAGACTGGATAGAGCAAAGCGTCCATAATTGCCTTGATAAAGTGTCAATAAAATATAAAATGGATTCTTTTGTTCTTTTAGATAACTCTCTTTGATATGTTCTTCCATCAGTCATACCTCAGCAAATGTCGTAAAGACGTTCTAAATGGGTTACTGCCTGGACAACCGATTTTTCCGGTGTTGCTTCAAGGGTCGTGTACAGCAGAGGACGGTCATATTTTACAAAATGCAACAAAGGGCGGAAATCTAAACAACCTTGGCCTACTGGGACCATCTGGATGGTTTTGTTTTTGATGATGTAGTCCTTAAGATGCAACGCTGCTAAATGAGGACCAAGTTCTTCTAAGGCATTTTGAATGATCGCTTTTTGTTCTCCGTGATTTTGAGGACAAATCAAATTTGCGCAGTCTAATATGAGCTTTAGATTTGGAGAAGCCACATCATGGATCAATCTTTTAGCTAATTGATAAGAGTAGAGCGGATGATTGATGCCTGCTTCGATTGCAACGGTTACACCAAACTTTTCTGCTTCTTTGACCATTTCGATGACAGAATCTCGAGCAATTTGATACGCTTCTTCGGTAAAATTTCTTGGAGTGTAGCCAGTCTCGACACTGCCAGTTTCCGTAGCAATCATCTTTGCTCCATAAGCTGAGCAAAGCGAAATCTGATGTTTGAACGTAGCTAACGCTTGTTTTCGAATATGACTATCTTCACTGGAAATATTGACGTAACACCCCAGTATAGAAAGTTCAATATCGTTTTTCTGGAAATAAGTGCCAAAGTGACTAGCTGTCCCTAAAGTCATGTTGCCTAACGTCAATTCTTTCGAAAACGCTTTTTGTGGTGCAAATTGGATATGAGAAAGACGCAACTCTTGCAACTTTTGAACCAAGTTTTCTTTTGTAGTGATGGTTAAGTCATGTGCTCGAATCCCTAAATTAAGTGGGAAAATCTTAAACACCTTCTTTCAATAACTCAGCAAGCGGTAGTTGTTGTGCTTTTATTTCTTGAACGATCAAGTGTGCTATTTTTTCTGCTCCTAATGGACTGAAATGGGTATTGTCCTCCAAACCATCTGGATAATTTTTGTTTACTTCTGGTTTTAGATGCAAATAAAATTCTTTTGTTTGTTCCTCTGTGTAGGTGTGTAAAAGCTGCTGTGATAACGAAAAGGTATCTAACAACGGATAATTATTTTTTTTTGCAAATTGTTTCATTGCACTAGGATATTCGCCTAAACAATCGGCGTCTAACCTGCCATTGGGCAAATAATTTCGCCGAGTGACCGGAGTCAGAAAAACTGGATGGACATTTGCTTTTATGGCTGTACGGGCAAAAAACGCAAGATTCTCAATGTACTCTCCGTATGGAAGGGTTCCTTTATCTGCGTGTATTTTTTGATCATTATGTCCAAATTGAATCAACAAAAAATCGCCTGGTTTAAATGTAGTAACTAGACGAGCTAAATGTCCTTCCTCAATGAAGGATTTGGTGCTCCGACCGTTCATTGCTTGATTATTGAGGGAAACAGCTGGAGCGAAATAGGAAGCAAACTTTTCTCCCCAACCGGTTTCTGGTCGTTTTTGTTCTTCTTTTATTGAGGCAGTAGAATCTCCAGCAATATGGATAG
Organism: Enterococcus durans NBRC 100479 = LMG 10746; assembly: GCF_001544215.1. Taxonomy (GTDB): domain Bacteria; phylum Bacillota; class Bacilli; order Lactobacillales; family Enterococcaceae; genus Enterococcus_B; species Enterococcus_B durans. The sequence continues at coordinate 21,848 of NZ_BCQB01000028.1, forward strand.
TTGGCATGTTTTCACTACTTTCTAACTGTATTTTTTTCTGAAATCTAGGGAGGAACGATACACTCATAGCAAAGGGAGTAGTTGCTAGTACGAGTGTCCTTTTTATCTATTTACGCTTTTTCTTCAAAAAGAATCGAGAGTGGGACAAAAGGAAGAAATACTTTTGTCTCATCCTTTAAAAACGAATAAATGGTGGGAGCAGAAGCAACTCCTTCTTAAATAAGCCGAAATCCACAAAAATGTGAAAAGCAATTTTCGTGAATTTCTTCTTATTTTTCGGAGTTAAACACTTCTGTCCCAGCCTCAAGCATATAATCAAAGAAATAGGGAACAGTAGACATAGCAAAAACTGTCCACTAGGGACTAATCAAAAAAACCAAAATACTGTTGGGCATTGTGGTAGCTGATATTTTCTACAAGGTTGCCAAGTAGTTCAACATCTTCTGGCGCTTCACCGCGTTCGACCATTTCCCCGATAAATTCGCAAAGTACACGACGGAAATATTCATGCCTAGTGTACGAAAGAAAACTTCTGGAATCCGTGAGCATACCAACAAAATTACCTAAAGCACTTCCATCAGCAAATTGTGTGAGCTGTTCTCTCATCCCCGCACGCGTATCGTTGTACCACCAGCCTGATCCTAATTGTAATTTACCAGGTGCTTCTTTTTGATAGCAGCCCATCAAAGCGGTGATGATAGGATAATCATTTGGATTTAATGAATAAAGGATCGTTTTAGGTAATTGATCAGTACTTTCAGCACGGTCCAATAGCTGTTGCAACGGCACAGTTAATGACAAGTCATTGATCCCATCATAGCCAGTATCTGGCCCTAATGTTTCAAACATCCGTGTATTACAGTTCCGATAGGCATGGATATGCAGTTGCATCGTCCATTTGTAGGAATGATAGAATTGGAATAGTCGGCTTAGTGTTTCTGTACGATAAGCATCGATATCCGCTTTTTCTAATGGTTTGCCAGCCAGAGCTTTCTGGAAGATCGCTTCTAATTGCTCCTCGTCTGCCTCTGCATAACGCAATGTATCCAGCGCATGATCGGAGACACGGCAGCCATGTTGATGGAAATAATCTACTCGTTGTCCCAAAGCTTCAATAAACTGTGCGTAGGTTGTGATTGGTTGTTCCGTTTCTTCCGCTAGCGCTGTGACCCACTGCTTAAATCCTTCTTTATCGACATTCAATGCTTTGTCGGGTCTAAAAGAAGGGAGAACGCGCAATTCTGTTTCTTCTTCAGCTAATAAGCGGTGATAGTGGAGGTCATCGATGGGATCATCGGTCGTACAGATAACTTTAACATGCGCATTTTTTGCAATTTCTCGTCGCTTGAATTCAGGTGTTGCTAAACATTTGTTTGCTTGATCCCAGATTTCTTGGGCATTTTCTTCGTTAACAAGGAGGTCAATATCAAAAAAACGTTTTAGCTCAAGATGGGTCCACGTATAGAGTGGATTGCCAATGATCTTTGGTACAGTTTGACACCATGCTAGAAATTTTTCGAAATCAGAAGCGTTACCAGTAATCTTTTCCTCTGGCACACCACAGGCACGCATCAGACGCCATTTGTAGTGATCGCCACCTAACCAAGCTTCGGTGATATTTTCAAAATTTTTATTCTCGTAGATTTCTTTTGGGTCTAAATGGCAATGATAATCAATGATGGGCATTTTCTTTGCATAAGAATGATACAATTTTTTTGCCCATTCATCTTTTAATAAAAAATCTTCTGATAAAAACATTTGTCGTCCTTCTTTCTTTTTTTATGATCGTAAGCTTTATAGTGTCACACCATTTTTGAAGATGGCAATTTCTCTTACATCATTCTGCTCATTTCTAGTTTCTTCACCGCTAGCAACAGCAATGATTTTTGTAATAAAGCGTTCTAAAATGCTTTCCATAGGTTCTTTCAGTAGTTCGCCAGCATTGAAATCCATCCAATGTCCTTTTCGATCGAACAATGTTGTATTCGTCGCAACTTTTAAAGTTGGCACATAAGAGCCGAAAGGAGTACCACGACCAGTTGTAAATAGGACCAACTGACAATCAGAAGAAGCAAGGGCAGAAGCAGCAACTAGGTCATTTCCAGGAGCCTGTAATAAACTAAGCCCATTTTTTCGGATCTTTTCCCCATATTGAAGAACATCTACAACTGCGGAACTTCCGGATTTTTGGGTACAGCCCAACGATTTATCCTCTAAGGTCGTTATCCCTCCGGCTTTGTTCCCTGGAGAAGGGTTTTCATAAACGGGTTCTCCATAAGAAAGAAAATACTGTTTGAAGTCATTGATCAGATGGACGATAGAGTCAAATACTTCCTCATTTTCTGCACGTGCCATCAATACTTGTTCCGCCCCAAACATCTCAGGTACTTCAGTCAGGATCGTACTGCCTCCTTGAGAGATAAGATAATCTGAAAATGCACCAAGGAGTGGATTAGCTGTAATACCTGATAGACCATCTGAACCACCACATTTTAGGCCCACGTTTAATTTATTCAAAGGAACTGTTGTGCGTTGATCCCCAGCAGCAGCTTCTAACAATTCTTCTAGTAAGGCAACACCTTGTTCAATCTCATTGTAGACTTCTTGGGCAACGAGAAATTTAACTCGGTCATCGTCATATTCTCCGAGAGTTTTTTTGAATTCTGGGACTGTATTGTTCTCGCAGCCTAATCCAAAGACGAGAACTCCGCCAGCATTCGGATGATGGACTGCATCGGCTAAGATATCTCTTGTTTGCAAGTGGTCTTTTCCTAGTTGGGAACAGCCATAGGGATGTTTTAAAATCGTTACGTGATCGAAATTCCCTAAGTCAGGATGTTTTTGCTTGAATTCTTTGACGATCAGCTCTGCAACCCCGTTTACACAACCAACTGTTGGAACGATGAACAGATCATTTCGAATGCCTACCTTTCCGTTCTTTCGGACATAACCTTGAAAAGTGCGGTTCTCAAAAGGATAGCTGATAGGGTGGACATCTTGCTGAAAATGATAAGTCAATTCACCTGAAAGATTAGTTTTCACATTATGGGTATGCAACCATTCTCCGGCTTTGACATCTGTAGTGACATGACCGATCGGATAACAATATTTAATGCCATTTTCGCCTTCTTTTAAATCTACTAATGCAATTTTATGACCTTGTGGAATATCTTCCAATGTTGTGACGATTTGTTGATCTACGACAAGCTGTGTTGCTTTAGGAATAGGGGATAAGGCCACGACCACACTATCTCTTTGATTTAATTTCATGATAGGTAAAGGAGTGACAGTAGTTTCAAGCATTCATCATCGTTCCTTCCATTTCACTGACGACTTGTCGAATATCGGCAGCCTCAATTTTTTCGATCAGTGATTCGATCGTTGCTGTTAGGTTATTTATTTTAGATAAATCAGTGCCCCAGAGAGTCTCATCTTGCAATAAAGTAGCTACAGCAGTAGTTGGTTGTTCCCAAGCGGATTTAAAGCGTTCAACGATCACCGGATCATCATGAACAGTTACTTGGTCATTGCGATACATCAGTAACAAGGCAGCTAAAGAAATGCTCATAAGCGGTGGTAATTGATTTTTTTCGTCTGCATATCTTCTGAATACAGGCAACAGTCGCGTAGTGAATTTAGCGATACTATTCAATGAAATCGCTTCTAATTTATGATTAGCAAATGGGTTTAAAAAGCGTTCTTTGATTTGCTCTGCATATACGATCAATTCGCTTTCTGGTAAAGCGAGCATCGGGATCAGTTCTGTTGCAAACAATTGATCGATGTAGCCTGAAAAAAGTGGATCTTTCATCACATCTTCAACCGTTTCTAACCCAGCTAATCTAGCTACAGGGACCATAGCAGTATACGGTCCGTTCAAAAGATGGACTTTTCGTTCACGATAAGGTGTCATATCTTCTGTAAATACAACGTTCAATCCAGCTTCAACTAATGGTAATTTTTCTTTTACTGTTTCAGGTCCTTCAATCACCCATAACATGAATGGTTCTGCTTTGACCATCAGCTGATCTTCATAACCATGTCGTTCGTTGAAGACTGAAGCTGATTCTCTTGGATAGCCAGGAACGATCCGGTCAACTAAACTGCAGCAAAATATATTTTCTTGATCGAGCCATGTGATGAATTCTGCTCCCAAATCCCACTGGTGTGCATAACGCAAGATGATTTCTTTTAATTTTTCTCCATTTCGATCAATCAACTCGCAAGGAATGATCGTCAATCCTGCTTTGCCTGCCGCAAATCTTCTATATAAGAAAGCAGTCAATTTCCCAGGGAAACTTTCTGGAGGCATATCTTGGAGTTGATCGCTTTCCAGATATTGGATACCTGCTTCTGTTGTGTTGGAGAAGATGAATTCTAAGTCCTCATTTTCAGCTAATGACAAAAAGTGGTTCCATTGTTGATAAGGATTGATCACATCATCAACCACTGTGATGACTTCTGAGGAATCGATGATTTCTCCATCCAATAATCCTTGCAAAATAACCGTGTATAAATTGTCTTGATTGTTCAGCATTTCCCCAAGCCCCATGGGTAACGGTTGGACGATTGTCACGTTTCCGCGATAAAGCTCCTGATTATTTAGTTGCTGGATCTGCCAATCAACAAAACCACGCATAAAGTTGCCTTCTCCAAATTGTAAAATTTTTGTAGGAGCATTGTTTTTTTGAACCAGTTCTTTCGTTAGTTTTTTCATTTATTATTGTCCTTTCTGTGTTATGCACACGTTAACATTTTTATGTAAAAAAGTAGAAGATTCTACTTTTTATCTCGGGTGTATTATTTTCCGTTTGCCAAGTTTTCGTCGTATACTTTGACTGATTCTCGTATCATTAGTGTAGTTGCTAATTGGATTTTTTTATCCTCTATTATTTGATTGTTTATTCGATTTTGGAGTATCTTCGTCCCTTGTTCACACATTTCTTTTACTGGTTTGTGGACGCTTGTAAGGGGAGGAGTGAGATACGACACAACTGGCGAATCGTCAAATCCGATCAAAGAAATCGATTTGGGTACTTGCAGATTCGCAACATTGATTGCTCGCAGTGCACCGATAGCAGTATCATCATTCCCACAAAAAACCAAGGTTGGTCGTTCGGGAAGTGCAAGTAACCGATTCATATTTTGCCAGCCGCTCTCTAAGCTGTAGTCCCCGTTTAAAAACAAAGATTCGTCGATTGGGAGGTTCGCTTTTTTTAAACTATGCAACACCCCTTTTTTTCGTTCATTCGTTGAATGGAAATTTTCTGAGCCGCCAATGTACGCAATTCTTTTATGTCCTAAGCGGATCGCGTAGTCGACTGCTTGAGAAACGCCTGCAGAGTCGTCAGCGACTACATTGAGAATTTCTGGATCTTTTACATGTCGGTTGATCACGATAAAAGGGAAATTTTTATTTTTCAGATAATCGATCAACGGTTGATCTTCGTCACTTTGACTCAGAATGATCACTCCATCATAGCGTTGCAGATTGATTTCAGAAAGAACCAACGTATCAATACTTTCGACCGATAAACTATAATTTTTATCTAAAGCTTGGCGGACACCAGAAATCGCCTCTGCTAAAAAGCTTGAGCTTGTTCCTTTTTGAAGGCTGGAGAAGAATAAGCCAATCAAATATTTTTTTTGATTGACGAGCCCTTTTGCACTGAAGTTTGGTACATAGTTCAGCTCTGCCGCAATCGCTCGGATTTTTTCTTTTGTTTCTTCTTTTATCAAACGGCTGTCATTTAATGCGCGAGAGACAGTCGTGTGGGAAACTCCCGCTGTTTTTGCAATATCTTTGATAGTTACCATGGAATCATTACTTTCATTATCGACTTTTGTTAACGCATTCATCATATTATGTTAAGGGTAATAAGTCAATAGAGCCCTGGTAATAGTATGTTGCACACGTTAAAAATTTATTTGGATATTCCATTTGAGATATGCTATTCTAATAGAGGAACATACTCATCTGATTAGATGAGTATCAATTTTACATAAAATGTAAGCCTTTTATTTCTTAGGGAAAGAGGGAGAAAATGAAGAAAAGTACATTATTTTATAAGATTTTTTTACCGATATTTTTACTAGGTACGTTTTTAGTGTTAGGGTTTAGTCTATTTATTTATAAAACGACTTATGAATCGATCGAGACAAATTATTTATCTGATAAAGAAAGCTTACTCAGACAGATCAAAACGAATATTGAATGGAAAATCCGTACCATTGAGTATTCTTTCTCGACTTATGGCTCGACAAAAAATTTTTCGGATATTTTTACAAAGCCTCTTTCCTATAAGGAATACCCTATCTATTCTGAAGTACGAAAAGAATTGAATTTTATTGAAACGATCGTGATGGATGATAATACCTATGATTTGATCAGTTTAAAAGGAAAATGGGGAGTAATCAATGGGTCGTTAAGTCAGCTTTCAGAGGAAGAAATCAGCAATTATCGAAATAAATACATAAATAACAATAATAATTTATTCTGGAAAAAACAGCCTAAGGGAATCGAAATGATCATTGCATTACCAATGTTTGTCCAAGATAAATATGCACTGGGAATTGCGTCGATCGACAATTATACACTCAATAAAACCATTGAGCAAAGTGGTGATGATGTCCTCAAGATCGAAAATGATCAAGGGATACTATTTAATGAAGAGCATTCTTCCCAAAATGATTTAACGTATCAAAAACTAGACGATTTACTTGAATACAATAAGACAAAGGTACTGCATCAAGACGGAAGAAACTATGTTTTACTGAAATCAGACTATAACAATTGGATCTATAGTTTAGAAGTCGACCAAAGTACTGTCGGAACAATGATCAGAAATCTAAGAATCGGTTTGCTTACCGTTTCTATGACCTTAGTTGGTTTGGTTTGCTTCTTGTCTTATTCTTTTTCAGAGCGATTTTCTCGACCGATTTCTCAAATCCAAGAGCGTTTGAATCTCAAATCTCAAGAGTTCAACCAAAAAGAATTAGATGATGTAGCCCATTCAGTCAGTCAAATCATTGGTGAGAATGAGTCATTAAGCGCAAATCTAGTGACACAAAAACCACAACTTGAAACGTTGTTCGTTCTTAGTTTATTCCGAAATCGAGTAGAAAAACGGGAGTTGGCGCAGCGACTCCAGCAATTTGGTTACAGTGCAGAGGATGAATGTTATTACACGGCACTTGTTCAAATCGATCTATTAGAAGATAGCCATGGCGGTGAACGTGATCTATTGCTTTTAGCAATCAATAATATGATTGCGGAAATCGTTCCAAAAGAAAATCGAATGATCCCAATAGTATTGAACGAAGAAATGCAAGCAACGATCTATCGAATGAAAAAGGGACACACTGAAGCAAGAAAAGAAGTGATGGCATATTGCCGCCAGATCCAAAAAGCGATTAAAGAGTACTTGAATTTGACGGTAAGCATCGGTGTCAGTGAACAATTTGAAACGTTGAATGAAAGTAAACAATCCGTTGACCGTGCAAAAGAAGCACTTTATTATCGGGTAAACACAGGACCAAATTCAATTATTTTTTATCAGGAAATCGTGTCTGCTGATCATGAAAAAACATTGATCCGCTATCCGGTAGAAAAACAAAACCGCTTATTTGAAGCCATTCGGTCAGGTGAGCAGGAAATCGAAGAACCTTTACATGCACTAATAGTAGAAATGTTTAAGCAAAATAAAAATCCTCTAAGTAGAGAGGTTGTAGTCATCCGCTTGATCAATGAGTTAGTTCAATTAGGACAATTATTGGGTGTATATACAACTGATTTTGAAGATTTAAAACAACTCTATATAAAAGTCCTAAATACTTATCATCCCAAAGAATTAGAAAAAGTAGTACTAAATCAATTAGTTATACCGATCACACGAGGATCTCAAGAAATCACTGAGCAAGAGTTCAAGACGCTCTCAGAAAATATCATCCATATCATCTATAATGAGTATGATCAAGACTTGTCTTTGGATGTTATCGCAGATCGCTTGCACTACAATCCAAATTATTTAAGTAGCGTATTTAAAAAAGAAACTGGCGAAAATTTCGGCGATTTTGTTCAAAATCATCGATTAGAAGTCGCGAAACAGTGGTTGCGGGAAACGAATTTTTCGGTAAAAGAAATCGCAGAGCGGTTACGGTATCGCAATCCACAGAATTTTATTCGTTTCTTTAAAAAGAAAGAGCAGATCACCCCTGGAGAATATCGTAAGAAGAGCAGCTGATGATTCCTTGTAAGAATATGGATGGGAGGCTGGGACAGAAGTGTTTAACTCCGAGAAATAAGCCGAAGGAGTTGCTTCTGCTCCCACCGTTTATTTGTTTTTAAAGAATGAGACAAAAGTGTTTTTTACTTTGTCCCACGCTCTTGTTCAAAAAAGCCGTATCATCTCGAAAATAAGAACTTCGAGTGATACGGCTTTTTAGTGGCTTGAATGAAGAGCTTCTTTCATACGTAGCTTTATTTTTGTAAAATCAACCTTTGACAGAACCGACCAAGGCACCTTTTACAAAATATTTTTGAACAAAAGGATAAGCAATCAACATAGGAACAGTTGCAATAACGATAACAGCCATTTTGATTGTTTGAGCCGGTGGTACGATATCTACAGCGCTGCTTTCTGCTTGCATCCCACTTGAAACGATAACGATCTGACGAAGTAAGATTTGGATCGGCCATTTCGCAGAATCATTGATATACAAGATTGCTGTCATGTACGTATTCCAATAAGTAACAGCGTAGAATAAAGAAATCGTTGCGATAGATGGTAAAGCTAAAGGCAACATGATTTTGAAGAATACACCAAAATCAGTACAACCATCCATTTTGGCTGATTCTTCTAAACTATCAGGTAGTGCTTGGAAGAAGTTTCTCATAATGATCATGTTCATCGCATTGACAGTCACTGGTAGGATCATGGCCCAGTAAGAATTGACTAGCCCAAGTGATCGGACAACTAAGAATGTAGGAATCATCCCGCCACTAAACAACATTGAGAATACAACCATAAAGTTGACGAATCCTCTACCAAATAAATATCTTCTTGATAAACCATAAGCCATCAATGAGGTAACACACATACTCACGATAGTTCCAACACCTGTGACACCAATTGACACGCCTAACGCTTTAAAAATAGTTGGTGTAGACAAAATGTACCGATAGGCATCCAATGAGAAGGTCGTGGGAAATAAGATGAATTTTTTCTCAACGACCTCTTGGGTGGAAGCAAATGAGGTAGCAATGATGTTTAAGAATGGCACGATACAGATTAAAGCAAGTAAGATTAAAAAGGTATTATTAAAAATGTTAAAACTTCTTTCTCCAATTGAGACTTTCTTTTTCATAATCGTAGAATTTCCTCCTTTAATAAATAAAATATTTGTATACGCTTAATTTATCATTTGGATAAAATTACGTACATAATCATTTTTTTGGTAGTCTAAAAAGGGGAGAAAAAGAACAAATAAGAAAAAAAGCAAAGTATCATTAATTGTGAAAAGATTCATTAGTTGTAGCGTAAAACGCCTCTTTGAGAGCGTTTTACATACAGTGGAAATGATTATATACGTAATTAAATGGATTCTTTATGATAATACCATAAGCTAAAAATCATAAAACAAGGAGGGGCTTATGGAAAGTGTAAAAAAACCAGAAACGTTTCAATTGGCACTATCTAAACAAGAAGAAAAAATACGAAAGCGAAGAAAGACGATTGCAGGAATCAAAACAAATAAACTTTTGTATTTGATGATTTTACCTGGAATACTGTACTTTGTGATCTTTAAGTATTTGCCGATGGGGGGGCTAGTCATTGCGTTTCAAGACTACCAACCATACCTTGGTATTTTAGGTAGTCCATGGGTAGGGTTCAAACATTTTATTCGTTTATTTACAGAACCGACATTTTTTACTTTATTAAGAAACACGTTGATTTTATTCGGACTGAATATTTTTGTTTTTTTCCCGATGCCGATTGTTCTATCTCTTCTATTAAATGAAGTGACAAACAAACGCTTGAAAAATGGGATTCAAACAATCATCTACATTCCTCATTTTATGTCTTGGGTAATCATCGTATCAATCACGTATGTTTTCTTAAATGTGGACGGCGGGGTATTGAATGAACTTTTTGCCAATGTAGGTTTGGGTAAAATCAGCTTTTTGACTTCGCCGGATTGGACAAGAACTGTTTATATCGGTCAAGTAATCTGGAAAGAGTTAGGATGGTCGACAATCATTTATTTATCTGCCATCACAGCAGTCGATACACAATTATATGAAGCAGCTGAAATGGATGGAGCTGGACGTTTACGAAAGACATGGCAAGCCATCAGACCGGTGATCATCACCTTATTGATTTTAAAAATCGGACAGACACTGGACTTAGGATTTGAACATATGTATCTATTGTTAAATTCATTAAATCGTAGCGTAGCAGAAATTTTTGACACGTATATCTATACCGCAGGATTAAAAAATGGACAGTTGAGTTTTAGTACGTCGATGGGCCTATTCAAAGGTGTAGTTGGCCTGTTCATGGTAGTGATTGCGAACAAGATTGCCAAGAAACTAGGAGAAGATGGTGTGTATTAAACACAGGAAGGAGTGAAAGACATGCTGCAATCATTGGATAAGATAAATGGTCGTTTGAACCGTTTATTGCAGTTAGTGTATTTGAATTTTTTATGGGGCGGTTTGGTCATTGCAGGCCTGGGGATTTTTACCTTGGGACCAGCAACTTATGCAATGGTCGCAGTGATTCGTCAATTATTACGCTCTAAAGAATCATTTCCAGTAACACGAACCTATTTCAACTATTTTAAAGAAGGTTATCGCGAAGCATTGATAATGAGCTGGATCTATTGCATCATCGGCGGGATATTGTTTGTTGATCTGCTATTTGTACAGAATTGGTATTTGCGGATTGCACTATTTGTCATTGTATTTTTTTACTTGCTTTCGGCAATCTACATCTATCCAATCATGGCTCATTATGAATGGAAAGGGTACTTTTTCAAAATGAAAATGGCATTTTTGTTCGGCTTTTCCCACTTGCACTATTCACTTGTTCTAATGGTAGTTGTAGGAAGTGTTTATTTGCTCCTGATACAAGCAATACCGGGTGTTTTAACTTTTATTGGTGGTAGCTTCTTCTTTTTCGCGATTACTTGGACAGCCAACCAAATATTTTATCGTCTGGAATTGAAGAACTCATATATAGAAAAAACAGAAAATGACAAAAAATACTAACAATAGTGAAGGAGAAAATTTATGAAAAAAGCAACGCTCGTAAAATTAGGTCTTAGTTTCGCCGGGATACTCGCATTAGCAGCATGTGGTAGTAGCTCAACAAAAAGTGCATCAGAAACAGAAGATGGGAAAACGAAAGTCACTTGGTTGAATGTACTGCACACAGCTTCTCCACCAACTGATAAAATCGTTGATCTGATCGAAGAAAAAACAGATACAGAAATTACGTTCAACTGGATACCTGATGCTTCGAAAGAGGAACGCCTAACTACAGCTTTAGCTTCAAATGAACTGGGTGATATCGTTACATTGCAAATCGCTATGCTGAAGAATTCCTCTGTACGTAACGCACTAAAATCAGGCGTTTTCTGGGATGTTTCTGATTATATTTCTGATTATAAAAATTTAAGTAAAATATCTGAAGACCGAGTAAATGCTGCCAGCATCGATGGAGCTTTGTATGGTGTACCTTTACAAAAAGATTATGCACGTGCTGGTTTAGTTATCCGTAAAGACTGGTTAGATAATTTGGGATTAGACGTTCCGACAACGACAGAAGAATTATATGAAGTAGCGAAACAATTTACAGAAAACGACCCAGATGGTAACGGTGTTGCTGATACTGTAGGATTTGGGGATCGTGCACCAAGCGATATCCGTTATACTAGCTTCAAATTATTCACTTCTTATTTTGGAGCGCCTAATGGTTGGGCAGTTGATGATAAAGGGAAATTCACACCAGAATTTGATACAGAAGAGTATATGAAAGCAATGAACTATTCAAGAGATCTGTATAAAAACGGCTATCTTTCTCAAGATTTCGCTGTAACGCAAAAGACAGATCAACAAGAGCAATTTGCACAAGGTAAAACAGGGATTTACACTGGGATGATCGACATCAAAAACTTGAAGAAAATGGGTCAAGGCATTCAAGAAGGAATGGAATTAGTACCAGTAAATAAAATCTCTGATGGCAAAGATGGCGAGTATCACGTATGGTCCGAAGGAAATGGTGTAGGCGGATTGTTGGCATTTCCTAAATCTTCTGTAAAAGATGAAGCACATCTGAAAAAATTATTGAAATTCGTAGATGATCTATTGGAAGAAGATGTGTACAAGTTGATGACTGGTGGGATCGAAGGAACGCATTATGAACTTCAAGATGATGGCGCGATCAATTTTATCGACATGGATCTATGGCAACAAGATGTGCAACCGTTATCAAGTTCAAGACCAAGTGAAATCACATTCTCATTCAAAGATGCTGATCCTGAAAAAGAGTTATCGAATCAGTTAGTTGAAGAAAATACAAAATTTGCTGTTCTTGATCCAACAGTACCTTTAGATTCAGAAAAAAATAATGAAGTTGGTTCAGAAATCCAAAAAATCGTAGTCGATGCCACTGTGCAATATATCATGGGTCAAACCGATGAAGCTGGGTTCAAAAAAGCCGTAGCTGATTGGAAAGCACAAGGTGGAGATCAAATTACGAAAGAATATGAAGCCGCATACAAAGCAGCGCAAAAGTAAGACTAGGATAGAAACAATATGAAAAATTCTTAATTGCGTTGAATGAGCGTGAGGCAAAAGTAAGAAACACTTTTGTCTCACGCTCTAAATACGAATAAATGGCAGAAATAGAAACAGCTCCTTGGAAAATAAGCCGAAGTTCAGAAGAATTTGCATAGTAATCTTTCTGAATATCTTCTTATTTAACGGAGTCAAATCCTTCTTTTCTAGTCTCTAGTTTTTTTAATTGAACGATAAAGGAGAAAAAATAGTGGAAAAATTGTCACAAAAATTAGCGCAAAGTATCATGGAACGAACACCTCGTTTATATGAAGAAAAATGGTACAAAGGGAAATGGTCGTATGACTATGGTGTTGTCTTAAAAGGATTTCAATTATTATGGAAGAAAAAAAACGAACAGAAATATTTTGATTTCATCAAAACAAATATCGATTATTTTGTTCAAGAGGATGGATCTATTCGTGGCTATAGCGTGAAAGAATTCAATATCGATCATGTGAACACAGGAAAATTGTTCTTTCTACTTTATCAAGAAACTGGTGAAGTGAAGTACAAAAAAGCTGCGGAGTTATTGATGCAACAGTTGGACAATCATCCACGGACATCGGAAGGTGCGTTTTGGCACAAAGAAATCTATCCGTACCAAATCTGGTTAGATGGATTGTACATGGGGGCCCCTTTTTATGCAGAATTCATCCATCAGTTTGCGGAAGAGAAAGAGTATCAAGATGTATTACAACAATTTGAAATCAGCTATAAGCATTTATTCGATGCTAAGACGAAGTTGTTGATCCATGCATGGGATGAGAAAAAAGTCCAACCCTGGGCAGACCCAGAGACAGGTTTGTCACACCATTTTTGGAGTCGATCAATTGGTTGGTACTTGATGGCAGCTGCAGATACGTATGAACTTTTATATGAAGAAATCGATTGTTCATTACTGAAAGAGATCTTAGTTACAACGCTACAAGCATTATTACCTTATCAAGAAACGAATAGTGGAACGTGGTATCAAGTAACGACTGAAACCCAGCGTAAAGGAAATTATTTGGAGGCATCAGGAAGTAGCATGTTCGTCTATGCAATGGCGAAAGCAGTCCGTCTAGGCATTTTAAAGAAAGAAGAATGGTACGACCAAATCAAGAAATCACATCAAGGGTTACTTGATGAGTTTGTATTAGAAACAAAAGAAGGGTGGCTTAACCTAAATAAGAATTGCCAAGTCGCTGGTCTTGGAGGTGCTGATCAAAGAGATGGTTCTTATGCTTACTACATCAGTGAACCAATTATTTGTAATGATCAGAAAGGTGTCGGTGCTTTTCTACAAGCATTGATTGAAGTGGAGGAATTGTAATGTATGACATTCTAGAATTTGGGGCATCTACAGAAAAAATGAATACCGAAGCCATTCAACAGGCAATTGATCAAGCAAATAAAAATGGCGGCGGTTGTGTGTTCATACCGACAGGCGAATTTTTAACTGGGGCATTATTTTTGAAAAGTAACGTCGAATTGCACTTGTCAGCTGGAGCCGTACTGAAATTTTCAGACGATCCGAATGATTACCCAGTTGTTTCCTCTCGGTGGGAAGGGGTGCATCAAAAAGTTTATGCTTCTTGTATTTACGCTGAAGGACAAACGAATATTTCGGTAACCGGATTTGGGAAATTAGATGGTAATGGAAAGAAGTGGTGGGATACTTTTAGAAATGATCGACAGAATTTGGCATATCCTCGTCCTAAGTTGATTAGTTTCCACCATTGTCAACGCATTACTGTTAAAGATATCCAACTGATCAATTCCCCTAGTTGGACAATCAATCCAATTTTATGTGAGAATCTTACCTTTGACAATCTGACTATTTTGAATCCAGCTGATTCTCCAAATACAGATGGAATTGATCCAGAATCTTGTAAGAACATCCGGATCAGTAATTGCCATATCGATGTGGGAGATGATTGTATCGCTATCAAATCTGGCACGGAAGACACTAGTGAAAAAGTTGCTTGTGAAAATATCACGATTGTCAATTGTACGATGGTCCATGGTCATGGTGCAGTGGTATTAGGGAGTGAAATGAGTGGAGATATTCGAAACGTAGTCATCTCGAATTGCGTATTTCAAGAAACAGACCGAGGAATCCGATTGAAATCGAGACGTGGTCGTGGTGGTATCGTGGAAGATGTGCGTATCAATAATATTGTCATGGACCAAGTGATGTGTCCGTTCATCTTGAATCTGTATTACTTCTGTGGGCCTCGCGGTAAGGAACCATATGTTTGGGAAAAAACACTTTATCCAATTGATGAACGTACGCCGAAGTTTCGCAGAATCCATTTTTCCGATATTACAGCCAGAAATGTTCATGCATCAGCAGGATTTATTTATGGATTGGCAGAGCAGTTTATTCAAGAAATCACCTTTGACCGCATTGCTATTTCAATGGCAGAAGAGGCGATTTCGGGAGTGCCAGCAATGATGACCGGGTTAAGTGAGATGAGTAAACAAGGATTTTACCTAGGATTTGCGAAACAAGTGACGTTCAACCAGATTTCTATAGAAAATCACGATGGGCCGGCTTTTGTGTTAGAAAATACGGAACAAATAGAATTTTCTGGATTGCATTCTACACAATCAGACGATCCGGAAGAATTGATCGTGAAAAAGCAGTTTTCTTATGAAACTAATTGAGTTATTAGGTACATCTTCTTTCCGAAAAAAACCGCAAGGAAAAAAATTGACTCGTCGGAAGCAAGATGGGTATGTAGTTGAATGTTATCAACTAGAATTGAATGAATTGGAAACGGTACCTGCGATTTTTGCATTTCCAGATAAATCGGGGCCGTTTCCAACGGTGATCTACCTTCATTCACACGGCGGTGATTTTACTAAAGGTAAAAGCGAATTGCTGTATGGTGAAAAATACCTTGCAGCCCCTTCCTTTGCAAAGGAATTAACAGACATGGGGTACGCCGTTTGGGCAATTGATGCTTGGGGATTTGAAGAACGTGGAGGAATTTCAGAAAGTGAATTATATAAGCGTTTTTTGTTAACTGGTAAAACACTATGGGGAATGAGGATCTTTGATGTCATCAGTTTGATCAACTATTTAGCGACAAGAGAGGATGTTGATATAAATAGATTAGCGACCATCGGGATGTCTATGGGAGGTTTAATGAGCTGGTGGACGAGTGCGTTAGATGACAGAGTGAAGGTGTGCATTGATCTAGCGGCACAAGTGGATATCGAAACGTTACTTGAACATCGTCGACTTGATCATCATGGCTTTTATTATTAAGTACCTAATTTACTAACAGAATATTCAACTTTAGAAATACAAGAGCAGATTGCACCAAGACATAGGCTGAGTCTAGTGGGGAAAAACGATACGATGTGCTTAGATGAAGGTGTTGTAAAATTACGACAAGGATTGAATGAAAAATACGAACGACTTGGTTATCCTGAAAGATTCGTTTCCCAATCAGTTACTGGTGGTCACATGGAAACCCAGGAAATGAGAAAAATATGGAAAGATTTTCTAAAGGAGCGGTTGTAGTATGAAAATTGAAAAATGGGTCAGCAAGAAAAGTGAGAAACATCCCGCGGCTTTTTCAACGATTCAAGAAGGAGTCGCCTATATGGCGAAACAGCCAAACGAAATTAAGAAAGTTTTGTATATCGAAGAAGGAGTGTATCTGGAAAACGTTGCGTGTCGCTTAGCTAATTTTACTATGAGTGGTCATGGAAATGTTGAGATACGAGGAAATCATTACGCTAAGCAGAAATTATCTGATGACTCTGAACGGGGAACTTTTCGGACAAGTACTGTTTTAATAGAAGGAGGCAGCATCACTTTAGAGAACTTAACCATTTCAAACACGGCTGGTCCTGGCGAAAAGGTGGGGCAAGCAGTGGCGCTATTCAATATGGGGCATCAAACAGTGGTTAAAAATTGTCGTTTGAGTGGCTACCAGGATACACTTTGCACTGGCCCATTACCTCTGCTTCAAAAAGATGGTACTCCTTTCGTTACACCGGCAGATGACGTGCATCGTTTTTGTAGACAATTATACGAAGATTGTTGGATCGAAGGGACGATCGATTTCATTTTCGGTGGAGCACAAGCTGACTTTATTCATTGTACGATCCATAGCCGTCAGAGTAACAATGTTGGGTATATTACAGCCGCCTCCACTCCTCAAGATCAAGAAAACGGCTATCACTTTAAAAATTGCGTAGTAACAGCAGATGAAAATACAGCGCCGGTTTATCTAGGCCGTCCATGGCGCCCCTTTGCTAAGGTCGTTTTTGAAAGTTGTAAGATGGCGAACCATATCCATCCAGCAGGTTGGGACAATTGGCAAAATAAAGAGAATGAAAAGAGTGCTTACTTTTTTGAACGGAACAATTGGTATCCAGGAACGGTAATAAGACCATCTTGGATACACTTTGAAAGGAGGGAATAGGATGAAAAGAAAGTGGGAATCAATAGTAGGTATAATTGGCGGGATACTGGCGCTAGTCTTTTTTGGCGGTTTAGCAGTAACACTGAAAAAAATGTCCATAAAAGATTTTGAAACAAGTTATCAGGCATTGAAACTGGAAAAAACAGGAACGCTGGACAATACATTTCACTTATTACAAGATATGACGGGGCTGTTCGCCATCACCTTGTTTATTTCATTGATTTTTCTTGTAGTCGCTGTATTCTTTTCAATACG
>NZ_BCQB01000029.1 GCF_001544215.1 Enterococcus durans NBRC 100479 = LMG 10746
GGTTCTGCTACTGGAGTGTTGATATTCCCTTCTGGTAAATCAATGCTCCAATTTGCTTTTACAAAAAAACTAGAATTTTCACTTTCAGCTTTATTCACAATAGCTGTTTCATCATCTCTTGTTTCCACTAGCCTACCTCCGTTCGATACATAATTTAATAGACAGCAGCATACGAAGAATTCAGAAGGAGTTGAGTTCACATCCTTATTCTTAATATTTCCGCTGCTGTCTATCGAAGCTTAATTTAAAACGATGAGGGAGATTTCCTCCCCTACATTTTATTTTGTCTCAGACCTATCACTAATCTTTCGACACTATCATAATATCACTGGTAAACGGCTAAAAACCGCCATCATTCCGCCAAAAAACCGCCAAATTATTCGATTAAAGTTATTTGAGGATATTCTAGCTTAGTTGAACAATAGCTAACCGTCACTTCACGTGAGTACTCAAATGTACCTCCACATATATCGCATTGTTCTTTGCCTGTTTCATCTGATTCCCATGAATCACATTGCAAATCTCCGCAATACGGACACATAATTTCATCCGAATACTGATAATCATATTCTGGAATTTCCTTTAATTCAAAAGATTCAACAATAAGAATGTCATTTTCAGTATCATGCATACAACTCATATAGTTTCTGCCTTTGTAGGAAAAAGTCTGGTTAAACTCTATTACTTTATCTGTTTGAAATAGAGGTTCTACATTTTTAATATTTTCAAGTACTGTTTGTCTATAATCATAATCTTTTTTAGTATAAACTTTCATTGACTCCACCTCTTATTTATAAGCAATTTTTTCCCCATGTTTATACGCTTCTGCAAACTCTATTAGAGCTTCCGATTTCATCCGTTGTATGCTTCTTTCTGAATAACCCACTTCACGGCTAATCCTGTAGTTTGAGAAGCTATCCGGCACACAGAAGCTGTAGTAGAGTATCTGACGACTAATCAGACTAAGTGCCATCAAAGCCGCTAAAATCGCATCTCTCTCTGCTTCTATATCCATCATCTGAATGATCGCGTCCTCTGCCTTATTGCCGTGCTTTGGTGCCTTCGGCATATCAGTTATGATAGGCGACTTAATATCTATCAAAGAGCGACCTGCCATCCGCTCCAAACGCCGAAAGTTCTTCAGCACATCTCTCGCATTACATCTTGTCTGTTTGAAATCTACCTCTCGTAACAATTGCATCAAGTCAAACCGCTCCTTTATGTGATATAATAAACTTGTCGGATTTATTACATCAGTCGGAGCGATCCGGCTTTTTTATTTGTCGAGTTCCCTTTATTGACTTACGTAGCTCACAACAGCTGCATATTAAGTTGTATAACCGGCCATAAAAGCCGTTAAAGATATATGCTGAATTTCATTATTCTTTGCAAATTCATTTAATTTTTCTTCTAATTCATAGCGTGTGTCCTCTTCAAAGATTTTAAATTTCATTGTTTATAACCTCCATATCCACCAATCTAGCCACTGCTAAATTCTCTTTACTTTTCGCTAACCACTTGTCACATTCCATCGTATTTTCGATACGAATGATTGCAGAATGATTATAGACATGCTCTACATATCCACGAAATGGATAGATGAACTCCTCTGCTTCGCAGCGAACCATGTCACCGACTTTGAATTTTGGTTTCTCACGTGTTTTAGGATTCTTTGTCGGCATGTCTAGCATTAAACCGCCGATACCGTGGCTACTAGCGTAAAATCCGTCTTTTAATTTCATTCTTTTTCCTCCTCATGATCGATAGTGACCAGTTCATATACTTGCGTTAATCCACCAAGTCGTCGTGAAACTTGGTTAGCTTCTTTGAGGTTATCAAACCATCTTGCACTTTGGAGTATGTCTACAATGGATAATGTGTTAGCCCCTATAGAACGTTCATCACTTCTGTAAAATTGATTTCCAAACTTTACTACATAAATCTTCATTCTTTATCCTCCAATTTTCGACCGCACATAGGGCAATATTGGATATAAGCAGAATAGCCAGTATCTGCATAATCGCCATCGTCATACTCAGTTGCAATGTAGTATCCATTTTCCTCACACTCAATTGCAGTTGCAAAGTTAGAGTTGCTGGTATCATTCAACGGTTCGCTGTGTTTGCAATACTGGCAGCCTTTGTTATTTTTAATGTTAATTAAGTCCAGCTTTGCATTACGTAAATCAGCGTTCATTTTGTCATACTGATTTGGGTAGACACTCATTCCTTTATGACTTTCAATTCGCAAGGGTTCGAGTTGCGATAATGCTTTATCAATGTAACGAATAGATTTTTTTATTTTCTCGTTCATTCCGCTTCCTCCTTTTCTAACATCCACTGACTAAATACTTGTAGAACTTGAATTTCATCTTCGTCGCTCAATTCAACGTATGCTTCCACTATATCTATTTTGCTACCATTAACCAGTTCGTCGTGCAGCGCAAAAATTACTTCCATAGGGTTAATCATTATTGGTCCGTTATACTCATTCTTTAAAAACTCCAACACAATCTGCTGATTCTCGTTGAGTTGCGGTTGATGATACTCGTATACCTCAATATCATATTCACTCCAGTTTCGAGATTCGAAGAAATCTTCTGTTGGCTCTTGGTCGGTATCAATCAAATAATTAACCATTGATGCTTTGATCTCGTCTTCGTTATTTGAAATACATAATACTTTTCCTTCATTTGTCCCGATAACAATTTTCAACATGTTATTCCTCGCTTTCTGCTATTTCCACCTCTTCCACTGGCACAGCAAATGGCCAGTATCTTTCATCAATTTCTTTAATCTGTTTTTCGGTCAGTTGGTAGTGGTGTGCAAGGTATTGCGGCAGGTAAGCTGTTGATACTAGTTTAACTTCATTACTGCAACTGATCTCCTTGACAAGGTACTCGCCAGCAATTATTACACTTTACAACGGCTCTTTCTCGACCTCGTAGCCGTCTTTCATGCGGACAAGGGTTTCGATTGGTTTGTTTTCGGATTGTTGAATCCAATCCAACATCCCTTGCTGAGCAGAACCATAAGAATCTACACACAATTCCCAAATGGCAAATTCTAAATCATCTTTATTATCCTCAAACCACTCCGCTACAAACTTAGACACCACTGGCTTTTGCGGTCCGTACGATGGGAAACGTTTAATCGTTTCTAAAGCGTCACTATTAGATCCCACACCAGGTATTTTCATTAATTCATCAATCAATGCTTGTTTATCAATTAATTCTTTTTTATTCATCTCTGTTCCTCCAATAACTCGCTATTCTCGTATATATTTCCGATGACTTCTTCTCTACCAGTCCACGAATAGCCATTACTTAATCCTGAAAGATACCACGCTGGCATTCCTCCAAAAAATGTTCCTCCATATTTCTCTAACCAAATTACTTCATGAGGACAACCCCTAGTACATCTGATGATATCGCCTTGGTAGACATCCACATCATTTTTATCTTTCAGCCCTGTGGATTGCATGAGCACAATTTCATCGGGTTCCAATACCCAAGGCCACCCTTCATGCCATATGTTCACGCTGGATACTAAACCATCATTGAAATCTATTCCGCTAACAATATGCATCCTTTCTGTTTGCTTATCCCACACTCTGTATTTTGGTATCATTTGCTGTCCTCCTCGTATTTTTCAATCAATTCCATTACTTTTTTCACTGTTTCAAATTCAACCGCTTTTGATTCTTCAAAATCATGTACAATTTCTGGATATAGCATATCGTCAACTACCCATATGATAATTTGACGTTCGTCAGCAAAACTTATGATTAAATGATCAGACTCCACAGATACTGTTGCTCCTGATTCGATATCATATAAATCCATGCTGAATTGAATGAGTTTTTTTATCATTCGCTGTCCTCCTTGTAAGCCCTCTTACTCCGTCTCAATATCCCTGGTATTTTAACGCTCATGAAATTCCCTACTTGCCATTTGAATCCATATAGGAGACAGCACACCAACCAGAACGTAAAATACATATTGGAAATAAGTTTGATTACTTCCCAAACAATCTCTAAGATTCGCATTCGCTGTCCTCCAAATCACTCGACTTCACGAATACACCATCTACCATCTTCCCTGTACGTCCTTTGATTTCGTTGTACGCCATTTCTAAACACTCTTGTACGTTTGTCCCTTTTTGCATGGAAAGGATAATCAGCGTGACGATAACGTCTCCTACGCTATCTTTAAATAGCTCATCATTACTTCTTGCCATTGCCGAAGCAATTTCTCCGAATTCCTCAGCTACTTTCAAAAACTGTGCTTTTGGATCAGCTTGATCCAATCCCTTATCTTTAGCCCACTGCTCTACTTTTGTGATTAGTTCGTTCATTTTTTCTCCTCCAAATGTTTAAATTGACGACCTTTCAAATCAACGTTCTCGCGTTTAGCTCTATCCCAAATAATGTTTTTGCTTAATCCAGTAATTTCAGATAACTGTTCAGCAGTACCTGTCACTAGAATTCGATCACCATGCCAGATTGCAATTTTTCTCGGCGTTTTCCGTTTAGGCTTTTCAGTCCACATTGATTTACCAAGCTTTTGGACTTCTGCAACTATTTCTTTGTCTTCCTGCCAAGATTCTGACTTGGTTAATTCAGCAATTCGTTTCATTGTCGCTTTCTTATCCATTTTTTACACCTTCGATCTCACATTCGTTTTCGAAGTGTCTAGTAATGCGCTCAAGCGCCTTTTTATATTCGATGATGCTTTTTATTACCGTTCCTTCCGATTGCGTATAATCACGCTGAATCGCCCTCAGACACATCGATAACGTTTGATAGTAGCCGATATCAACACGAGACTCTTCTTTCTGACCCTCGCTATTTTCGATATAACGGATATTTCCTTCTTCATCACGTCTGACTTTTGATAGAGTGATCTGTCTTGAATCACTTGTGATTCTGTAATCCTCAATTTTCATGTCTAGCATGTTGGTCCTCCTTATCACTTTTTTGTCCGAAAAAACGGACAATTTATTGTTATTGATTTCTGATCGTCATTTCTTGTTGACTTTTCTCATCCACGCCTGATTTTCTTTTTTGGGCTTTGATGGTTGTTTGAGTTTGTTTTCATAACAGACTTCTTTAATCACTTCCCCACGCCGCTTAATGACAAAGTCCATATCGTTATGCTCCTTTTAGTAATTTCAATACTTGATCTAAAGCACTCTCACGACCGCCGTGAAACGTGTTAAGCCATTTGTCATCATGAGAGGTACTTTGCCTTAGTGCTTCTACGTGCATTAATTCAATCTGTGCGATTAGCTTTTTAACGTCCATATTACTTACCACCTTCAAGAGACTTTAGATAGTTTTGTAAACCGCTTATGCAAACATCAAAAGGGACGTCAAAGTACTTTGAGTTTGTTAACCATGATCTATCTACAAAGATCACATAGTACGAGCGTAATTTAATCCATGAAACGCGGTCTTTACCGCTGGCATCGAAGTCTGGTGATTTAATTTCTCTATAAACCATTCTCAGGACTTTAAGCTCTTCGTCGTCATTTGATTTTCGATTAGCTATTTTCTGAATTAGTTCTAAATAATTTGATTTCAACTTTTACCTCCTAGAATGGGACGTCAGGGTCTAATTCATTACTTGATGCAGTAGGTATAGAATTGTTCTTAGCCCAGTCAGGAAGCTTCTCTCGTCTTACATTGCGATTAAAACCACTTGATACCTTCTTAGGCTGACTATCCTTCTTAGCCCAATTACGAATGGTAGCTAGATAGTTCTTATAGGTCTTACCTGTCGAAGCACAGTACTCTGACAGTCGCTCAATTCGTTCTTGATAATCGTTTGGAAACTCTGCTTTTAGTTTCTCCATTTGTTCATCTGACAAAAGAACATTTTTATACTCTCCGTATTTATGACGGATGGGCTTAGCCTTCGATTTTTTCGAAGGCGGTAAGTCTCTTATATATTCTTTTGTATTATTAAATGTATTATTAATAGATGTATTATTATCTTGATAGATTTCTTGGTGACCCCCCACCAAATTTTCTTGGTGACCCCCACCAAGAATTCTTATATACCTAGCCTCGATTTCTTTACTACCCACTTTGTACTTAACTTCTCTATAGATATAGCCCTTTTCTTCAAGTGACTTTAGCCAATTCTGAATGGTTGGTTTGCTTACTTTATATTGATTGGCAAAGTACTCATTGCTAGCCCAGCAATAACCTTTCTCATTACATAGAGCTGTGATTTCTCCATAAAGAAGTTTTGCACTAGGTATCAAAGAATCGTCATATCTAACATTTGCAGGTATGATGGCGTAATAACTTCTGTGATCCACTTTTTATCCTCCGATTCTTAATTTCTTGATTGTCTCCTGATTTAACTTGATCCCTTTGATTTGATATTTATTTTTGAAATTGATCACACCTATCTTGTGTTTCTCCGTGTGATGAATCCTGCAGAGTGCTGCAAATGTGTACTCTGAATGATCAACTTCTTTGCGCTTTCGTCTTCCTAGCGCTTTGTCAAAGTGATCGATGTCAGCTCCTGTTTTGCCACAGATGCAGCAGACTCTTTTTGTAATGCACTTGTAGAAGTAATATTCTTGATTCGCTGGTAAAATCTCATAACCTTCTTTGAAAGGAATATGATGTTCAAAGATAAAATCTAGGATGATATTCGCTAAGATATTGGCATCACTCACGCTTGTGCTCGATTCGTCTTTGAGGCTTATTTCGCGCCCTGTGACACCTTCAAAACGGAAGTAGAAGAATTCCTTCCAGAAGTCCGTTGGCATTCCTGTATCGATGAAAATATCGCCTATAAGTGCATAGATAAAGTTTCGTTGCTGCACAGTGAATCGACGTGGATCAATAAAACGAATTTCAATGATTCGATCGCCATCGTAACCGTCATACATTGTTTTCAGCCGTTCGATATTTACTTCTTCATTGATCGTTGCACCAATGTCGTTACCTTTAAATTTCTTTAGTACCGCCGAGTATGAATCTATTAGTGGTTTAAACACTCATATCACTTCTCTTTTGTTTCTTCTTTGTACTGATCTTCAAGCCAGTTAACGCCTCGTTTTAGCACGCCTAGATCACGTTTAGTCCATTTACTGTCATCGGCAGTTATAGAAGCTGCATCAGTCAATGCGACAACTGCTTCGTCAATTGATTTATCGTACTTGTTAGCAACCAATTGCAAAGCATCTAAGAATAGCTTTTTGCTTCTTTGAGTAGCTGGTTCAAGCATCGAGACATCTTCTGGCATGTCTTCACCTGCAAAAATATATAAACCAAGTCCAAACATAGCAAGATTCTTTACTAGGCAGCGCATGATCGTTTTGTTGATATCAAACATAGTTGCTGCTTCAACTCGCTTTTCGATTTTTCCAACAATCTCTTTTTTCTTCGTTTCGTTATTCCACTGATAATCATTGACTTCGTAGGTATATGGCTCATCTTTCATTGCCTTGTTTGCACCATCCATGACTGGTAACCACATGTCACGCTTTACTCCGTTGACTGTTATACTGGTAAAAATCATATAGCCTGTTTTTTCATCGAAGAGGTACGGACGATTTGTTTCTGGATCACGATAGACTTCGTAGTCTACTTCTTCGCATATTTTGCTGACTTCTGCCCACGCCCATGCCCAAGACAAATAGGTTAGTTTGTTCCTTTTTTCGACAACATCATTGACAGTTATTTTGTATAGACTGTTGAATAATTTGTTATCGTTGCGTTTTGTAACTTCACTCATCAAATTCTGCCTCCATTTCAGCAATGTATTTCTTACCTGATCCGTAATAAGAGATATCAATCAAGTTATCTCTGTCGTACTCTTCTAATGCGTCAATCAAGCCATCTTCGATGACATAAATATATTCAGGTTTATTTGAATGTTTTAATAGATGAATAAGGTAAACATGATCCCAAATACTCACAAAATTGCCCAAATCGTCTTGATCGCACGCTAGCTCTTCATTCGTCAAAAGATTTCGTCTGATTTTTCGATTGCTTGTTTCCTTGATATTCGATTTGCCCCAACTAGGATCAGTCAAATATTGATCTAGAGTGGAAAGTTCTTTTTTCATGTGGTAACATCTCCTTAGATGTATTTTGTTTGCGACTCAATGCTTGCCGGCGGAGTCGCTTTTTATTTGTTGCCAAGCTTTTTGCTTATCAATATGTTGTTGGCTTAGGATGATTGGTTTGTTATGTCTCCACCAGCGATTAGCAATTACCGTCCCTATCCTTAGCGCTTCAGCTCTATTCATTTTCATCATCGAAAAGTCTTTGTTGTCTGTTCAGTTGATCGATTTCCATGCGGATCGCAGTTTCTGGTAACCACATTTCAATAAATGAAACAGCATCATCGAATCTCTTACGAGGTAACTCGCCATATCTTGGGATTGAAAAGGTACGTTTAAATTCAGACCAAAATTTTGAGAATACTTTTTTGCTGATTTCTTCATAAGCTCGGCTTTCTTTACCTCCTAAAACTTCCATAACTTTCATATTTCCTTTTTGCTTAATTTCAAACTCTTGTTGTCCGCTAATTCGCATAGTATCTTTAAGCATGCAGACATCTTTTTTTACATCTTTCATTTCTTCTAATTGGTAGATCATCATGTCTTCAATCGTTTGAGGAACAGTATTTTTACGAATGACATCTTCCATCTCGTTGAATGCTTCAATAAATTTGAGTTTGAAACTTATTGCTTTACTTCCAGTGAATCCCATAGCTAACAAGGAAAATCCATCTCTATTCATGAAAAAAACTCTCCGACTTCTCCCATACGTGTCCGGCTCGTTTCCTTCTACAAACATCTGCTCAAAATTGAGCACACCTTCAACATTGGCCGAATTTTCGACCGATCTTTTTACTGATTCAATTGCTTCTAGCACATGCTTATGTTTCTTTTCGAAAGCTTCAGCTACTTGCAAGCTCGTAGTCACAGCTTCTTTATTTTTTAAAATTACTAATTCTTGCATTATTTCTTCTCTCCTTTTTGATATAATTTTTAATAGAAAGCGAGGTGTAGTGATAATGTTTGAAGATATTACTCATATTGAAATTTTTGGTGTACATTCAAGTGATCAAAAAACTATAAATGCTTTACTTAAAGATGGATGGAAAATTTTATCTATCATCCAAAAAAATGAAGATAATTTAAATTCATTTGGACAAATTATTTTAGGTGCAAGTGATGGCACATATGAAAAAAACAATCTCGATTTAATATGGCAAAAACAGAAGGCTGAAAAAAGTAATGAAATTGATTATGATAATCTGCCCTTTTAGATTATTTGTACTGGCCTCTCCATTTATCCCAATCGCTAAACCTTTCATTAATTGAAGGTGGCTCTTCTTGATTATTTTGTTGTTTAACAAATTTTTCTTTTTGTTCAAAATTTTCAATAATAATTTTAAGCAACTCGTTTGTATATTTTTGCTCTGCCAGTATTTTTTGTAATAATGACTTTCCAAACATTTAAAATACTTCCTTTCTAGTCAGTCTCTCCCGACTGGCTTTTTTGATCTGTGCTCAGCTTCATCCAGCCCAATGAAAATCCAAAGCATATAAACGATCGTGCCGATCAATGCTTGTCTGCTTCCCCAAAGACCTAAAGCGTAGATGATTAGCGGTGCGCTGAATACTAGCGCTCTGTTGAATTTACCCATGTTTTTCCTCCTTTTAGATACTGATACAAAGCGATACTACTAAACCTCCACTCTCTGCCAACTTTCGCTGCTGGAATCTTTCCAGATTCGGCATCTTTAGTCAGCGTGCGTGTTGTGGTTTTTAAATATTCCGCAGCTTGCTTTGTATCCCACACTTCATTTGCAATCTCAGATTCTGCCAAAGAAGCTTTGAGATCCGAGAGGTTAACTAAAGCTAGTTGCTCCATTGGTTGTTTCCTCCTGTATTTACAATTCGTACATAGTAATAATCGAATCTATGATTCTATTTGCTTCTGCAGAAGTCTTTTTACCGTTTAAAATTAAAGATAAGTAGCTTTTGCTAATTCCAAATCTTTCAGCAAGCATGGTGTAAGTTAAGAACTTTGAACTTTTGACGACGACCTAACGAATCGTTACCCCATGTTTCAATTGATTTTTTACAATGATCATTGGTGGCTTTACTGGGATTTTTGTATCCCAAAGTTTTGGCAACATCGTTTGCTACGAAATACGGAATGTCATTTTCTAGAAACGTTCTTACTTCGTGTTGTTCAAAACTAAAAATTTGTGGTGTGTTCATTTTTTACTTTCCTTTCTTTGGTATAATTTCCTTATCAGTGTGACAGGCTGAAATAATTGATAAGGAGGTGAAAATTATGGTGCAGGTTCCTTATGCTGAATCTAGCGGTTCATTATCTGTAAGAGTAGAACTTCAACACGCCGCAGATGTGTTTTTGGTCGATTCTACAAACTACAGAAAAATGAACTCTGGTCAAAAATTTAATTACTACGGCGGACATTACACTAGAACACCGGTAAATATTACAGTCAGTGGTCCTGGTAGATGGTACTTAATTGTTCGTGGTGGCGGGCAATACAAATATAGATTCTATTAATCTTTAATTTGAGCTGGCATGCCAATTGTCAGCTCTGTTAATGTGGCATTTTTTTTCATATAATCTTCCACTTTTGATACAGCATTTTGCAAATTAGAAATCGTCCAGCCTTTCTCGGTTACAAAACTAATAACCGTTTCAATAAATTCTTTTTCCTCTGTTTCTAAAACAATCCTTTGCGTGTCCATTCTATTCATTCCTTTCTGTTGTATAATTTCCTTATCAGTCAGTGGTCGGCTGAAATAATTGATAAGGAGGTGAAAATTATGGATGAGGATAAAATTAAAAATTTGATTGAATCCGCAAGAAAGGATTCTCTTAAAGAATTAGACATTCAAGGTCAAATAGACAATTTGGGAGAAACTATAAAGATAACTGAAATCATCTCAATTCTTCACAAGTCTAGTCTTGATTACACAGATAAAATGATCGAGAAAGTCATGCTTTCTATTTTCGAAAAACCTAATTAAAATCCGTAATGGTTTTAATTGACTCACTAGAAACTACAATGTTTTCACATGGTATTCTTTGCTCCTGGCTACTCGCAATAGCTTGGAGCAATTCTGCTATTTCTTGTGGCGTTGCTTCAATGCTAATTTTCATGTTGTTACCTCCTTCTCTGGTATACTCACTGTAGAAAGTGAGGTGATAATTGTATGGACATTACACTTAATATTTGTATTAATGATGGTTCGGAAATTCTTGTTGATGGTTTCGATAAAATATCTTTTTCAAATAACGTCTTAGAAAAAACATGCACTAATACTGGATATTCTTGGCAAAAGTCTTATCCAGAAATTTTAAATGCAGTGGTTGAAAATAAATTTCTTATTTTTGATCGTCACGATGAAAAAGATAGTCTAGAATATAGAGATCATTCTTTTGCTTTTCGTAACGAGATTAATGAAAAGAACCAACCGTTGATACTAACTACACAATCAATTACTACAATAATTGATATGTATAACTAATCTTTAATGGCATGTTGTTTCTCTGAAGCAATATGCCAGCTTCTTTCTAAAAATACCTTCTTTGTTTCTTCTAACGCTTCTAGAGCTTCTAAAGCAGATAAATTATTTTTGACTAAGATTCCAGTTAATTCAGAAATGATTTTTACTTCATTCATTTTGTTACCCCCTTCTTTGGTATACTCACTATGAAAGTGAGGTGAAAATTATGTCATTAACTAATGAACAACGCGCTCATGACTTAGCTCTATTAGCGGTAGAAGCTGAAGTCAACAGAAAATTAATTTCCCAAATAAATGGCGCTGATTACAACGCAGATGAAAAAGAAGTCGATATTTACGGATTGTATTATGACTTGTTCCATCGTAGTTTAGACGCTTTTAATCTAGACTTTCCAAAAGAATAGTCTATGAAGCCAGCTCATTTTTGAGTTGGTTTTTGTAATTTTTAGGTCAATGGTTACGCGCCCTTTTGGTCTCTCCATTCATCTCACCTCCTATGCTGTTTGTTCACGTTCAATCATCGGTAAGTAATTATTCTTCTTCAATGTCTCATATAAGAAGATGTGTCCTTGCCGATCGCCGTTTTTATCTTCATAATCAAATGGCTCAATATGCGTGTATCCTTTGTCTTGGAACTTGCTGTATAGCAGCCATGTTCCGCTTTGGTTGTATTGAATACCTAGCTCGTGAAGTAATTTGTTAAATGTTACTGCACTCATACCGTAGTTCTTAGCAATCGTACTAACTGTAACTAATCCTTTGTTGTTCAAGATTCGGTCGTAATAGTCCGCCTTCGGCTGCATTTCAGCTGCCTTTTGTTCAGCTACCAATCGTAACGTGCGTTCTTCTTTGAGTTTGGTTGCTACTTCAATCAGCAAGTCTGGATTGTTTAGTAGGTCGTCCGTTGCGTACATGCCGTGTTTTCTGATTTGAGGTAGGACTTCTACAGCTAGCCAATCCTGAAATTTATCTGCTAAAGCGTTGTTTGCTTTAAAGGCTAATTTGTAAACCATTGGCTCACTGATAAAGTCGTTTTTCGCAACTTCTTGCGAAAGGTATTTTTTTAAATATCCATTGACAGTTCTCCACCGAACATATTCTTTACCGTTTTTTGTTTCCACGAAACCCAAACTTCTTGCTACTGTTTCAGCATTAAATAACGATTCACCATTTTCCGTCTTAACTTCTAATTCAAATAGATTGTTTTCAAATTTTTGTGTGTTCATTTTGTCTCCTCCTTCTTATGTTGTTTGTTTTGTAGCGTAAATGCGACTTTTCCACCAAAAAAAATTTCGATTGCTTCTTGATCAGTTAGTGGGATTTCTTGCTTCATTTTTTTTGCTTCTTCAATCGAGAAATCTCCACCTTTTTTCATTTTTCGATAAAAAGTACTTCGATCGATTCCGATTGAATCTGCTACTGCTTGTTGAGTAGTGCCCCGTTCTACGATAAGACCTTTTAATTTGTTTGTGTTGATCATGAACCTCACTCCTTTCTTTTTGTCGCATTGTTGCGACTTGTTAAAACAAATATAACACCCTATTATTTATTAGTCAATTAAAAAGTTGCATTATTGCGATTTATTTTGTTGCATTTTTGCAACGTATATTTTATACTCTTTTTAAGAGGTGAGTGAAATGGATATAGGCGAGAGAATGAAACTAAGGCGAAAGGAATTAAATTTAAGTGCTGATGTCGTTGCGGAAAAACTTGGAGTTTCTAGATCTACTATCTTTAGATATGAAAAAGGCGATATTGAAAAATTGCCTACAAATATTCTTGATGATATTGCAGAAGTTTTGAAAACAACCCCAGCTTTTTTAATGGGTTGGGAAGATGAAAATGCTCCATCCATTGAAACAATATATAAACAACTTAATCCTGAACGTCAAACAAAAGTCTACAACTTTGCGGAATATCAATTGAGAGAACAAAACAAACGTCCGAAAACTACAATTGAAATTCGAGGTTATGTGTCCGCTGGAACAGGTGAATGGCTAGAAGATGAAACTGTGGACGAAGTAAGTTATGAAGGCGTGATACCTGAACATGATTTCGCAGTTAAGGTAAACGGTGATTCAATGTTACCGCTTTTCGAAGATGGACAAGTTATCTTTATTAAAAGCACATCAGATGTGCGTGACGGTCAGATAATCGTATGCCAAGTAAATAATGAAGCGTTTGTTAAGAAACTGTCAGGTAACAAGCTAGTGAGTTTAAATAAAAAGTATGAGGATATATCAATCTGTGATACAGATGATTTTAAAATTTATGGCGTAGTCGTTTTATAAAAAAATACCCCAGTCGTAGTTGGCGCTGCGGCTAGGGTTAATATTTAATGTCAAAATAATTATATCAGAATGGAGAGAAAAAGTGTATGGCAAAAATTGTTAAGTTAGATTCATCAGAAGTTGTTATTGCTACAGATGAAAAAGAAATTATTCGTGTTCCGTATGAAGAATTGGACTGGAGACCAGAAGTCCACGATGAAGTCGAGGTTTTCAAAGATGGTGAAAGTTTAATTATCACCAGAGTTAAGAATAGCTCTAATTCTGTTGAAGATAAGATTCATATTAATGTTATTAATACACAAAATCAGCAAGTAAGTACAAGCCAATCAGGAAGAGTTGTAAATAAATTAGTATACGTTCTTTTGGCATTATTTCTTGGGGGTTTGGGAGCCCACAAGTTTTATAGTGGAAAAACACTCATGGGGATTTTATATCTTGTGTTCTCTTGGACTTTCATACCATCTGCTTTAGGATTTATTGAAGCTATTATCGGCGCTCTGAAACCTTCTGACTCAAACGGAAATATTGTATTTTAGCAAAAAAACACGCCCCACCGACCAAAGCGAGCGTGTTCTAAGAAAAAACAAACCTATACTATAGGCTTCTTTATAGTTCCTATTGTATCAGAGAAAGAGAGCTGATTCAATTATGTCAGAAGTAACAGGATACTTAGAACAAGTAGACAATGAAACATATAGACTAAGAGCTGTATTAGGGTACAAACCTGATGGCTCGGCAAAAAGAAAAAGCAAAACTATAAAAGCGAATAGTAAAAGAGCGGCATATAAAGAATTGAACATCTGGTTAGAGCAATTCGAAGGAATGACCGATGATTCGTTGGATTTATTCAATATAACTTTTGGTGAATTTTATAGAAAAATATGGCTTTCAGAGGCCGAAAAAAATTTAGAGCCAAAGTCTTATCATAACTATAAGCGAATGATCGAGAATAGATTTCTTGATAAATTTGATTTTATCCCTCTAATCGATATCAAACCATACATGATAAAGAAAATTGTTGTTAATGCTCAAAGAATCAATACAAAAGATCCTGGAAGAAACTCTGATAAACCTTTATCAAGAAATACAAAGCTTCGTATGTTATACGCCGTTAACAACTTATTTTTGATGGCTAAAAATGAGTACGGAGCAATTAAAGAAAATCCTGTGGAAAATGTAAAAATACCAAAAGAAAAAGGCGTAAAAAAGAATATCGAAGAACCTTATTCGGAAGAAGAAATTCATGCAATGCTAAAAGCAGCATTTGAGGAAAGCATAGAAATTAAAACTTTAATTGTTCTAGCATTTATTACAGGAGCAAGACAAGGAGAAATTGCAGCTTTAGAAGAAAAAGATATTGACTTTGACAAACAAGAAATAAGATTTCATCAGCGGATTTCAGAAGTGGATGGAAAATCAGATATTCGGTTGCTTCCAGGTTTGAAAAATGATGATGATGAAAAAATAGTAACCGGTCCTGCTTATCTATTTGATATGTTAGATGAATTAATCAAAGAGAATAAAAAAATTCGTTGGAAATTAAATATAAAGAAATTAAGACACTATTTTATATTTGATACAAAACAAGATGGAACTTTGCCACGTGGAAGTTATCTGTATAAGAAGTTCAAACGATTCACCAAACGTCACAATTTGCGTCACATTCGTTTTCACGACATTAGACATACATCAGCTACCTATTTGCTTAGTGACCCTAATATGACCCCAAAAGAGCTTCAAAAACGATTAGGACACCGAGATTTTAATACTACAATGAATGTTTATGGCCATGTCTTACGCAAAGAAAAAGATACAGCAACTACAGCGTTTGAAAACCTATTAAAAAAAGATATAAAATAACACTAAAAAATTATATTTTCGGGTATAAACTCGGGTAGGATATATAAAAACTTGGGATAATTTGCGGTATATAAGCATTTAAAAATGCTGTAAATTCGCTTATCTTCATTTAAAATACCATTAAATAACGAACTCTTAATCAGCGGGTCGCGGGTTCGAGCCCCTCACGGCCCATTGGGTGCCAAACCCACGTCATCAGTACATCTTTGGCTACTTCGGTAGTTTCGAAAAAGATGTACGTGATGACATTTTTTTGTTTTCAGGTAG
This sequence comes from Enterococcus durans NBRC 100479 = LMG 10746, assembly GCF_001544215.1. Taxonomy (GTDB): domain Bacteria; phylum Bacillota; class Bacilli; order Lactobacillales; family Enterococcaceae; genus Enterococcus_B; species Enterococcus_B durans. The sequence goes on from NZ_BCQB01000029.1 coordinate 15,967, forward strand.
GATTTTCGGGTATACACTCATCCTTGCTTGCGTTTGATTCGATATTCTATACTTATTGAGGATACCTCTTAGCAAAACTAACGTTATACTATTTTTGTAATGCGATTATTTTTTGAATCGTCTGTAGTACCCCTTGTTCATCATTTGATCGAGTGATGAAATTCGCTGCTGCTTTTGTTTCCTCAAAAGCATTTTCCATCGCAAAACTGTACGTAGCAGCATTCAACAATTCGATATCATTTAAACCATCACCAAATGCCATCGTTTCTTCCTTGGTGACCCCTAACAGCTTTTGCAATTCTTTCACTGTCGTTCCTTTATGCACACCCGCATTTGAAATATCGATCCATGCGGCTTCAGAAGCAACGATATATGCCTGTTCTTTGAACTCCATCAGTTCCTTTACATACTCAAAACATCTTTTCTTTCTATCATAGACAGTGATCTTCACAAAATCTTCGGTTATTTTATTAAGCTCTTCTACCAATTGAACTTCTCGATAGGAACCTCTCACCATCTGTTTGTCCTCTTCAGACGTAGTTTCTTTGATCATCGCTGCAGTCGGCGTACAAGCAATGATAGTATAATCATTGGCAATTTCTTCTAGTTTATTGATCAGTTTGATTCCAAGATCATTCGGCAACAACGATTCGTAAACGTATTCATTGTTGTGCTTGATGCGTGTCGCACTATCACCTAAGATCCATAAATCCTTAGAAAGTTCTGGTCCAAAAAGTTCTTCTACACGTTCACATTGTTTTCCTGTACAAGGAGCAAAGTAAATCGCTTGGTCATCCATCGATCCTTTTACTTGTTGATAAAACTCCTTATCGAAGCTACCCTTACTATCCAAAAATGTTCCGTCTAAATCAGTCAATATCAATTTGATCATGTGTTACTCTCCCCTACTCACTAAAATGTCCTTCTTTCCTCAGTGTAACAACTGGCAGCAACAAGTCAATCCATGCTCAGATTTTTGCAACCTCATTTACAAAAAAACATCTAGAATAGAATTGGTTCTTCTACGCTAGATGTTTTCTTATTCCCCATTGAATTTGAAAAGTATGCTTATTCTTTCCAGCTATCGACTGTTTTTTGATTTTCTTTGATCCAGTCTTGTGCTGCTTGTTGTGGTTCTTTTCCATTGTTGATTTCCAACATGACTTTTTCCATATCTTTTTCTGTCCAATGGAATTTATCTAATACTTTATAAGCTTCAGGCTGATCTTCTTTTAATCCTTTACGTACAACTGTGTGGATTTCTTCAGCATCTCCCATCGCTTTTTTCGGATCTTCCAAATATTTCAAATCATATTTAGCAAACATCCAATGTGGTGTCCAACCGGTGATCACAATTGGTTCATGCTTTTTGATTGCTTGTCCTAAAGCAACAGTCATTGCGCCTGATGAGGAAGTTTCAACAGTCCATCCTTTTAGATTATCGTATTGCTTGACCGTGTTTTCCGCTGCATTGACGACGCCTGCACCAGGTTCGATCCCAGTAATTTTTTTATCTGCTTGGTCAGTTAAATCTGCAATAGAGCTGACATCCATATAACTAGGTACAGCTAGTCCGACTTTAGCACCTGTTAAGTTGGCACCTAGATCGTTGATTTGATCTTTGTATTGTGCATATTGTGAACCATGTGTTTTTGGCAACCATGCAGAAACCATCCCATCTGACTCACCTTTTGAAACAGATTCCCACATGATCGAGTTATCAAGAGGAGTGATCGTAACATCATAGCCCATTCCCTTTAACATTTCCGCAACGACATTTGTTGAAGCGACTTCTGTATCCCACTCAACGTAAGAGAGATTGATTTTTTTCGTTTCTTTTGCATTTGAAAAACTACCTAAACCGATCGCACCTAAAAGCACTACGACTACAGCCCCAATGATGATCCCTTGACGCTTTTTATTTGGTTGTTTTGAGCCATTTACTGCCTTTTTACTATTTGGCTGGTTCAAATGCTGTGTGAAGCGGTCAATGATAATCGCCAAGATGACTAATGCTACCCCATTAACGAATCCGTTACCGACTTGCGCACGTTGTAAAGCAGATAACACGCCACGTCCTAAGCCAGGTGCCCCAATCATTGAAGCAATGACAACCATTGAAAGAGATAACATCGTTGTTTGATTGATCCCAGCCATGATCGTACTTTTAGCTAATGGCAATTCTAGTTTGAATAATTTTTGCCAGCTTGTACTACCAAATGAATCAGACGCTTCGACCAACTCTTTTGGTACTTGGCGAATCCCTAAGTTCGTAAAACGAACAGTCGGTGGTAAAGCAAAGATGACAGAGGCAAATACCCCCGGCACCATACCGATCCCAAAGAAAGCAACTGCTGGAATCAAATAAACAAATCCTGGCATTGTTTGCATAAAGTCAAGAATTGGTTTGATGATGCTTTGAGCTTTACTGCTTTTTGCCATCAAAATACCTAATGGCACACCAATGACGATAGAAATAACGCTGGATAATAAAACGAGCGTTACTGTGTTCATCAAGTCTGTCCACAATCCTTGATTATAGATAAACCATAAGCCAATCAGTGTGAAGAGCGTTAATCCTGGACGTTTTTTAGAAATAAAGAAAGCAATAATCGTTAATATCAAGATAAACAATGGTGCGGGAATGACCAAAAGTAAATTAGTGATCCCTGACATTACTGCTTGACCAATTGTTTGTAAAAATGAGAATAATCCTGCAAAGGTCGTTGTAAACCATTCAGTGATGTTCTCTACCCAATCAGCGACTGGTAATCGATAGTTCAATAAATTATTCATCATCACTCACCTCACTCGTTTCTGCTAATGCTTCGATTACACTACCGCGAATGACAACACCTTTTAGTTTGCCATTATCCACAACGGCTAGAGGAGTTGGGGAGTCATAAATGATATTGAAGATATCACTAACCACCATATCTTTACCAATCACCGTTACATTTTCATCTAAGAAATCAATCAATGGACGTTTTTGACGTCTTGCTTCTAATGCTTGATCTGCAGTAATGATCCCTTTAAGATGTCTTTTTCTATCAACAGCCATCAGCATGCTTACTTCTTCATTCCTCATTCTAGTTAGTGCTACATTTGGCCCATCTGATTCGATGTTCGTCGTTAAAGCAGGTACCATGATGTTTTGGGCAGTCAGTACTTTTGAACGATCGACTTCTTCAACAAATTCACGGACGTAATCATTCGCTGGATGGGTCAAAATTTCTTCACCAGTCCCAATCTGCATGATTTCGCCATCTTTCATCAAAGCGATTCGATCACCAATACGTAATGCTTCGTTTAAATCATGTGTGATAAAAATGATTGTTTTTTGTACGTTCGCTTGTAAATCGAGTAACTCATCTTGCATTTCCTTACGGATCAAAGGATCAAGAGCAGAAAAAGCTTCATCCATCAGTAAGATTTCTGGATCATTCGCTAATGCCCTAGCTAGACCGACGCGCTGTTGCATCCCTCCAGATAATTGACTAGGATATTGATCCTTGAACGAAAGCAAACTTGAATTTTCCAATGCTTGCTCTGCTTTTTGTTGCCGTTCTTCTTTTGGTACTCCACGAACTTCTAATCCATATTCAGTATTTTCTAAGATCGTCCGATGAGGGAATAAGCCAAAATTTTGAAAAACCATATTGATTTTATGGCGGCGTACTTCACGAAGTTCTTCTTTACTTAATTTTGAAATATCTTCTCCATCAATATAGATATTTCCAGAAGTCGGCTCGATCAATCGGTTCAGTAAGCGGATCAATGTTGATTTCCCACTACCTGAAAGCCCCATGATCACGAAGATTTCTCCTTCTTGCACATCAAAACTTGCATCATAAACACCAACGGTCGCGCCAGTCTTTTTTAATATATCTGTCTTTGGTTGACGGTTCTTCATCATTTCCAAAGCAGCTTGCGTTTTTTTACCAAATATCTTTGTTAAATTCTTTACTTCAACTTTTACCAAACAAATTCTCCTTTACCTATGTAAATTCATTTTTCTTTCTGAAAAAAGTGACCACACTATACTAACATCGTGTAGTCACTTTTGTCAAAAACGCTAACTGTATTCTTTTAATCAAACGAAAAAAAGCTCGGCAAATCCCTTTTAAATCGGGATTTACTAAGCTTAAAATTTGATGAGAAAAAACAACTCACTTGCAACGCTAATTTTCTGGATAAAAGAAATTGGTCATTCGCTGTAATGTAAATTCATTTCCAATAAAGTGGACTGTATCCCCCGCAGTAAATTTAGCATATGGGCCAGGCGACACAAGCAACTCTTCTTCATGCGAGATTGCAATCACCGTCGCACCAGTTGCTTGCCAGATATTCAACTCGCTGATTGACTGATCGAGATGCGTTGCCTCATTCGTCAATAATAGTTCAAACGGCAATAAGGGGTTCATCTTGTGGATCCTCTTCGTTTGATTTACCAGTTGATCCAGTAATTGAGAAAAGTGATCCAACTCTTCTTGTTGCTTTTCTACACTCGCCATGATCTCCGCTTTTGTTTCTTGGATCGATTGGACATCCTGATATTGCAACAAAAAATCTTTTGCTTTTTCTTTTGATGCTACAAAGGCGCCGCTTCCGTGACGAACCTCCATGATTCCAAGATCGACTAGCACATTGATTGCTTTTCTCGTCGTTTCAGGAGATGCATTATATGTACTTGCTAACGTAGATCTCGCGTGTATTTTCTCACCGATCTTGTAACGATTTTCCACAATCCGTTCTGCCAAATCAACAGCAATCTGTTGATATCTCGGCCGAACGATTTTTTTCTTCCCAGCCATATTTTTTCCTCTCTCTTCTACTTTTCTGTTCCATCTTACTATGGGAAAGAAAAATAAGCAAAAGGTTGTGAACCTAGCGCTATGACCTGAGCATTAAAGAGAAGCTACTCGAAACAGCTCTTCATGTTTTGAGTAGCTATGATTTAATGCCGAAGGTCAGCTAGGTAAACACCGTTGATTGTTGTGAACCTAGCGCTATGACCCGAGCATTAGATCATGCTTGAGAAAATAAAGCACCACACGGAAATAGTCAACGAAGACATTCACATGTGGCGCTTTATTTTGCTTATTTAACTTATGTTTATTTCGTGCACTTCTTTATGCAGAGGTGGTTTTTTCTGACTAGAGATCAGTCCACCATCGTTTTCTTCTGAACCTTCTTTACAGGACAGGCACTTTTACATTCATCACATGTTTTTCCTGATTTTAATCGCGAATAAACGATAGCTGCTGCACTGCCAAATATCAAGACGCTTAATAAAAATGTTGCCATATTATTGTTCACCTTCTAACGAAATGGTTAATACGTTACTAGTCTTTGCTTTCTTTTTCAATAATGCATAACAGATACCAACGATACATATCCCTGCCAAATAAGTTGGGATGATTAAATGTCCCCCTTCAAACAAGTGAGAGAGCTGATAGATAATAAAGCTGATCAAATAAGCAAAACCGCATTGATAGACTACTGCGATCATCGTCCACTTCGCAGAATTCATTTCCCGATGGATTGCGCCAATTGCGGCAAAACAAGGAGCACATAGCAAATTGAATGCTAAAAATGAATAGGCAGCAGCAGATGTATACGTATTTTGCAATGCCAGCCAAATTTCTTGACCATTTTCAGAAACTTCTTTGTGCCCAAATAAAATGCCAAAGGTACCAATGATATTTTCTTTCGCAATCAGACCGGTGATGGTAGCCACAGTCCCTTGCCAGTTTCCCCAGCCAAGCGGTTGGAAAATAGGGGCAATCACACGTCCAAAGCTTGCTAAGATACTTTGACTTTCAGGCACAGCTTGTCCGATAAAATTGTATGAAGATGTAAACCAGATAAGGATACTTGAGACAAAAATAATCGTGCCAGCCTTTTTCACGAATGACTTACTTCGATCATATGTCTGTCTTAGAATGATCGACCATTGTGGCAAATGGTAAGTTGGCAATTCCATGATGAAAGGAGACGTGTCTCCAGCAAATAATTTGGTTTTCTTCAACATGATCCCAGAGATGACGATGGAAGTCATCCCTAAAAAATAGGCAGAAGGAGCAACCCATGAAGCATGAGGGAAAAATGCTCCCGTAATCAATGCAATGATAGGCAATTTTGCAGAACAGGGCATAAATGTAGTGACCATGATCGTCAACCGTCTGTCCTGTTCATTTTCAATCGTTCGACTTGCCATTACACCCGGCACCCCACAACCAGTAGCAATCAGCATGGGAATAAATGATTTTCCTGAAAGTCCAAATTTTCGGAACAATCGGTCCATCACAAACGCGATCCGTGCCATGTAGCCGCAGTCCTCTAAGAAACTCAAGCATAAGAAAAGAACGATTAATTGTGGGAGAAATCCTAAAACAGCCCCAACTCCAGCAATGATCCCATTTAAAATCAATTGTTGCATCCAGTCAGCTACTTGCCACTCAACTAATAACTGTTCAATATGGTTTGGCAACCAGCCGCCGAACAACGTATCGTTGACCCAGTCGGTTCCGATCGTCCCAATCGTTTGGATGGCTAGATAATAGACAAACCACATAACAAAAGCAAAAATAGGTAATGCAAACCACCGATTGGTAACGATCCGATCGATCTTATCACTGATAGAAAGCTGAAAAGAGTCCTTTGTGACCACACAAAGAGCCGTTAATTGGGTCAACCATTCGTACCGTTCATTGATGATGATCGTCTCGCTATCTTCATCAAAAATCTTTTCAGTCAAACGGATCAATTGTTCGACTTCCTTTAATTGCTTTGCAGAAATTTTTAGTCCTTTCGAAATCTCAGGATCGCGCTCAAACAGTTTGATCGCATACCATCGTTTAAAAACGGGAACACTATTGTCTAAAACATCCTCAATTTCATGCAATGCTGCTTCTAGGCGATCATCATATGTACAAGAGAGCGGTGTTGGCAGCTTCTTATAGGTCGCTTGAATGATCATTTCTGTTATTTTTCCTAGTCCTTCCCTTTTCAATACACTGATAGGAACAACAGGAACGCCTAAACCATAACTTAATTTTTCACTATTGATTTTTCGACCGTCTTTTTTAACGACATCCATCATATTTAATCCCACAATAACGGGAATACCTAAATCAAGCAATTGTGAAGTCAAATAAAGATTTCTTTCCAAATTCATGGCATCTACGATATTGACGATCACATCAGGCCGTTCATCAATCAGATAATTTCTAGCAATCACTTCTTCAGGCGTATAGGGGGAAAGGGAATAGATTCCCGGTAAATCTTGAATATAGATGGTAGGATGTTTCTTCAAGTGCCCTTCTTTTTTTTCGACGGTCACGCCGGGCCAGTTTCCCACATATTGATTTGCGCCTGTCAATGCGTTGAACAGACTCGTCTTTCCACTATTTGGATTACCGACTAGTGCAACTTTCATTTTATCTACTCCTCTTTTTGAACCAGGATCAAGGATGCTTCTTCTTTACGGAGTGTCAACTCATACCCTCGTAATGTGATTTCTAAAGGGTCGCCTAACGGTGCTAATTTTCGTACAGTGACACGCACGTTTTTAGTCACACCCATATCCATCAGACGTCGTTTCACTGCACCCTTCCCATGAATGGCAACCACCACACCACTTTCGCCTGTAGTAAGCTGGTCAAGCGAAGTCCAACTTTCTTCGGAGAACTCGCTTTTTTTTACGATAATCTGGCTTAATAACTCACGGTTGACTGCGATCCGATTATTTTTTAGGAGTAAAATCGAGTTGCTGCCAGATCGATTGATAACGACGATTTTACTTCCTGTGATAACTCCTAAATTTTGCAAGTGCTTTTTGACTAAGTCACTGGTCTGTATTCTTTCAATCTGATACACAAGATTTAGTTTGGCTTCTTCTAAAGTTTCCATCAAAGCTCCCTTCTTGTGAAAAAAGTCTTCTATAGCTTTTCTCCATTTTATCTATCCATTCAATCCCAATCTATCTCAGTTATTGAGAATCATTCTCACAAAGAATACTCTCTCTAATTGAGAATGTCAATGTTACTTGTGATTTTTTGAGCGTATTTTCATTTCTTTTGATTTTTGTGTGTAAAAAAAAACTTTTTTCCAAGTTTTCCACAGTATTTTCTGTACTAAAACAAGCTTTTTTTCACTTAACGCTTGTTTTCAGTTGTTTTTCAAAAACCACAAAACATAGTATTCCACAGTTTCCACAACACAATATGTAGTGTCTGCCGTTTGACTTTTTTACTAATAGTTTTATACTATTCATTATAGATAAACAGCAGAGTCAGGAGGAAAACAAAAATGAACGTAAAAATATTTTCAAAAAATAATTGTATGCAATGTAAGATGGTCAAACGCTTTTTATCGGACAACCAAATCGATTTTGAGGAAGTCAATATCGATGAACAACCTGAAGCCATTGATTGGTTAAAAGCACAAGGCTTTCAAAGTGTACCTGTGATCACTTCAGACGTTGAAACAGTGATTGGTTTCCGTCCAGATCAATTACGCAAACTTGCTAGCTAATGAACTGTCAATTGGAATGTATCTCTAATCGGATTTGATGGAAGTGAGGACTCTTTGCCCGAACATCCCCCAGATCCTTTTTTACAGCATCAAAAGAAAGAATTTATCAAAATAAGAAATGAAGGTTGGGCGTATTTATGAGTCTTAAACAATTAAAAGATGTCAGCTATTTTAAGTTAAACAATGAGATCAATCGACCTGTGAATGGTCAGATCCCTTTAAATAAGGATAAAGAAGCATTGACTGCATTTTTTGAGGAAAATGTTAAACCAAATACAATGACTTTTGCTACAGCAATGGATAAAATCAATTATTTGATCACTCATGATTACTTGGAATCAGAATTTATTCAGCTTTATTCCCCTGAATTTATTGAAAAGCTATATCAATTTTTAGACAAACAACATTTTACATTTAAATCATTTATGGCTGCTTATAAATTTTATTCACAGTATGCATTAAAAACAAATGATGGTTCTGCATATTTAGAATCTTATGAAGATCGTGTAGCTTTCAATGCTCTTTATTTTGCAAATGGTGACGAAGACCTTGCTCTTTCTTTAGCTGATGAAATGATCCACCAACGCTATCAACCAGCTACACCTTCGTTCTTGAATGCTGGGCGCAAGCGACGCGGTGAATTGGTTTCCTGTTTCTTGACACAAGTGACAGATGATATGAATTCGATTGGTCGTTCCATCAACTCAGCTTTACAACTGTCTCGTATTGGTGGAGGTGTAGGTATCACACTTTCTAATTTACGTGAAGCAGGTGCGCCGATCAAAGGATACGAAGGAGCTGCTAGTGGGGTTGTTCCAGTAATGAAACTTTATGAAGATAGTTTCAGTTATTCAAATCAGTTAGGTCAGCGTCAAGGAGCTGGCGTGGTTTATTTGAATGTTTTCCATCCGGATATCATTGCCTTTCTTTCAGCAAAAAAAGAAAATGCAGATGAAAAAATCCGTGTTAAAACACTTTCTCTTGGTGTCATCGTGCCTGATAAATTTTACGAATTAGCACGTAAAAATGAAGACATGTATCTCTTCAGTCCGTATAGCGTTGAAAAAGAATACGGTGTCCCATTTTCTTATGTCGACATCACTGCTGAATACGATAACTTGGTCGCTAATCCTAATATCCGTAAACAAAAAATCAAAGCACGCGATCTTGAAAATGAAATTTCAAAATTACAACAAGAATCTGGCTATCCTTATATTATCAATATCGATACAGCCAATCGTGAAAATCCAATCGATGGAAAAATCATCATGAGCAACTTATGCTCTGAGATTTTACAAGTACAAACACCTTCTGTTATCAATGGAAAACAAGAATATGAAGTATTGGGAACAGATATTTCATGTAACTTAGGTTCAACAAATATCGTCAACTTGATGGATAGCCCTGATTTTGGTCATTCAGTCCGTACAATGACTCGTGCATTGACTTATATCACAGATGCCTCAGATATCGACGTTGTTCCACCAATCCAACATGGAAACAAATCGAACCATACGATTGGTTTAGGCGCAATGGGCTTACACACATTTTTCGCCAAAGAACAGATGGAATATGGCTCTGAAGATTCATTGGACTTCACAAATATTTATTTCATGTTACTAAACTATTGGACACTCGTAGAAAGCAACGCGATTGCTCGTGAACGAAAACAAGTATTTCATAATTTTGAAAAATCAGCTTATGCAGACGGTACTTATTTTGATAAATATGTTACTGGAGAGTTCCAACCAAAATCAGAAAAAGTGAAACAATTATTTGCTGGTATTTTTATCCCAAGTGCTGAAGACTGGGAAAACTTGAAACAAGCAATCATGAAAGATGGATTGTATCATCAAAACCGCTTAGCTGTTGCACCAAATGGATCAATTTCTTATATCAACGATACAAGTGCAAGTATCCATCCGATCACTCGTATGATCGAAGAACGCCAAGAAAAGAAAATCGGTAAAATCTATTATCCAGCACCTTATCTTTCAAACGAAACAATTCCATATTATACTTCTGCTTATGATATGGATATGCGCAAAGTGATCGATATCTACGCCACTGCACAAAAGCATGTCGACCAAGGAATGAGTTTAACTTTATTCATGCGTTCTGAAATTCCAGAAGGGCTTTATGAATGGAAAACAACAACCAAACAAACGACGCGTGATCTAAATATTTTAAGACACTATGCTTTCCATAAAGGTGTAAAATCAATTTATTACGTACGTACCTTCACAGACGATGCAGAAGAAATCGGCAGCAACCAATGTGAAAGCTGTGTCATCTAATTGGGTAATCAAGAATATTTAGGACTGTATTTCAAATAAAGGAGCATCACTCATGTCAGAAACTTATTATGAAGCAATAAACTGGAATGAAATTGAAGATGTCATCGATAAATCTACGTGGGAAAAATTGACTGAGCAATTTTGGTTAGACACACGTATTCCTTTATCTAATGACTTAGATGATTGGCGTACCCTTTCTCAATTAGAAAAAGACACTGTTGGTCATGTTTTTGGTGGATTGACATTACTAGATACCGTTCAATCAGAAAGCGGAATGGATCAATTGCGCAAGGATGTTCGTACCCCTCATGAAGAAGCGGTATTGAACAACATCCAATTCATGGAATCTGTTCATGCAAAAAGCTATTCTTCTATCTTCAGTACACTGAATACAAAAAAAGAAATCGAAGAAATTTTTGAATGGACGAATACAAATCCTTATCTGCAGAAAAAAGCAGAGCGTATCAACGAAATTTATAAGCATGGCACACCTTTAGAAAAGAAAATTGCCAGTGTGTTTTTAGAAACATTCCTATTCTATTCTGGTTTCTACACACCACTTTACTATTTAGGAAATAATAAATTGGCGAATGTCGCTGAAATCATCAAATTGATCATTCGCGATGAATCTGTGCATGGTACCTACATTGGGTACAAATTTCAGCTAGGCTATAACGAACTTCCTGAAGAAGAACAGGAGCAATTAAAAGATTGGATGTATAATTTGTTGTATGAATTATATGAAAATGAAGAACGTTATACGGAAGAATTATACGATCCAATCGGTTGGACAGAAGAAGTAAAAACTTTCTTGCGCTACAACGCAAACAAAGCTTTGATGAATCTAGGGATGGACCCACTCTTCCCAGATACAGCAAACGATGTAAACCCAATCGTCATGAATGGGATTTCCACAGGAACAAGCAACCATGACTTCTTCTCTCAAGTCGGTAACGGCTACTTACTTGGTCATGTTGAAGCCATGAAAGACGATGACTATTTGATTGGATTAGACTAGACTGTAAAAGTGATTCGGTTTGAGTAAAATAGGCTGGGACAGAAGTGTTTCTTACTTTTGTCCCACGCTTTTTTTATTATGGAGTTGTTTTTTTAGAGCATATTCCTAGAAGTCAGAAACCGAGGTTCTCAAAAGGTACCAATCCACTGTTAGTTTCATACATTTTAAGAACAGAAAAAGCATCTCCAAAAGTCATGACGACTTCTAAAGATGCTTTTTTCTAATTTTCTGTTATATGGTAGTGTTTCTATTATTCGTTGATCAATCGATCGCTCTCTGTAGTGTGTTCAAATTTTTTTAATAGATAGATTTTTCGGATATTCAATACCAATGTCTTGATGACCGCATAAACTGGGATACAAATCAGCATCCCCATGATTCCAGCCACACTTCCGGCTCCTATCAAAACTAAAATGATGGTTAATGGATGGATATTCATCGACTTTCCAAATAATAATGGTTTGATGACGTTCCCGTCCAACTGTTGGATGACCAGTATAGAAAGTGCCATATAAAGCGCTTGAAATGGTGAAACAAATAAGCCAACGATCACTGCAGGAACCGCGCCAATGAACGGTCCCACGTAAGGTATGATATTCGTGATCCCACAACATACAGCGAGTAACAAACTATACGGCTGATTAAAAATCGTCATTGCTATAAAACTCAATACACCGATGATCACTGCATCCACGATCGTACTACTGATATATGCCGATAAAGTATCATTCAGTTCTCTCACAGTTTGCCGCAACTCACCACGTATATTTTGTGGGAAAAATTTTGAAAGTGCATCAATAAACTTATGTCCATCTTTGAACATGAACAATAAAATGAATGGCACTGTAAATAATAGAATAAAAAACTGGAGCATGAAAGAAATGATCTTTGATACACTGCTTGTCAAACTAACCAATGCGATATTGAAGAGATTGCTAAGGGATAAGTTTGCAGAAGCTAACTGTTCCTCCAGATTGAAATTTTTAAATTCTTCTCTTTGTGCCACTTCATTCAGCCATTTACTCGTTTCTTCGGCGTAGGTTGGTAAGCTTCGTGTTAATTGAATCGTTTGTTCGACCAATTGAGGAATCACATTCATGATTGCTAATACTGTAACCACGATCACTACAACTAATACCAAGATATACCCGTATACTCTTGGTATCCGATGTTTTTCCAAAAATGAAACTACCGGATTAAACATATAGTAAAAGAAGCCAGCAATTAATAAAGGCAAGACAATTGCTGAAATCATTTTTAAAACTGGACTAAAGACATTCGGCATCTGGATAATAAAAAAGACACCGATAATCGTCAATACCAGTTCAACAGTCCAGAATAATAATTTTGATTCTTTAAATTTTGAATACATACATCTCCTCCAACTTTTGATAAGTCTATTCTATCATTCCCATTAAATTAAAGCGCTATTTTATGAGAAATTTTAACTTTTCCCTTATTCAATCATTACAATCAATAAAAAGGACAAAACATTCAGCTCTAAGACCCTCAAAAAATGAATGATTTTTGAAGCCCAATGCTTTTTGTTTTGTCCTTTTTTTATTTAGTTGATACAGAATGAACTTTACTGAGCAATGCTCACCAAATGAAGTTTTGTGATATTTTTATAAGTCGATAATTCTTCAATCACTTCTGCGTAGGTCATGTTTTTAGGTAAATTTATCGTATAAATATTTTTATATACTCGATAATCCTCTACAAATTTCACGTCAAAATTCACATCTTCGATAATAATATCGCGTTTTTCAAAATAATCTGCCAGAAAATCTTTTGTTTCTTTCCGGTGGATAAATTGGATCTCCAACTTTTTAGTCGTTGGGACATGGATAATTTTTTTGACGACCGTCAATGCAAGCACAATTTCAATAAAACTAATAATAGCAATCGCATAAAACCCCATACCGATTGCAATGCCTACCCCTGCAATTGCCCATAAAGACGCTGCGGTCGTTAAACCTGTAACAGACTGCTTAGTGACGATGATCGTTCCTGCACCTAAAAATCCGACACCACTGACTACTTGAGCAATCAGACGTGCTTCATCTGACCGGATCGTTCCAACTAATTCCGGATATTCTAACGCATCACGCATTGCTTTACTAGCGATTTCCACTTGGATCAGTGCGATGATACACGCGCCAATACAAACTAAAATGTGCGTACGCATGCCTGCCGGTCTATTTTTGTACTGTCGTTCAAATCCGATTGCTCCACCAAATAGTAATGCAATCCCCAATCTAAGAACGATTTCTGGAATAGTTAATATCATATCATTCATTTCAACACCCTCTACTTCAATATATCATGTTTAAAAGATGGAAACAAAAAAAGACTGATTTCTGGTAGAAAAAAAGAGTGCGTGACAAGACGTTTGCCACACCCTCTTTTTTAGTTTTTGAAAAGTTTGCTTATAATTTGCTTCCAGCAGCATCATCGATAATAACGATAACATTGTCGTGATTTTGTAATGCACTAGCTGGCATATCTGTTGTTACAGGTCCATCGATCATTCCTTTGATTGCATCTGCTTTGTTTTCGCCATATGCAAGTAAAACAATTTCTTTTCCTTTAAGAATTGAACCCACGCCCATTGACACAGCTTTAGTCGGAACATCCTCTGCTTTTTCAAAGAAACGTTTATTGGCATTGATCGTTGATTCAGTTAAATCAACTACGGATGTTTTCCCATCAAATGGTACGCCTGGTTCGTTGAAACCGATGTGACCATTTTGGCCGATACCTAAGATTTGGATATCGATCGGATGTTTTTCGATCACTTCATCATACTCTTTGCAAGCTGCTTCAAGATCGTCCGCTTTTCCATTTGGAACGAAAGTTTCTTTAAATGGTTTTTTATCAAACAATTGGACATTCATAAAGTGACGGTAGCTTTGGTCATCGTCTCCACCTAGTCCAACATATTCATCCAAGTTTACAGAAGTCATGTTACTGAAATCTAGATCGCTTGAAGTCATTTCTTTATATAATGTGATTGGCGTACTTCCTGTCGCAAGTCCTAAAACCGTAGCACCATTATCCATACCTTTTTTGATAATTTCAAAAGCTTTTTTTCCGCCTTCTTCAGCGTTTTTCACACGAATGATTTCCATAACGACTACTCCTTTGTTTTTGGTATAGCCCAATTATAGCATTCTTTTTTCTTTTTTACAACATTAGTATAGACCAAATATCGTACTTTTTGTATTTTCTTGACAATCCCTTCCTGCCCGTGTTACGTTTCATTGGATACGATGTTTTTTAGACTGGTTGCATTTTATTCAACTATTTTACAAGAGGCTAGGCCGAAAGTATGAATCCACAGAGTTTTTTTCTGTCCCATCCTCTTTTACCTTACTCTTTTTAGAGAAAATACGAGAAATATTTCCCAAATCATTTTAACTATTTCCCTTGAAATTGAGTTTTAAAGTGTCTTCCTCATCGTTAGAAAGGAAATCACAATGAGTATTTTAACTTTAACAAATATTACCCAGCAATTTGGGGATAAAATTTTATATGAAAATGTTCAGCTACAAGTCAATGCCGGCGAACACCTAGGCTTGATCGGACAAAATGGTGCTGGTAAAAGTACCTTGATCAAAATCATCACTGGCGAGATCTTGCCTGATGATGGTCAGATCCATTGGCAAAAAAATATCCACCGCGGCTATTTAGATCAATATGTAGAGGTAGATGAAACCTTAACGATCGAAGAATTTCTAAAAACAGCTTATTCAAAGGAATTTGAAAAAGAGGCAAAAATAGCTGAACTATATCAAGAATATGGTGAGAATTTCGATGATAGTCTCCTTGAAAAAGCAGGAAAGTTACAAACAGAACTAGATCAGGGTGTTTTTTATCAAATCGATACTTTGGTAGCAGAGATGAGCAGTGGCTTAGGGATCGATGTCCTAGGCTTAGATACCCCTCTAAAAAATCTTAGTGGTGGACAACGCTCGAAAGTCATCTTGGCAAAATTATTGTTGGAGACCCCAGATGTCTTAATTCTAGATGAACCAACCAACCATCTAGACGACCAGCATATCCAATGGCTGACACAGTTTCTCCAAGAATTTGAAGGAACATATATTGTCATCTCACATGACCAAGAATTTCTAGACAAGATCACTACCCACATCGCAGATATCGAATTTGGTAAAATCACAAAATATACGGGACATCTAAAGCAGGCATTGAAACAAAAAGAACAAAATCGTGAAAGCTATTTGCGTCAATTCCATGCACAGCAAAAGCAGATCGAGAAAACAGAAGCTTATATCCGAAAATATAAAGCTGGTTCACGTTCTACGATGGCGAAGAGTCGCCAGAAACAGCTAGATAAAATCGAACGCTTGACACCACCTGCTTCCGCAGCTAAAGCGATTTTTGATTTCCCATTTGCACCGATCGTGACTACTCTTGCTGTTGAAACAACTGATTTAGTTATCGGTTATGAACGTCCTTTACTGGCGCCAATCAATCTGACGATCCGTTTTGGTGAAACAGTAGCTATCCGAGGATTTAACGGGATCGGTAAATCCACGCTTCTAAAAACATTGATTGGAGAAATCACACAGTTAGATGGTGACTATCATTTTCCTGATAATACGAAAATCAATTATTTTTCACAAGATCTCCATTGGGAAAAACCTTTAGAGACTCCTTTACAATATTTAAGTGCCCAATTTCCGAAGGCAACGACCAAGGAGTTACGACGCCAATTAGCTAAATCAGGGCTTGTCAATCAATTAGCCAGTGAACCGTTATCGACCCTCAGTGGTGGTGAGCAAACAAAAGTCAAGCTTGCTCAATTGACGATGAATCAAGGAAACTTATTGATTCTTGATGAACCGACAAATCATATCGACCATGAAACGAAGGATAGTTTGCAAAAGGGTATCCAAAAATTCCCTGGTACTGTCATCATTGTTTCCCATGAACAAGAATTTTACCAAGATCTAGCAGATCGAGTCATCGAGATCGAAGGATTATAACAAACTATGTTAACTAGTTAAACAAGAGGCTAGGACAAAATTGTACGATTTTGTCTTAGCCTCTAACTTATTTTTGAAAAATGCGGTCGTTCATCAATGCTAGGATACTTGATGCGTTTTTTCCCTAAAAACAACATATTGGAAGAAAAAAGCACATAATTGGAAAACAATTCCAGCCAGTGTTACGCCTGTCCAACCATATTGTTGCCACATGGTAGTACCAAGCAATGAACCAGCTGATCCACCAATAAAGTACATAAACATAAAAATAGTATTGTTACGATTGCTTGCTGCCTCTCCCAAACCTTGTACTCTCGTTTGGTTCGCCACTTGTCCAAATTGGTTCCCAACATCCAACAAGATGATCGCTAACAATAATACAACCAAATAATCACCTGCAATAAATAAAGCAATAAAACTGATCGTTTGCATAGCCAAGCCCATACCTACGATCTTACGTTCTGAATAGGAATCTGCTAGTCGCCCAACAATTGGTGCTGCTACAGCCCCAGATAAGCCAAATATAGCTAAGATCCCAGCTTCAAAAGTTCCCCAATGATACGCCGGACTACTGATATAAAAAATCAATGTTGACCAAAAAATCGAAAATGTCCCAAACATAAAGAAACCGCTGATAGCTGCTTCTCGTAGCAAACGTTGTGTTCTTACTAAATGTGGCAAGCTTTTTAAAGAGTCCACATAAGAAACTGTTTTCGTCGTTGCTACGGTCGTTCTTGGCATTTTCCAATATAACAGTCCTGTTAAAACAGCAACCAAGACTAATGCAAATAAGTAAATCATCCGCCATGAAAAAAGACTCGCTACGATCCCCGAAACAGTTCGAGAAAGCAAGATTCCCACTAAGAGACCACTCAGTAATGTCCCCATCACTTTTCCTCTTGCTTTTGGTCCAGCTAGAACCGCTCCATACGGAATAATGATTTGCGGTACGATAGATAATAAACCGATCAAGAATGATGCACAAGCAAACAACGTGAATGATGGCGCAAAAAAGGCTGCTAATAATGAAATTGCTGATAATGCTGCCATCCGAATAATCAATTTAGGCCGATCAACAACATCACCTAACGGAACTAAAAATAATAATCCTAGTGCATAACCAAGTTGAGTCAGCATCGTCAAGATTCCGACGGCACTCGTACTGACGGATAGACTAGTCGCTACTTTCGTTCCAATCGGCTGGATATAATACATATTCGCTACAACTACGCCGCATGTGATCGACAAAAGTAAAATCAGCGAGCGTGTTAACGGTGTTTGTTCGTTTTTTTCCATTTATTTCCCCCATTTCCTTTATTAGTTTACAACTTCTTTAAAAAATAGGAAACAGGAAAGTCTAGCACAACCAATCTTTTATCGATACAAGACAAATATTCGTTATTGGAATCTTTATACAAGAAAAAAATTCATTCTATTTGTTTTTTTCTATGGTCTTTATAGATAACTACAATCAACAAAGTCAAAATCAACACACTTGCAATCAAGT
>NZ_BCQB01000030.1 GCF_001544215.1 Enterococcus durans NBRC 100479 = LMG 10746
CCGCCAAAAGTCAGTTTTTTCGGAAATTTCAAAAAAAAGAGAGCGTGGGACAAAACTAAAAATCAGTTTTGCCACAGACTCTAAATCCGAATAAACGGTGGGAACAGAGACACTCGTTTGAAAAAAATACTCAACCATTTGAAATGTCGTGTCCGTAAAATCCATCTTGTTTCTTGTGTATCAGCATCGTTGTCCAAGATTCAAATAGCTTTCACAATTATACTGGCAACCAGCAAGATAATTCTAAAAACAAAGTTGAAAGCCGAGGTTTGTTTCGGCTTTTTTTGACATGCTCTTCATCAGTATGACTTTTTTACCCAATTATCCGGTGTAAAATCCGGATCATCAATGCCCCACTCATTAAAAAATTCGACTAAGAAATCACGCATAAAACGTTCTCGGCGCTTCGCTTCTTCTTTGCCATATGCTGTATTCATCAAATCTGGTAATAAGAAGAGCTTTTCGTAAAAGTGATTGATAACAGTTGATCCCTTACGGTAGTCGGCTTTATTGGTATAATTTGTCGGCTGGATTTTTGGATCAAAAATCGGGTGGCCATGTCCTCCACCAAAATAGGCTGTTCGCAAAATGCCGATCGCTCCTAATGCCTCGATCCGATCTGCATCCTGAACGATTTGACCTTCTAGTGATAGCACTGGCGCCTGTTCAGATATCCCTTTTGAAAAAGACATATTTTCAATGATGAAGAAAATTGCATCAATCGTTTCTTTTTTTAAATCGATTGCTATTAGAAAATGTTTTAATTCTTGTTTCGCCACTTGTTCATCTTGAACAACTTTATCATCGATCGTATCATGCAGATAAGCAGAAGCAAGCGTGATAAATGGATCAGCTTGAGGTTCAGTCACTAGGATCTTTTTAGCTAACTTGACCACCCGTTTCGTGTGGTCACTTCCATGACCCGTCTGATCATTTGCCAACTGATTCATACTATATTCAGCAATTTGAGCTAGTTTTTCCATAAACGATACTTCTCCTTGTTTTTAATCGACTTGGTAGACAGAAAAATAAATTTTTTCCATGTAATCGATCAAATATTGAGGATTCAATCCTTCATTTGTAGCATCCTGGATCAATTGAGTTGGTTTACGTGACGCACCGTATTGATGGATATGCTCTTTCATCCATTCTTTGATCGGTGAATAATCATCT
This sequence comes from Enterococcus durans NBRC 100479 = LMG 10746, assembly GCF_001544215.1. GTDB lineage: Bacteria > Bacillota > Bacilli > Lactobacillales > Enterococcaceae > Enterococcus_B > Enterococcus_B durans. The sequence goes on from NZ_BCQB01000030.1 coordinate 1,174, forward strand.
GAAGCTAAGATTTCATCAATTGATTGTTCTTTTTCCATTGCATGTAGCAATTGTGCTGCATACATATAGCCTAATGCATAAGATGGGAAGTAGCCAAAACTAGCCCCTGACCAATGGACATCCTGTAAGATACCCTCTACATCATTTTCAGGACGAACACCCAGATATTCTTCATATTTATCATTCCAAATTTCTGGTAATTCTTCAATGGCTACCCCTTCATTAAAGATCATTTTCTCGATTTCATAACGAATAATGATATGCAACGGATAAGTTAAGCTATCTGCTTCGATCCGTATTAAACTAGATTGTGTTTTTTTCAATGATCGGTAAAAATCATCAAAGGAGATATCATCAAATGTACCTTCTGCACATTCTTGGAAAAATGGATACTGTTTCTCCCAGAAATTGCGGTTGCTTCCAATAATGATTTCATTGAAAAGGGATTGTGACTCGTGGATTCCCATAGAAGTACCTTGATAAATTGGCGTATATGCATATTTTTCATCGATATCCTGTTCATACATCCCATGACCAGCTTCGTGGATCACACCAAAAACTGCCATTTTGAAATCATGCTCATTCCAACGTGTAGTGATCCGTGCATCATTATGATTGATACCAAGCATAAAAGGATGGATCGTATCATCTAAACGGCCTCTTGAAAAATCATAGCCTAATTGCTCAATGACACCGACTACGAATTTTTCTTGTTGTGCCTTTGTCATTTTACGCGTAAGGAAATTCGTTCGTGGTTCTTGTCCTTTTTCGTTTATGGTTTGACGAATCTTGAGGATTCCCGCTTTTAACTGATCAAATACCCGATCTAAGATCTCAACGGTCATCCCTGGTTCATATTGATTCAACAAAACGTCATAGTCCGTTGCTTCGTCTTTTTTCCAATAAGGAATCAATTCTTTTGTCAATTCGATATTCTTTGTTAGCGCTGGTTGGAAATCCGTAAATTTTTTCGATTCACGAGATTTTTGCCATTGAACTTGAGCGCTAGAAGTTGCAGCAGTTAATGCCGTCATCAGTTCTTCTGGCACTTTATATTCTAACTCATAGTCTTCTTTCACTTTTTCAAAGATGACTTTTCCTGTTTCAGACAATTCATCAGGATGTTCAGAAAAGTAATGAATGGCTTCTTTGATTTTAGGACCGATTTTTTTTGAGAAATAAATACTATAGAGATAGCTATTTACTTCACTTCGCTCATTACTTGCCTTTTCAGGCATCCCTGTTTGGATATCCCAATCCAAAATCCCTAAGGCTTGTTGCAGTAGATTGATTTCTTTTAGTTCTTGTAGCAATTCCTTTTCCTTCATTACTAATTCCTCCAAACATCCATTTTTATTTTTTACGCTTCTTTACTTTTTCTTGGAGGACGCGTTCCCCAATATTGAAATAGATCCGTACGCAAAGCACCATTATATAATTTACGCTTTTTTGTTGCTTTTTGTCCGTAATATTCTTCAAAGGCAAGATCACTTGTCAAAATATACTTGCTCCATGTTTTGAGTGGTCGGAAAACATCGCCCATTTCTTCATACAAACGTCTAACTGTTTCTTCTTCTCCAAGACGTTCCCCGTACGGAGGATTTGCAACGATCACGCCATATTCTTTTTCAGTCTTGAAATCCTTCACTGCTCGCTGTTTGAAGGTAATTGAATCCCCTAAACCGATCTCTTCAGCATTTGCCTGAGCAATTTCGATCATTCGGCCATTGATATCTGAGCCAGTGATATCTAGTTCGATGTCATAATCTGCTTTTTCTTCTGCTGCAGCTCGTACATTTTTCATCACTTCGTTGCTGAACCAATCCCATGATTCACAGGCAAATTCTCGGTTGAATCCAGGTGCGATATTGTGACCGATCAAAGCTGCTTCGATACAAATCGTTCCAGAACCACAAACGGGATCATAAAATGGACGGTCTTTTCTCCAATTCGTCAGCATCACTAGGGCAGCTGCCATATTTTCTTTTAACGGCGCGCCACCTTTTTCCAAACGATAGCCTCTTTTAAACAAGCTTGGTCCAGTCGTATCTAAAGTAATCATCACATGGTCTTTCAACAACGCAACCTCTAATTGAAAATGCGCACCTGTTTCCGTTAATGGCACTGAAGCTGGTCGATGATAGTACGTACGTAGACGATCAACGATGGCTTTCTTAGTGATTGCCTGACAATCGGGGGTACTGTAAAGCTTCGATTTGATCGATTTGCCCGCCACTGGGAATTCGGCATCTAGTGGAAGAAAGTCTTCCCATGGTAAAGCTTTCACATTCTCGAACAATTCATCAAAAGTAAACGCATCAAACTCACCAACAACGATTTTTACTCTATCCGCAGTTCTCAACCACAAATTGGCTGTCGCGATCGTTTCCATCGTTCCTTTGAATCTGGCTCTCCCATTTTCGACTTCGCACTCGATTCCCAAATCACGTAACTCTTTTCCGACCAATGCTTCTAGGCCGCTTGCAGCCGTCGCCACAAGATTAAATTCTCTATTAATGTCCATATCATTCTCCTTATTTATAAGAAAAGCTGAACGATTCGTCCAGCTTTTGAAAAATCAAAACGAAAGTTTAATCTCAAATGTTAAAAAAACCTTCACAACATGGTTGGAAGGTATTCCCTGTTTTATTGCGGTTTTCTGTAAGCCATGTTTTGTACGTCCTCCTTTTCAGGGAAGAAAGGAGAACGTGGTAACCATCTATCTGCAGTTAACCTGCCCTTTTGTCTCGTTCTTAATTCCCCGACAAAAAGCGCCCCTACCGTTGTTTGGGTTGCTCGCTCGAGGGGTTTACCGCGTTCCACCGAATAAGTTTCCCTATTCGCTTCGTCACTGTGGCACTTTCAAGGATACTAAAGCATAGTCATATGACCTTAGCTCGTTTTCCTGCCGTTACTCCCGAAAGAGTACCTTAGCTTATTTTTTCGCTAAGCACGAACACTACAGACATCACAGTCTGTGCGAGCATGGACTTTCCTCAGCCTGATCAAGTCAGACCGCGATTACCCGAAAACCGCAAAGATCGTTCATTTGTTAGAATTGACGAGTTTTTTCATTATCATCGTCATCACTTACATTTGTGTAGTTATTTGGATTTGGTTGGGAAACTTTTACTGCTGCTTGTTGATCCAATTTTTTTCCAAAAACTTCACGTTCAAGATTTGACAAACGTTTCAAGATATCGAAATTCGTTACTGCTGTGCTCTTAGGTGTTTCAGTTTGTTGCACCCGTGTTGGAGCAGCTCCTTGAGTTTTTGATAATTGAGCGATTTTTGCGCTCAACTTATCGTTTTCTTCTTGTAAAGCAAGGAGTTCTTTGCTGTAAGTTTCATAATCTTTGATAATATTGTCTAAGAATTCATCGACTTCAATGGGGTCATATCCACGCATTTTTGTTTTAAATTCTTGTTGTAAAATGTCTTTAGGACTATAAACCAAGTTCGTCATATTTACACCTCTAGTTCTCATTTACATAATAACATTTCTACTTTCTCATTGTATCGGAAAAATATTGATAAATCAAACACTATCTCATTTATTCACTGAAATTTTGTAAATCGTCCATACTGATCAAACGAATTTCATAGGGATGTTCTTCTTGATATTTTTCTGCATCCCTTAAAAAATACTGGGTTTTCCCAGGAAATTCTTCGTCATAAATCAATAGACAACCATCTGTGTGTTCAAGGAGAAAACGGGTGTGATTTCTTAATTGATTTGGCGACTGGTAGGGCTGATGACTTACAGCTTCAACATAGTCAGAAAGTTGTTCTGCTAGTCTTTTCTTTTCTTGATTGTTTTCATTCCAATTGCTACCGAATGCCATGAAAGGATAAATGATCCCTAGATGCAACTCGGGGTAATCAAGTTTCAATTCTGCTACGATCTCCGTTGCCCACAATTCCACACCAAGGTTCCCACTTACAATGATCCATTCCAATCCTTCTTCTGCTAATTGCTGGATCTCTCTTTTTAAGACTTTTTTAATAACTGCTACTTTGGGATCATTTTCTTTAAATACACCAAGTTCAAAACTCCGATATCCCGAAAAGTAAATGACTTTTACACTATCCATCTCAGTTTCCTTTTCTTTCTCTCTCCTTTTTTGCTATAATATGGCCTAGGAGTGTGATTAAAATGGTTTTACGCTATCCGAATGGCCAACCATACCATAAGAATGCCTCTTTAGAAGAGAAAATTCAAGAAAAAAGAAAAGCACCGATAGAATTCGGCAACCGAGGTATGCGTTTTGAAGAAGCAATCAACGAAAGTAATGAGTATTACCTTGCACGCCAAATAGCTGTTATCCATAAAAAACCAACACCAATACAAATCGTTAAAGTAGATTATCCTCGACGTAGCGCCGCTGTTATTAAGGAAGCATATTTCACCCAAGCTTCCACAACAGATTATAACGGTGTATATCGAGGTTTCTATTTGGATTTTGAAGCAAAAGAAACGAAGAATAAAACTTCTTTTCCATTTAAAAACTTTCATGCGCATCAAATCAGCCATATGGAAGCTTGTCTGCAACAAAATGGGATTTGTTTTGTCTTATTATGGTTTTCATCTTTGAAGCGCTGCTTTTATTTAAATAGTACACACCTGATCGACTATTGGCATGCTCAAAAGGAAAACGGTAGGAAATCTCTGCCGCTCTCTTTGATAGAAAATTTGGGGATCGAGATCCAAACTGGCTTTTCGCCACGTATCCCTTATTTAGATGCAGTCGATCAGTATCTCTCAACACTAACTATTGAAGGAGAACACAAGAATGGCCAATGAACAAACTAGAACTTCCAGACGTAGCAGTACCCCTTCTTCTAAAAAAGGACCGAAGAAGTCTGGAAAAAAACCTAGGAAAAATACGAAAAGCCTGATTGCACGAATCTTTCTGATCGTGCTGTCACTAGCATGCGTAGCATTTTTAGCGGGAGTCGGACTTTTCTGGTTCTACGCAAAGGATGCACCTGCATTGACTGACAAGGCGTTAGATGCCACCGTCTCTTCTAAACTTTATACCCAAGATGGTGAACTGTTCGAAGACCTAGGTGCAGAAAAACGCGAAAAGATTTCTGCAAATGAATTACCAAAGACGCTAGAAAATGCAATCGTTTCTGTCGAAGACCGAAGATTTTATAAACATATCGGGATCGACCCTGTACGGATCATTGGTTCTGCTGTCTCAAACTTTACTTCTGGCGGACTGCAAGGAGGAAGTACTTTGACACAACAATTGATCAAACTTTCTTACTTCTCGACAAACGCTTCTGACCAAACATTAAAAAGAAAAGCACAAGAAGCTTGGATGGCTGTGAGGTTAGAACAGAAAAAATCAAAACAAGAAATATTGACTTATTATGTGAACAAAGTATATATGTCAAATGGACTATACGGCATGGAAACTGCCTCAGAGATGTATTTTGGTAAGAAGCTAGGCGATTTATCTTTACCACAAACTGCATTATTGGCTGGAATGCCGCAAGCACCATCTGCCTATGACCCTTATCAGTATCCTGAACAAGCAAAGAAGCGTCGTGATACTGTTTTGTACACGATGTTGCAAAATGACAAGATTTCTCAAACCGATTATGACAATGCGGTCAATACACCGATAAATGAAGGTCTCCAAGAATTGAAAAAAGAGGCAGATAATTCAAAAATCGTTGATAACTACGTAAAAGAAGTCATTAATGAGGTCCAAGAAAAAACAGATAAGAATGTCTATACTGACGGTCTAGATATCTATACGAATTTAGATTTAGATGCACAAAAACAACTTTATAACATTGTGAATACGGATGAATACGTCAATTACCCGGACGACAAAATGCAAGTTGCATCGACACTGATCGATACCAAGACCGGAGAAGTGAAAGCACAGATCGGTGGTCGCCATGTTGCAGATGACGTGACTCTAGGAATGAATCTAGCAGTGAATACTTCACGTGATTTCGGTTCTACAATGAAACCTGTCACTGATTACGGCCCTGCATTCGAGTATTTAAAATACTCAACTGGAAAAATGATTACTGACGCTCCTTATAACTACGAAGGAACTTCGACTCCTGTTGGTAACTGGGATAACAGCTATCTAGGTACGATCACATTAAGACAAGCATTATATCTTTCTAGAAACGTCCCTGCCGTAAAACTATTTAATGAAGTCGGCTCTGATAAAGTAAGCTCATTCTTGAAGGATCTGGGCATCGAGTACAGTACGATCCATCAGTCAAATGCAATCTCAAGTAACACAGAAAAACAAGATGGGACAAAATATGGTGCATCATCACTGAAAATGGCTGCTGCCTACGCTGCTTTTGCCAACGGCGGAACCTATTATAAACCACAATATGTCAATAAGATCGTCTTCCAAGATGGCACTGAACAAACGTATGAACCTGAAGGAAAAACTGCCATGTCACCAGAAACTGCCTATATGGTCACTGATATCCTAAAAGATACGATCACACAAGGAACTGGATCGAATGCACTCATCCCTGGACTTTTCCAAGCTGGAAAAACTGGGACATCTAACTATACCGATGAGGAATATGCAAAAATAGGTCTTTCGAGTGGCGTGTATCCTGATATTTTATTTGCCGGCTACACACCAAATTATGCGATTTCTGTTTGGACTGGATACAACGAGAAGCTAACGCCTGTAACATCCGAATCTTCTCATGTAGCTTCAGATGTTTATAGAGAATTGATGAAATATGTATCGGCAAATGTGACAAATGAAGATTGGGAAATGCCAAGTGGACTTGTTCGCTATGGTGGCGAGTTATACTATCGAGATCAAGTGAACAATACGCAAAGAAGAACCACACCGTCAAGTACAGTTCCATCTTCGACTGTTACAATACCAGAAAGTTCAACATCTTCTACTACTGAAAGTACTACGACTCAAAGTTCAACAGAAAGCACGACATCTAGTCAGAGTTCTGAGTCATCAAGTAGTAGTGAAACATCATCAAGTACTGCACCTTCATCATCAAGCAGCACTCCGCCGGCATCTAGCTCATCGGCACCACAAGAGTCCTCTGAGCCAACGACGCCGTCAAGTAATGCGAATGAATCACAAGCTAGTGGCAGTTCAGCTGGATGATATGCTTAATAAAATCCAGGGATTCGCAAAAAACAATGCGAATCCCTGGATTTTGCTCTACATATAAGGTAAGCAGACAACATGGTTTCAATAAGTCTGTTGCTACCGTTTATACAAATCGAACGAGGTCGAGACAAAAGTGTTTCTTACTTTTGTCCCACACTCGTTTTTTGATATTCCCGAAAAAATTGACTTTTGGACGACGTTTATTTGAGAAAGGCTGGGACAGAAGTGTTTAACTCCGAGAAATAAGAAGAAATGAACGAAAATTGCTTTTCAAATTTTTGTGAATTTCGGCTTATTTCCGAAGGAGTTGCTTCTGCTCCCGCCGTTTATTCGAGAGTCTGTAGCAAACCTGATTGTTAGATTTGCCCCACATTCCTTCGATTTTTATCGTTCGATCTTCATGACTTAGCTTTATTATGCAACTTCATCCTATTTTTACCTTCTTGGCACATATCCAGTAGCGGACATACTTCACAACGCGGGTTTCTTGCCGTACAATGATACCTGCCAAAAAAAATCAAGGTATGGTGTGTTTTCACCCACAAGTCTTCTGGTATTTTTCTCATGAGCGTTTCTTCTACTTCTAGTACCGAAGCGTTCAATTTACAGATTCTCAGACGTTTTGACACTCGTTCGACATGTGTATCGACAGCAATCGCTGGGATACCGAATGCATCCCCAAGGACAACATTGGCTGTTTTCCGCCCTACTCCAGGCAATGATACCAATGCTTCTCTAGTAGTTGGCACTTGACCGCCAAAGTTTTCGATCAGTTGTTGTGCGCATGCTTTGATATTTTTTGCTTTGTTTCGATAAAGGCCGATCGTCTTGATTTTAGGAATGATTTCTTCAACCGAAGCAGCCGCTAAGTCTTCAGGCGTAGGAAATGCCTCAAACAGGGCAGGAGTTGCTTTATTTACAGAAACATCAGTGGCTTGGGCACTCAAGATGACTGCTATCAGTAATTCATAAGGGTTGTTATGTTGTAATTCACCATGAGCCTCAGGAAACATCTGATACATTTTTTCAATTGCTTCCATGGTTTTCTGCTTACTTAACATATTAGTCCTCCAACCAGTTTTTCAATGATACTTTGGGAAGCTCCTCTTCTTGTTGATTTGATGAGTCCACTTCTTTTTGCAAAAGCTGTTGCTTTCTTCTTTTTTGATCTTCCTCTACTTGCTGTTTTGTCTTGAGATTTTTACGCTCCCAAGACAACAAAATCCGATCTACATAATTGAAACTGTATGCCTGGTTCAAGACAGCTTCACGTAATGCTAGTTTGATGATCTCTGGTTGGTAATGATCTTCTTCAAGCCATTGACCGATCCGCTGAAATTCAATCGCAGACAGAGGCCGCCCAAACTCTTGTTCAAACATCTGGTAGACAGACTGGACTTCTTTCTCCTGACTCATATCTTCTAGTTTACGGCTTTGTTTTTCCAAAAAATCTCCCAGAACATCATATATCGGATAAAGGTCATAGCGATCCACTTTCTTACCATCGATCGTTTCTGTTTTGATATTTATAAAGCCATTGCTGACTAATCGATTCAATAGTTGATAAATACGGTCTTGCTTGACACCCATGTTTAGAGCAATCATCTGCAGATCTGGAAATGAATCACCTTCTAGCTGTGCCATGTGTATCTGCAATATAAATAAAAATTCTTCTGACTGGAGTCCAATCCGATGATAATTTTTTAGCAATAAATTCGATATGATCGTTTGACCTGATTTTAAATAATTTTCTAAGTTCAACATGGTTTTTCCTCCGCTTCATTCTCAGTATACGTAAAAAAATTAAATGAAGCAAGTGACCATCCCCTTGGGTAATTTGGTTTATTTTTTTGCTTTTATTTCGCACCTTTTCACTTTTCGGAATAAATAAAATGGATTTGGTGTTCCGGTTTCTATAAAAATTGACCTGTCTATTTCAAAAGTTTTTTTGAAATAGACAGGTCAATCGATTCCCTAGCTTAGCTATAGCTAAAAGCATTATTTTTAAAAATCATCTTCCGTTTGTAAAATATAGGGTTCGCCTTCGTAAGTATATTCTGTGTTCAACGTTCCATCATTTTCATCTGAATAGATACGGCGAGAAAATGGGAAGCGGTGAGATACGCCATCCTTTGCTTCTTCTGCAGGCATCTCATAATAATCTTCTTGTGTCTGATTCAATTGGTTGATTATCTTATCCGCTAGCGACTCAATCGTCACATCTTTTTGCGCCGCTAATTGTTGATAATCCTCCATAAATGCCTCTTGTTGTACAAAATATTCTTTTTCCATCTTACTATTCCTCCCCATCAATCATTCTTGACGATCCATGTTCGTTTATCCATGAGTTGTCTTTCTCTACTTATTTTGGCAGAAAATCCTTTAGAAAACAACTAATTCGTCACACTCCCCTGATTTTAAAAAAAGAAGAGCATGGGACAAAAGTAAGAAACACTTTTATCTCATGCTTTAAAAACGAATAAGCGGTGGGAGCAGAAGCAACTCCTTCTTAAATAAGCCGAAATTCACAAAAATTTGAAAAGCAATTTTCGTTAATTTCTTCTTATTTCTCGGAGTTAAACACTTCTGTCCCAGCCTCCCTTCATCATTAACTAAAACGAAAAAATACACAGGTGCCTTCTAACTATTGTGCTGTTTCAATTTCGCCAAGAGCTGCTTGAGCTAATAAGTTCAAGTAGTTCCAAGGGCGATCAAAATGTGGTTGGAAGAAAAAGTCAGAAAGTGCTAGATCTTCGACGGTCATTTTATTTTGAACAGCTAACGACATCGTATTCGCAGATTGCGTAATATCGTATTTAGACATAAATTGAGCGCCAACGATACGGTTCGTTCCTTTTTCATAAACTAATTCCATCATGACTTTTTCAGTCGTTGGCATAAACTCAGGACGATAATTGTCTTCAAAGATAGTTGCTTCTACATAAAGATTATTCATAGGTGCACTTTCTTTTGTCACACCTGTTGAACCAATCGTCCACCCAAATAAATAAAGTCCAGACGTACCTTGTGTACCACGATAGGCCATTTTATGTTCCGTTAGATTATTTCCTACAAGCAAACCTTGACGTACTGCATTCGTAGCAAGAGGAATATAGTTTTGTGTTCCACTTGGATTGTAATTCACTACCGCAGAGTCTCCAGCCGCAAAAATATCTGGGTCACTCGTTTGCATGTACTCGTTCACTTTAATGGCACCATTTGGCAATGTATCTACTTTACCCTTGATCAGAGTAGTATTCGGTCTAAACCCAACACATAGAATAACCATATCTGCATCAAATGTTTCTTTTGGTGTTGCAACTTGTTTTACTTTGCCGTTGTCATCTGCAATAAATTCAGAAACATTTTCTCCCAAGGCTAATGTGACACCTCGATCGACAAGTTCTTTTTCAAGGATATCTGTGAATGGTTTATCAAGGTATTTGTTAAGAATACGATCAAGTCCATCGATCAATGTCACTTGTTTACCTGATTCAACAAATGCTTCGACCAATTCGATCCCGATGTAGCCTCCACCTACGATCACTACGCGTTTTGCTTCTTCAGCCTTGGCAATGATCTCATTCGCTTGATTATAATTTTTACATAACAGAATGTTTTCTGATTCGATTCCTTTGATTGGTGGAATGATTGGCCATGAACCTGTAGTCATGACTAATTTATCGTAAGAAACGGTTTCAACTTCTCCCGTATTCAAATCTTTCGCTGTCACTTTTTTATTTTCAGTATCTACATCAGTGACATCATGTTCCATTTTTACAGTTGCCCCTAAAGAATGAAGCTCTTCAGGATTAGAATAGAATAAACCGGCTGGGTCTTTTACTACACCACCAACATATAATGCGATCCCACAGGATAAAAATGAAACATTGTCATTTCGCTCATATACCGTAACATCTGCTTCTGGATGATTTTTTAAGATACTTTTTACGGCTGCTGTTCCTGCATGTGTGCAGCCAATTACTACAACTTTCATATGTGAATCCCTCCGATTAACGTTTTGTCCTTTGACAAACTTCACTATATCAAAAATAAAACGGATACAACAGTTTAATGCTTGTGAATTCACAAAGATAAGCTTGTTGTATTGCAAGCATTCTTTTAGATAAACACCGATTTAATAGCTCTGCTTATGTGAATAAACACACAATTGTCCTTTAGTTTGTGAATGATTAAGAAAAAAATAAAAAAAGCTAGTGACTTTTTTGTCAAACTAGCTTTTTTAACTTGGTTCATCCATATTTGTTTACTGTCCTAAGCAACCCAAAACTACTTCCCCTTGCATTCTGGGCAAAGACCATATAATTCTAAACGATGTTCTTTGATTTCGAAGTCAGTTAAGCGACTTGCCGCCATTTCGATATCTTCCAAGCCAGGATAATGGAAATCCACGATTTTCCCGCAGTTTTCACAAATGACATGATAATGACGTTTTGAACTGAAATCGAATCGACTAGATGCATCCCCATATTTCATCTCTTGTACGAACCCGATTGAGGTAAACAATCTCAAATTGTTATATACCGTTGCGACACTCATATTTGGAAAACGATGCTCCAGAGCTCGATAAATCTCATCGGCTGTTGGATGAGAATGATGTTCGATCAGGTATTCTAGCACCGCGTACCGCTGAGGTGTAATTCGTATATTTTCTTTTTTTAACTTACCAATTGCTTCTTCGACTATTTTGTTCTCCATTTTTTAAACACCCCAAAGTTGTTATTCTCGTCTTATCATACTATTTTTATTTTTTAAAATCTACTTTCGTGAAAAGAAATTTCAAAATAATTAAAATATTGCGAAAAAAGGCGTAAATCAAGAATGAATCCCTCTTTTTACGCCTTTGACTCTATTATTTTATCCTAAACACTTATTTATCATCAACTATCTTTTTTATTAAAGTTCTTGATACAACGGTGTAGACAAATAACGTTCTCCATTATCAGGAACGATAGCCAATACTTTTTTGCCTTTTCCTAAAAGTGCAGCTTCTTTGAGTGCCGCTGCAATTGCTGCTCCAGAAGAAATCCCGACTAAAATGCCTTCTTCTTTCCCAACACGTCTCGCAGTCTCCATTGCTTCGTCACCTTTGATGCCAACTACCTTATCATAAACAGAGGTATCTAGTGTACCAGGAACAAAACCTGTACCGATTCCTTGGATTTTATGTGGTCCCGCTGCTTTCCCTTCTAAGATAGCAGATTCAGCAGGTTCGACTCCAACGATTTCAATTGATGGATATACTCGTTTTAACTCTCTACCTGCCCCAGTGATTGTTCCACCTGTACCGATCCCAGCTACAAACGCATCTAGTCCATTGACGCCAAAAGCTTCTTGGATTTCATGTCCTGTTGTTTTTTCATGGATCGCTGGATTCGCTGGATTTTCAAATTGAAGTGGCATGAAATAGCCGTGTTCTTCTGCTAAGCGTTTTGCTTCTTTGATCGACCCACTGATTGCTTCTGATCCTGGAGTCAAAATCAATTCTGCTCCATAGCCCTTCATCAATAACCGACGTTCCATACTCATCGTTTCAGGCATGACAATAATCACTTTATACCCTTTAGCTACCCCTACCATGGCTAAACCAATACCAGTATTACCTGAGGTTGGTTCAATGATCGTATCTCCAGGTTTCAGTATTCCATCTTGTTCTGCTTTTTCAATCATACTTAATGCGATCCGGTCTTTTACACTGCCGCCAGGATTAAAAAATTCAAGTTTCACATAAACTTCCGCTGACCCTTCAGGAACCAAGTGGTTTAGCTTGACGATCGGGGTTCTCCCAATCAACTCTGTAATTGAATGATATAATTGTGTCATGTGTATATTCCTCCTCATCTCGTCTTCTTCTTTATCATAATACAAATCAGAAGCTTCTGGCGAATAATTCGTCTTTCCTATTATAATACAAAAAAGCAAAGAAATATCATTTTAGACATTTCTTTGCTTATGAATAATAAGTAAAGCTACACATTCAACTCTTGACCGACTAGTAAAGAATAGTTGGACATCGACATTCCATTTTTGGCCATTAGATCGTCAACAGACATTCCGTACTTTTGGGCGATATCCCATAAAGTATCTCCTGAAACGACCGTATAAGTACCACCAGAAGATGCAGTTGATTTGCTACTCGTTGTCGTCGTTTTGGTTGTACTTGTTGTCGTTGTAGTACTTGTTGAAGACGATGTTGATCCGGTAGATGGTGTATCAAAACGAGTTAAATTATACGTATTAATCAATGAGTTCAATTTTGTACCATAATCAGGATCAGTCGCGTATCTACCTGTCAAATAGGCAGTCGCATCATAGAAACTAGTCGTATTGCTTTTCCATACGCCAGAATAATGATAATCGCCAGTTGAAAAACTAGTCGAACGTAAAACATTCGCGTGATCTTGGAAAGACTCCCAATAAGAAGAATATTTGCGGAAAGGTTCATTCATCGTTACCCATTGTCCATCAATATATTCTTGCGTAGCCATATAAACAACCTGCCCACCATAACTACCTTTTACACCGAATAGATTATAATTCGAAGCACTGGATAATCCTGAAGTTCCATAAGCACTTTCCAATAATGCTTGGGCTATCATTACAGAAGCGTACAAGTCATTACTTGCAGCCACTTCTGAAGCAGACCAACCAATTTGATTGATAAACGCTTGAGGATCAGTTGTATTTTGCGGCGCTTGTTCGTCTGCACGTACATGTTGTGGTGCTGCTGTAACCATCATTGGCCCAACGAGCAATGTTGTTCCTACTAAAGGAGCAATTGCCTTTTTATTAATCACCAAAGTTCTTTTACTTTTCTGGTGTCGGGCACTGCGGGTTTTCAGCTCTTGCATTCGAATTCCTCCTCAAAAAAATAAAAAACTCTAAATAAAATTTTCTATCTTTAAACAAACTTAATTAATTAAATTATACTTTTAAATTTCAGGAAACTCAAACTAATCTTAATAAATTTACTTTTTGTAATCTTTAAGTAACATTAGCGAAATAATCCGTAATATAAAATCGATCGGAAAACAGAATACCGAACACCTTCTGTTGATGCGATAAGAAATAACTTAATCTAATTTGAAGCATTTGTCAAGTTTTCTAGTATTCGGCTCCCTTGACGAACAAAGTTTTCTTGTTTTTTGCCGTCTCCAATCACACTGTTTTCACCATTTCTTAATTCTCACACGATCCACCCTTGCTGATCATCTACTCGCACATAAGAACAACTACATTGATGACTCTTTCCTTATGAACACAAAACTATCGACCGAGGATTTGTGCAGAATCTCGGTCGATAGTTTTTTCTCAGTGTTTGGACGTCAACTCATCATTCTAAAACACATTAGAAAATAGAGGATTCAAACACGGATTATTTTTGAGCCAAATATATGACAGTATTTTTTATAATTGTTCAAATGTACGAACAACATTTTCAACAGTGAAGCCAAATTCTTCAAGAATTTTATTTCCTGGAGCAGATGCACCAAAATGATCGATCGTGATCGTTGTTCCTTCTGTGCCGACATAACGTTCCCAACCAAAGGGAGCAGCAGCTTCAATTGCTACGCGTTTCTTGACATTTTTTGGCAAGACACTTTCTTTGTATTCCGCTGATTGTTTTTCAAAAAGATCAAAACTTGGCATTGAAACAACAGAGACATCTTTGCCAGCTTCAGCAAGTTCTTTTTGTGCTTTTACAGCCAAATCTACTTCAGAACCAGTAGCAATCAAGATACCTTCAGGGGTTTCTCCTTTTGCTGGTGATAACACGTATGCACCTTTTTTCACCATTGTATCCGCAACTTCTTTTGTCGTTGGAAGTACAGGTAAGTTTTGGCGACTCAATACTAAGATCGTTGGTGTATCCGTTGATTCCATTGCGACTTTCCAAGCTGCACGAGTTTCATTTCCATCAGCTGGGCGAATCACGTGAACCCCTGGCATACATCTTACAGATGCCAATTGTTCGATTGGTTCGTGGGTTGGTCCATCTTCACCAACAGCAACTGAATCATGTGTCAACACATAAATTACCGGTGTATTTTGGATAGCTGCTAAACGAACGGCTGGACGCAAGTAATCAACGAATACGAAGAATGTACCACCATAGATACGTGTGCCTCCATGTAATTGGATACCATTCATCGCTGACGCCATTGCAAATTCACGTACACCAAACCAGATGTTACGTCCTTCATAGTGTTCAGGAGTGAAATCTTTGTCTGCTGCGACCATCGTATTGTTTGAACCAGATAGATCAGCAGAACCGCCCCAGAAGCTTGGTACTGCTTTAGAAAGCTCTTGGATCACTTCTTTACTTGATACACGACTTGCTTGACTGCTACCTTCATCATAAGATGGTAAGTCAGCATCCCAGTTTTCAGGCAACTTCCCAGCAAACGCATCTTCAAATTGTTGAGCTAATTCAGGGTAAGCATGTTTATAGTTCTTGAACATTTCATGCCAAGCAGCTTCTGCTTTTTGGCCTTCTTCCACCATGGTTTGGTGGAAACGAGCAGCTACTTCTTCAGGAACTGTAAAGTCTGGATATTCCCAACCATAGACGCCTTTTGCCATCTTGATTCCTTCATCACCGATTGGCGCTCCGTGAACTGCTGAAGTACCTTCTTTCGGTGATCCATACCCGATCACTGTTTTTACTTCGATCAATGTCGGTTTGTCTGTCTCTGCTTTAGCAGCTTCGATTGCTTTAGAGATTGCTTCAAGATCATTGCCATCTTTGACTAAAATATGTTGCCAGCCATATGCTTCATAGCGAGCCCCTACATTTTCCGTGAAGGCTTTTGACGTTGGACCATCTAAAGAAATATCATTTGAATCATACAAAACAATCAATTTTCCTAGTTTCATGTGACCAGCCATTGAGCTAGCTTCTTGAGAAACGCCCTCCATCAAATCGCCGTCACCACAGATAGCGTAGGTGTGATGGTCCACGATGTTGAAGTTTTCTCTGTTATATGTTGCTGCTAAGTGCGCTTCTGCCATTGCCATCCCTACAGCCATCGCAATACCTTGACCTAATGGACCAGTAGTTGCTTCGACACCGTCTGTATGGTTCACTTCAGGATGTCCTGGTGTTTTTGAATCCCATTGACGAAATTGTTTTAAATCATCAATTGAAACTTGATAACCAGCTAGATGCAATAAGCTATACAACATCGCAGAACCATGACCAGCTGATAATACGAATCGATCACGATCCGCCCAGTTTTTAGAAGTAGTCGGATTTACTTTCAAATGTTTTGTCCATAGTGCATACGCCATTGGTGCTGCCCCCATTGGTAGCCCCGGATGTCCAGAATTTGCCTTTTGAACTGCTTCAATACTTAATGTACGAATCGTGTTTACGCCAAGTTGGTCGATTTTGTCAAACAAAATAACCCCTCCTATTAATTTAGGTTTTTTTTACCTTTATTACTCACATACCATTTTATAAGATACCACTAGAAAAAGCAATGATTTTTAGTATTTTTTACTAAAAGTTGTTTTCCCGGTTGTGTAAGCCTTTTTTCTTCTGGATTTCTTTTAATTTATCTGGTGTGACATCATTTCCTTCAGGATCGACGATTTTCATTCCTTCAATATGATGTCTCATTCCCAAGCGAAAGGCATTTAAATACTCTTCTCTTAACTCTAATTGTTCTTTTTTTTCCGCTTCTGATAAGCCTTTTTCTTTCTTTATCCGAGCCAATTCGTTGATTCGCTCGATCTTTTCGGGTGATAGCATATGGAGACCTCCTTTTACTCTACTTCATATTATATAAAAAACGGAAAAAAAACAACTAGATAAACTAATATAAATACGAACATTTGTTTGAAACAAGACCTTTTATATGATATGATTTAGTTATTAATTGAAAGAAGGTGTACCTTGTGGCCCGACAAACTGAAACCAGACAAATCGAAGTCTTACGATATATCCATGAACAAGTGTCTCGAAAAGGTTACCCACCAACTGTAAGAGAGATCGGGGAAGCCGTTCAGCTTTCTTCTACCTCTACTGTACATGGCCATTTAGCAAGGCTTGAAAAAAAAGGCTTTATCCAAAGAGACCCAACAAAACCTCGTGCAATCGAATTGACAAAACAAGGATTGGCAAAAATCGGGGTTCGACCTTCCACGATTCCCGTACTTGGGGTGGTTACTGCCGGGGAGCCGATTTTAGCAGTCGAAGATGCTTCGGATTTTTTCCCTGTACCGCCTAATCTTTCTTCTGAAGAAGGAAGTTTGTTCATGTTAACGATCCGTGGCGAAAGTATGATCAATGCAGGTATTTTAGACGGAGACAACGTAATCGTCCGTAAACAAGAAACTGCACAAAACGGTGATATCGTCATTGCCATGACAGCAGAAGATGAAGCAACATGCAAACGATTCTACAAGGAAAAAGACCACTTCCGACTACAGCCAGAAAATGATTTGTTAGAACCGATCATTTTGGATCAAGTGTCCATTCTCGGCCGCGTAGTAGGTCTTTACCGCAGTCATATTTACTAGAATGCTATGAATTTTCGAAATAGATAAAAGCAATGAGCTGTGCCGTAAAAAGGTGTAGCTCATTTTTTCAACTTTCCTCTTTACAAATCGAACAAAAGTTCGTATACTATAAATACGAACTTTTGTTCGCATAAAATAATGAGGTGAGAAATCATGAAATCAATGAGACGTCTTGGCTTGGTATTAATGGTATTATTCTTAGGTATTGTTATTGGTAACTTTGGTATTCGACCAGCACTTTTAGTGTTTGTTCCGTTGTTTGCTTTGTGGTTCATGTTGTGGGATGAAAAGAAATACCGTCAGTCTGAACGACGTCGGCATCATGATGATCCCTTTTATCAAGAATCCTACTACAGTTCCAGACACTCCTAATGAATCAAGGAGCTGATTGTTTATTTTCAGAATAAAAATCTACTATTCTTCCCCCTTCTTCAAAAAGAATGGGAGTGGGACAAAAGTTGTTTTGATTTGAGAAATTGGAACGAAAAACGAACAATACGCTTTTTGTATTGCTCGTTTTTTTTTGAAATTTTACGAAAAACCTGACTTTTGGCCTTTCGTTTATTCGAGAGTCTGTAGCAAAACTGATTTTTAGTTTTATCCCACATTCTTTACCATGTATAACTGACGGATGTTTTCGTTGTCTCTTCGTTAAGCCTTACTGAATTCCATAATGTAACTCGTCTTAAAAATGGCTGTTGCAACTATCTATTTCAAGTTCGCATGTTTGTCGAATCTCTTGATTACACTTTCCTATTTTATATATCTAATAGCGCTCGAAACACTTATTTTTAGGTGAAACTTCTGCAGTTTGAATCAGAAAACGACTGTCTATTTATCCCTAATTTATTGCTAGCTCCCCAATTTTCGAACTTTTTCTATTCACTGATCTTCTAGCATTGCTTTTTTCTATTCCTGTTGCTATAGCCTTTAATATACTTCTCTTCTTCTCTTTTCACATTTGGTGTATTTTTATCTTTTTCCTTTTCTGCTTCCATTTTCTCATGAGGATCAGCACTATTTTTTATATTCTCTTGTTCTTGTGTTCGATTCAAGTGAGGACTTAAGTGATATTGATCTAAATTAAAAAGAGAAGACAAGGCGTAATTTTTAAATATCGTTGCTAGTTGGTCTGCTAATGGTTGCTCATCAAGATTTCTTGTTACCCTTTTTTTAAAGTCAAAATTTCTTTGTTCGGCAAGATCTCTGATGATAACTGCTATCATTTCCGCGTCTTCCATGTGAAAATTCACTCGTAACATATCATCGAAAATCAAAGCTCCCTCAACTGCCTGTGGCGATAAATTCGGCAAATTTTGCTGTTCTGCTAATCGATCGACAAAATTATGAAAGGCCGGAGATTTTACTATTTGAGGAAATTTTTTATGATAATCATCTAACAGCTCCTTACCACTTATTTCATAACCTTTCCGTGGACTCGGGGCTAGCGCTATATCACCCGTACGTGCACCAAGATGTGTCGATTCATGTAGAATTACTTCGAATAGATCCCTTTTTCTCTCAATAACTGGATCAGGTGGCAAATGAAAAGTATCGGCCAGAAAGACCATTCTAGCTTGTGGGTCAGTCGGCATCACGAATGCATAAACTCCCACTTTTTTTACTAATCGTGTTTCGTATCTCCCTGTATTTTGATTCAAACCCAAATCAGTAGATGCAATCCAAATATTTTCAAAGCCAGTATCTATTGTTGCTTGAAGGATTCGTTCCCCTCTTTCTGCTATTGATAGCAATCTTTGATTAATCTCTTTTAGTATCTGATTTTTATCTATTGCATGTTCTATTGTGAACATTTGTGCCAAATATTGCCCTTCTTTGGTAGCTGAAATATTGGGGACACTCGCCAATTGTTGGCATCGATCTTTTAGATATAAAAATGCGCGTCTTCCCTTATCAACTCCCTTTTTAATATCTACTTGAAAATCTTTGAGAAAATCAGGTGAGTTCCTTTTATCGACTCCCTTGATTACTTGAAAATCGAGCTTAGGCTGGTTAGGAAGTGAAGTAAGTGGGGATTCAGATCATTCTTCATCATGCTTGTCTTTAGATAAATCTCGTTTTCCAAAGAGGAGGCCAGAACCTCATTAGGTCTATTTGGAATAAAATTAGTCAATTTCTGAGGTTGTACCGTTAGATCCATTGGAACCAACAATCTTTGTATCATTATTTGACTTAGAGGCATTTGATTTGATGGAGGCATTACAGATGCTTGTCTTACGGCATTCCACATATCTGATCTATCTGGACCAATAGGAAGTTTGTCTATCTCCTGTATAAAACTGAAGCGCGTACTCAAATCAAGTTGTGGCAGGGCTACTTGTTGTGATCCTCCTGGTTGCGATCCTCCTGGTTGCGGTCCTCCTGGTTGCGATCCTCCTGGTTGTGGTCCTCCAGTTCTGTGATAATTTGCCTCAAATTTATCATACTCCAACTTAAGTTCAGCTTCCCAGATTTTTCTCTCCAAGACTGTTTCAACACGAAATTGATTGAATTCTGGGTGGAATCTTAGAATCATCATGGGACTGTTCGCATTTTTTTCACCAAATGGTAACGTCCTGCTCTCTCATCCAATAAGATGAGCGGTACATAATGTTTTTTTATCTTGATATACGTTCTTCCCGAAGCATCTCGCACTAATCCTCTCTCATCAGGTGCCGAAAACAGGATTGGCTTTGAATGAGTTTCGAAATTTCTGAGTTTTTTTCCAATTTTGTTCCCCACTTTTTTTCCTAAAAAAGGCGAAGTCACTGCTTCAAAATACCACTCGGCACCGTTGAAGTTTACAGGATACAGGATTCCCTCAAACTCTACATCATAACGTACACCGTGCTCTGCAATCACCGTTTCTTTGACGGGAACCCATTGATTGTTTAATTGAATCAAGCGTTCATCTGGTTTATAAGGATAGTCGGATACCGTCCTGACGTTCCCTTCACCATACGCTTGAGGGTTTGCATTTATTCTGTCATACACATTCAGATCATCATTTATTTTGACTGCTACATGATTAATCAATTTTTTCTGATCTTCTGAAAATTTTACTGGACCTTTATAAACTTCTAACTGTTTATTTTTCAATAGGTAATATTGACCGAATTTATCTCCATTTGAATTTATCACCTGTACATATAGACGTTTATCTATGAGTTTCACTGGTACCTCTGGGCCGCCTTTTGGCAATCGGGCTTTCACAATGGATCCCGAAGCAACTGAGGTTTCTTTTGTTAGTTTTTCTAACGACGTAACCAGATTCTTTATTTCCGTGCTTTGGACTCTAAATTTCAAGTGCGTTAATTTGGGCAGCAATTTGCTTATATCATATATAGTTTCAATACCTGGATCGATGTATCGAATCAGTTCAATCCCCAAACTTAATAATTCAGCACGGGTAGGGAGAAAATATTTGCTATTTCGTAAGACACCTTTTATCCCTCCTTTTATCCCTCCTTTTAGAAGTTCTCTTAACACACCTGTTCCAAATTTTGCAGTCATTGCAATCGTCTGTCCTACTATTGGAAGCAATAAAAGAACATCCATCACACAGGCTGGAACCGCCTTTTCTGCATCTTTTTCGATGATTCCTGTCACACAGTCATAAAAAGGAATAAGACCCAAAAGGATGTCAATCCCTTTTTCTCTCCTTGTTTTTTCATCTCCACTTTTATACATTCGGTCATAGAATTTATCATAGTGCAGCGTGCCTAAGCCTCTGGCAAATATCTCTTGAGCACTAAGAGCTTGACTATGCAGAGAGCTAAATAGCTGACTGTCTTTATTCACACTAAATTCTAATCGATCACGCGTATAGACGTACTTCTCCGCAAAAAACTCATGTTTATTGTACAACTCTGGATCCTTGTCTACTCGATAGACAGCATACCCTAAGTCCTTTCCCAACTTTTTCAATCCATACACTCGTTCTTCCTTACCACGTTTCGCCATGAACAAATCGGTGTCTTTTAATGATAAATTTTTCCACATAGGAAATCCTCGACTAGTAGCAGTTTCTTTTCGAAGTTCTGCAGATGCTTCATAAATCTGTGTCTTTTGCGAAAAAAGAAATTCGGACTCAGTTGAATTCATAGCATGCAGTGCTATTTCAATAATCTTCTTATCCAGTCGCGAATAAGTATCTGCCACATTTTTTGTCAACTCTTTATATTTTTCTTCCAAAACAGGGAGCGGCCTCTTCAATGTTGGACAAGGATTTTCTCCACTTAGATAATAGTCGATCGCCTCTTCGCGTGTTTTTTGGTGAAACGGTGGAGTGCCCAATGGATGGAGAATTACATCGCCCACGAGTGGTGCACCGGCATCATAGCACGCTTGAATCACTTCTTCTGCTAAAGCTTTTTTGCTGCGCCAATTAAGTGCTGCTTTTTGATAGGATTGTAACAAAGTATTTACTGCTTTTTGTTCTTCAACTACTCTGAAATAACCTCTTTTCCAGTATCCAAAGAAAGTACTGAGGGCCACTTCTTTATAATTTCCTTTAGTGAAAGCTTCACGTAATGCTTCTGGTTCTAGTTGTGCTGTTGCAAGCAATGCAGGCAGCAAAATTGCCTGTAGCTCAACGAAACGTAGTTCTTTTTTTTCAACTACGCTATCCATGAAAGCTGCACCTAGACTTCTCTTTTGTGAATCATTAATTTCTTTGGGATTCCCTACAAATTCTAATAGTTTTCCACCTATCATCTGTGGAAATAGTCCAGAACGAGAAATCAAATCCTGTTTTTCTAGCTGATTAATGTCAACAGATAGTGACGTTTGAATTAAATTTTTCCATAGCATAACAAAATTATGTTGCTGTTCGATCAGCTGATTCCTAAACTCATCTACAGGGATTCTACGGTTAAAGTCAGATAAACAAGCGCCGTAAACATCACTTTCAAGTTGAGAGACAGTAAACACGGATGGATCTGGTGCTTCCATAATTTGCTTAGCTAAGTATTCTTCGAATGATCCTCCGAGTATATTCTCAAATACCCACTTCCTCACCATCATTTCGGCAACTTTATCTGAGATTTCCTCGCCTTTTCCTCCATAAAAATTTAATTCTTTTGTTATTACTTTGACGAATGCTTGAAGATTTTCTTTGTGAAAAACATTTTTATTATCCTCTGGCATGAGCCATTTCCCTGCGGCAATCAATACTGTTTCTTTTATTGCTCTGCCAGGTGGCAACAAACTCTCTTGACGCAAAAAAGCCTCCACTTTTCCCAGCAATTTTGGGCTTTGCCATACAGAAGTAACACCACTAGGTATGAACTCGTCTTTTGTTCTAAGTTCCTGTAATTCGGTCTCTTCTTTAGTTGTATCAGCTAGCCATTCACCTACAATGTCATTTGCTAGCTCTTCTGAGATTTCTTCTCCTTCCTTCTTTTCAAGGAGCACATTGGCTAATTGCTTGATTTTAAAAGCATACAATGCTTCTGGGCTGGTTTCCTTAATTCCAAGAGAATTCGATGGTTCTGAGTTGGTTCCATCTAGCTCAACAAGATGCACTAGCTCCGAATTTACTATCCCAAAAAACAGCCACTGTGTGACCGCTTGAATAAGACTTTTAGGATCAAAATACACGTAAGGCATTCCATTTTTAGCTAACAAAGAAGAAATTTCTATACGCTGATTCTCTTTTTGTTTTTCATCAAGTTCAGGTAGTTTTTTATTTAGTTGTGGGACTTCAATGTCATTTTCCCGAATAAAATCCGCGATTTTTTTCTCAAGATTCTCTGTTTCCGCTGCTTGATCTTTAGTGGATTCGCCATCTTTTTCCTTTTCAACTTCTCTAAAGCTGTATCCTACTTGTGCATTGTTATCTTCCCATTGCAATAAATAGAGCCGTGCCATAGTGGGAGACATATTTTCAGTTGTCACCCCATATACTTTACAAATTAACTCAGCAACTTGATGTTGTCTTTCTATAATCGTTCCATAATTTTTTCCCGCAAAGATCCATTCTTGCACCTTTTGAACTAATTCTCTTGACGATGTAAGATCCTTTGAAAATTTTTGACTAGCAAGAAAGTGCCAAACTTCTTCATTTACCTCTTCTGTTTTTCCACGTGCATGAAACAAACTATCCTCATGATAGATAGGGGAGAGTATCTGAGTGCTAGGAATAGTGTGTGGTACCCCCTTCGTAAATTCAGCGAATATGCAATCTCTTTCTTTTTTATATTCATTAAAAGCAGTGACTAAGATGGGGTCTGTTTTAGACAAATCATATTGACTCGTCTTACCAGTGATTTCTTTGTATGTATAATCTTCTAATAACGTATTGGTTTTCCACTGTAAAAAGATATCTTGCAGTTTACCGGCAGATATAAATTCTCCCCACCTCACGTTCTCTATTCCGTAATTTTCAAGGATAATGTACGCCAAAAAATGTTTTCTTTCCAATTTATCTATCTCTTTATTTCTAATCCATTTTTGAGCAATGTCTAGTAATTCTACATCGGGAGTAGTGTCATTCGCACATTGTTCTTTCATGAAAAATTCTTTAAGTTTTTTATTTACGTTACTTGTTTCATTTTTCCTCTGAAAAAGTTCGTTATTATAAAAGAATATCGGTAATGGCTCTGGAAAACGTGTGGGAAGTAATTGTTTAGTGATAATCGTTTCGTTCATTTGATCGACTTGTTTTCTCTCAAAGTCATCGGTCAAAGATGTTGGCCTATCAGATTGTTCATCCATTAAAATCGCTTCAGTTGGCGTCATCAAAGATTGCTCTTGCTCGGAAAGTGGTTTTGCTTCAATACCAAAGGTTGGGATTATTCTTTGAACAAAGCTATCTAACCTGGTTGCTAGATCACTAGTTAACTGACTAATCTTTGACAAAAAAACTACTTCGTCTTCTTTCAGAGCAAACTCCTTTTGTTCCGAAGTTGAGGGTTTATTTTCTGGATCCGACGGGTTCGTTTTCGTTGATTTTGGGGTTTCGGAATGATTTGAGGTATGTGAATTGATAAGCCAACTGACATCTCGTTTCGTTCGTTGAGCCACTGACTCCGGGTTCTCATAGTGAACCGAAAAAGTCCGCATCATCATACTTAAAAAACAATCCATAATCGAGTCACCTGGCGCACCTCCCTGTTGTTCTGAATAGGTTGTCTGTTCAAATTGACTAAAAAAAGAAGAAAACGTTTCAGTTAGTTCTTCCCAAAAAGATGCCTGCTGGGAAACCACATTATCGTTAGAGTTATGGCTCTGTGCATATTCTTTTTCAAAGAATGCTTGAAAGTTTTTTCTCAACATTTGAGCTGCCTCTCCACTTGAAAAAGAATTAGCTGTTCCTTTTTTCTTTTCCGAAGAACTTGAAAACAAAAAGTGTTTAATCTCCTTTGATTGAATTGGATCCTGTTTATTCACTTGATTAGATTTAGCAGTTGCTGTTTGACAAATCGTATTAAAATGAGTTTTTTCAATCGTTCCACCTAACTGAAAAGTTTCTTTTTCTGTCGTACAATTTGAAAGCTCCTTAATACCATAGGCTAACTTATGGAGTTCCAAACTCAAGTTATGAACTTCTTCTGCCAAAATATAAAAACGTCTCGAGGATCCTGATGATGATTCTTGTAGGGCGTCACTTTTTTCTGTTCGATTCAGTGGTGTAGGCTGATTCACACGTGTCGTGTTCACCGTAGAACTTGATAGAAATGAATCAATTCTTACTTTTTCTCTTTCATGCCTCGTTTGTACCACCGTGTTTGCTTCAAACGCTGCTGAGGTTTTTTGGACAGCATTTTCTTGTTTTGGTCCCCCTTCTGGAGGTAATTCTAAATTTTGTAAGATACTTAATAGATAAAGTATTCCTGTTGGAGATAACAGGGCTTCTCGTGTTGGTTGCTGGCCAATAGAATCGGCAATAAAATTCAGCTTTTCTTGTGTGGCTTTTGGACTATAGTTCTCATCATTCATCTCATTATAGAATCGACCAGTTTTTTCTCTAAAATCTGTCTGGGGCATTTTCATCATCCTCTCTTATTAATAACTCAATTCTGCTCAACCAAATTTAACCGTATTTCAGACTACCAACTGCTGAAAGCTTCTATAAGGTAAAACTCAAGAGTCTTAATATAATAAAAATGATAATCCCCACGAAAACACTCAAGCTTTCCTATCTTTGATTATAGGATAGAAAATTTTGATGTGCCTTTTCAAAATATATAAATAATGAGTTAACTACAACGAAATAACATTATTTTATTCAATTAATTAGAAGTTAATCAGGTTTAATTTATTTTTATGAATTTGTATGCTTAGTATACTTCTTCCACTATTATCGCTATAACAGCAACCCAATCAGCTGCTTACTTTCAAAATTCATTCTCTGATAATAACATAATGAATTATTTTTATGATTCCTTTTAAAAGGTTCTCTACCTTGCAGAAAAAACAAATAATTATCCAAAAAATAATTTCTTTTTTTAAAAAAAAGTGACGATAGACTGTAGTCAATCACCTAAATTCGAAGTGTTGTTTTCAGTATTTTTATTTTTATATTAATCGTATAAATAACTTTAAGAGTAATTGTACTGATGAGAAAGCAAATCATTGGACGAATTTTTGCAGATAAAAAAAATCATGGCACAAAACGCGCTACATAGCGGACTATGCTTTTTTCAAATTTGTCTCTACCAACACGATTTGACAAAGAGACAAAAAACAAGCCGAACCCTCCCAAAATAGTTGTTCCAATTTCGGGAGGGTCTGACTTGTTCAAAAAATGGTTCTATAATTTTTGGTGTTGCTTAAAAGAAAGTGATTTAGACTAGTGATTTCGGTTTAGCCTTCTTATCAGGTCAATCGAAATTCAATTAGTATTCCATCAATGTGATCATGTCATAGCCTTCAATTTTTTCGCGGCCTTTTAGTTCCATCAATTCGATCAAGAATGCACAGCCAACTACAACGCCACCTAGTTCTTCCACTAAGTCGATCGTTGCTTTGATCGTACCACCTGTCGCTAGTAGATCATCGCAGATCAATACGCGTTGGCCTGGCTTGATTGCATCTTTATGCAGTGTCAATGTGTCTGTACCGTATTCAAGTCCATAAGTCACTTCGATGGTTTCACGAGGCAATTTTCCTTTTTTACGCACTGGAGCAAAACCAACACCCATTTCATAGGCTACCGGACAACCAACGATAAATCCGCGAGCTTCAGGTCCAACTACCATGTCAATTCGTTTTTCTTTTGCATAGTCCACGATTTGTTTTGTGGCTTCGCGGTAGGCATCTCCATCTGCCATAAGTGGGGAGATATCCCGAAAAATGATTCCTTTTGATGGGTAATCAGGAATGCTTGCAATATAATCTTTTAAATCCACTCTTTGCTTCCTCCTAGGTTGTTAACCTTTTTTTAATAGTTGGAATATCACTCAATAGTAAAAATTCCTCCACTTTGATCTTCTTAAGTCGCCGCTGATAAAGCGGGCTTTCAGTCAATGGATGACTTTCAGGTTTTTCGACTTTTTGTAAAACGCCATTTTCTATTGTAACAAATTTCAGCTCAAAAAACACCTGAATCATAAAAATTAATAATTTTTGTGGTATTTTCAAATAGGTTGAAATTGCTTCTAACTTATAACGGATATCGATTTTATCTTGCGTATGGATCAATTTGAACAATTTCGCATACTGTTCTCTTGTACCGACACCATTTAAATACGCTTCATCATGGGAAACCCCTAGTAAATACATTCGATCAAATGAACCAAACGTAAGGATTTCTTCCAAAACAAGGAGATCGGCGGGACAATCAACGAGTAGCAATGCGTGATATGTTTTTCCTTCAATTAACTCTTTCGTCTTTTCAAGGCTTTCAAAGAGTATGATCTTCTCTCTTATTTCCTTGTTCAACTCTTTAAGAGAATTTTTTTCAAAAGCCAAGTAAAAGATATCTTCTTTGAATTCGGTTAGGGTTCTATACCGTTTTGAACGCCAATCGAATATCTGGAAACCATTGACGCCAAAATCCGTCACCATCAACTGCGGTTTCTTGCGACCATTCCATTCATTGACTGAAAGTTTCCCCACCACATCAATGGGGTTATTCAATAGTTCGTTTTCTTCACTACCAAATCCGAAGGCAACAGCATCCAATTGTGCACCATCGTCTACTAGCGTTAATTTTAAATGTTGTTGCGCTGTACCGATCCTTTTTACATTTTCAGCTGAAGTCTGACGGAATAGAAACTGCGGAACCGGATTATCCGTTCCAAATGGTGCGAGTAACTTCAAGGCATCGATCAACTCTACTGTTGCATCCTTTGGTGTCATGATTTCATCAATCCTTAAAGCAGGACCCTTAGTTAAATCGATTCCTTGTTCTACAACATAATGATTCATGCGTTCTTGTAAAGCTGAGATATTTTCTTTTGGCATCGTTAGACCGACAGCTGCATGGTGCCCTCCGAAGAATGTAAATAGATCACGCATCTTATCCAACATTTCATATAGATTCAGCGCGTCAACACTGCGACCAGACCCTTTAGCTGTTCCATCTTCTTTTATCCCCAGAACAATAGTTGGTTTGCCTGTTTGGTTCATGATTTTACCAGCTACAATCCCCAAAACACCTTCATGCCAGCCAGGGTATGCAAGTAAATGGATCTGATTCGTTTCGTCGATCATCCCTAGTGCTTCCTGAGCGATGTCATCCACTATTTTTTTTCTTTGATCATTGATTTCATTTAGTTTCTTGGCTTGTCTCGCTGCATCTTCTTCATCAAAAGTAGCCAATAATTCCACAGCTGGATTTGGATCACCCATACGACCGATAGCATTCAACCGAGGCGCAATCGAAAAACCGATCATTGTTTCATCTGCCTCCTTCGCCTTCACGCCACTTTCTGAGAAAAGTGCTTGTAATCCGATGCGTTCAGAGTGCTTGATAGCATCCAAACCTAGAGAAACTAACACACGGTTCTCATCCGTCAGCGAAACCAGATCGGCAATCGTACCGATAGCAACTAAATCCAAGAATTCAGCCGGAGGCTCTTCTAGTAGAGCAGTGGCCACTTTAAAGGCTACACCTACTCCAGCAAGATCCGGAAAAGGATAATTTCCTTCTGGATGACGGGGATGCACGATGGCATAGGCCTCTGGTAAATGATCAGGTAACTCGTGATGATCTGTAATGATCACATCCACCCCAGCTTCCTGTGCATAGGAAACTGCCTCATTCCCTGCTACGCCATTATCGACAGTGACGATCAATTGGACCCCTGCTTCGATTTTTTCTTTGTATACAGTAGGATTTGGGCCGTATCCATGGAGAAAGCGATTGGGTAAAAACGTTTCGACATCGGCCCCTAATAATTCTAATGTCTCTTTCATTACTGTCGTGCTAGTGATTCCGTCTGCATCATAGTCGCCGTAAACCAAGATTTTTTCTCCCTCGATCACAGCTTTTTGAATCCGACTGATGGCTTTGTCCATGTCGTGCATCAAGTAAGGATCATAAAGAGATTGTTCTTTTGGATTTAAAAATCGTTGTAATTCCTTTTCTTCTCGATAACCGCGTTGCCATAGCAACTTGCCGATAAAAGGAGAGATACCTTGTTTTTCGATCATTTGGAGAAAGGATGCGGAAGGCTCCGTATCACTTAACTTCCAATCATAGTTTGCTTGTCTCACGTTCTCACTCCTAACTTAGTTATTATAGCAAAGGAAAACGCTAAAAAAAAGAAGAAAGAAACAAAAAGAAAGCCCGAAAAGAGGAAAGAATCCTAAAACTTTTTCGGGCCTCGCAAGAAATAGTCTTTATCAATTTTCTTAGCCTAATCATTCATGATAAAACCGCTCAATCAAAATAATTATAGCTTTGTTTAGGTGATGGCGTATTATTCTCCTTTGGTGTTTGTAACTGTTGCAGTTGTTCTTTCATTGCTTGCAGTTCTGCTTGATAAGCAGCTTCAAGTTCTGCACGTTCATTTCTGAATTCACGTTGTTGTTCTTCTTTTGCTTCATTCACTTTTGCTTCCACATCTTTTTGGGCTTCAGCTAGTTCTTGTGTCAACTGTTTGATTTGTTTTTTTTGTTGCCATAATGTCGTTGAGGCGGTGACAAAAACAATCAATGCGCCGATGATCGCAGAACCTATGATGACTAGGATCAGCGGTGCAGAAAACGAAGCAACACCGAAACTAACAGGCACGTTTTTATTATTCAGTACCGCAAATAGTACGATGACTAAAACAAGTAGAAACCCGATGATCACACCACTTTGTTTTTTCACTTTTCTTCACCTACTTTTTATTGAAAATACCACTCGCTAAATAATCGCCAATTGTTGGGAAGAGCGTGTAAAATTTAGCTGCGATTTCAAGGATCACTGGTTTATTGATCTCACGTTTTGGATATTTCATATTACGAACGATTGCTTTCGCTAATTTGGTTGGATCCAAAACAAGTTGATCTACTTTTTCTAAATAGCTGCCACTAGGATCTGCTTTGTCAAAGAAATCTGTAGCGACAGGTCCAGGATTGACAGTAGTAACGGCTACGCCTAATGGTTTCAATTCTAATCTCAATGCATTGGAAAATCCCAAAACAGCGAATTTCGTAGCGGAATAGATCGTTGATTTAGCTGTAGCCATTTTGCCAGCCATCGAAGCGATATTGATGATATGTCCTTGTCTTCGCTCAGCCATATCAAGTGCGAATTTTTGAGTCAAGACCATCATTCCCAACACATTCACTTCAAACATGTCGTACGCTTTGCCTAAATCAAAGCTTAGAAAATCTTCGAAAATACCGAAGCCAGCATTATTGACTAACACATCGACTCGACCGACTTCATCCATTACTTTTTCATACAATGCATCGACACTATCGGGATCACTGACGTCTACTTGAAAAGCATAAGCCTCTGTTCCACTCAATCTTTTGCATTCTTCTTTTACTTCGCCGATCATCTGGATCCTTCTCGCACATGTAATGACGATTGCCCCTTGTTTTGCTGCTTCATAACAAATTTGAGCGCCTAATCCTCCAGAACCACCTGTTACTAGCACTACTTTATCTTCTAGATTCACACCTATTCCTCCTCACGAAACGGTACTTCAATTGTTTCAAAATCTTTCATGATCAACGTATTAGGAAAGATTTCTTTTGCTTCATTTTCAAGTTCCAATGCTGCTTTGCCTAAATAACGAGCACTGATATGTGTCAATAATAATTTGTTAGTTTTTGCTTCCTTCGCGATTTCCGCTGCTTGATGCGTAGTTGAATGGTAATAATTACGCGCCATTTTTTTCTCATTTTTGTTAAATGTACTTTCATGAACGAGTACATCACTATCCTGAGCAAGAAGGACAGAATTACCTGTTTTTCGAGTATCGCCTAAAATCGTGACGATCCTACCTTTTTTATCCGGTCCCACAAATGCTTTGCCATCAATGGTCCGTCCATCATCAAGAGTGACTGTTTCACCTTTTTTTAGCTTACCATAGATCGGTCCAGCTGGAATAGCTAATTCTTTCAGTTTGTCGACTTGCAATTCTCCTTTAT
Source organism: Enterococcus durans NBRC 100479 = LMG 10746 (assembly GCF_001544215.1). GTDB lineage: Bacteria > Bacillota > Bacilli > Lactobacillales > Enterococcaceae > Enterococcus_B > Enterococcus_B durans. The sequence continues at coordinate 32,394 of NZ_BCQB01000030.1, forward strand.
GGTCATGCTCCACGACCCGGTAGCCAAAACTATCGATGCCATGATCCAGTTTCTTTGTATAAACAGAAAATTGTTGGTCTTCAAAGATTGGCTGATCCTCTGTCAATTCAATAAATTTCAACGCATAACCTAATCGAGTTTGCGAAACAGCTAAAGAAGTTTTGATAAACGTTTCGATTCCTTTAGGTCCGTATATTTCAAGCGGTGTATCTCCCCCTTGAAAAGAGCGGCTGCTAAGTAAACCAGGTAATCCAAAAATATGATCCCCATGTAAATGGGTGATGAATATTTTTTCGATTTTTCGTGGGCGGATACTCGTACGCAAGATCTGCATCTGTGTTCCTTCCCCACAATCAAATAACCAAACTTCATTTCTTTCATCTAAGAGTTTTAATGCAATACTTGTCACATTTCTATGTTTAGCAGGTACTCCTGCTCCTGTTCCTAAAAATTGTAATTCCATAATCTACCTGACTTTCTTTAAGTTCCCTATTAATTTTATGGGAAAATCAACTGATAATCAACCGAAAGTCTAAAATGCTTCAATAATCATAAGAAATAAACCAAAATCGAAAGGGAGGATGGGACAAAAGTCGTTTAGGTTTGAGAAGTTGGAGAAAAAAACGAGGTTGGGACAGAAGTGTTTAACTCCGAGAAATAAGAAGAAATTCACGACAATTGCTTTTCAAATTTTTGTGAATTTCGGCTTATTTAAGAAGGAGTTGCTTCTGCTCCCACCGTTTATTCGTTTTTAAAGAATGAGACAAAAGTGTTTCTTACTTTTGTCCCACTCTCGTTTTTTTTGAAATTTCCGAAAAAACTGACTTTTGGCCACCGTTTATCCAGAATTAGAGTCTGTAGCAGAACTGATTTTTAGATTTGTCTCACATTCATCGTTATTCAGCTGGATGATCGGAATCAGCATCCTGTTGAGGATGTTTGTCTTGCCAGTTTTTCTTGGCAGCTTCTTTTGCTTTATCCTCGACTTCTCGGGCATCATGGACATCTTTTTCTACATCATCGTAGTCCAAACGAGTGATTTCTCCCCCTAATTCCATTGTCACTAATTGATTCAATGGACGGTTGTCGTCTTCTTCAGCAATCAAAATCAGCCCAGTCGTGCCTTCACCAATTTTACTTCCTACAAAATCGAAAACCGTCTGTGCATCTTTGATTTCTTTCGCGTCTTGTGTTGCTCCGATCATTCCGCCAGCAAACCAGCCTAACAGAATCCCTAGTGGTCCTCCCAGAATGCCAACCAACATGCCGATCAATCCGCCAGTAGATGATTTGTTGTTGCCTGTAAAATCTAGAAAATCTTCAATTTTGAATTGATGGGCCCCGTTTGGTTCATGACGGATGACTGCCATTTGCTCTCCTTTGATCGAACGAGCAGCATGGAATTTTTTGATTTCAGAAAACGCTTGATAGGCTTGACTCTCTACAGGAAAATTTAAAATGATTACTCGTTTATTCATCGAAAACACTCCTTCTTCTTTTTATTCATTCTACCGTTTATTTCAAAAAAACAAAAGAAATACCCTTTAAAAATAACAAAAAAGAGC
>NZ_BCQB01000031.1 GCF_001544215.1 Enterococcus durans NBRC 100479 = LMG 10746
AGAAAAACTGGAATGGACAGAAACTTTGTCCGTTCCAGTTTTTTTCCTGTAATAGTTGTCGCAAGTACTATCAGCACGACATTATCCAAGTGCACGTGTCAGATCATTCAGCAAGTCTTCTTCATCTTCTATCCCACAAGATAGACGGACGAGTGTTTCCGTCACCCCCATTTTTAGCCGTTCTTCTTCTGGCATACTCGCATGTGACATTGCCCAAGGATAAGAAAGAATCGATTCCACGCCACCAAGACTGACCGCAACGATTGGCAATCGACAGTTAGTAAATAAAGACTGGATCTGATCGACCGTTTCCAATTCAAAAGAGAGAATTGCTCCAGAGTTCTCACATTGTTGGTGATGCACTTGATACCCTGGATGTTGTGCTAATCCAGGATAATAGACTTTTTTTACTTTAGTGTGTTCAGATGGAAAGGTGGCGATTTTAGAAGCATTCTTGATGGACTTCTCCATCCTTAATCCCATCGTTTTTACTCCACGCAATAATAGCCAAGCATCTTCTGGTCCTAAGATCCCACCTAATGCGATCTGATGCTCCTTTAATTTTTTATAAATCGCTTCTTGATTTGTAGCAACTAAGCCAGCTACTACGTCGCTATGTCCATTGATAAATTTAGTTGCACTATGTATGACGATATCTACGCCTAAGGATAAAGGGTGTTGCGAGAGTGGGGACATAAAAGTATTGTCGGAAACGGTAAGAATCCCATGTTTTCTGGCAGTTTCCGCTACTTTTTTAATGTCAGTGATCGTCAATAATGGATTTGAAGGTGTTTCGATATAAAACATTTTTGTTTCTTTTTTAATTGCTTTTTCCCAAGAACCATTATCTGTTTCATCTACGAATGTACAGTCAATCCCAAATCGTGAAAGAAACAAATGGATGCTGTGGAAGGTGCCACCATAAATGTTTTTTCCTAATACCAGATGGTCACCTTTTGACAGTAGAAACAAGACCGCGTTGATGGCAGCCATTCCAGAAGAAAAGGCCAATCCAAAAGTAGCATCTTCTAAAGATGCGATACATTTTTCAGCAGCTTCGACCGTAGGGTTCCCAAAACGCGTATAGCTAAATCCAGTATGGGTAAAGACATCTTGCTGATGAAAAGTCGATGCTTGGTATTTGGGGATGGATGAAGCACCAGTAACAGGGTCGATCATCGGATAGTCATGCAGTAACTTCGTATTGATTTTCATGAATCGTTCCTCCAAAGTTTGTTTTCATTTGCGCATTAAAAGTAGCATACTCGTTCTCTTTATATCAACGTTTTATTGATAAAAAATTATCAAAGGAGTTTTTAATTTAATAACATAGATTATTATAAAGAATATGCAATTATACTAATTTTTCTACACATAAAAAAACTAAAAAACATTTTACTGATATAGTTAATTGTGATAATTTTTTATTTAAATATGTTTTTTGATAAAAATTTATCACTCAAGGAGGGAACAATGACGAAAGAAGAAACAAAAATGCCTTATGAAAAGTACCGTCGAGCAAATGATTTTATTTTTATTTCAGGACAGTTGCCAATAGATCCAAAAACAGATCAACTGAACGGCTCAACGATCGAAGAGCAAATGAAACAGGTAATGGCAAATATAACTGATATACTCAAGGATTTAGAACTAACTTTTGATGAAATTGTAAAAGCTACTTGTTTTTTGGCAGATATTGGACATTTTGCAACATTCAACCAAGTATATCAAGAATATTTTGGTGAGCGTTTTCCTGCTCGCTCTGCTTTTCAAGTAGGAGCTCTGCCGAAAGGTGCTTTGATCGAGATCGAACTGATTCTAATGGAAGAAAGTTAGGAGGGGAAAAATGAAGATTGTGATCATCGGTGGGATAGCGGCCGGCATGAGTGCAGCAGCAAAGGCTAAGCGCCTGGACCCATCCACTGAAATAATCGTGATTGAACAAGAAGAGTATGTTTCATTCGGGGCATGTGGCCTTCCCTATTATTTAGGGGGGGAATTCAGTGATGAAAACGAAATGTTTGCAAGGACCCCAGAACAAATAGAGCGCTTGGGCATTCGTTTGTTATTAAAGCACAAAGTTCAAGAGTTAGATAGTGAGAAGAAACGAGTGCTAGTGGAGGATCTAGCAACAAATGAACGATTCTATGAGAAATATGATCGCCTGATGTTGGCGGTAGGTGCCAGTCCATTGCTTCCAGCTATTGCGGGCAGTGACTCTAAGGATGTTTATACGGCAACTAAATTATCAGAGATCAATAGATTTAAACAAGCGCTACCGAGCTATAGAAAAATCACCATCGTTGGTGGTGGTTTTATCGGTTTGGAATTAGCGGACCAATTGGTGAAAACGGGAAATAAAGTACATATAATCGAAACAAAAACAGAATTGATGAACCGAACATTCTATCAGGAATTTTCTGAGAAAATAGCAGAAGCGATCCAAGAAAAAGGTGTGAACCTTCATTTAGGAGAGGCAGTAGTAGCTATAGAACAGCAAGGTGGGCGTGTCCATGCTATACAGACAAGTAAACAGCGATATGAAACTGATGCAGTGCTGTTTGCAATAGGATTCACCCCGAATACTGGTTTCTTGGATGGACAACTTGATTGTTTGGAAAATGGTGCTATCAGAATTGATACTTACGGACGAACCTCGCAAAAAGACATTTTTGCCGCCGGTGACTGTGCCTCGATACCTCACCGTTTGTTGGGAGACGTTTATCTACCATTAGCTACGACAGCGAATAAAATGGGACGAATCGTGGGAATCAATATCAGTAGTGAGAAGGTAACAGAAGAATACGTAGGTGCATTAGGTAGTAGTGCGATCAAAATCGGAGACTATGAAGCCGCTAGTGTCGGCCTTACAGAAAAGGCAGCACAACAAGCGAAAATGGACTACAGTACTACTTGCGTAGAGGTAGCAAACCATTCGAACTATTATAGTGTGCAGGAAAAAATAAAAATCAAGCTTGTGTATGACAAACAGACAAAAGTAGTGTATGGTGCCCAATTATTCGGCAAAAATGAAACGGTACTCCGTTCTACGGGGTTAGCTGTGGCAATACATGGACAAATGACAACTAAAGAACTAGGATTTATTGATTTTGCGTACGCTCCTCCATTTGCTTCCACGTGGGAAGCAATCAATGTCGTTGCAAATACTGCAAAATAAAGGAGATGGATAAAGTGACCAATGCCCCTTTTTTTACTCAATTTTTAAAACTAAGTAATTTTTATACAGTCTTTGGACTGGTCTTATTGTTAGGTTCATTAGCTATCATGAAATATATGAAAAATAAACGAGTCAATTTTTCAAAACGAATGATCTATGCTTTGATACTAGGTCTGATCTTAGGGATTGTTGTGGATCTAGTTGGTTCCACTAATGAAGTCTATACGGAATTTGCTCGAACAGAAATCAATACATGGTATGCATTAGTTGGATCGGGCTTTTTAAAAATGATCCAATTATTAGCTATTCCGGTCGTGTTTTTATCGATCATCAAAGTCGTGGTGGAAGTAAAAGGCGAGTGCCTGAAGCATCTAACAGGGAAAACTTTTGCCACATTACTTGGAACAACTGCGATCTCTGCATTGTTAGGTATACTTGTTGTGAAACTATTTCAACTGAATGGTGCAGAATTTGCTGGTGATCTGGCAGCAGAACGCGTCGAAAACATGACTAATATCGCTTCGCAAAGTTTCCCAGAATTTTTCCTTAATCTTGTGCCTAATAACATCATTAGTGTCATGGGGAACAATGGTAGTATTGTCTCAGTCGTGATCATTGCGGCAATGTTTGCCGGCGCGATCCGTTTTTTAGAAGTAAAAAAACCAGAACAAGTTGCGCCCTTTGTGACTCTGCTTGATTCCTTGAAAGTGACTGTGAATTCGGTGCTGACAAATGTCATCAAATTGATGCCTTACGGTGTAGTAGCTTTAGTGAGCAATACGATCATTTCCAGAGGTATCCAAGCAATCATGGGGATGATCGGCTTTATCGCAGCGTTATATACAGGTGTCATACTCATGCTTATCGTGTACGTTTTCCTTCTTATGGTACTGGGTGTCAACCCATGGATCTTTTATAAGAAAGCCTTCACGACTCTATTATTCGCTTTTTCATCCCATTCTAGTGTAGGTACTTTGCCTTATACACTAAAAACGTTGAATGGAGATCTGGGTGTTTCATTGGAGACGTCAAATTTTGTCGCTACATTAGGAACATCGATTGGAATGAATGGGTGTGCTGGGGTATTCCCTGCGATGTTAGGTGTATTGATGGGCTCGGCTGTTGGTGCAGAAATGAACCTTTCCTTTTATATTTTAGTGGTGGTCGTAGTTACAGTTGGCTCAATTGGTATAGCCGGCGTACCAGGTACAGCGACAGTCGCTGCAACTGTTACATTGAATGGGTTAGGTTTTGGGCACACATTGACAAGTATTGGTGCGATTTTTGGGATCGATCCGATCGTTGATATGGGACGTACAATGTTGAATGTAGCTGGCGCGATGGTTTCTGCCATCATGGTAGATAAGTGGGAAGGGACATTTGATAAGGAAGCTTTCTTGGCACCAGTAACGAAAAAGACAAGTGAAGAATAAATAAAAGAAAAAAGTGGAAAAAGGATGAGGTTGGGACAGAAGTGTTTATTTCCGAAGGAGTTGCTTCTGCTCCCACCGTTTATTCGTTTTTAAAGAATGAGACAAAAGTGTTTCTTACTTTTGTCCCACGCTCGTCCTTTCTCTCTTGTTCATTTTGTTTGTTCGGCTATTTTAAGGTAGCGATAGACACTTGGATCAGAAATATTTAGGATCTTAGCCACTTGTGAGACTGCCCCTTTGATTTGGAATACCCCTTTTTCATTTAACTGACGAATGATCTCAACTTTTAAATCTTTATTTAGCGTGATTTGTTGATCCAATAAGTCTGGAGAAACAATCGAATAAATGATTCCTTCAATCGTTTCTTCCAAGATCTCAACAGAGTCAGAAAATAAAGCAGTGTCTAAGGCGACATGAGAGTGTGATTCTTTTGCTAAGCCAGCTAACCCCAGTATTTCTTGTGACAACTGCTGATATTTACTTATATCCTGATTGATACACAACAATCCAACCAATTCATTTTGATCATTTCGAATAAAAAAAGTAGCACCTTTCAGATTTTTTCCGTTGATCGTCTGGGATTTGTAGTTCACTAAATAGTCTTGTGACAGATGCTTTTTTGAACGAATCAAGTCAAAAGCGAATCCAGTTACCGGTGAATCGATATCTCGACCGCTGATATGATTGTTTTCGATGGCGGCAATATGAAAGTGGTCCTCTTCAAGATTGTGTAGAACGATTTCATAATTTTCACCTAAAGCTTGGCCAAGAAATTTGACTAATGAACTATAAAAATTCAAATTATTTTTATCCATTTTATCACCTGATAATTTTTTATTACCTCTATCATATCATGTATGCTTGTCGTTTTCATTAGAAAAATTGAAGAGAGTCGTTGGCAAATGGTGTTTTTCACTTTTAGATGCAGTATCCCTTTTCGCATCGCCAGCTTTTTTCTTATAGGATATTTGAACAGGTGGAGTCGAAAGAATGAGGTGATCTTGCCTTTTTTTATTTTGACGATCAAGGATGGCTATCTAACGTGGTTAATGCTATAATTGTCCTTAAAAAATTTTACCTTAATATGAATGGGATGATAGAAGCAGTGACGAATTTTTTGAACGCAACCATAGAGCAACTACCACGAATCGTTGAAATCTATAATCAAGCAATTCCTGGCAAGATGGCTACAGCAGATTTGAAACCCATCACAGTAGAGTCAAGAATCGACTGGTTTGAAGCGCATGACTCTGATCATCGGCCTTTATGGCTTATCGAAGAAAAAGGAGAAGTTGTTGGTTGGATCAGTCTTAGTGATTTTTATGGACGGCCAGCCTATGATCAAACGGTAGAGATCAGTATTTACATTGATCAATCCTGTCAGAAGCTTGGGCTTGGGCAAAAAGCGTTGCATTTTGTCGAAAGCCAGTTATCACGCCTGAAGATCGAAACAGTATTAGCCTTTATTTTTGATATCAATCAAGCAAGTCAACGCCTATTTGAAAAAAATGGGTATGGGACTTGGGGACATCTACCAAAAATCGCACACATGGAAGATCGTGTGATCGGATTAAATATTTTAGGTAAGACGTATCGTTCATGAGAATAGAGTAAGAGAGGCTGGGACAGAAGTGTTTAACTCCGAGAAATAAGAAGAAATTCACGAAAATTGCTTTTCAAATTTTTGTGAATTTCGGCTTATTTCCGAAGGAGTTGCTTCTGCTCTCACCGTTTATTCGAGAGTCTGTAGCAAAACTGATTTTTAGATTTGTCCCTCATCCTTTAAATTTGAAGAAAAGTACAGAAGCGAACTGTCAAAGGGAAAAGCGAAATCCTCAAAAATGTGAAAAGTGTTTTTTGAATTCCTGCTTATTTTTGAAGTATATCACTTTTATCGCTATCTTTTTTTACATATCACTACACAAATTGCTTGATTAGTGCTAAACTACATTTTGAAACAGGTTTTAAAACTGTACTAATCAATGTCTCTATTTTTAATTAAATGGAATGAAAAAGGAGAAAAACAATGGCTGATAAAGTGAAACAAGGATCTAAAACTGTAGTAGAAAGTCTGATAAATCATCATGTGGATTATGTATTTGGGATTCCAGGTGCAAAAATCGATGGTGTGTTCAATGAACTAGAAGATGGTGGCCCTGAGTTGATCGTTACTAGACATGAACAAAATGCGGCTTTTATGGCTCAAGCGGTCGGGCGGATCACAGGTGAACCGGGCGTAGTGATTGCTACAAGTGGACCAGGAGCAAGCAACCTAGCAACTGGGTTAGTTACTGCTACTGCAGAAGGTGATCCTGTTCTTGCAATTGCTGGTCAAGTAAAACGTAGTGATCTGCTAAAATTGACGCATCAAAGCATGAATAACGCAGCATTGTTCCAGCCTATCACAAAATATAGTGCTGAAATCCAAGATCCAGAAACGATTTCTGAAGTAATCGCAAATGCCTATCGTATGGCGAAAAGCTCTAAAAAGGGGGCAAGCTTCATCAGTATCCCACAAGATGTAGTCGATGCACCTGTTAAAAATGCAGTGATCCAACCTTTGAGAGACCCTCAATTGGGATCAGCATCAGCTTTAGATATCGACTATTTGGCTGAACGTATCCGTGAAGCTAAATTACCCGTCCTACTTGTAGGAATGCGTGGGTCAAGTGAAAAAGAAACCACAGCAATCAGGAATTTAGTTGAAAAAACAGGCTTACCTGTAGTAGAGACCTTCCAAGCAGCAGGAGTGATCTCTCGTCAGTTAGAAGAACATTTCTTTGGTAGAGTCGGACTATTTAGAAACCAACCTGGAGATATGTTGTTGAAACGTAGTGATTTGGTCATTGCAATTGGCTACGACCCTATCGAATATGAAGCTAGAAACTGGAATGCCGAAAAAGATGCGCGCATTATTGTGATTGATGAAACGCCAGCAGAAATTGATCCGTATATGCAACCTGAAAGAGAATTGATCGGAAATATCTCAGAAACATTAGACCTATTGACTGTTTCCTTAGAGCCACAACAAGTATCTGTTGATGCGAAGGAATATCTTGCTTCTTTACAAGCAAAACTTGCGGCAAGAGATATCGTTGAATCAAAAAGTGAAGAAGGAATCTTGCATCCGTTAGAAGTGATCAATACGCTTCAAGCAAAAGTAACAGATGACATGACTGTGACTGTTGACGTCGGTAGTCATTATATCTGGATGGCACGTCACTTTAGAAGTTATGAAGCACGTCATCTATTGTTCAGTAACGGCATGCAAACATTAGGAGTTGCCTTACCTTGGGCTATTTCTGCGGCGTTAGTTCGACCAAACACACAAATCATTTCAGTATCTGGGGATGGCGGTTTCTTGTTCTCTGCACAAGATCTTGAAACAGCAGTGCGCAAAAAATTGAATATCGTCCATTTGATTTGGAATGATGGTCGCTACAACATGGTAGAATTCCAAGAGATCATGAAATATCAACGTTCATCTGGTGTCAACTTTGGCCCAGTTGATTTTGTAAAATATGCAGAGGCATTTGGTGCGAAAGGGTTACGTGTGACAAATGTGGAAGAATTGGATCAAGCATTAGCAGAAGGATTTGAAACAGAAGGTCCTGTGATCATCGATATTCCGATTGATTACCGTGACAATGAAAAATTAGGCGAAACGATTTTACCAGATCAATTTTATTAAGGAGATGCGAGCATGAGTGAAAAGGTATTGTATCAACACGGAACCTTAGGCGCATTGATGGCCGGCTTGATGGACGGAACTGAAACAATCGGTCAAGTACTCCAACATGGAACGTTGGGATTAGGCACATTACATGGATTAGATGGAGAAGTCATTTTCTTGGATGGAGAAGCCTATCAAGGTCGTTCTGATGGCGCAGTCATACGATTGACAGGAGAGGAACTGACGCCTTATTCTGCCATTACAGACTTCACAGTCGATCGTTCATTTGATGTAACAACAGAAACAGATGGTGAGACATTAAAAAAAGACATCCTTGACAAAGAAGATGGGAAAAACTTGTTTTTAGCGATAAAAATCACAGGAACCTTCAAAAAAATGCATATCAGAATCATGCCAAAACAAGAAAAACCTTATCGAAGATTAGCCAAGATTTCTGAATCGCAACCGGAGTTCTATCAAGAGAATGTCCAAGGTACGCTCGTAGGATTTTTTACCCCAGAACTGTTCCAAGGTGTAGCAGCAGCTGGGTTCCATCTGCATTTTATTGATGATACCAGAAAATTTGGCGGGCATGTCATGGATTTTGAATTAGCGGATGGTACTGTTGAAAGCAGCCAAATCGAAAGCTTGGTCCAACACTTTCCAGTAAATGATCCAACTTTTGTTCAAAGCGAAATCGACTATGCAGATTTGGAAAAAGAAATCCAACAAGCAGAATAGATACGGCAATCAAGCAATCGTAGTTGTGTTACCTATAAGAATGAGAGAGCGTATGAAAAAAAGTGTGACTTGCTTTTTCTCACACTCTTTTATTGTTTTAGAATGAATAGAAACGGTGGAAGGCGGAAAAACCAAATTTTTCAACTCTTTTAAATTTATAGACTAGTCAGACCACGATTTCTAGGCTATAATTTCTTGCATAGAAGGAGTGGATGGGGTCATGTGGACAGAGAAACAAAAAAAGGATGCATACCAGATATTATTATTACAGCAAGAAGGACTATTGGAAGCTAAAGACAATTGGTTAGCTAACTTAGCCAATTCTTCCGCACTTTTAAATGAAACCCTACCAGAAACAGTTTTTGCCGGATATTATCTTTTCGATGGCGAAGAATTGATTTTAGGACCCTTCCAAGGACGCGTGTCTTGTACGCGAATCAAAATGGGCAAAGGTGTTTGTGGGGAGTCTGCACAAAAACGGATCTCATTGATCGTTGACGATGTTAAAACCCATGAAAACTATATTTCATGTGATTCAGCAGCACAGTCTGAAATCGTCGTACCAATGGTCAAAAACGACCAATTGATTGGGGTATTAGACATTGACTGTGGCGTCACCAATGGCTACGACCGCATTGATCAAGAAAACTTGGAGAAATATGTAGCGCTTTTAGTTGGAAATATGCCAATTAGTGTTATTTCTAAATAAAAAATGAGGATGAAACAGTTGTGTCGAGCCGAAAAAATAAGAAGAAACTGAGAGAGTTGCGGCTCGTTTTTTGGAAATGTTGGTTTATTTTTTCGATGAAAGTCCTTCTGTTTCTATGATTTCTCAAAATTTAGCGGATGAGGTGAAAGTATTGTTACTTTTACCTCATTTTTTTGAAATATTATAATGGTTTTTAGTTTTCATAATCTAATTTTAATGTTATTATCATTTTATAAAATGTTAAAACGATTAAAGGTGGATGAGATATGAGTAACGAAGAAATCATTTTAGGACAAAAATATGCTTGCCGACCGATAGGCTTAAAAAACAAAGTAATTGGCGAAGTGATCAGTAAAATGGAAAATTGTGTCGTTTTATGTGTAGAGGAATACCAAGAGTGCGACCATGAAGAAATATTAGAAAAATGCGGTAAAGTTGTCGCAAAGTATTCGGAAGTTTGTGAATTGCATGAGATTTAAGCGGTATTTACCACACCAGCTAGAATTTATGAACATGCAGTTGTTTCTTGATCCATCACTAGTATCATATAGATAGCGCTCTGAGCAATTAAGGAGAATGCTTGAAACGTTTCATTTTACATCGGAAATTTAGTGATAAGCAGATATTTTTTAGATTTGCTCCTATCAAATAGGGATAATTGAGAAAGTTGAGGCGTGTGGTTGCTTCAACTTTTTTTGTCTTGCTATTTTACAAATCAACAAATATCGTCTATATTATTGACAAGTCAATAATTGATTAGTCAATGAAGGAGGGAAATGATGGATTTAAGAAAACTAAGCCAGTTGCTCTATCAAATCAAAATCATTAGTCAAGAGGGTACAGCTTTATTTGAAAAAAAGACCGGTTTCAGCTTGAGTAGATACGAGCTGCTGATGTTTTTAAGTGAACATGGGGAATGCTTGCAGAGTCAGATCCAACTAGAGATGAAAATTGACAATGCAGCTATCTCACGGCATTTAAAAATATTGGAAGAGAAAGGATACGTTATACGAAAAAGAAATCCGGAAAATAATCGTGAAGTATTCGTTTTACTTTCAGAAAAAGCAATCAAAGAATTGGCTCAGTGTGAGAAAGATCATCAAAATTCCAATAACTCTTTGTGTCTCTCTTTATCTGAGAAAGAACTAATTGAACTAACTCGATTATTAGATAAATTATATCAAAATACCGATGAATAAAGAAAGAAGCGAGAAGAATGAGCAAAGAATTAGCAAACAATGATTTTTCAGAAATCGTATTTGGTAGAAAATCAGTACGTGTCTATGATGAAACAGTGAAAATCTTTCATGAAGAAATGTTAGAAATGATCCAAGAAACAACAACGGCTCCTTCATCAGTAAATCTACAGCCTTGGCGCTTTGTTGTAGTCGAAAGTGAAGAAGCAAAAGCTAAATTAAAACCACTGATCCGTTTCAACACACGTCAAAATGATACTTCTTCTGCGATGGTCTTGATTTTTGGAGACATGGAATGCTATGAATACGGCGAAGAAATCTACAACCAAGCAGTAGAAGAAGGGAAAATGCCAGCTGAAGTCCGTGACCAACAATTAGCAGCTATTATTCCTTATTACAAAAACCTTACTCGTCAAGAAATGAATGATGTTGTAAAAATTGATGCTAGCTTAGCTGCAATGCAGTTCATGTTAATTGCTCGCGGTCATGGATATGATACCAATCCAATCGGTGGATTTGAAGCCGATCAATTAGCGGAAGCTTTTGATTTAGATAAAGAACGTTATGTACCTGTTATGATTCTATCAGTAGGTAAAGCAGTAGACCAAGGGTATGAATCTGTTCGTTTAGCTTCAGAAAAAATCACATCTTTTAAGTAAAGCGAGGGAACTAATATGATCGTAATCAATGCAAAATTTTCTATTAAGCCTGAAAAAAGAAATGAATTTTTAGCAGAAGTTAAAAATTTGATCGAAGCAACAAAAAAAGAAGACGGTTGTCTAAGCTATAAATTGTTTGAATCAATTGATACAGAAAATGAATTCGTCATGATCGAAAACTGGCGGGATCAACAAGCTGTAGAAGGACATAATCAAAGTCCATTATTGCAAAAATTATTCCATAGTATGCCAGAATACAGCAGTAAAAAATCAGAGATCGTCGTTTCAAAAACAATTGACTAGAAAACAATGGCTTTCTATACATTTATTAAACCAATGAAAAACGTGAGAATTAGACTTAACTGTCGATTTCTCACGTTTTTTTGTTCTATCTATCAGATCTTGCTACCTAGTACTCAGTCTTTGGTAAGAAACGATGTCTGCTTACTTAGCGGTTCTTTTTTCTCATTATCAAGTGCAGATGCAGCTTTGCTTTTTTTAGTTAGTTGGGAAACAGATGGTAAAGGAGGTGCCTTAAATTTAGAAATGACACTGGTAGTTATACGCCCATTTCGCATTGAAAATTGGAGATGTTCAGTAGTAACCTGGTAGAGCATGAGATTAAACAATTCATTTTTGTAGTGATAATCTGGCGGATTCATTGTTTTATACAATTTTGTTTTGACTTCAAGAGTAGTCGATGACAAGAGATCGTCCCAATTGAATTGCGGATAAGCAGTTTGAGCTGCTTGGTAGAAAGAATCAAAATCAGTGTCTTGGTGCTGCCAATCATAAGTGGAAAACTTTTTCGTATCTGCTGAAGAGAACTTTAACTTTTTTTCGATTTTTTCTTTTAACAACTCTATAGTGAGCATTTTTTCTATGTAAATAAGATCATCGAAAGGACAAAGTTTTTGCGCAAGTTCTTTTGCAATCAATTCATACTGTACGCTGAAATTATCAACTGTAATCATTCTACTTTGAAGTTGACGGACAAAATATTTTTCTATACTTGGCAAAGTCAATTGTTTTGCAGCGGAAATGGTTTGATCAAAAAAAGATTGATCCTCAGGCTTTTTGCTTTTTAAATGGGAAAGACACACCATTATATCTTGTTTTGTATACTTTTGTTGATAGTTATTTATTTGTTGCTGGCGATAGGAAAATATAGAATGGAGTAATTCCTGTTTTAAACTATTCTTTTCTTCTGGTTTCATACTAGCTGCCTCTTTTCGAATAACTTTTTATACAGTATGAAGTAAAAATTCCAACAATGGACAACAGTTTTTTCCGCTGTAATTAATTTTTATTTTTGAAAAAAGTATACTTAGTAAAATCGATAGCACAAAAATCAGAAAGTCAGCATTAGACTAGCTAAAAGAAAAAATTTTTTTCTTGATTGACAAATCAAATGAACTCTGCTATTTTATTACCAATCATTAAAACGCGATGAAAAAGAAAGTAGAGTAACCATGTACGCTAAAGAGAATTCCTGCTTGGTGAGAGGGGATGCGCATCAATTACTTGAAAATGGCTTTTGAGCGGATTTCCCGACTTTATGAAGGAAGTACGGTTGTCCCCGTTAACAAGGCACAGTCTCCAAGATGCAAACTTTTTGGGTACTGATCGAGATGAAATCTGTGAGGATTTTATGATTAAAGGTGGTAACGCATGTCCAATGCCCTTAGCAAATTTTTTGCTAGGGGCATTTTTTGTATTTGCTTTTAAGCAAGGATGACTATCTCATAAAGAGACTCATCGGACATAAAGAATTGGAAGGTGGACGAATTATGGCAGGATTTTTAGTAGTACAAACCGATTTTGGGTTGCAAGATGGCGCGGTAAATGCAATGTATGGAGTGGCTTATCAAGTTGAGCCCAACTTGATCATCAATAATCTCACTCACGAGATTGAACCATACAATATTCATGATGCAAGTTACCGTCTATTGCAAGCAGCAAGTTATTGGCCAGCGGGCACGGTATTTGTTTCGGTTGTTGATCCTGGGGTTGGTTCAACGCGTCGAAGTGTCGTGGCAGAATTAAAAGATGGGCAATATGTCATCACGCCAGACAATGGGACATTGACATATTTGGCACAATACGTAGGAATCAAAGAAGTCCGTCAAATTGATGAAGAAACACAGCGTTTGCCAGGTTCATCAGAAAGTCATACATTCCATGGACGCAATGTCTATGTATACAATGGGGCTCGACTAGCTAGTGGAAATGTACGATTTGACGAACTAGGTTCAGTCATTCCAACGAGCGAGTTAGTAACATTCCCATTGATCGCTCCTGTCCAAAATGAACATACAACGACAGGTACGATCGATATCACCGATATTCGTTTCGGCTCACTTTGGACGAACATTCCGGTGGATTTTTTCAAAAATTGGCAAATTGAATATGGACAAAGCTTACTAGTAAAAATATACTATCAAGGTGTAGTCCGTTACCAAGATAAGGTTGTCTTTGGACGTTCGTTTGCTCAAGTAGCGCCAAAAAAAGCGGTATTATACATCAATTCATTATTGAACGTTGGTTTAGGGATCAATCTGGATTCATTTTCAGCTGTATATAAGATCGGAACAGGCAATGACTGGACGATCGAACTGACAAAGAACTAAGAAAAGAACTAAGAAAAGAACTAAGAAAAGAACTAAGAAAAGAACTAAGAAAAGAAGCACTTATTACGTATTAATTAAAAAGGGGTAAAAAAGTATGAGTAAAAAATTCACGGTAAAACACATTGTAGCAATTGGTATCGGCGCAGCGGTCTTCTTCATTTTGAAACGTTTCGTAACTATTCCAACAGGGATTCCTAATACGGATATCGCAACGGCGTATCCTTTCTTGGCATTGTTAGGCGTTGTTTATGGCCCTATCGTTGCAGGGTTAGCAGGCTTTATCGGCCATGCACTTGGTGACTTGACAACCTATGGGGCATGGTGGTCATGGATCATTGCTTCAGGTATTTTAGGTGTCTTCTTTGGCTTGTTAGCTAAACGTATCCCAATCGAACAAGGAACTTTTGGGAAAAAAGAAATCGGGACATTTCTTGTTGGTGAAACGATCGCCAATTTGATTACATGGGTAGTGATTGCACCAATCGGAGATATCTTGATCTATGCGGAGGCACCAAGCAAAGTCTTTACACAAGGTATCGTTGCAGGGATCACAAATGCGATTGTAACAGGTGTCATCGGTGTTATTTTGCTAAAAGCCTATGCACAGACGAAAACGAAAAAAGGTAGCTTAAATAAAGAAGATTAGAACGTGAGGATATAAAATGATCGAGTTTCATGATTTTACATTTCAATATGATAGCCAAGCCGAACCCACGCTGAAAAATATCAATTTGTCCATCAAACAAGGAGAAAAGATTTTGATCATGGGACCTAGTGGCTCAGGAAAATCTACCTTAGGGAAATGTTTGAATGGTATCATCCCGCAAAATGAAAAAGGTAGTTATACTGGGAGTTTGAACATCAACGGGAAGTTGTTTGGTGAATCCACCATCTATGACCTTTCGTTAGATGTGGGGACAGTATTGCAAGATACGGATAGCCAATTTGTTGGCTTGACAGTGGCTGAAGATATTGCATTTTCATTGGAAAACGAGATGATTGAGCAAACGGAGATGCGCAAGGCGGTAAATTATTGGTCTGAAAAAACCAATCTATCGGAACAATTAGAAAAACGCCCACAAGATCTCTCTGGTGGTCAGAAGCAACGTGTAACGATGGCTGGCGTCTTGATCGATGAAACGCCGATCCTTTTGTTTGATGAACCTTTAGCCAATCTCGATCCACAAACGGGGTATGAAGCGATTCAAATGATCGACCAGTTGTATCAGTCGCAAAAATTTACAACAATCATTATCGAACACCGTTTGGAAGAAGTTTTAGCAGCACCAATCGATCGTGTTATTCTAATGAACGAAGGAACGATCATCGCAGATAGCACGCCAACAGAATTACTAAAAAGTGACCTTTTGACAATGTATGGTATACGCGAACCGTTGTATATCTCTGCTTTGAAACGTGCGGGTATTTCTTTGGAAGAGTTTTCTGATCTAACACAGGTCGATCAACTAGTTTCCCCAGAAATAGCAACGGCATTAGCCAAGGATCAGGGAGAATTCAAAGCAATTCCGTTAAAAGAAACGCCATTACTGACACTGAAAAATATTTCCTTTGGCTTTGGGGATGAGCAAGTCATCAAAAAAATTGACTTGACACTCTATCAAGGAGAAATGGTCAGTCTTGTTGGGCATAATGGGGCAGGAAAGTCTACGCTGTCGAACCTGATCACAGGTTTTTATCCTCTTCAAACAGGTGAACTATTGTGGAAAGGGCAATCCATTGCAAATGAAAGTATCAAGGAACGAGCCGATAAAATAGGTTACGTGTTGCAAAATAGTAATCAAATGCTATCGAAGAATATGATTTTTGAAGAGGTCGCATTAGGGTTGGAGAACCAGGGTGTCGAACCTGAGGAGATCCAGGAAAAAGTTTTTGACACATTGAAGGTCTGTGGACTCTACGAATTTCGTAATTGGCCAATCTCTGCATTGAGCCATGGGCAAAAACGCCGAGTAGCAATTGCAGCTATTTTAGTACTCGAGCCTGAACTGCTGATCCTTGATGAACCTACAGCGGGGCAAGATTATTACCATTATAATGAAATGATGACCTTTTTACGCACGTTGAACCAGCAAGGGATTACCATCTTGATGATCACCCATGATATGCACCTGATGTTGGAACACACCCGACGGACGTTGGTATTGAAACAAGGACAGATCATCGCGGATGAGACCCCTGCCAATGTCTTATCTTCGGCAGAATTAGTTGCCTCAGCAAGTCTGCGTGAAACGAGTCTCTATCGTTTGGCACAAAACAATCATTTAGCAGATGCCACCGATTTTGTGTCGGCATTCATCCAGCATGAGGAGGTGCCTACTGATGGCAGACAATAATTTGATCGGTTATTTGCCGAAAAAAACGGTGATCCATCAACTTAGCGGCTTCACTAAATTGTTGTGCTTTTTAATGATTTCAGTAGTTGGGATGATTTCTTATGACACACGTTTTTTGCTAGTGCTTGCGCTTTTCTCTATTATTCTTTTTCGAACAGCAAAAATTACGTATCGTGAGATTTCCTTTGTATTGAAATTCATCGCATTCTTTTCGATTTTGAATTTATTGACGGTTTATCTATTTGCACCAGAATATGGCGTGACGATCTATGGGACAAGACATGTGATTTTTAAAGGAATCGGCCGATATACACTCACACAAGAACAACTTTTTTATGAGTTCAATCTGCTGATCAAATATTTCGTCACGATCCCACCAGGGTTGATCTTTATTTTGACGACGAACCCAAGTGAATTGGCATCAAGTATTCATCGAGTAGGTGGATCATATAAGATCGCTTATGCTTTTTCTTTAGCATTGCGTTATATCCCAGATATTCAAGAAGATTTTCGAACGATTTCAAAAGCACAGCAAGCTCGAGGAAATGAGCTATCCAAGAAAGCCTCGTTGATGAAACGAGTACGTGGCAATTTAACGATTGCGATTCCTTTGATTTTCTCCAGTTTAGAACGGATCGAAACGATTTCTTCGGCGATGGAGCTTCGTCGTTTCGGTAAGAAAAAAAGCCGCACTTGGTTGTTAGCTAAACCCTTGAAACGCAATGATTATTTGGCATTATTACTGGTAATCTTATTGTGTGCTGCAGGAATATCTTTATTGTTCATCAATGGCGGACGCTTTTATAATCCGTTTCGCTAGAGTTTTGGATATATATCAAGACAAAAAATTGGAAGACTGGAAATCTTTTTTACGATTTTCAGTCTTCCAGTTTTTGTTTGTTAGTGAAATCCTCATTGACTTACTCATTATCGAAAAAATTGATTTTTCGGTGGATTTTCTGTCAAAAACAAGGACGGATCATTGTTAGATTGGTTCAATGATTTTCAATAGTTAGAATAAAACAGCAGAAGCTAATGCTTGTTGAATAGCTACAATATTTTTGTCCTTGCGGAATTGTAGACTCTCGGCTGGAAGTTCAGCGCTAGAAATCCAAATTTTCAACTCTGCATCCAAATCAAAATGACCACTTGTTTCTACAGAAAAACGTGAGATTGATTTATAAGGAATCGACTTATATTCTACTTTTTTACCAGTGACACCTTGTTTGTCAACGATAATCAATCGTTTGTCTGTAAAAACAATTAAGTCTCTTACTAATTTAAAAGCTAAATCCACGTTTTCATTAGGTACTAAGACCCCTTGTAGTTCTTTTTCTACAGATTTATTATCATGTTGTGCAGCATTTCCCATTAGTCCATCGAATAATCCCATTTCTTGATTCCTCATTTCTGATATAATAGATTTGTCATTTTTAAAAAGATAGTGAGTGTGGGACAAAGTAAGAAACACTTCTGTCCCAGCCTCGGGTTAATTTTTATCAAAGAAAGCGACAAGGCTTTCTAGCAGAACCTATTCATTTGTCTTCAAATAATTCAGTTTATATTCGTAAGTTTGACCAGATATCTTCCTAAAAGTCCTTTTTTAGTTTTTTACTAAAGAGTATACTTGGTCTTCATGATCATGTATTCACAAATGCATAGGAATAGCAAATCGATATCTATGTTTAACTATATATTTATGATGACTTAAAAACTGATGTGTGTCAATGAGTTAGTCAATTTTTAGTTTACAAATAGAACCGTCGAAAAATAGTATAGGAATTCATTAGGAGAAAACGAAATAAATACAAAAATCCGTATTACTTTAGTTGTTACTGAAACTGCTGACTAGTACTTGTTACATAAATTTCTGAGCAAATTGGATTTATTAAAGAATACAATTATGATGATATTTATAATAATATTATCAAATGAATAGTGGTAATGTAGCGAGAAAGTCGACAACTAAAATAGCAGATAAGCCAAACAAGAAAAACATTTAGATTTATAAATTTAATTATTGGAAGGTTGATGAGTAATGATCACGATTATGGATTATCCAGAATATAAAAAGAAGTATCCAAAAAATTCTATGTCAGAGTGGTTTGCGTATCAGGCTCCGTTAGTTTTAGAAAATATGAGGGAAGAGTATCAAGATGTGAAGCAACAGTTGAGTGGATCTGAGCAATTAAGAGCGGAAGAAATCATTCAAGAATATGAACAAGAATTCTTAAAGTAGCATTCACTTCAAACTATTATTAAGCTTTTTGATGCGAACTAAAAGAAGATCTAAAAATCCAGACTACAAAAGATTTTATCTGGGGACCATACGACAAATTAACTCTTTGGATTTCCCTTTTCTCAGAATGATATTGTGATGCAAAAAAATGCAAAATTCTTTCATTCTTCTCTTTGGTAAAAATAAAAAAACGTTGATTTAACAACGTTTTTTACACCTGTTTGTTTGTCTCAACAATACACAATGGAGACGGCGGGAGTCGAACCCGCGTCCAAACACATCGACACTTAAAAATCTACGTTCATAGTCAACTCATTTGAGGTTTCGCTTTACAGCTTGCCGAGTGACAGGCATTCTGTATTGCTAGTCTGATGATCTCTTTTAAACTTTACAGACGGAAAAGTTTAACGTATCCCACTAAATTTGAGACCCTTACTCGAGCACATGGGCGATGCCGAGAGGATCTACGCTAACTGTTTTTAGGCAGCTAAAGCGTAAGAGTTGTTTTCGTTTTTAGCAGTTATATTTAACTGTAACGTTTTAACGTAGACGTAACCTACGAAACGCAATTCAAGCTCGAACTGTGCTTGTCGAATCCGTAACGTCCCCGTAAAAATACAAGGGTTACGTATATTTTCATACAAAACATAGTATACCATAATCGTTCTTTTTTTCAAGGATAAAGAGTTAATTCAGAAACATTGGATGATACGGTAAGCACCAACAGTTCTTAGTATAAGGAGTTACCGCATCATTTCCTGTTTGGTCTAAATCAAATCGAAATGTTTCAATGCGTGGACGATCCCACCTTCAGTATTTTTCTTTGTAATAAAGGTCGAAAGTTCTTTCAAGCCATCATACGCATTTCCCATAGCGATTTTATTGTCACAGGCTTCTAGTAGAGCAAAGTCGTTTGGACCATCGCCAAATCCAAATGTCGGTACATCTGCCAAATCCATTTCTTGTTTTAGACGTTTGACACCAACACCTTTAGAAATCCCTTTTTTAACGGTATCGATAGAGTAAGGGCCATTTCGATAAAATGTCAATTCTGGAAAATGTTCATGGTAGTATTCATCACCTGATTTTGACAGGATCAATAGCATGTTGATTGGATGATCCAAGAAAGCATACGGATTGATTTCTGGAACAGTTGAATGAATGAAATCGTACGCTTCGATCATTGTTTGATCGTGGCTAGTACACCAAATATTTTGATGATTATAAAAAGATAACTGATGACCTTGGCTAGTGACATGATCGAGCATTCTCTGACACTCATCGGTAGAGAATTTTTCTGAATGGATTTCTTTTCCATCTACGCTGATGTAGGAACCATTCATTGTTACCGCAGAAGTAATACCGGCATCAGACATGATATGCTTGATCTCTGCTTCTGTTCGGCCCGTCGCAATGACTGGCAAAACATTATTTTTTTTCAATGCTTCCATAGCGTTTGCCACTTCGGGTGTGATCTTTGAACGAGAATCTAATAAGGTTCCATCAAGATCGAAAAAAGTAATCGCACGATAATTTGACACACAAAAAACCCCTTTATTATTGGATTAACTCTATCTTAACAAAGTTTGAATAAAAGACAAACGTTTCGTGAAGAATTCCTGAATATATTGGTTCAAACCAACTTTTAGAGTATACTAGAAGGAGAGATTTAGGAGGGGATTGGATGATTTTTTTTACTGTCGGAATCGGATTGTCATTCATTGGGATGCTGTTTTTACTTGTACCTTTTAAAGGGAATATCCCGTTTTATGGCTACCATTCACCACGTGCAGTCCAGTCAGAAGAACATTTTCGCTTAGCGCAAAAAACGAGTGGTAAATACTTTTTGCTTTTTGGCTTATTGATGGCGCTTATTGGCTATTGGCTAAAAATTACAGGACATACGAATTTTTTTATAATTGAAATGTTGGTGTTGGTTTTTCCAATCATGCCTATTTTTATATTAACGGAAAAAAGACTTCAAAAAATGGATGATGAACTTGGGAGGAATAAAGATGAATATTTTGATGATCGAAGATAATCAATCCGTATCAGAAATGATGCAGATGTTTTTTTTGAATGAAGGATGGGAAGCAACATTCAAATACGATGGTAAAGAGGGGCTAGATGCATTTCTAGAGAAACCGAACTACTGGGATATGGTGACGTTAGATTTGAATTTACCAACGATGGATGGAATGATTGTCGGACGTGAGATCAGAAAAGTGTCCAGCACGGTACCTATCATTATGTTGACAGCACGGGATTCAGAGAGTGATCAAGTGATCGGCTTAGAGATGGGGGCAGATGATTATGTTACAAAACCCTTTAGTCCATTGACTTTGATTGCACGTATGAAGGCATTGCATCGCCGCAGTGAATTAGTCGAAACAAAGGATGAAGCTGGGAGCTCCGATCAGCATTTTGATATCCAAACGGACCATTTTAAAATGAACACGAAAACACGTGAAGCTTATTTAAATGAAAAACCAATCGAAGGATTGACACCAAAAGAATTTGATTTATTGTTTACGTTAGCTAAAAAGCCTCGCCAAGTGTTTTCACGGGAACAACTTTTGGAATTGGTGTGGGATTATCAATATTTTGGAGATGAACGCACGGTTGATGCGCATATCAAAAAATTACGCCAAAAAATTGAAAAAGTAGGACCGCAAGTCATCCAAACAGTTTGGGGCGTGGGCTACAAATTTGATGATTCTGGTGTTGCCTAATGCGGTATCTTTATCAACAATTATTAGCTTTTTGTGGGATGATCGTACTGATTATTTTGATCGTAGGGGTTTCGTTTACACAATTGACGAAACAAACGATCGAAGAAAACAACTATCAACAATTGTTTGGTTATGCAGAGTCAGTTGAAAAATTGACGCAAACTTATTCGGATACATTTCCGCAGATGACACAAGATCAAGCATTTCAAAATGCACTCTTTTTCACTGAACAAGTCTTGTCTGAACAAAATGTAAATTTTATTTTTATTGACAAAAATGAGCGAGTCATCTATCCAACAAATAATACGATATTGGCTTTTTCGATAAATTCGAATCAGTGGGAAAATCTGCGAAGTGGTCGACAAGTAAAATATACCTCGAACAAGAATATTTTAGGACAAAACCAAGCAACCTCTTATGCACTTGTTCCTTTTAACTTAGACCATGAATTTTATGGCGGATTGGTGGTTAGTCAGCCAGCTAGAAACATTGATAATAGTGTACGTTCTGTTACTCTGAATCTTTTCAAAGGATTCATTTTTTCGAGTATTATTGCCATCATCGGAAGTTACGGATTTGCAGCTTTTCAGGTGAAACGAATCAATCGTTTAAGAAATGCGACAAAAGAAGTGACGAATGGTAATTTTGATGTTCAATTACCTGTACATGATAAAGACGAATTTGACGAACTAGCTGATGATTTCAATAAAATGACGAATTCTCTAAAAGAGTCACAAGCAGAGATCGAAGAGCAAGAAAATCGTAGAAGGCAGTTTATGGCAGATGCGTCGCATGAAATGCGTACACCTTTAACGACGATTAATGGATTACTTGAAGGGTTAGAATATAATGCAATTCCAGAGAATCAACGGGACAATGCCATCAAGTTGATGAAAAATGAAACAGAGCGGTTGATTCGCTTGGTCAACGAGAATTTAGACTATGAAAAAATACGAACAAATCAGATCAGTATGGTCATCAAGAAATTCAATGGAACAGAAACGCTGGAAAATATCGTTGCACAATTAGAAGCGAAAGCAGAGGCAGCTGGCGATGCTTTGGTACTGAATGCAGAACCAGATATAGAAATATATGCAGATTATGATCGCTTTGTTCAGATCATGGTCAATATCATTCAAAATGCGATTCAATTTACAGAAAATGGAACGATTACGATCTCTTTGGAAAAGGGGTATCTGGAAACAATCATCAAAATACAAGATACCGGTATCGGGATGTCAGAACAGCAGATGAAGAGCATTTGGGATCGTTACTATAAAGTAGACCCGTCAAGAAAAAATACCAAATATGGTGAATCTGGATTAGGCTTGCCGATCGTTCAACAATTGGTTCGTCTCCACAAAGGTAAATTGGAAGTTGAGAGCGAACTAGGGAAAGGAACGACCTTTACAGTTAAACTGCCAGATGTTGAACTCTAGAGTACATGGAAAAAGAGATCGAGACAAAAGTCATTTAGGTTGTTTAGGTTTGAGAAATTGGAGAAAAAAAACGAACAATACATTTTTTGTATTGTTCGTTTTTTTGAAATTTCCGAAAAAACTGATTTTTAGATTTGTCCACATTCTTTTTATTTATCTTGTAAGGAATCTACGTATTGACTGTGAGCAATCGTCTCATCATGTGTAAGAAGCAATAGTGCTACGTTTTGCTTTTTGACTAGACGTTCAAGTAAATCGAGCAGTTCTTGAGTTTCGGCAACAGTTAATAGATCAAAAAAATCTTCTAGAATGATTTTCTGTTTTTTTGCTAATAAAGCATGTAATAATTGTAATTTGATCTTTTCAAAAAGAGTAAGATCATCTGGATCTTGATCTAGTAAAAACGAGTCTACATTTAGTTCTTCTTGGAACATCAAACGGGACTGCTTATTTTCGGGAATGTTCAAGAGTACTTGATCTTTAACTTTTAAATAAGGAAACAATGGCCAATCTTTCTGAACAAGTAGAGGTTCATTTTTACTTGTAAGAAAAACTTGCTTTTTTAGTTCCTTCAAAAGCTCAAGATTGTTGTGGTCACTCTTTTGATAGAGTATCGCAGTGAGTTTACCGTTGGAAAGGGTACGATCAAATGGTGTCAAAAAAAATCATCCTTCCTTTTTTTAACCGATGATAAAATATAGAAAATTGGAGAATACTCAAGGTCATACTGGTACCTGCCAGCATAAGAACTGTTTGGTAAAATCCTTTTAATGTGTCAATAAGGAAAAGATCATTCACAAACTCAATCTTAAAGAATGTTTGTTGATCCATTGGAATAGCTAATTTTGATGTAGTTGCTAAAGAATGGATATCTGGCATATCAAAGAATTTCAAACAGAGAAAGTTAATTTGTTGAATCATTTCTTGGTAAGAACGTTGGAAGAGCACGATCCATAGTAATAAGACCGTACAACAAATCAATAGAGGCAACATCAATTGCCAAGCAATAAAAAGAAAAATTTTTCCTTTAGATAGTCCAGCTAAACGCCAGTTGATCAATTCTTGACTATCCTGACGGAGCGATCGTTGAAAGAAAAAAATGAACATCACAGAAAATATAGTCAATAGTATGACAATAACTTTCAAATAGAATTGTCTTATCGTAACGATTGAGGGCAAGTTTGCTTTTACTGCAGTAATATCTAAAAAATTGAGACGTTCCTGTACTTGACTATAGATAGTTGTTTGTACATGGTAAAGGTTACAGGCAAGCATCAATAAAAAGGCAGCAATACTTGAAAAAAGACAATAAAATATCGTCTGTTTTTTATAGTAGACTAAACGAGCTGTTGAATACCGAATCATTCTCATCTTTTTTCACCTCTAATCAATTATAAAAAATGAATATGAATAAATTATGAAATTCGTATAGTGAAATAACGAATTCCTTTTTTTGATAATAAAAAAGCAAGCCCAATAGATCGAGCTTGCTTTTAGTGCTATTTATCTGTTTCTGCTGGTTCTGATGATTCAGTTGAAGTTGTACCGTGTAATTGTTGGTATGTCTTTGTTTCGTAGAGATCTTTTGTTGATTGTTTATTGTTTTTACTGAAGATACTTGTTGATTTATCGCCAAGTGTTTTTTCTTTTTCGGTCAATTGTTCAAGTTGTTTCTTATAATCAAAATCAGTAGCTTCGATTGGTTTTAAACTGGTGTCCGTAGAGAAGCGGAGTAAATCGCCGTTATTGATTTGGTCAGAAACAGCCAATTGTTTGTTTACTTTTTCTTTCAGTGCATCAATCTCATTTTGTACTTCTTGGCTTGGCTCGGTGATTGCTTCACCTGTGTTGTTATCATATATCGTACCACCATAGAATGTATATTTAGGTGTAACAAAATCGCCATCTCGGAAAGCAACAACTTGCTCATGATTTTTAGAGAACAGGTCTTGTCCCAATTGGATATAATTCTTTGTATCTACCCCTAAAAGGTGGAGCAGAGTAGGAAGTGCATCGACTTGGCCACCGTAAGTATGATTGATACCACCATTGGTTTGTCCTGGTACATGGATCATGTAAGGCACCCGCTGCATTTGGGCATTGTCGTAATTGCTCCAAGTATCACTTGTTTTGCCAACAAGCTCAGCTAATGATTTATTTCTTGAATTAGAAATACCATAGTGGTCACCGTATAACACGATCACTGAATTGTCGTAAAGACCGCTTGCTTTCAAATAATTAAAGAATTCCTCAACAGCTGTATCTAGATAATTTGCAGTTGCAAAGTAGCCATTGATCGTTTCATCATTTGTCGAAGCTAACGGGAAACCACCTTCATCATTCGTGAATTTCGAATAAGGATAGTGATTCGACACGGCAATAAATTTTGAATAGAACGGTTGTTGCAGATGTTCTAGATATTGTACAGATTGTTGGAAAAATGGTTTGTCATGCAAGCCATATTGGAATGAATTATCATCATTGACATCATAGTAAGAAGCATCAAAGAAATAATCATATCCCAAGTTTTTATATGTTTCATTCCGATTCCAGAATGTACCAGCGTTACCATGGAAGGCTGCACTTGTATAACCTTGTGTCTGACTCAAAATATCAGGAGCTGCTTGGAAGATATTTTTGCCACCCAGTTGGGTAAACAAGGAACCTTGATTTAATCCAAATAATGAATTTTCCATCAGTGTTTCAGCATCACTTGTTTTACCTGCTTTGACTTGATGGAAAAAATTATCGAAACTAAATGTGCTATTACTGTGATATAAGCTGTTAAGGAATGGTGTAACTTCATGTTCGACACCATTTTCATCTTTTAACTTATAATCCAGTAAAAATTGTTGGAAGCTTTCCAAATGGATATAGATGACATTTCTGCCTTTGGCGATACCGAACATATCCTCATTTGGTTGAGCGTAGTGCTCTTTGACATAGCTTTCTACCTGTTTCATGTCATTCGGACTAGCTTCTGCACGGACTTGGTTTGTTTGGTATGTTTGAACACCGTCATAAACCATGAAAGCATTCAGACCTAGATATTTGACAAGATAGTCGCGTGAAAATGTACGAGTGAGTAATTCTGGGCGATCAGCTTCTGCTAAGAAGAGGTTACCAGAAAAAATCATGACTGCTAAAGTGGAAATAGCAAAGGCCATTCTTGCACGGATAGGTTGTGGGTCCATCTTGATTTTTTTAGTGATCAATAAAACAGCGATGACCACAAAATCGATCCAATAAAGGATATCGTAAGGTCTGAACAAACGGATGGCACTTTCTCCTAAACCACTTGCTACTTTTCCTGCACCTAGAATCGTATTGATCGTGATAAAATCGGTAAATTCACGATAATAAGTCACATTAGAGAAAAGGAGGAGGGTCAAAAGAAAATAAATGACCATCATAGTGATATAAGACGCCTTTGTCCGTCTCACGTATAGTGCGATCCCTAATAACAGTAAAGTTGTAGCAATCGGGTTGATGAACAATATAAAATATTGTATCCCGCTTTCTATGCCCAAGTGAAAATCAAATAAGTAGGCAAAAATTGTTTTTAGCCATAATAAAACAGCTAATAAAGAAAAAAATCCAAGCCTTTTATTCAAAAAGTTGGGTGTTTTTATTCGTTTCAACATCTATCTTCCTTTCCGCACTCAAAAATGTTCTGAATGTTGTGAAGCTAATATTCCTCATTTTATATATTCCCCTTTATTCTACTAGTATGAAAAATAAGTGTCAATCGAAACCAAACGCTTTCATGCCTGATTAAGGATTTCTTTATGTTTTGTGAACGCTAGCACTAAGACAGAAGACCTGATTTTTGGTATACTGAGGAATGAAAAAGTTAAAGTAGGTGAGTCCATGAAAGTACAAATAAAGAAAAAAGCTGGAAATCGTATAAAAAAAGGATACCCACTGATCCAAAAAGAAGATCTAGCCCAAAATTGTGGAGAAACAACGGAATGGATCGAGTTAGTTGATCAGCAAGGAAACTTTTTAGCTAAAGGGTATTTAGGAAAACAGAATAAAGGAATTGGTTGGGTCTTAAGTCGAAAAAACGAACCATTCGATCAATCCTTTTTTGAAAGAAAATTTTTAGAATCAAAAGAAAAACGTGCTTCTTTTTTATCGGATGAACAAACGAACGCTTTTCGTTTGTTTAACGGTGAAGGTGATGGGATTGGCGGGCTGATCATTGATTATTATGATCGCTTTGCTGTTTTTTCTTGGTACAATGAGACTCTTTATACTTACCGTCAATCAATAGTTGTTGCGTTTCAACAAGTGTATCCAGAAATCCAAGGCGCTTATGAAAAGATCCGCTTCGAAAACAATGAGTTACCGGAAAGTAGCTTTATTTTTGGAAAAGAAGCGTCAGAGCCTTTAGTGATCAAAGAAAATGGCGTGCGTTACGCAACTTATCTAAATGAAGGACTCATGACAGGTATCTTTTTGGACCAAAAAGAGGTTAGAGGTGCTTTGATCGATGGATTAGCTTTAGGAAAAACGGTTTTAAATATGTTTAGTTATACAGGTGCGTTTTCAGTTGCTGCAGCGATGGGCGGTGCTCTAGAAACAACGAGTGTGGATCTAGCGAAGCGTAGTTTGAAAAAAACACAGGAACAATTCGAAGTGAATGGACTAGATGTTGCGGCACAAAAGATCATTGTTATGGACGTATTTGAATATTTTAAATACGCAAAACGAAAAAAGATGACTTATGATTTAATCGTACTAGACCCACCAAGTTTTGCTAGAAATAAGAAAAAAGTTTTTCGAGTGGCAAAAAATTATGGCGAGTTAGTAAAAGACAGTCTCGACATTTTGACAAATAAGGGACAGCTGATAGCTTCAACAAATGCAGCGAACGTGAGTACTGAGCAATTCAGAGAGATGATCGAAGCAGAATTCATCTCAGCAAATGTCAAATTTGAACAAATAGGGCACTATCACTTGCCGCAGGATTTTCAAACCATCGACGCCTTTCCAGAAGGAGATTATCTAAAGGTATTTATCTATCAGATCAGGAAATAAGAAGGAGGGTTAGGATATGGTCCAAGTTAAAAAACTTACTATAGGCACAGGACGACCTAAAATTTGCGTCCCCATGACTGGCGAAACACGTGAAGAACTTTTACGTGAGGCGATACTTGCTAAAGAAGCAGGGGCAGATCTAGTTGAATGGCGTGTAGATTGTTACAAAGAAGTATTTCAACAGGATCAAGTGATTGAGACATTAGTACTCATACAAGAAATGCTAGATGGCTTGCCATTGCTTTTTACCTTTCGAACTGTGGAAGAGGGAGGAAAGCAAGACATATCGATCCGAGAATACCATGATTTATATCAAGCAATTATTCATACAGGTCTGATCGACATGATCGATTTAGAATTATTTAAAATTGAAAGTCTCGAAAAAGGTTTGCTGGAAGAAATCAAGCGGCTAGGAATACCAATGATCATCAGCAGTCATGACTTTAAAGAAACTCCGGCTGATCCAGTTTTATTGTATCGTTTGAATATGATGGAACACTTTGGCGCAGATTTTGGAAAACTTGCAGTTATGCCCAATAATGAGCGAGATGTGTTACGGTTGATGGAATTGACAAGACGAGCCGGTGCGTTTGTTTCTATGCCATTGATCACGATGTCCATGGGCGAACTTGGGATGGTCACTCGTTTATCGGGTCATTTAACTGGATCAGTCATGACATTTGGCGCTTTAACAACCGAAAAAGCTTCTGCTCCAGGACAAATTCCAATCAAGGAGCTAAAGCAGATCCTAACGACTTTAAATGGTGAGAATAGAATTTGAA
This sequence comes from Enterococcus durans NBRC 100479 = LMG 10746, assembly GCF_001544215.1. GTDB lineage: Bacteria > Bacillota > Bacilli > Lactobacillales > Enterococcaceae > Enterococcus_B > Enterococcus_B durans. Next base: position 28,809 of record NZ_BCQB01000031.1, read on the forward strand.
GGTGAGAATGTGGCAAAAAAGAAACAAGTAAAAACCAACGCAATTCGCTTGGTAGAACAAAAGAAAATCCCTTACACAGAGCATGAGTATGAGTGGGATGAAAATCATTTGAGTGCTGCTGCTGTAGCTGAAAAAATTTCTGATGGTGAGGATCGAATCTATAAAACGCTTGTGGCTGTTGGTAACAAGACAGGGCCATTAGTAGCGGTCATACCGGGGAACAACGAACTTGATCTGAAAAAATTAGCCAAGGAATCGGGAAACAAAAAAGTTGAGATGCTTCACTTAAGAGATCTAGAAGCAACAACAGGTTATATCCGTGGCGGCTGTTCGCCTATTGGAATGAAAAAATTATTTCCCACGTATTTAGAAAAAACAGCTCAGACTCATGAAACGATCATTATTTCAGCTGGCAAGCGCGGACTTCAAATGGAACTAGCGCCAGATGCAATCTGTACGTTGACGAATGGGAAGTTTGCAGATCTTATCCTCTAAAGAAAAGTAATAACAACCTTAAAAGAGGCTGGGACAGAAGTGTTTAACTCCGAGAAATAAGCCGAAATCCACAAAAATTTGAAAAGCAATTTTCGTGGATTTCGGCTTATTTCCGAAGGAGTTGCTTCTGCTCCCACCGTTTGTTCGTTTTTAAAGAATGAGACAAAAGTGTTTCTTACTTTTGTCCCGCACTCTTTTTGATTTCTCTATATCCATTTAGCGCAAAAATGCGGCATTCATTCCAGCAACATGTCCAGTTGCAAAAGCTGCGGTAATGTTGAATCCTCCTGTATAGCCATTGACGTCCAGTAGTTCTCCTGCAAAAAATAAACCTTGGAGCAATTTACTTTCTAAAGTTTTTGGATTAACTTCCTTGAGGGAGACTCCGCCACCAGTGACAAACGATTTTTCAATCGGGAAAGTCTTGCTGATTTTGAAAGTGAAGGATTTACAAAGCTGTATGAAAGCCTGAGTCTCTTTTTCAGTCGTGTGTAAACCTAGTTGATCTGTTAGCTGACTTTTTTCTAAGAAAAAGAGAAGTAGTCTTTCTGGTAAAAATCCATGCCAAGCATTTGCTAAAGTTTTTTTCGATTGCTTGCTTTTTTGTGTCAGTTCACTCGTTAATTCCTGCACTGAACGTGTAGGAAAACAATCTAATACTACAGTAACAGCTTTCTCTGTTTTTTTCAGTTCTTGATTGATAAAACTGGAGCATCGAAGAGCAGCAGGCCCAGAAATACCAAAATGAGTGAAGAGCAGATCCATCACATGTTCGGTCACTACTTTTCCTTTACTATTCAGAACACTTAGAGAAATATCTTGTAGAGAAAGTCCTTGTAATGACTTATCTGTGATAAATGGTTCTTCTGAAATCAGTGGGGATTCCGTTGCGTAAAGCGGCGTAATGGTATGCCCTACTTTTTTCAGGATTTTATAGCCATCTCCTGTAGAACCAGTCGAAGGATATGTCCGTCCGCCAGTGGTCAAAATAACGCAGGGTGAATTGAATTCTTCAAATTCAGTCCGTACACCATAAATTTTCCCATCTCGATGGACTAATTTTTCTACACGTGCCCCAAATAACATCGTGACGCCCAGTTCCTTTAAGCGATGAAGCAATGCTTCAATGATTGTTTTTGATTTATTTGTCACAGGAAACATTCTCCCGTGGTCTTCTTCTTTTAAATGCACACCTTGGGATTCAAAGAATTCCATGATGTCAAAGTTATTCCATTGAGAAAAGGTACTATACAAAAATTTACCGTTTCCAGGGATATGTGCAATCAAATCCTCAACAGGACGATTATTCGTGACATTACATCTGCCACCGCCGGTCATTAATAATTTTTTTCCAGCTTTTTTGTTTTTCTCAATCAAAAGTACTTTTGCACCATGTTCGGCAGCACTGATAGCAGCCATCATGCCGCTCGTACCTGCACCAACAACAATTACATCGTACGTCATTTCCATTTTCTCACCTCAAAGAAAGTGTAGCATATTTCGAGGAAAGAAAGCAGAAAATGTTTTGAGGAACGAGGGTAAATAAGCTAAAATGTAAGAAGATCATAAAAGGAGCGTGAAACGATGACAAATGCAACAGAGTATGTACGATTGATTCAAGAAAAACTTCATCAACAAGACAATGGACAAGAAGAATTTCTGCAGGCAATTGATGAGTTTATGCCATCAGCTACCAAGTTTTTAGAGAAACATCCTGAATACATCAATCGTAACATCTTGGGTATACTGACCGAACCAGAAAGAATCATTCAATTTCGAGTACCATGGCAAGACGACGAAGGAAACTGGCAAGTGAATCGTGGGTATCGAATCCAATACAATTCAGCTATCGGACCTTACAAGGGCGGATTGAGATTTCATCCAAGCGTCAATTTAAGTATTTTAAAGTTTCTTGCATTTGAACAGATTTTCAAAAATAGTTTGACTGGTTTGCCAATCGGTGGCGGAAAAGGCGGAAGTGATTTTGATCCTAAAGGAAAATCGGATGATGAAATCATGCGCTTTTGTCAAAGTTTCATGCTAGAATTGTCGAAACATATCGGACCTTCTATCGATGTTCCTGCTGGAGATATCGGAGTAGGTGCAAGAGAAATCGGCTACTTGTTTGGAGAATATAAACGATTGAAACAATACGATGCTGGTGTTTTGACAGGTAAACCGCTTGATTTCTGGGGAAGTAAGATTCGTACAGAAGCAACTGGCTATGGGCTAGTTTATTATGTCAAACATCTCTTACATGCAGAAAACGAATCATTCGCAAATAAAACAGTTTTTGTTTCTGGTAGTGGGAATGTCGCTATTTATGCGATAGAAAAAGTACATGAACTAGGTGGTAAAGTAGTTACATGCTCAGATTCAAGTGGCTATATTTACGATCCAGAAGGGATAGATCTCTCTTTATTGAAAGAAATCAAGGAAGAAAAACGTCAGAGATTGACGGAATATGCTAAAGTACGCCAATCTGCTGTCTATCATGCGGATGCCTCTGTTTGGACATTAAAGGAAAAAGGAGAAATCGCTCTTCCTTGTGCAACACAAAATGAAATCACTGAAAATCTCGCCCGCAATTTAGTAGAAAATGGGATAATGATCGTAGCAGAAGGAGCAAACATGCCATGTACCTTTGATGCTGTTTCTGTCTTTGAACAAGCGGATGTCTGGTACTGTCCAGGAAAAGCAGCAAATGCCGGTGGAGTTGCTGTTTCAGCAATAGAAATGAGCCAAAATTCACAACGATTATCGTGGGAAAGTGAAAAAGTCGATCAGCAATTAGATGAGATCATGCAGACGATTTATCAAACTTGTCGTAAGACTGCTGCGGAATATGGCAATGAAAAAAATCTTTTATTAGGCGCAAATGTCGCAGGCTTTGAAAAAGTCGCAAAAGTAATGTATGCCCAAGGTTTGGTGTAATAATTGAAATTTTCTTGGAAATATTAACCTCAAATTACTTATTTGCTTGAAAAATTGTAAAAAAAAACGTAAAGTATAACCTGTATATTGATCTTTTAAGGAGGAATAAAAAAATGGCACATATTCATTTTGATTATTCAAAAGTTGCACCATTTGTCAATGAACATGAGTTAGGTTACATGCAAAGCCAAGTATCAATGGCTGACAAAGTATTACGTGAGGGTACAGGTGCAGGAAGCGACTTCCGTGGTTGGATCGACCTACCTACGAATTATGACAAAGAAGAATTTGCGCGTATCAAAGAAGCAGCTAAAAAAATCCAATCTGATTCTGAAGTATTAGTAGTTATCGGTATTGGTGGTTCATACCTAGGTGCCCGTGCTGCGATCGATTTCTTGAATCACACATTCTACAATCTATTAGATGGGGACAAACGTCAAGCACCACAAATCTTCTTTGCCGGAAATTCAATCAGTTCAACGTATATTTCTGACTTGATCGAAGTAATCGGAGATCGTGATTTATCAGTTAACGTTATTTCAAAATCTGGAACAACTACTGAACCAGCGATTGCCTTCCGTGTCTTTAAAGAATTACTTGTTAAAAAATACGGACAAGAAGAAGCAAACAAACGTATTTACGCTACAACTGATAAAGCAAAAGGTGCTGTTAAAGTAGAAGCAGATGCAGAAGGTTGGCAAACATTTGTTATTCCTGATGATATTGGCGGACGTTTCTCTGTATTGACTGCTGTAGGTTTATTACCAATCGCAGTTAGCGGAGCAGATATCGATGCATTGATGCAAGGTGCTGCCGATGCAAGTAAAGCATACTCAAGTGACAAACTTGAAGAAAACGAAGCTTATCAATACGCTGCAATGCGTAACATCCTTTACCGTAAAGGCAAAGTAACAGAATTGTTGATCAACTATGAACCAGGAATGCAATACTTCTCAGAATGGTGGAAACAATTATTCGGAGAATCAGAAGGAAAAGACCAAAAAGGCATTTATCCTTCAAGCGCAAACTTCTCTACTGACTTACACTCATTAGGTCAATATATCCAAGAAGGTCGTCGTAATATCTTTGAAACGATCGTTAAAGTGGAAAAACCTCGTAAATCAATCACAATTCCTGAACAAGCAGAAGATCTAGATGGATTAGGCTACTTACAAGGAAAAGAAGTTGATTTTGTAAATACAAAAGCTTTCGAAGGAACATTACTAGCGCACACTGATGGTGACGTGCCAAACTTATTAGTTAAAATTCCAGAAATGGATGCTTACACATTAGGTTACACAATGTACTTCTTTGAAATTGCTGTAGGTATCTCAGGTTACCTAAATGGCATCAATCCATTTGACCAACCAGGTGTTGAAGCGTATAAGAAAAACATGTTCGCACTTCTAGGCAAACCAGGCTTTGAAGACCTTGCCAAAGAATTGAACGAACGCCTGTAAGATAAGGGTTTTTAAGCGTTTATTAAAAAGGTGTACCCAAAACATGTTGGCTTTAAGATGAAAAATGGTACCCATTCAGGTACCCAAAACGAAAGGATGGCTCTTTTTAGGG
>NZ_BCQB01000032.1 GCF_001544215.1 Enterococcus durans NBRC 100479 = LMG 10746
AAATATTTTATCCTTGATTATTCGATGTCTTCGCAGCTGGATCAAGTCGGCGTTCTAGGATTCCTAAGACCCAGTCGGTAATGATAGCCATCAAAGCAGTTGGCAACGCACCGGCTAGTATGATCGATGTACCATCTGTGGCATTGGTCCCACGAATGATGATATCCCCTAAGCCACCTGCACCAACGAAGGCACCAATAGCAGTGATCCCGATGGCTACGACTAAGGCATTTCTGATCCCAGCCATGATAACAGACACAGAAAGGGGAAGTTCGACCATAAATAGCCGTTGTGTAGCTGTCATCCCCATTCCTTTTCCAACATCAAGGATTCCTTTATCTACTTGGATCATCCCAGTGTAAGTATTTTTGATGATCGGTAATAGAGAATAAAGAAAGACGGTCACGATCACTACATTGACACCTAATCCAAGGCCAATCATCAAAATAGAGATCATTGCCAATGAAGGCACCGTTTGGATGATATTTGCCAAGCGAATCACCCAGTTAGCTAATTTTCGTTTGCGAGAAACCATGATCCCAATTGGAATCCCGATGACTGCTGCAAATAATACACCGTAGATCGAAATCAGAAAGTGGCGGATGAATTGTGAAAAGACATAGGCGCCGTTTTCTTGAAAATAAACGATGAATTGTTGAAACCAGTTCATATTTTCCATTACGCTCACTTCCCTTCAAAATAGTGATTTTCTTTTAAAAATCGTTCAGCTACAACAGAAGGTTCAACGAGATTGTTGTCTGCTTCATAGTTCAACTGCTGCATTTTTTCCGTACTGATGGTGTTGCCTAACTTATTCAATGCTTCTTCTAATCCAGGGGTATTCTTCAATACCTGATTGTCAACAACAGGAGCAGCATCATAAGGAGGGAAGAAGTTGCGGTCATCTTCTAACATGACCAAGTCATAACTTGCAATCCGTCCATCAGTGGAATAGCCTAGAACGATATCCATTTTTCCGGCTTCTACAGCGTCGTACACTAGACCGATCTGCATAGGCAGGATCGAATCAAAAGAGAAGCCATAGGTTGTTTGAAACCCATCGTATCCATCTCCTTTACGAGTGATCCAAGAGGTATCTACACCAGCGACAAGTTGGTCAGCAACATTTTTTAAATCACTGACTTTTTTTAGATTGTATTTTTCAGCTGTATCTTTTCGCACAAGAAAAACATAGGTGTTTTCAAAACCGTAAGAAGGGAACCATGTTTGATCGTATCGTTTTTCAAATTCTTGTTTCACGATAGCAAAAGCTTTCTTAGGATCTTTTTCTGGTGGTAAGTTCAAGGTAGTTGTTAAATCTGTTCCAGTATAACGTGCTGCAGAGATAGAGGCATCGCCATTCATCATCGCTTGATGATTGATCGTGGTTGTCGCCAAGTTGTTGATGATAGCAGTATTTTTATCTGTATAGTGTTCCACCATCCCAGCAACTAAACTAGCCAAAATTTGCGCTTCAGAGGTAATCCCGCCGGTGATGGAGATCGTCTCTTCATCGGTGTTGCTGGCTAAACCAGGAAAAGAACAGCTTGCCAAAAGAAGAGCCGTGACCATAAGTAAGAGACTATTTAGTAATCGCTTCATTCGTCATTCTCCTCTCTTAAGGCAATAGGGGTAAGACGATTTTCTAATAGCCCTAGTAAGAAATCTGCCAGTAGTGCTAGGATCGTTACAGGAATTGTTCCAGCGAAGATCAAATCTGGCTGATAGTTATTCAAGCCACTAAAAATCAGATCACCTAAACCGCCAGCACCGATATAAGAGGCAAGCGTTGCCCAAGCGATGACATAAACGGCAGCTAAACGAATTCCTGCCATGATCGTTGGCATAGCAATCGGCAATTCTACAGAAATAATAGACTGGATATTTGTCATGCCCATCCCTTTTGCAACGTCACGATAGTTCCAGTCAACGTTTTTCATGCCAATAAACGTATTTCGCAAAATCGGTAGTAGAGAATAAATAAATAGTGCAATAATGGCCGGTGTTTTTCCGACACCAAAGAGAGGGATCATCAAAGCTAACAAAGCAAGAGAAGGGACCGTTTGTAGCGCACTAGTGATACCGATTACGATATTGGCGATTTTAGGCAGACGAGTCAATGCTACGCCAAGTGGTACAGCGACTGCGACCCCGAGAATCAAAGCTACAGCGGAGATGTAGATGTGTTCGATACTCTTGTTTAAAATTTCAGCGCCATATTGTTGAAAAAATTCAGTCATCAGTTACTCCTCCTTTGTGTCAACGGAGGTGGATGAACCAATCGCATTGGTGATCGAGTGTTCTTCTCCCCAGATGACATCATAGACGATATCCACCAGAGAAGCTCTTGTCAAAATACCTACGACTTTGTTGTTTTCATCCACAACAGGGACGTATTTCAATCCGCGTTTCAAGATCCGTTGTAAGGTATCACGTAGATAGGCGGATTCTTTTACATAAAAAACTTGTTTATTCAAAATATCACCGACACTTGATACTTTGCCACGTTTTTTATCTAGCGTTTCAACATCGATAAATCCTTTTAGAACATTTGAATTGTCTGTAACTAATAATGTATCGACACGTTTTTCCCGCATGAGTTTGATTGCTTCTTGTAATGATTTTTCAGGCGTGATCGTAATGGCTTTATTCAACATTACTTCGCCTACTCGTGTGGTGTCGGGTTTCGCTTGGAGTAGTCGATCTTCACCGATCAATTCTTCGACAAATTCATTTGCAGGATTGCGTAAAATGTTTTGAGGGGTGTCGTATTGGATCACTTTTCCTTCACTCATGATAGCGATCCGGCTCGCTAATTTGATGGCTTCATCCATATCATGGGTAACAAAAACAATCGTCTTCCCTAAACGTTCTTGCAGATCCTTGACTAGATCTTGTAAAGAATCGCGAGTAATGGGATCAAGTGCGCCAAATGGCTCGTCCATCAAGATGATATCTTGGTTAGCTGCAAGTGCTCTTACTACACCGATCCGTTGTTGTTGACCACCAGACAACTCATGAGGATAACGGTCAAGCATTTCACGTGGAAGTTCAACTAGGTCGATCATTTTTTCCGCAGTTTTATTGCGTTCTTCTTGGCTGACTTTCAGGAGTTTTTGTACGAGGGTGATATTCTCACGAATCGTCATATGAGGCATCAACCCGATACTTTGGATCACGTAACCGATTTGTCTGCGTAGCTCTACAGGATTGATATCTTGGATCGATTGACCATCGATCAATATTTTTCCTTTCGTCGGATCAGTCATTCGGTTGATCATACGCATCGTCGTTGTTTTACCGCTTCCACTGGTACCTATAAAGCAAATAAATTCACCTTTTTCGAACGAAAGATTGACATTATCGACGGCTATTTTTCCACCTTTGTAGATTTTTGATACATTTTGGAATTCAATCATGATGCCACCTCTTTTTCACTTTCTATAAAGACTGTTACTAATAATAGTATGCCTAAAATAACGTAGGAATACAAATGTTGCAGCTGTCATTTGTTCTTAGGTTTTTGCCAATCCGCTGGTAAAAATGGTAGAATGATGGGGCACAAGATAGAAAGTGAGTGACGATATGTTAACAACAGAAGATTTTGATTTTGACTTACCAGAAGAATTGATTGCTCAGACACCGTTAAAAGACCGTGACCAATCTCGTTTACTTGTTTTAGATCGAACAACAGGCGAAATGAAGGATAAACATTTTCATGATATCATTGAAGAATTAAATCCTGGTGATGCACTAGTAATGAATAATACGCGAGTGTTGCCAGCACGTCTATATGGAGAAAAGCCAGATACAGGCGCACACTTGGAAGTTCTTCTTTTGACAAATACAGAAGGTGATACATGGGAAACGCTGATCAAACCAGCGAAACGTGCGAAAGTAGGCACACGGATTTCTTTTGGGGATGGCCGATTGCAAGCTGTGGTCAAAGAAGAATTAGAACATGGTGGCCGCATCATCACATTTGAGTACGAAGGGATTTTCTTAGAAATCCTTGAATCATTAGGTGAAATGCCTTTGCCGCCTTATATCAAGGAACGCTTAGAAGACCCAGATCGTTACCAAACCGTTTATGCTAAGGAGAACGGCTCAGCAGCAGCACCAACAGCAGGCTTGCATTTCACGAAAGAATTATTGGATGAAATCGAAGCAAAAGGGGTAGAACTAGTCTATCTTACGTTACATGTTGGTTTAGGAACGTTCAGACCTGTAAGTGTGGACAAAATCGAAGAGCATCACATGCACAGTGAATTTTATCGTCTAACGGAAGAAGCAGCTGAACGACTAAATCAAGTGCGTCAAAATGGCGGGAAAATCGTAGCCGTGGGGACAACATCTATTCGAACACTAGAAACGATCGGTACGAAATTTGATGGAGAAATCAAAGCGGATAGCGGTTGGACTGATATTTTTATTACACCAGGCTACCAATTTAAAATCGTTGAGGCGTTCTCGACTAACTTTCATTTACCAAAATCAACATTGGTCATGTTAGTTAGTGCGTTTGCTGGAAGAGAGCTGACGTTAGCGGTGTATCAACATGCAATTGATGAACGCTATCGTTTCTTTAGCTTTGGCGATGCAATGTTCGTGAAGTGATTTTAATAAAGAGCGTGAAGCAAAAAAACTCGAAATAATCAAAAAACAGTGGTCGCAGCAGAATTTCTCTGCTTGGATCACTGTTTTTTGATGTTGCTCAGTTTTCTGGCTGATCAACATATCTTTTTAAAGGAATAATATTTAACACTTTTTGTGCATTAGGATAAGTTGCTTGGATAGCGGTCAAAATCGATTGATTTTTCGGATGAACAACATTTCGAACGATTTTTTTCCTCCCAGTAGATTCGAAATAGATTTGATGAACATCCGCATCAGCAAAAATGATTTTTTTTTGTAACAACTCTCTTTGAAAAGGCGGTGCGACATGTCCCCAGTCGAAGAAATCAAGTTGTGTCTGTTGCTGATCAAAATGAATCTTTCGCTTTAATTCGTTTTCCGTCACACAATCTTCTGTAAAGATGAATTGTTTGAACAGATAGTGATTCCCCAATGAATCCGTTTTTTTGTCATATTGAATATAAATTTTACAGTCTAATAAATGCATCTTGCTTCCCCCTGAAGAAAAGATAGCACAAATTAGGGTGCAGAAATATCGATATTTTAGTTAATTTAAAAATTTTTTGAACAAAAAAAGAGCCAAGCTCTCGATAAGCTCAGCTCTCTCGTATTCGGAAGGAATCGAATAAACAGAAATAAGTGTAACTTTCCATGATTCATGCAAAGTACGGTGTTGAATTTCTTCTTGATAAACAAAAAATCTTGTTTTCGTTACATCTTCAACAGTTGAAATGTTGAAACATCTCTTGTTCCTATTCAATTTTCAGACGTTCATGTTATTCATTTGTTACGTATCTTGTTACTTCTTGTTTTGGAGACTCGATCATCCAAACATCCATACGCATTCACTATTTATAAAGGTATACTTTACATGTAATCAGTGGTGAAACCTGTACTTCTAACAACTTTGTTTGCCTATTCTAATCTATCGAGAAATTCTTCTGTTTATTTGATGTTATCCTCCTTCCTTACACCCATATAATAGCATAGTTTGATAGCGTTTGCAAAAGAAAAGTATTTTTTTCTACCTATCTAATTTGGATACCATTAAGCGCTATACTTGAATGGATCAAAAAAAAGATGTTATAGTAAAATTAGTACCTTTTTTGTGCGTACAATATTAAAGGAGGAATAGGATGGACAAATACAAGCAGACGGTGAAAGAAGTAGAGCAGGAAACAAAGACAGATATTGAACAAGGACTGACGACGGGAGAAGCAGAAAAACGAAGTCAGCAGCAAGGAAAAAATCAATTTGATGAAGCACCAAAAGAATCGATCACAAAAAAATTTCTGCGGAGTTTATCTGATTTTACAACGATCATTTTACTTATAGCAGCAGTCATTTCGTTTTATACAGCGTTCGCGACAGAACATGGCGACTTATTTGAAGGGCTTTTGATCATTGCTATCGTTATCATTAACTCAGTGTTAGCGGTCGTGCAAGAAGGAAATGCAGAAAAAGCGTTAGAGTCATTGCAAGATATGAACAAGCAGACGGCAACTGTTATCCGCGATGGCAAAGTAGAAAAAGTTGATGCAGAAAATCTGGTAGTAGGCGATGTCTTAGTTTTAGAATCGGGTTCTGCTATTGCCGCTGATGCTCGTTTAGTTGAAACGTCGCAGTTGCGAGTAGAAGAATCGGCACTGACAGGTGAAAGTGAAGCGGTTGAAAAAGAGGCAGATTACATCACTAAAGAAGATGAGTCGCTTGGCGATCAGTTGAATATGGTCTTTAAAGGATGTACTGTAGCGGCTGGTCGAGGAAAAGCAATCGTCACAGCTATTGGAATGGACACAGAAATGGGTAAGATCGCTGGTCTTTTGAATGACCATACAGCCCAAAAAACACCTTTACAAATACGGTTGAATCAACTAGGAAAACGGATCAGCTTGATTGCACTAGCTGCCGCTGTATTGGTTTTTATTATCGGGGAACTTCAAGGTGAACCATTGCTAGAAATGTTTATGACGTCAGTTTCTTTAGCCGTAGCCGCTGTACCGGAAACATTGACCGTTATCGTTACGCTGACATTGGCATATGGTGTACAGAAAATGGCTAAAAAACACGCGATTATCCGTCAATTACCAGCAGTCGAGACCTTAGGGACAGCCAATGTCATCTGTTCCGATAAAACTGGTACATTGACCCAAAATAAAATGCGCGTTCGTCGGGTTTGGAGCAAAGAAGATGAAGTAACGGATATCGAGGACTCCATGACAAACAGCGCGATGGAAATCTTGAAAATGGCGGCGCTTTGTACCGACGTTACAGTAGAAAAAGAAAACGATGATCTTATCGTGAAAGGAAATCCGACTGAAGCAGCAATTGTACGTGCTGTAGAAGAAAATTATCATACAAAAGAGGAATTAGAAGAAAAATACCCACGAATTGATGAACTTCCATTTGATTCTGATCGTAAAATGATGACGACAGTCCATCAAATGGGGGAGAAATACATCTCAATTACTAAGGGAGCATTTGATGTTTTATCTGAACGCTTTACTTCAGGTGATGTGGAGCAAGCTACTGCTGTCAATGATCGTTTTGGTAAAAATGCGTTACGTGTGATTGCGGTTGGCTATCGAACATATGACGAAGAGCCGCAAGAAATCACTTCTGAAGCGTTGGAAAATGATCTTCGCTTGATTGGTTTGATCGGGATGATCGACCCACCACGACCAGAAAGTAAAGGGGCCATCAAACGTGCGAAAAAAGCGGGCATCAAAACGGTGATGATCACAGGGGACCATGTCGTGACTGCCAGCGCCATTGCAAAAGAATTAGGAATCTTATCTCATCCATCGGAGGCGCTTTCCGGTTCTGAATTACAAGCATTGTCAGATGAAGAACTAGATGAACGGGTACAGGAGCTTTCGGTTTATGCTCGTGTGACTCCAGAAGATAAGATCCGCATCGTAAAATCATGGCAACGAACAGGTGCTGTAGTAGCAATGACTGGAGATGGGGTCAATGATGCTCCAGCTTTAAAGGCAAGTGATGTTGGCTGTGCGATGGGCATTGCAGGAACAGATGTTGCGCAAAGTGCTTCGGATATGATTTTGACAGATGATAATTTTGCTACGATCGTTGATGCGGTAAGTCAAGGACGCTCGGTTTATCAAAATATCCGTAAGGCAATCAATTTTCTATTGAGTTGTAATATTTCTGAGATTTTCATTGTGTTGATTGCGATGTTATTAGGTTGGGGAGCGCCATTCACGGCTGTTCAGTTGCTATTTGTCAATGTCGTAGCAGATGGATTGCCAGGATTCGCTTTAGGAAGAGAGCCTGCTGAGAAAGGGATCATGGATGAAGCACCGATTCCTAAAAATGAGGGGATATTTGCTCGTGGTCTGATGCAGAAGATCGCCATCAATGCGAGTGTTTTTACAGTCGTTACTTTATTTGGTTACTATTTAGGAACATTTGTAAATACGATCAGTCCATGGGTAGAAGCAAGTCAAGAAGTAGGGCAAACAGTTGCTTTCTTGGTATTGGCGTATTCGTCAATCTTACATGTCTTCAATGTGCGCAGTAGCCAGTCGATCTTCAAAGTGAACCTAGCAACGAATAAATCGTTACTGGAAATGGCTGTTCTATCGATCGTCATCACTACGGCAGTTGCATTATTACCATTTACGCAGACACTATTCAATTTAGTCCACATTAGTTTGAATCACTGGCTCTTAGTGGGATTATTATCGATCGTACCAATTGCGGTCGTCGAGTTGATCAAATTCCATCAATTACCAGAAGCAGAAGAAGAGGAAGAATGATAAATAAAAAAGGTTACTGCTTGGGGCAGTAACCTTTTTTGCTTTATCTAGAACGTTTAAACTTCTTTTGGTAGTTCATTATAAAATGCTGCTTTTGTTGCAGAGATATAAGGATTCAACCATAGATAACCGATTCCAAATGTTAACATCGCTAAAATGTGCCAGCCGATAAAGGTAAGATCCAACCAGAATAATTTTCCTTTATAGCCATCCATCAATTTACGACTTGCTGTGATCGTATCTAAGACGCCAGGTTTTTCTCCAGTATCTGTGACGATATCATAATAGATAAAGTAACTTTGAGAATAAGAATAACTTTTGATGATCCCAGGAATAACCAAAAGTAATGCCCACAAGGTAATAAAGATTGATGTTAAAAGTGCTAATAAAATGATCCCGCCGATGAACAAACCAGAAAATCCGCGAAAAGCATCTTTAAACGGTTCGATCTGTGTCTTAGTTCCACGTAAGAGATCTAAGTATGTCCAAGAGATCCCACTCATGAACAATGCACTGATGATAGAAGAGATGATCCCGCCACCACTACTTGCCCCACCACTGGTATTGTTTGCCGCCATATCTTGGACCGCTGTAGGATCACTATAGAAATTGACAAATAGCAAAGCAGTAGGGACAGCAATGATAAGGATAATAGCAATGGCAATCAATGTTGGAATCAGATTCAATAAGACTGCTTGCCCCCAACGACCTCTTAAACTGTCTTTTGCCTGTTGTTTCAGTTCTTTTGAAGATAACATATTTTTCACTCCTCTTTTAATTGATGTGAACAGTATAACAAAGAAGAACCATTTTGGCTTTTAAAAAAGTTAGGAGTTATTAAAAAAATTCAAAAAAGGGGTATTAAATAAAAATAGAATAAAGGAAGAGGTCTTGCAAAAAGTAGGTGAAACGATTATGATGGTGGGAGTTGTCATTGCGATTATTTTTAAAGAAAGTAGGGAATTGAATGTCACAACCTGCCATTCGTTATCGTTTAATCAAAAAAGAAAAACACACGGGTGCCCGTCTTGGTGAATTGATTACCCCTCATGGGACATTTCCCACACCAATGTTCATGCCTGTAGGTACATTAGCAACAGTAAAAACAATGTCACCGGAAGAGTTAAAAGCAATGGGTGCGGGGGTCATTTTAAGTAATACCTACCATTTGTGGCTACGTCCTGGCGAAGACCTAGTAGAAGAAGCTGGTGGCTTGCATAAATTTATGAATTGGGATCAGCCGATTTTAACTGATTCAGGAGGCTTCCAAGTCTTCTCATTAAGTGATATGCGAAACATCGAGGAAGAAGGCGTACATTTCAAAAACCATTTGAATGGTTCAAAAATGTTCCTATCTCCAGAAAAAGCAATCAATATCCAAAATAAACTTGGTTCAGACATCATGATGAGTTTTGATGAATGTCCTCCGTTTGATGAAAGTTATGACTATGTCAAAAAATCAGTGGAACGGACATCTCGTTGGGCAGAAAGAGGTTTGAAGGCACATGCCAATCCAGATCGACAAGGATTATTTGGAATCATCCAAGGAGCGGGCTTTGAAGACCTACGTCGCCAAAGTGCAAAAGACTTAGTCGGTATGGATTTCCCTGGTTATTCAATCGGCGGATTATCTGTTGGTGAACCTAAAGCAGAAATGAATCGAGTGTTAGAATTTACGACACCATTGATTCCAGAAAGTAAACCGCGCTATCTAATGGGGGTTGGTGCAGCTGACTCATTGATCGATGGAGTGATCCGCGGTGTGGATATGTTCGATTGCGTGTTACCTACACGTATTGCTAGAAATGGAACATGTATGACGTCACAAGGTCGATTAGTTGTTAAAAACGCGCAATATGCACGTGATTTTCGTCCAATCGATGAAAAATGTGATTGCTATACATGTAAGAACTATACACGTGCGTATATACGTCATCTGATCAAATGTGATGAAACATTTGGTATCCGTTTGACTTCCTACCACAATCTATACTTCTTGTTGAATTTGATGAAACAAGTTCGTCAAGCGATTATGGATGATAACTTATTGGAATTTCGTGCAGCCTTTTTCGAAGAATATGGCTTTAATAAAGAAAATGCCAAAAGTTTCTAATATTTTTATCTAAATTTATGTAAAAAACTAGTGTCTAGCAGGTTTTTCTGCTAAAGTTGAGTTTGTAGATACATGTTAGCGAGGTGAAAAAAATGGGCTCATTACCAATGTTAGTGATGTTCGTGGTTATTTTAGGAATGTGGTTTTTTATGTCACGCTCACAAAAGAAACAACAACAAGAACGTCAAAGTTTGCTAGATAGTATGAAACAAGGCGATGAAGTAGTGACTATTGGCGGATTGCATGGTGTTGTTTCAGAAGTCGATAATGAAAAACGCACAGTTGTTTTAGACTGTGAAGGGATTTTCTTAGAGTACGATCGAGCAGCAATCAAGACGGTGAAACCTGGGACTGTCGTGGCAAACGATACTGTCGTTACACCAGTAGAAGAACCAGTTGAACCTAAAGATGCCGAAACAGCTGAAACAGTAGAAGTGAAAGAAGAAATCACTACCACTGTAGAAGAACCAGAGGACCACAAAGAAGTTAAATAAGCAGTTTCACAAAAAAATGTGAAAGAAGCACTTCGCCTTGAGTAAAAAGAGGTCAAGACAAAAGTCGTTTAGGTTTGAGAAATTGGAGAGAAAAACGAACAATATGCTTTTTTTTGTATTGTCCGTTTTTCTTGAAATTTCCGAAAAACCTGACTTTTGGACTTTCGTTTATTCGAGATTCTGTAGCAAATCTGATGTTTAGATTTGTCTTATCGCTGAGGCGAGGCTTCTTAAATACAGCTTATTCGAGAGTGTAGGACGCAAGAGATCTTTTACTTGTGTCCTACGCTTTTTTGTTAGAAAAAAACAAGTTTGTTAATAGTTGAATAAGAGTATTTTGTGGGAATGTATACATAGGAAGTTGAAAACATCTAATACACCTCTCTTTTTTATTGAATTAATAGGAATTTATACGTATTTTTAAGACTGTGAAAAAAATCACAAAAAAGTGTTTACATAAGAAAAGTTTTATTGTATGATGTGTATGTGAAATAATTAACAAATAACCAGGACCTAGTAGGAGGACTATAATGGCTAAAGTAATGGAAAAAGAACAATCAAAAACGATCGATGTCCAAGCAATGATCGATGAGTTAGCAACCAAAGCAAATGTCGCGTTAAAAGAAATGGAAAATTTTGATCAAGAAAAAGTGGACCATATCGTACATGAAATGGCAATGGCAGCCTTAGACCAACATATGCCCCTTGCCAAAATGGCAGTTGAAGAAACAGGCCGTGGAATCTATGAAGATAAAGCAATAAAAAATATGTATGCTTCTGAATACATTTGGAACAATATCAAACATGACAAAACAGTGGGTGTCATCAACGAAGATACCCAAAAAGGATTGATTGAGATTGCTGAACCAGTTGGTGTCGTTTGTGGGGTAACACCGACAACGAATCCTACTTCAACGACAATCTTCAAATCGATGATCGCTTTGAAAACAAGAAATCCGATCGTATTCGCATTCCATCCAAGTGCTCAAAAGTCTTCTGCTGAAGCAGCACGTGTAGTACGTGATGCAGCGATTGCAGCTGGCGCGCCAGAAAATTGCATCCAATGGATCGAACATCCATCAATTGATGCGACATCTGCGCTAATGAATCATCCGGGTATTGCAATTGTATTAGCAACTGGTGGAGCAGGCATGGTCAAATCAGCTTACTCAACAGGAAAACCAGCATTAGGCGTGGGACCTGGTAATGTACCTGCCTACATTGAAAAAACAGCAAAAATCAAACGTGCAGTAAATGATTTGATCGTTTCAAAAACATTTGACAACGGTATGATCTGTGCTTCTGAACAAGCAGTGATCGTTGACAAAGAAACTTATGCAGCTGTAAAAGCAGAATTCCAAGCACATCAAGTGTATTTCGTGAAACCTACAGAACTTTCACAATTAGAAGATGCAGTGATGAATGAAGGAAAATATGCAGTCAATCCAGCAATCGTTGGTCATTCTGCTGTAGAAATCGCAAAATTAGCAGGTATCAAAGTGCCTGAAGGAACAAAAATGTTAGTAGCGGAACTAGCAGGTGTTGGTGCAGATTATCCGTTATCTCGCGAAAAACTTTCACCAGTCTTAGCAATGGTCAAAGCAAATAGTACGGAACACGCTTTTGAATTATGTGAAGGAATGCTTAATTTGGGCGGATTAGGACATACAGCAGTTATTCACTCAGAAGATGAAGATCTACATGTGAAATTCGGGTTACGTATGAAAGCTTGCCGTATCTTAGTGAATACACCATCAGCAGAAGGCGGAATCGGAAATATTTACAATGAAATGATTCCATCTCTAACATTAGGCTGTGGTTCATATGGGAAGAACTCTGTATCTAGAAACGTCTCAGCGGTGAACTTAATCAATGTCAAAACTGTAGCGAAACGGAGAAATAATATGCAATGGTTCAAATTACCACCAAAAATCTTCTTTGAAAAGAACTCTTTGCTTTATTTAGAAAAAATGGAAAATGTGGAACGCGTGATGATCGTTTGTGATCCAGGTATGGTTCAGTTTGGTTATTGCGATACGGTTCGAGAAGTATTGGCACGTCGTAAGAATGATGTGAAAATCGAAGTCTTCTCAGATGTTGAACCAAACCCTTCAACAAATACCGTCTATGCGGGAACAAAACTAATGGCTGATTTCAAACCAGATACAGTGATCGCTTTAGGTGGCGGATCTGCAATGGATGCGGCTAAAGGCATGTGGATGTTCTATGAACACCCAGATACTTCTTTCTTTGGCGCAAAACAAAAATTCTTAGATATCCGTAAACGTACGTATAAAATCGATAAACCAGAAAAAACTCAATTTGTATGTATCCCGACAACTTCAGGAACGGGTTCAGAAGTGACACCATTTGCCGTTATCACAGACAGTGAAACACATGTGAAATATCCATTAGCTGATTATGCATTGACACCAGATGTGGCAATCGTTGACCCGCAGTTTGTAATGTCAGTTCCAGCATCAGTTACTGCAGATACAGGTATGGATGTGTTGACACATGCAATCGAATCTTATGTTTCAGTAATGGCCTCAGATTATACAAGAGGATTAAGTTTACAAGCAATCAAAATAGTCTTTGACTATTTAGAAAAATCAGTGAAAACACCAGATATGGAATCACGTGAAAAAATGCATAACGCTTCTACAATGGCTGGTATGGCGTTTGCGAATGCGTTCCTAGGTATTTGTCACTCAGTCGCACATAAAATCGGTGGAGAATATGGTATCCCACATGGTCGTACGAATGCGATCTTGTTACCACATATCATCCGCTACAATGCAAAAGATCCACAAAAACATGCAATGTTCCCTAAATATGATTATTTCCGTGCAGATACAGATTATGCAGATATTGCAAAATTCTTGGGTCTAAAAGGAAATACAACGGAAGAACTAGTGGAAGCATTAGCAACAGCTGTTTATGAATTAGGACAAGCTGTAGGAATCGATATGAATTTGAAAGCACAAGGTGTGACACAAGAAATATTAGATTCAACAGTTGATCGTATGGCAGAACTTGCATACGAAGATCAATGTACGACAGCAAATCCAAAAGAACCGTTGATCAGCGAATTGAAACAAATCATTGTTGATGCGTATAACGGGTAATCAATAAGCAACCTAGTCAAATAAGAAAGTCTCTCAAATCAAAGGACGAATCCGAATAGATATCAAGTTTCTTACCTGATTTCTATTATGGAAAACCGTTTCTCGATTGAGAGGCTTTTTTATGTTTAGCACTGTCCTTACAATGAACGTTTTGCTATTTTCAATAAAGTTTTTTATAAGAAATAATAGTTTTAGAACACTGAGAACAGCATGCTAAACTAATAGTTACGATAGAAAATGAAAAGGAGAAATAATATGGCTACAGAACCGAACTATGAAAAAATAAATGAAGACAAACGAAAAGCAGAACTTAGCAAAAGAGAGGATGAGTTAAAAAGGCTACAAAGTTCAGAGCAACAGTTGTCAAGATACGGTGATAGTAAAATGGATCGAATCCTATACTTGAGACAGGAGATAAAGGCACTTAGAAATCCTGATCAAAGTATATCGCATAAGGCACTTCATGAAATAGAAGTCTCTAATTTAAAAGTAGAACGAACTATTTTAGAGAAGAAACTAGGTGGTAGGTATATTAATCCTAGTGAGGAAACAAATTGGATAAAAAAACTGAATATTGTGAATAAAAAAATAAAAGGAATCGACAACCAATATCTATATTTAAGTGAACAGACACCAAAAGATGAAATTTCAAAAGGGATCAGCCAGCTACTAGCAAGTGGAAGGCAGAAAAGAGACTATTATGGTAATGAGAACCAAAAAACGGATAAACTACTTACAGAAATATCTAAGTGTCAAGGAAATGTATTGGAGAAATTATACAACCGATTAGATAATATCGTAACTGAGGGTCAGAAGAAATTACTTAAAGATGTAGATCAACTTATTGATAATAATTTTATTGAAACAACTATTCCAGAGAAATCTTTTGAGAAAAATAAAACAGCCCAAAACATACTCAATAATGCAGAAAAATATAAGAAAAATTGTGTTGTAATGGTCAATAACTTTTACCAGCAAAACTATGTAGTAGCAGATGCACTAGAAGATTATGAAAAGAAGTTGAAGGGAAACAAAATGGCAAAGTCTGCTTCCGTTAAAGTAATAAAATTTGTGTCGAGACTTCAAAAAGTTGTTGAAGCAAGACAACAAACAAGCAAAGTAGAAATGCCAGATAAAAATGATCAAAAAAAAGACCAGACATTTTATCAGGAAGTGCCGATTCCTAGTGGGCAAGGAGCTACAAAAGATCAAGGAAGTTTTACACAAGCGTCAAATCAAAGTGTGAGTGGACGGGTCAGTTTAGTATCTAATGAATTTGATGCTAGAGAAACCTCTACAGACGGGGTAAAAGAAGCCGTAGCCGTAAAAGTACCAGAGAACAAGGGAACACCGACAGAAGTGAAGAAACAAGAGGCGCCTTCGAAGCAGAGTTATCCAAGGTATTCAACTGTTAACGGTCAGGTCGTTAAGGATGAAACAGGCATATCCAAAAATTACAAAGAAATATTCGTATTGAATAACGGTATCTCCATCATTAAGGAAGAACTTGGGAAAGCTATAACACAGCGAGAAGTATTCACAGATCGTGGAAAAACCCTTATAGGAAGGATACGTAATTTCTTTAGAAAAGGGACGATCAAACGGCTGGATAATACAATTAGTTCTTGCAAAGAAAAAATCGAAAGCAAGCAAAGTGAATTGGCACAACTCCAGAATCCAACAGATAAATCGAAGGAGAACCTACAGCAATCATTTGAGCAGGTAACAGATCGATCAAAAGAAGTAAGCAAAGATAAAAGCAGCCACAAACCACAAGCGAAGTCTCGAACCAAGAAAGAAGTAGTAACAGAATTGGCATAACTAGTGGATCTCTAGCTGATCTAAAATGCAAGAGTCGTAGCCATACATATAATGTAATAGAACAAAACTTTAGAAAGGTCGGGAGGTGTCTTACTCCGAGAATAAGAAGAAATTCACAGAAATTGCTTTTCTGATTTTTGTAAATTTTGGTTTGTTTTTCGGAAGAGTTACGCTTCTACTATCTTCCTTTATTCATATTTAGAATGAGGTCGAGACAAAAGTCGTTTAGGTTTGAGAAATTGTAGAGAAAAACGAACAATACGTTTTTTGTATTGCTCGTTTTTTTTTTGAGATTTCCGAAAAAACTGACTTTTGGACACCGTTTATTTGAGAGAGGCTGGGACAGAAGTGTTTAACTCCGAGAAATAAGAAGAAATGAACGAAAATTGCTTTTCAAATTTTTGTGAATTTCGGCTTATTTCCGAAGGAGTTGCTTCTGCTCCCGTCGTTTATTCGAGAGTCTGTAGCAAACCTGATTTTTAGATTTGTCCCACATTCATTCTTCTTTCTATAGAAGAATTACTGAGTTTTTGTTACGAGAAAATCATGAGGAAAACCTCAAAATCATCTGTGGAAACTGTATTTTTTGTTATCGGTAAATATCGTTCAAGCAATACAAAGATTCCATAGTAAGATAAATATCGTTAGTAAATTATAAGGAGGAATGGGCATGTATGATTTGGCAGAGGAAAAAATAAAAAAAGAATGAAAGAAATGGTATCTGAAATAAAGGATCTAAAGAAAGAAAAAGAAAAACTACAGGTAGAATTGGATACCTTAGCACGAACGAACCAATTAGTAGGGGCTGGCGAATATGAGAAACACCAAAAATTGACTATTGAAATCAGTCAGTTAGAAGAGATGCTAAAAAAAATGCAGAGTAAAGATGCACTAATGAGACATGAGACTTTTTACTCTATATTGGAAAAAGAAAAACAGTCTGAAATAGAAGCATTCCAAGTAACCGCAAATACAAATGATCCACTGACAAGAGAATATGGAAAAAAGAGACTGGCGGAAATAAATAAGGAACTAATTGAATTAAAAAAGTTTTTTAGTTATATCGATTTTCTAAAAGAAAAGAAACACAATCTTGAGATCATGGCAGTTGAGATAAAAGGTATGAATCGATTGAAAAAAGAACTGAGTTCTAACTATCAAGCAGTATTGGATCTGTCCATAGTCGAATTATCTGATAGAGAACTCTCGCAAACGATTGTGAATGTAAGAAAAGAAAGCCCGCAAATACTAGATAAAATGATAGCGCTTAACTCTAAGATGGACGGCCTTAAAATTGAGGGGCTTGTCCCACTATCCAATTCAAAACTGCGAGAAAAACAGTCTGAAAATCCTGTAGAGAAAACACGAGAGGACGGTATCAATGAGATTAAAATGTATAAGAAAGAGTGTTGGATCGCCCAAAATAATCATGCAAAATATTATTCTTTTTTAGTTTCGCTTACTGCAGAGTATAAACAAATGGAGACTAAAAAAATGAGTATCTCTGAAAAAAATAGACAGACAGCGATCGTGAAGAGAGTCATACATAATCTTAAGAGTGCTGGCGAACGTAAAAGAGATCTTATAGATTATCCATTCTATTTACCCAACATAGAGACATCCAATCCTGCTCTCACTGATTTTAAACAAATAGTAGAGGATTATGACCACAATAAATTAGGTGTAAATAAAGAGAGTGACTTATCTACAAGGTTATCGATTATTTCTGAGGGATCATATGAAAGTGTAAGAGTTTTCGAAAATCAAGGATCGACGACTAGCGAAATTCGTTCAGCTGACAGTCAGATAGCCAGTGGTTCCGATTTTGAAAAAGATATGAGTACAAAAAGATCTGAATTTGAAAAGAATGAGAAGAGTATCGCCCTTTCAGGAATAGAGAAGTCACAACAACATATGGATGATCATAAGGAAGGTTCTAACTATGATGCAGTGGACAGTCAGTCCATTATTCTTGAAACTGATCTTAATGAAATTCGGGAACTAACCAAGCAAAAATTGGGAGAAATGACGGATAAGATAAACAATTTTTCTCATATGCTGAAAGTAGTAGAAGAATGCAAGCAAACTGTTGCTTAAAAAACAGGTTCTACAAGCTGATATTGAACTACATGAAGAATTAAAGGGAAGTTTCAAAACAAAATTAGAAAATTATCAAAAATCAGCTATCACAAAAGCTGCTCAAGTGAGAAGTCTTCAACCTACAAATGAAAATAAAAAAAGTAGAGAGAGGTAACAAGTAGGAATGTATATCCATTTTTTTGGAATCAGAGAGTCCAAAGTAATTAGTTAGAAGTAATCAAGTATAAGAATCTTGATGTATTTTTCGGAAAATTTGCGTTTAGAATGCCATTTATTCAAAAAAGAGTGTGTCGAGAAATTTGTCACACTCTTTTTCAATTTTATTGAAGCAATTTATCATTTATTTTTAGGCTGAATTCTTTTTTTAATAGAAATCCCTTTCAATTTTCGTCTAATTTGATTATAATTTCCTATATAGAAATAGGAGGAAGCGATATGGAAAAAAAGAAACCTTACGGTACGGTGCTGATCAAAGCATCGATTATTTTAGATTTTCTGGCTGAGCAACCAGACACTTCTTTACAAGAAATTGCGAAAGGCACAGATATGACACCATCGACAGTATTGAAAATTTTAGATACATTACTGCTGATTGGGTATGTCAATAAGAGTACAGAGAAAAATTATCGCTTAGGCGGGAAACTTGTGCGTTATGCCAATAAAAATATCGATCAGATCGATTTAGTCGAAATCACACGACCATATTTAGAAAAATTACAGGAAACGATTGACGAAACGATTCACTTAGGTGTGTTGGACAACGAGGAAATATTATACGTCAATAAACTGGATCCCAAAAATCAGACAATCAGAATGTCTTCTAAAATAGGAATCACAAGGCCTTTATATAGCTCGGCTATGGGGAAAGCCGTATTAGCTGAGTTCGCTGAACCGCAGTATGAAAAGTATGTGGAGTCACACCAATTGATCCCATATACAGAATATACAATAACGAATAGTTTGAAACTGAGAAAAGAACTTGATGAAGTAAAAATGACCCAGGTTGCTTTTGATGACGAAGAAGTCGAAAAGGATATTTTTTGTATCGGGGCTTCGATTGTCAAAGGAGAGGAAATCATCGGGGCTTTTAGCATTAGCATGCCTAAATATCGTTTGACACCTGAAGTAAAAGATAAAATCATCCAATCAATCAAACAAACGAAAGAAGAAATTGAAAAAACACTCAAAAAAAAATGAAAAAGCGTTTGCGTTTTTTCGCCACTGTCGTATAATATGGATATAGATTTCCAAATTATAAAACTAAATTTCTTTATAGGAAACTGGTGGAAAAAATGAAAAAACTAGACATTTTGACACGTTTAAAAAAAGCTGGAGTAATCGCTGTTGTCCGTGGAGAGACGAAAGAAGAAGCGCTCAGTGCTTGCCAATCAATAGTCAAAGGCGGGCTAAAAGGGCTTGAACTGACATTTACTGTCCCACAAGCAGATCAAGTGATCAAAGAATTATTGTCGATCTACAAAGATCAAAAAGATGTGGTGATCGGTGCGGGAACAGTCTTAGATGCTGTAACAGCACGATTAGCTATTTTGGCAGGAGCTGAATATATTGTCAGTCCTTGTTTTGACAAAGAAACGGCTGAGTTATGTAATTTGTATCAGATACCTTACTTGCCAGGATGCATGACGATCGATGAAATGAAAACAGCACTTAAGAGTGGTGTGGATATCGTCAAATTATTTCCGGGTAGCGCCTATGGTCCTAGTATCGTTACTGCATTTAAAGCGCCAATGCCACAACTCAATATCATGCCGACTGGTGGAGTCAGTTTAGATAATATGAAGGATTGGTTCGATGCCGGCGTGATCACTGTAGGTGTAGGAGGCAATTTATTGGCTCCTGCCGCAACAGGCGATTTTGATAAAGTAACCGAAGTGGCTCAGCAATACGTCGCGAAATTACAAGAAATAAAGGGGTAGGTGCGATGGGGAAAGCAATCACATTAGGTGAAATCATGTTGCGTTTATCAACCGATCAGGGGAAAAGACTTGAAACCAGTGAAACTTTCCACGCGCATTACGGCGGTGGTGAAGCAAATGTGGCCATCTCATTAGCTAATTATGGACATGAGGTTGGTTTTGCTTCCAAGGTTCCTGACCATGCAATAGGGAAGGCCGTTAAAAAACATCTGCAAAGTTATGGTGTGGATACAACACATCTTTTATTCGGTGGTCCGCGGTTAGGTTCTTATTATATGGAAACTGGGGTTGGGGAACGAGCGGCTTCCGTTATTTATGACCGAGCGGGTTCGAGCTTTGCACTGATGGAAGAAGATGAATGGAACGGCAAACAGCTGTTCCAAGGAGCAGAGATCTTCCATATTTCGGGAATTACACCGGCGTTGTCACAAGCTTGGCGAGTCCTCACAAAGAAACTCATGCAAGAAGCGAAGAAAATGGGCTGCTTAGTCAGTTTTGATATCAATTATCGAGGAAAGCTTTGGACACCAAAAGAAGCAAGTGAAACAATCCAACAATTGTTGCCGTATGTCGATATTTGTTCCGCTGGCGAACTAGATGCTCGTTATCTATTGGGTATCAAAGATTCTCCAGAAGAAGTGGAACAACCGTTGATTTATTATTACCAGAAAATGCAAGAAAAATATCCAAACATCAATGTTTTTTATTCGACGAAACGAAAAGTTCATTCCGCTAGTGACAATGAGTTACAAGGCACTTTATGGATGGATCATGGATATTTCGAATCACAAGTACATGAAATTACACCTATCGTGGACCGCGTGGGAGGTGGGGATGCTTTTGCCGGTGGGGTCTTACATGGCATTTTAGAAAAAAATACGCCACAAGAGATCATTGATTTTGCTACTGCTGCATCTGCTTTGAAACACACCGTCCATGGGGATTGTAACCAATTTGATCAATCAGAAGTCGCTCGCTTTTTAGCGTACGGCTCAGGAAAAATCGTAAGATAAAAAGGAGAAGATAGACATGCAAGAAATGGAAACACGTTATACACATAGCCCGGAAGATATTCGTCATTATTCAACAGAACAATTAAGAAAAGAATTTTTAGTGGAGAAAGTATTTGAAACCTGGAAAAATCAGTTTGACTTATACCCACAATGACCGCATGATTTTTGGCGGAGTAACACCAACAGAAAAAGAATTAGAAATCACGCTTGATAAAGAATTAGGTGTTGAATATTTCTTGGAACGTCGTGAATTAGGGGTAATCAATATTGGTGGACCTGGATTCATCGAAATCGAAGGAAAGAAAGAAGACATGAAAAAGCAAGATGGCTATTACATCGGCAAAGAAACAAAGCATGTCGTATTTTCTTCAAAAGATCCAGAAAATCCAGCAAAATTTTACATTAGTTCAGTACCAGCACACCATAAATATCCAAATGTCAAAATCAGCATCGATCAAGTGAAACCAATGGAAACAGGCGAAGGGTTGTCATTGAATGAACGCAAAATCTATCAATATATCCATCCAAATGTTTGCGAAAGCTGCCAGTTACAGATGGGTTACACTATTTTAGAGCCAGGTAGTTCTTGGAATACGATGCCATGTCATACACATGAACGCCGCATGGAAGCTTATGTTTATTTTGATTTTGCCAAAGAAGATACACGTGTTTTCCATATGATGGGTAAACCTGATGAAACAAAACACTTAGTAGTGGACAACGAGCAAGCAGTTTTTTCTCCAAGTTGGTCGATTCACTCTGGTGTCGGAACGAGCAATTATTCATTTATTTGGGCAATGTGTGGAGAAAATATCACGTATACCGATATGGATATGGTACCAATGGATCAGTTGAAATAAGAAGGAGGATAAAAAATGGAATTTACAATGGATATGTTTCGTTTAGATGGAAAAGTAGCACTAGTAACTGGTGCTGTTTACGGAATTGGGTTTGAAATCGCTCGTTCACTGGCAGCAGCGGGGGCAACGATCGTGTTCAATAATTTGTCACAAGAATCAGTCGATGAAGGGGTAGCGCACTACAAAGAAGCCGGAATCGAAGCAAAAGGGTATGTTTGTGACGTAACAGACGAGCCTGCAGTTCAAGCAATGGTCAAACAAATCAAAGAAGAAGTTGGCTCTGTTGATATTTTGGTCAATAACGCTGGGATCATCAAGCGCACTCCGATGATCGAGATGGATGCGGCAGATTTCCGTCAAGTGATCGATGTGGATCTAAATGCACCTTTTATCGTATCAAAAGCAGTTATTCCAGATATGATCGAAAAGGGTGGTGGTAAAATCATCAATATTTGTTCAATGATGAGTGAATTAGGTCGTGAAACAGTTAGTGCTTATGCAGCTGCTAAAGGCGGCTTGAAGATGTTGACAAAGAATATTGCTTCTGAATATGGTCAATACAACATCCAATGTAATGGCATCGGCCCTGGCTACATCGCCACACCACAAACAGCACCTTTGAGAGAAAAGCAAGAAAATGGAGAACGTCATCCATTTGATCAATTCATCGTTGGACGTACACCAGCAGCACGTTGGGGTGAACCAGTCGATTTAGCTGGTCCATCTGTATTCTTAGCATCTAGCGCTTCTGATTTCGTCAATGGGCATATCCTTTATGTAGACGGCGGTATTCTAGCGTATATCGGGAAACAACCTTAAACAACGTGTGAGCTTAGAAGTAACAAAAAGAGGTCGGACAAAAGTGTTTAAAAAGAGGTTGGGATAGAAGAAGTTACTTCTGCTCCCACCGTTTATTCGGAGTTAGAGTCTGTGGCAAAACTGATTTTTAGTTTTGTCCCACGCTCTTTTTTTGTGATTTCTAGACCGAAGTGAGAAATTTCAAGAAACAAGAAAAAATCCACAAAAATCGAATTTACAATTTTTGTGGATTTCATTATGTTTTTCAGAGAGACTATTTCTGCCGTTTATTCGAGAGTCTGCAGCAAACTTGATTTTTAGATTTGTCCCACATTCATTTATTTCCGATTTCCGTATTTCGTCAAAGAGATCCCTCTTGCTTCGCACCAATCTTTGGTAGCCCCCGTCAAGATAACTGGGTGATGATGCAACTGATCGATTGTTTCTGCACCAACCATCGTAAATAACAAACGAAGTTCATCCTGACAATCTTTGAGTAACTGTATAGTATCTTCTACGCCATTACTCATCAAGGAATTCAGTACGGTTCCTGATATTCCTACGGCTTGAGCGCCAAGACAGAGAGCTTTAAAGATGTCAAAGGCATTTCGGATGCCGCCAGATGCTAATACCTCAACAGGATATTTCGCTTCATTTGCTTCTAATAGTGAAGTAACCGTTGATTGCCCCCAATCAGCTAGATAGTTCAATTCTCTTTTAGGGCGACGTGCATTTTCGATCTGAGTAAAACTTGTACCACTGCGACCACTGATATCGATTGTTTTGACGCCTAATGCAGCCAATTCGTCAATCGTTTCTCTGGTCATCCCAAAACCCACTTCTTTGACAATCAAAGGTACCGAGATTTCTTCTCTGATTGCTTGGATCAACTCTTTCCAATTTGAAAAATCACGATCACCTTCAGGCATGACCAACTCTTGGGGTGCATTTAGGTGGATTTGTAAGGCATCTGCCTCAAAAAGTTCAATTGCTTGTTTCGCCTTGACGACCGAAGTACCTGCGCCGACATTCGCTAAGATCTTTCCGTTAGGATAAACGTCACGCATCACTTGGTATGTCTCAGCTAATGTCGGATCTTTTAAAGCGGCACTCACTGAACCTGTCGCAATCATTAAGTCTGTTTCTTTAGCGATTGTTGCTAATTCGCGGTTGATTTTTTTGGTTTTTTCGCTTCCGCCAGTCATTGCATTGATATAAAAAGGATAATGCAAGTCTAAACCAGCCACGGAAGTATGAAGGCTGACTTCTGAAACTGCAAGCTGCGGTAAAGCATTATGAACGATCCGTACAGTATCAAACTCATTTTTTTGTTTGTTATGGAAGGCTTTCGCTAATGAGACATGTTCATCTTTACGATTCATGCTTTTTCCTTTCTTTGATAGCTATAGACATGGAGCGGAAGTGGAGTGATTTCTGCGGCTTCCCACGCACTCATCAAAGGGAGAATACCTGATTTTTGATCAACGATCACGATCCCACAGTCGCCACCACCAGCACCTGATGATTTCGCTGCTCCCTCATATTCTTCTGCTAAACTGCATAATTTATTCAAAGCAGGTGTTTCGATCAATACACCAGTGATCGCAGAAAGATCATGTAATAGCTCACGGTTTTTTCGGATCATTTGTTGGATCAGTGATACATTGTTCTCTTTGAATCCTTTGATCATTTCATTGACACATTCTGTACTAGCTTGCAAAAATTGTTGATATGCGGTCATTTTATCTGTTCGTGACCGATGGACTTGGTCCACTAGATCAGAAGTGGACGCTGGACTGCCAGTCCAACCAATCAATAAACGTAAATCTTTAGGAGTACAAAGCGACTCGATTGAAAGTCCTGGCCAATCCATCGCTAATAGTTCACTGATGGAATAATTTTTTTCTTGTTGTTGGAGCCAACGATGATCAAAAGTGGAAAAGGCGATCCAACCACCATAACAACTTGCGGCGATATCACCGCACGAGCCGTTATCTTGAACGGCCAAATTTGCTAAAGCAGCAATTTTGAATATCTCCAATTGTGTTAGATTCAAGGCGTAAAAAATATTTAGTGCCTTAACTGTCGCAACAGTAACTGCACCACTAGAACCCAACCCGTATTTGCGACCATTGGAACTATCGAGTTCACTTGTTACTTTCAAGTCATAGAAGGAAAGTAAGATATTGTTTTCTTGCGCATATTTCTCAGTCAAGCGGATGGCTGCGAGAATATAATGAAATGGATTTTCACGAATATCTAGGACTAACTCGCCATGGCGCCGTGTCCAACGAACCGGCATTCCGCTATATTGAGCAGATTGGATACTGCCGACTTTTCGTGCGGCTTCTACGGTGACTGTCACAAATTGATCTACAGCAACGATGATTGCTGGATGACCGGTTTCAACAACTGCATATTCTCCAGCAATATAAAGTTTTCCTGGAGCAGATACTTCAATCATAAAAATCTCCCTTTATTCAATAATCTTGATTCCTGGACCAGCATGAGCCGTAATGACTTGCTGCGGGCTAAATAAATCGCTAAATGCTTGGCGCACAATCTCTTCTTGTTTCTTTTCAACTAACACTTTCACATTTGGACCAGCATCCATTGTAAAGTAGCAAGGAATCCCTTCATTTCGTAAAGTACGGACGGCTTGCATCGCCTTTAGGCTATCAGCTGACCAATAAGTAAATGGAGGGAGAGCGGCTAATGTCGTGCCATGCATCTTCAATGCGTTTCTTTCCATCGTTTCTCCCAGTGCTTGAAAATCTTTTGTGTGAATTGCTTGTTTTAATTGATAAAGATCAGCTTCGACAGTATCTAGCCAACCTTGATAAAAACTGGAAGTTGCTACAGTACGGCGCATGCCATCTCTGCTAGAGACATCTTTTTTTTGATCGTTGAGAAGCACAAAGACCATAGCTAACTCTTCTTCAAAATTATTTGAGGGTACGGGTTGAGCGTAGGAACTTTCATCATCATGCCCCTTTTCCCATTCGACAAAGCCGCCGAAGATGCTGCGACAAGCAGAGCCAGAACCACGTCTAGCCAGTCTGGACAATTCTTTGTCATCTAAGCCTAAGTGCAATGCTTCATTACACGCACCAGCTAATGCAGCTAGTCCACTAGCAGAAGAAGCCAATCCAGCAGCAGTAGGGACAAAATTTTGACTCGTAATGGTTGCTTTATAGGCTATTCCTGCTTTTTTTCTAGCTAGATCTAAAAATGCACTTATTTTTTTTGTGGCTTTTTCATCTTGTAACTGATCGTCTAAGTAAAAACGATCTTCTGTAAATTCCTCAGAGAAGAGGATTTCAGTTTCTGTATAAAACGCATCAAGTGTCAATGACAAACTATTATTCATTGGGAGGATCAGCGTTTCATTTTTTTTGCCCCAATACTTGATTAGCGCAATATTCGTATACGCACGTGCTTTTCCTTTAAACATAGGTATGTACTCCTAATCCTTGAATCCAAGTTGCAGCAGCACCTGCTTGAAGAAGTGCATCGCTGATTTCTTGGGCTTTTGTTTTTGTTTGAGTAAGAGCAATCATACAACCGCCTCTGCCGCCACCTGTTAATTTGGCACCTAGCGCACCAGCGTCTTTCGCTGTCTCAATCAACAAATCTAAAAAGTCATTACTGATGGTCAAGCTTTTTAAGAGTTCTTGTGCTTCGTTCATGGCTTGAGCGAGGTGCAGCGGATCATTTTCGATGATTGCTTTTTTTGATTGCCTTGTTAAGTATCCTAGTTGTTGGATTTTTTGTCCAGTTTTCTGTTGATCTTTTTCAAATAAATGAGCGACATCTTTCACTGCTTCACGTGTTTGTCCCTTGATGCCTGTGTCAGCTACGATTAAAAAAGCATCGATATTCAAAGAAAAATAATCAAAGGGATGACCTTTGACAAAATAGATGGGTTTTAAACTACTTGTTGCAGCAGCATCGATCCCACTAGGATTCCCATGAGCGATTTTTTCTGATATTTGTACATTTCTTAATAGCTGTTCGCGAGAAAGAGGTTGCGCAAGATAGTCATAAAAGGCACGTGTGACAGCAGTTGCTACGGCTGCACTAGACCCCATCCCACGCTCGGCGGGAATCGTACTATCGATCGTTAATTGAAAATTTGTACTGATGTGCTGTTCTTTTTTTAAACTAGCTACT
Organism: Enterococcus durans NBRC 100479 = LMG 10746; assembly: GCF_001544215.1. Classification (GTDB taxonomy): domain Bacteria; phylum Bacillota; class Bacilli; order Lactobacillales; family Enterococcaceae; genus Enterococcus_B; species Enterococcus_B durans. The sequence continues at coordinate 26,852 of NZ_BCQB01000032.1, forward strand.
AATTGTTTGATATTTTTCAACGTATGAGGAGCGCTAGTCAATTTTCCTGTATAATAAGAAGAAACCAATTGATCGGCTGACGAAAAAGGTAGCTCTTCAAAAGCAGCAGTCGCTTTAGTCGCGTAAAAAGGAAAAGCAATGGCTGGTTCGCCGTAGACGACTGCATGCTCTCCCATCAAAATGATTTTCCCATTTGATTCTCCTTGGCCATAGTTTGCCATAATCTAACTCCTTCTATATGTTACGCTAACTTTTTGAGCAAAAAATAAAGCGCCGTGTATCATTTGCGCTATCGAATGATTTTTTACATGTAAGTTCAAAAAAACAATCCATCTTTATTTTACTAAATCCAACGCAGAAGTAAAATAAAGAATACGTTTTTCCGCAAAAAAACATTTTTTTCTTAAGAAATTTTTGGGTTTTTAATTTAGTGAAAAGGGGAGATTTCTATTTGACACTACCAGATATTGGGGGTATATTTAGAAAGAATTGGAAAAAGACACTATATTTAGTGATGAAGTGAGTTGGAGGTAAATGAGCGTGATCGTTTTAGCAGGTACGATTGGTGCCGGTAAATCAAGTTTAACAGAAATGATGGCTGAACGCTTGGGCAGTCAAGCTTTTTATGAATCAATCGATGATAATGAAGTACTACCCTTATTTTATGCCAATCCTGAGCAGTACGCATTTTTGCTACAAATATATTTTTTGAATAAACGTTTTGCAAGTATCAAGCAAGCAATGGAAGAAGATAACAATGTTTTGGATCGTTCTATTTATGAAGATTCATTGCTGTTCCACCTAAATGCAGATCTAGGTAGAGCTACGGAGACTGAAGTTCGCGTCTATGATGAATTGCTTGAAAATATGATGGAAGAACTTCCCTATGCTGCACACAAAAAGCATCCTGATCTACTCGTTCACATTCGAGTGTCATTTGAGACGATGCTTGAACGGATCGAAAAAAGAGGACGTTCATATGAGCAACTTTCTTTTGACCCTACCTTGTATGACTATTACAAAGAATTGAACCGTCGTTATGATCAGTGGTATGAGGAGTATAAAGAAAGCCCTAAAATCCAGATCGATGGGGATCAGTTTAATTTCGTGGAAGATCCTGAAGCTAAAGAGGCGGTATTGAAAATAATCGAAGAGAAACTAGCAGAAATTCGAGAAGAAGTCAGTATTTCTTAATTTTTTTTCATAGAAATGATAGAATGAGGTCGAGACAAAAGTCGTTTAGGTTTGAGAAATTGGAGAGAAGAACGAGGTTGGGACATGTTTAACTCCGAGAAATAAGAAGAAATTCACGAAAATTGCTTTTCAAATTTTTGTAAATTTCGGCTTATTTAAGAAGGAGTTGCTTCTGCTCCCACCGTTTATTCGTTTTTAAAGAATGGGACAAAAGTGTTTCTTACTTTTGTCCCATGCTCGTTTTTTTTTTGAAATTTCCGAAAAATCTGGCTTTTGGACGCCTTCTATTCAAAATTAGAGTCTGTAGCAAAACTGATTTTTAGATTTGTCCGCATTCATTTTTGTGTACAAGTAAAGGGGGAGCTAAAGTGAGAGAAAAAATTTTTTTTAACCACGATCAAAATTTTTGGATGAATGTTCCAAGTGATGATGCCATCGCGGTTAAAAATCTAAAAGAAGAGTATGGGATAAGTGATGAAATGCTGACTTACTCACTCGATAAAAATGAACGAGCACGTGTAGAATATGATAGCTTAGATGATGCGCTATTGTTAGTAACAAATGTTCCGCATCAACAAAAAATCGAAAATCATTATGAGACTAGTCCAGTAGCGTTTATTTTAAAAGATGGAGGGCTGTTTACCTTTACGACTAAAAATACGGAGTATGTTATCCGTTTGCTCAATGCTCTGCTAGAAAGAGACTCAGAAGTTTCTGTTTATAGCTTGCTATTTAGAACGTTATTTCTGATTTCGGGTTCTTTCTTCCCACTTATTGAAGAGGTTAACAGTGAACGGCAACGATTGAATATGCGACTACGAGAAAAAACAACAAATAAAAATCTGTTGGCTTTATCTGACTTAGAAGTCGGTTTGGTCTATCTAGTCACTGGGACAAAGCAAAATGTCGTCTTACTTGAGCAAATCAAAGCTCTCGCTATTTTTCGGAAATTAACAGAGAAAGAAAAAGAACAGTTGGATGACGCACTCATTGAAGCCAAACAGGCAGTTGAGATGACTAATTTAGCTTCTCAAATTTTAGACCAGTTATCAGGAACTTATAATAATCTATTGAATAATAATTTGAATGATACGATGAAATTTCTAACTGTCTGGTCATTGATTTTAACGGTGCCGACCATCGTTACCGGATTTTTCGGGATGAATTTACAATTACCCTTTACACATTCCGTCTTTGGATGGGGCATCGCTTTGATCATCAGCTTACTTTTATCGATCTGGATGTTAGTGGCATTATGGCGTAGAATCCGCTGAACTTGAAATAGTGAAAGAATGCTGTCGGAAGTTATTCGAAAGTGAAACAACAGAAAATAATTGCTGGGAAAATCGTGAATGGATGTTTAAAAATTATTCCTACAAAAAGAGATCGAGACAAAAGTTGTTTAGGTTTGAGAAATTGGATAAAAAAGCGAACAATACGTTTTTTGTATTGCTCGCTTTTTTTGAAATTTCCGAAAAACCTGACTTTTGGACGCCGTTTATTTGAGAGAGGCTGGGACAGAAGTGTTTAACTCCGAGAAATAAGAAGAAATGAACGAAAATTGCTTTTCAAATTTTTTTGAATTTCGGCTTATTTCCGAAGGAGTTGCTTCTGCTCCAGCCGTTTATTCGAGAGTCTGTAGCAAACCTGATTTTTAGATTTGTCCCAGACTCTAGGTTGGAATGTCTTTCCTAGCTGCTTTGCTTTTTTAGTTTAAACGGAATAATGTATCTGCCTGATCAGGGGCCCAAGTCGTATCACCATAATTAACATGTGTTTGTAATGTTACGCACAGTTTCCCTTGGTAAACCACTTTTTCATGTTTTGTATAAAGCTGTGGAGAAGCGAATGTTCCTAAGATCCATTGTCTGCCTTCCGTTTCTGTGCCACCTTCTTCCTTTTTATTTGTGGTCACAGTTAAAACATTGCTGGTATCAGAAACTTCATTAGAATTACTGATTGCTTTGACTGTATAAGTATAAGTTGTATTCGCTTTTAAGTTCGTATCATCAAACGTTGTTTTTGTAGTTGAACCAATTAGAGAACCATTGCGGTAAATATCATATTGCTTGATTCCTTGCGTATGAGAAGAACGTCCCCACATAAGTGAAACACTTGAACTAGTGGTTCCCATCGAATGCAGGCTTTTAGGTGCAGTTGGTTTTTCTTGACTTGTTTGGGATAACGTCGTCACTGAAATAGCTGTTTTAGGTGAAGTTAAGCCATTTTGTCCAACCGCTTCGATCTCATAACGATAAGTAGTTTTTTCTTTAAGCTTACTATCTGCAAACTCAGCATTGGCTGTATTACCGATAAATGCGCCATTTCGATAAACATTATAAGAAGCCGTATTTGCTTGACCGTTCCAAGTTAGTGCGACAGAACTTGCTGTCACATTAGCTGTGCGGACATTTTGTGGCGCAGATGGTGCTACTGGAATACCAGCTTCACCTTTTACATTGACATCGATCACGTTATAAAAGGCATTTGGTGTATCTGCAACATCCCAGACCGCTAAGATCACATGGTAACCTAAGCGATTGCTTGGAATAGTAATGTTATGTTTTGGATTATTTGTTGCTGCCGAGCCATTGTGGTTGATCGTACCAATCAACTCAAAATCACCGCGATCTAAAGAATCATTTGGATTCCAATCAGCTTTTGTCATGTAATAATGCCATTTAGATGTTGCATGTGAAGCTGTATAACGCCATGTGATGTTCATAGCGCCTTGTTTCACTTCTTGTTTTGTCCAACGACTCGCTGTTTGATTGTCCAAGACAAAATCACCGATTTGGCCCAAGCCACCTTCCGCAGAGGCAATCCGTCCATCCGCAGGACCAGCTTGTGGAAATCCTTTTTTTGCTTCAAGTGATTGAGGGTTTGTAATAACTGCTCCGTATTTTTCCCAAGCAGCGGAATACCCAATCGTATTTCGTTCAATAGCCCCTTGATAACCTCGACTAGGTGGTGATTCCACATACCCGTGAGCAGAAGCAGAAATCTGGTTGATCATTAGGCTACCGAAAAGAGCTGTAGAGCAGAATAGAGTGGCTAAAAGTTGTTTTTTCATCGTATTCCTCCAAAATTTTTTATTTTTTTGATAACGACCATCTCAATTTACAATCAGTTTTAAATTAAAATAATTGTTATTTGAATATAGAATATCAAAAATGGAAACGTTGTCCTAATCAATAATTACCTAGTGCTAGGTAATTTTAGTTTCCTATATGAAGGTTAGAATTTAGAATCAATTTTATTTTAGAAATAACGTTTATGTAAAGTTTGTGCTAAGGATGCAACAGACGGCTATCAAAATGAAAACCAATCACTTATAAGAATTTCATTGACAAAGTAACAAGGATTTGCTATACTATTTAAGTTGAGAAATAAAAGCAGAAGCACCCGCTTCTCGCCTTAGTTGACACAGTCACTGGGCTAGATAGTTTTCATCTACTTGGTTAGGTGAATGACGTGCGGGTTCTGTAAGAGAACTCGTTTTTTTATTGCCGTTTATCCGGCAAGCTTTTCTTTCTCTCATAATATTTGGAGGTGAATGACCATAGCAAAGGATATGATGGTTAACGACGGCATTCGTGCGCGTGAGTTACGATTGATCGGTTCAGATGGTGAGCAATTAGGAGTTAAAACAAAAGCAGAAGCATTGAAGATTGCAGAACAAGCAAATTTAGATCTTGTGTTAGTTGCACCAGGTGCGAAACCACCAGTTGCGCGAATCATGGACTACGGGAAATACCGTTTCGAGCAACAAAAGAAAGACCGCGAGGCGCGTAAAAAACAAAAAGTGATCAATGTAAAAGAAGTTCGTTTAAGTCCAACAATCGATTTGAATGACTTCAATACAAAACTTCGTAATGCACGTAAGTTCTTAGAGAAGGGCGATAAAGTAAAAGCTTCTATCCGCTTCAAAGGCCGTGCCATTACCCATAAAGAAATTGGTCAAAAAGTCTTAGATCGCTTAGCTGAAGAAACTGCTGATATTGCAACAGTGGAACAAAAAGCGAAAATGGACGGACGCAGCATGTTCTTGACGCTGGCACCGAAAAACGACAGTAAGTAATTTGAATGACTAACTGGCTGTTGGACAGTCGATAGTCGGATAACGAAAGATTTTGAGGAGGAAATATAGTCATGCCAAAACAAAAAACACACCGCGGATCAGCAAAACGTTTCAAACGTACTGGTAAAGGCGGATTAAAACGTTTCCGTGCGTTTACAAGTCACCGTTTCCACGGTAAAACTAAAAAACAACGCCGTCAATTGCGTAAAGCAAGCATGGTTTCTAGTGGCGATTTCAAACGTATTCGTCAACAACTAGCAAAAATGAAATAAAAAACACAAACAAACGAAATTTGAAGATTTATTTTTATTAGGAGGAATTATACATGGCACGTGTTAAAGGTGGAACAGTAACTCGTAAACGTCGTAAAAGAATGCTAAAACTAGCAAAAGGTTACTACGGTTCAAAACACACTTTATTTAAAACAGCAAAAGAACAAGTAATGAATTCATACAACTACGCATATCGCGATCGTCGTCAAAAGAAACGCGACTTCCGTAAATTGTGGATCGCTCGTATCAACGCAGCAGCTCGTATGAATGGCTTGAGCTACTCAAAATTGATGCATGGTTTGAAATTAGCTGAAATCGACATCAACCGTAAAATGTTAGCTGACTTGGCTGTCAACGATGCAGCAGCATTTACTGCATTAGCTGACCAAGCAAAAGACGCTTTAAGCAAATAAGCTTGTAAAGCTATATAGCAAAGTGCCCCCACTCTTATGGAGTGGGGGTTTTTGTTTTGCAAAAAAATTGTTGCAACCTATTAAAAAATGCAACAGAGATCATATTGCTCTAAGATGGTTAGAAAGATATACCCTATTTTTTATGCCCATTCTGTCTGTAATTATGAAACGCCTTCAACAGATAAGGGATAGAGAATACAGACAGCTATGGGTATTTTCTATTTAGGTATACGAAAATTTTTTGTAGTAACTTTTTTTCAATAGCAAGACTATCAATATTTATATACTTACTCATTTATATTGATAGTTTATGCAAAAAATTAAATGATACACTTTTTTTGCTAGAGGATATAGAAAAATAAGGTGAGGATAGATCTTATCAAAGAAAGGGAGGATAGATGTACAGAGTAATTCTTTAATGTTGGTATAAAATAGAGGCGGTTAATAATGGTTGGTATCCTAACAGACCTCCAATTTATAAGAAAGCAAATGAATGATTTTGAATAATTTAAAGGAAAAATCACCATTTTCTTTTTGCATTCGTTCTTATTAAGCATCCCCCAATGCGCAAGAAACCTCGAGAATGAACAATAACTTCCCAAAAACGAATGCCTATTTCACTAAAGAAGAACAAATAGAACTTTCACCAGGAATGATGAAAGTAATTAAATACCACACCTCGATTTCTTAAATCAAGCACCTATCAATAATATCTGTAAAAAAATCAGTCGGTATAAAGTAGATCTAGTAATATTCAAAGGTGGTGTTTTGAATAAACCTACATAAAGTCAAATCAAAATCGTTGAATCACAGATCTAAATTAGATTGCATCTGGATAGGCTACAATTAACTAGACAGAAAAATTAAGGTGTGTAGACTAGAAGAAAACATACCAGGAAAACTTTTTATGT
>NZ_BCQB01000033.1 GCF_001544215.1 Enterococcus durans NBRC 100479 = LMG 10746
CCATTTACTTTTGTCTAACCCTGTTTTGCTTGCTTAAACGCTAAGAACTCTTTTTCAGTTTATTTCTTGGTGCTTAACGATTCTTTTGTCCTGTTTAGTTTTATCCTTTTTGTAAGATACGAGATAAAAATTCTTTTGTTCGTTCCTCTTTCGGATGAACAAAGATGTCTTCTGAAGTTCCTTCTTCTGCAATCACACCTTTATCCATAAAGATCACCCGATCAGAAACATCTTTGGCAAATTCCATTTCGTGGGTCACGATGATCATCGTCAAACCGGTATGGGCCAAATCCTTGATCGTGCTTAATACTTCACCGACCATTTCAGGATCAAGAGCAGAGGTTGGTTCATCAAAGAGCATGACATCGGGATTCATCGATAACGCACGGGCAATCGCTACCCGTTGCTTTTGTCCACCAGATAGTTGTGAAGGTTTTGCTTCGATATAACGTTCCATACCAACTTTCTCTAAGTTTTCAAGAGCAACTTTTCGAGCTTCCTCTTTGCTTCGTTTCAACACAGTGGTTTGTCCAGAGATACAATTTTCTAAAACATTCATATTGTTAAAAAGATTGAATGATTGGAATACCATTCCAACGTTTGTTCGATACTTAGGTAAATTATATTTAGGTGATAGAACATTGTCACCGTTATAGACGATTTCGCCACCAGTTGGTTTTTCTAATAGATTGATACAACGCAGCAAAGTAGATTTACCAGAACCGGAAGAACCGATGATCGTGACAACTTCCCCTTTATTGATCGTCATACTGATATCTTTTAATACTTCGTTTTCACCAAAGCTTTTTCTTAAATGGTTGATTTCAATGATTTTTTCGCTCATGATGCTTCCTCCTTATTCCTGCAAGTTTGAATTGTCGATTTCTTCGATCTTTGTATAGGCTGAAGGGCCATCGATTTTCTTCTCAACAAAGCGCAGGATTCTTGTGATAGTGAAAGTCATGATCAAGTAAATGATACCAACGATCGTAAATGTTTGGAAGAACTGGAAGTTCGCACCCGCAGCTGAATTTCCTTGGAAGAACAAGTCAGCAACGCCGATAACACTCAAGACAGCTGTATCTTTGATATTGATAACAAATTCATTTCCTGTGGCTGGCAGGATATTACGCAAGACTTGTGGAACAACTACTTTACGCATCGTTTGACCATGTGTCATCCCGATAGCTTGTGCTGCTTCAAATTGTCCAGGATCGACTGCGAAGATCCCTCCACGAACGATTTCAGTCATATACGCACCTGTGTTGATCGAAACGATTAATAGGGCAGCGATCGTTCGATCCAGTGAGATCCCAAAGGCTAATGCTAAGCCATAGAAGACGACCATTGCTTGAACCATCATTGGTGTTCCACGGAAGACTTCGATATAAATTGAAAGTAGTAGGTTTGCTAATTTCTGGAAGAAACGAGTAACCGCATTGTCTGACTCAGGAATCGAACGGAAAACACCGATCAATAAACCAAGAGTTGTACCAACGATCGTACCGATCAAGGCAATGAATAACGTTAGTCCTGCACCGCGCAAGAACATGTTGCCATATTGATCCCAGATCGTTTTGAAATCATTTAACAGACCTGAGTCTTCTTCGTCGTCTTCAGTAGAAGCTGGTTGATCTTTAATTGCTTGATCCATGATAGTTGTACGTTCTTTACTTGAGATTCCACCAAGTATTTGATTCACTTTTTGGATGTCAGGGTCGCCTTTACGCATCCCAACTGCAATTTGAACATCCTCAGGCTTCGTTTGGAAGCCATTTTCGCCTTTTAGTTCAAGCATTTTCAAATCTTTATTGACGCTTGTTGCAGTTACTCCTTCAGGTCGTTCACTGATATAGCCATCGATCATACCAGAAGTTAACGCTGTACGCATTGCAGAAAAGTTGTCCATTGCCTGTTGTTTATCTACTCCAGGGATCTGATCGATCACATCATAATGGAAAGTATTTAGTTGAGCAGTGATCTTTGCTCCAGAAAGATCAGCTAAACTTTTGGCATTTGCATATTTTCCGTCTTTTTGTACCACGACAACAAGTTGAGATTCATAATAAGGATCGGTAAAGTCGATTTCTTTTTTACGTTCCGCAGTAGGACTCATACCGGCGATGATCGCATCGATTTTACCAGATTGAAGGGCAGGGGCTAAACCATCCCATTTTGTTTGGATAATGACTAATTTTTTTCCTAGACCATCTGCTACTTTTTTGGCGATTTGAACATCATAACCACCAGCATAGCTTTTTTGACCTTGGATCGGTAATCCATTGTTCGCATCGGTTTGTTGTGACCAGTTGAACGGTGCATAACCTGCTTCCATACCTACACGAAATTCATCGTTCGGTGTTTTTTCATCTGCACTTACTAAGTTTCCGATACTGAAAAATGAAAAGATAAATGCAAATAATAGGGTGAGTGTAACTGAACTTTTTTTCATATTCTTTCTCCTTTTCTTTTCACACGCATGAATCAGGATCTTCCAAATAGAAAACCATGAGCCACTTCGTTAGAAAGAACCGCTGAATGGGGAACTTTCTAATCTGTTACGCATAATTTTTGCACGAGCGGTCAAATAAATGCGTTGCAATAGCTTATCAGGAGGAAATAAAAAACGACCACTTCGAGGATATGAAGGGGCCGCTAAATTTCATAGAGTGATAAACCTCTCACAAAACATAGTGCAACTTAGCATCACTGCTAAGACAGTCCATAAGCTTTTAACTTATGTCCCAACGTAAACTTTAAGCAAAAAAGAGTACATTTCGGCGATCCTCCCTAGTCCTGCTTCGACATGTTTGCTTCACTCCACAGGGTTAATGATTCTCGCGACCTCTACCTCATTGATTGAGGTAACTCGTATTCAGTTATTTATACAAAAACAGTTTACGATAGCCAAGATGCTTTGTCAATCCATAACTTGTCTTTTTCATAAAAACACTGACTAAACATAGAAAATTTTCATTCGTTTTCATTTTTACCATGATTTTTGGCGTTTCCCCTTTGATTTGAAAAGAATAAATATTCACTCTAAAATCGAAATTGGTCAAAAAAAGAACCTTCCGCAAAAAAATCTTGCAGAAGGTAAAGAAGCGGTGGTATTCAGAAAAAAACTTTGTTTGCCACCATGATTGTTACTGGCTAAAGAAACCAGCAACAACGATCAAGCCGCTTTGTTCACAACCTTTGGCTCGCGGCCTAAGATTGCTTGTAGAATAACTGTTACACCATATATTGCTAATACTAAATAGATCAAACTTGAATATTGTGTGATGCCCCAACCCCAAGTTCGGTAAACAACTAAAGTAATGGCTAAAACGATAGCGGCTAGTACATTGAAAAATGCAAAAGCCCAAAGATTCCCGTTTTCTTTACGTACAAGATAAAAAATCGAGAAATAAATACTTAATGCTAACCAAGCGATACAAGCTAAAATAACGCCCCAATAAATAATGAATGGTACCATGTCAATTCACCTCACTTTGATCTTGTCTGTTTGGTCTAACGAATAAATCTCAGGTTAGTCCCAATGAATACAGCAGTATTGTAGCACGTTTTCATTTTTTTGTCAGTTAAGATTGTGATTTATTTCTCAAAAAATGAAATCGTTTGAAAGTGTATTTCTGCCAGAAGAAACAGGAACAAAAGTGTGCGTGGGGCATATTTTCGATTATAATAGAACTGAGGTGACAAAATATGAAAAAGGTAACTGTAGCAGAAGCAACACAAGCAATCAACGAAAGTAAAAGCATCACCTTTTTGACTGGTGCAGGAGTCTCTACGCCTTCAGGAATCCCAGATTATCGCTCTTTGAAGGGAATCTATCAAGGAATTGAGCAACCCGAATATTTATTAAGTCACGAGGCAATGGTTCACGAACCGCAGAAATTCTATTCATTTGTTAAAAAAATTTACCATCCAAATGCACAGCCCAATGTCATTCACACAGAAATCGCACGATTAGAAAAATATAAAAAAGTCTGGACGGTGTCCCAAAATATTGATGGGTTACATGAAAAAGCCGGCAGTCAACAACTTGTCAATTTTCATGGAACTCTTTATCATTGTTATTGTAGAAAATGTGGAAAAGAAGTCGCTTGGCAAAGCTATTTGCATAGTGATACGCACGAAAACTGCGGTGGTCAAGTCCGCCCAGCCATTGTTTTATATGGCGAAGGATTTCAAGAAGAAGTATTGGAACAGGCTACATTTGCGGTTAGCCAAGCTGAGCTGGTAGTGATCGTAGGAACGAGTTTCCAAGTACATCCTTTCTGTGATCTGATCCAATTTCGCGCCCCACGCGCAAAAATCTTAGTCATCAATCAGAGTCCGATCTATCTGGATCAGGAATATGACTTTGTCCAGACCGATGGGGTGACGGTGTTCGATAAAATAAAAGAATTAGGAGTAAATTATGACGATTAAATCTGAGAAAGAAAAAATGATAGCAGGCGAATTATACTTTGCGAATGACCCCGAGTTAGTAGCAGATCGCCAATTTGCAAGAAGCCAAAGCCAAATCATCAATCAAGCTGAAACAACAGAACTACGCGCGCAACTCTTGAAAGAAACATTCGGAAAGACGGGCGAAAAAATTTATATAGAACCGATGATCAATTTTGATTATGGGTATAATATTTTTGTCGGCGAAAACTTTTATGCGAACTTTAACTGTACTTTTTTAGATGTAAGTACAATTGAAATCGGAGATAATTGTATGTTTGCCCCAAATGTCCAACTGTATACGGCCACTCATCCGCTTCATCCAGTAAAACGAAATAGTGGACTTGAATATGCAAAGCCAATCAAAATCGGAAACAATGTCTGGCTAGGTGGCGGAGTGATTATTACTCCCGGTGTAACATTAGGGGATAACGTGGTTGTTGGTGCAGGTTCCGTCGTGACCAAATCATTTCCAGATAATGTGGTCATCGCAGGCAACCCCGCACGTATCATCAAAATGGTCGAGGAGGAACAACCGCAAGAAACCCTCGAATCATTGAGACAAACAATCGATAGTCTGGACCAGCAACTGGTGAAACTGTTAGAAAAACGGATGCTGACTGTAACAAAAATCGGTCGAGTCAAAAAAGCAACGAATCATGCGATTTATGACGAAACACGGGAAAAGCAAGTTCTAGATAAAGTAGCAAAATGGGTGGATGATTCCGACTATACGGAAACCATTGTTGCGACCTACCGAGATTTGATGAAACATTCTCGTGATTACCAAAAACAAATGGATAAGGAGAATTCAGATGATTGATGGAGAAACCCGAAGAAAGCAAATCCTTCATACCTTATTGAATGAAGAAAAGCCAGTCAGTGCCAGTAATTTTGCCAAGCGATTTGGTGTCAGTCGGCAGATCATCGTCGGTGATATCGCACTTCTCAGAGCTGCGGGAGAAACTGTTGTCGCAACTGCTAGAGGTTACATTTTAGAAACAAGTGAGTCTACGACTGGTTTAGTTAGTAAAATCGCCGTCCAGCACGGACGTGAGCAAACTGAAGAAGAGTTGCGCCTGATTGTTGAAAATGGCGGGGAAGTGCTCGATGTGGTGGTTGAACATCCACTATATGGAGAACTAACAGGAATGTTGCACATCCAAACTGAAAAAGATATCCACTCATTTATGAAACGTTATCAAAAAAGTAATGCTTCTTTGTTATCTGAACTAACAGGTGGTATTCATTTACATACCATCCGCTATCCTGGCACGATCACTTTGAAACAAATCAAGCAAAAGTTATTGGAAGCAGGTATTCTATACGAAGGCTAGGTAACAGAATTAGCGAAACAACCAGGACTATGTCCGAAAAAAACTAAATAGCATAGCAGATAACTGGGAGAAAAAAACGATTATACGTTTCCCCAGTTATTTTATTTATCAGAAAAAAGGAAACCGCTTCATAGACTTAGGTGGTATAAACTAAAAGTCAATGATGGAATAGACTAGAACATTCTGTTTCTCATAAAAAGTTAGGAGTGGAAGAGCATGAATGTAGAACTAGGATTACTTTATAAAAGTCCAAGAAGTGAGTTTAGGAATGATGATGCATTTCCTTTGGTTGAGTCAACAAAAGACTATATCGATGCAATCGTACAAGCCATAGTAGTAAACAAGCAAAAACTTACTGAAAAAGATTTTAGGACATATTTTTTCAATAACTTATTTACTGAACTGGCAAATGTAAAGGATTTGAGTTTATGGAATGAATTTCAACAAGCAAGTCAAAATAGTGCAGTGTTTTCATTGGAAAATATTTTGTCAGACATCGACTTTGAAGAGGGAGGATTCTCAGCGGAGGACTTGTTAAACCGTTTAGAGGACCCAATAAGCAAACTGGCAATTGAAGTCGTCAAACAAACAGAAACTGTTCAGATGCTCTGTTCCTATGATTATGATCCTCGAGTAGCTATGGCTAAGGAGATGGAGATACATAGAGGAGTCGAGCTGATTGAGGATTTTGATAGTTGGGAGGAGGACGTACGTGAGCAACATAAAATTTATATAGAAGAGAGTGAAGAAATTCCCATCTACGATCTATATAGGGAAGAAGAGGCTTTGAAAGAAAAGATTGTATTATTTGATGCTCAGTCAACTTGTTCCCATCAGTTACCTTGGCAAAAGCAAGAAACCGTGGAAAATAATCAAACAATATATCGCATAAAAGAACCCATATTTAACGAAAAAACACGTAAACTACTTTGTACAACTAACCCACGATTAGCTGTTGAAGGCGCAGAAAAAATTTCTGATTATACAAAGGTACTTGTTCAGTTTATGAAAGAAAATGAACAAGCGTTAACTAATCCTTTGCTTCGACAAGATTTTTTTGAAAATTTTTCTTTGTATATCGCTTTTAAAGAAAAAAATTTATCGTTGGAAAAGGAATTTCAGCAAGTAAGTAGGGCATTCAAAGAATTCCATTTTGAACATATTTTTCAAAAAATCGATTTTAGCCAAGGAACACTTGAACCCGCAACTTTAACGAAATTATTGAATCACGAAATGAAACGATTGGCAGTAGAAGTGGCAAAAAAAGATTCTAATATTGCCCTCTTTTATCGGTATGATCAACAGCTATTCAAACATCTTGCATTTGAAGTTTTATCGGATGATCGCCATGGCTATTCTCCAGAGGATCTAGTGGAATTTTTAGATGAATGGAAGGATTCAGTGCACGAAGAAGAAGAAAGGTTTAGTGCGGATCGGGAAACAAAACTACATGATCTATATCACAGTCGACATGAAATTGAAAAGCAAGTCTTTTTTTTGGATAATAAAAACCAGTTCGTTCGAGCGCCGTGGGAAAGAGAATTTGATTGGGAAGAATGCTCGAAGCGTTCGCTAACAGAGGCAAGTTCTACGAAGGTGGATTATCAGGTGTCTAGTTACTCCGAAGAAAAACTGAAACAATTGGCGGATTACATAACGAGGAAAAAAAATTATTTAGTGGATAGGATTTCTGAACAACGTGATGAGGTAGAAAAATCAAGTTTGGTACACACGATGAATGAATTACAGGAACTACAAGAAAAACTCGTAAATGAACGCGTATTACGGAATAAGAAGGAGCTAGATAAAGTTTTAGCTAAGTTGGATACATATTCTCACACGGAACTTCAGAGCAATATACTTTTGATGAAGGAAAAACTAAACGCAGAATCAGCGAATCCCTACACAAAAGAGGTAATGATAGAGCAATTGAAAACTGCCTTGGAAAAGCTTCAAGTAGAAGCAATATTTTGTCAAAATATAGAGCAGTTAATCAGGAATAGTAGGGACTATTCCCTGAGGCATACTTGTGAATTGATTACGTATGTAGAGGAAAAAACAACCAAATTAGCGAGCCAATCCTTAACTGAAGGAGACTTAATCATCGACCGAGTGAACTATTGGCAGAAGATGCACGAACAAATGAAGATAGTTATAAGAGTAAAAGAAGAAATAGAACCCATAAAAAAGCTCGTAAACCAAGCTATGCCTAAGGAAACTACTCTTCAAAACGCAGCTCTAAATGTGGGAGAAGGTATAAGAAAAATAGCCAATCAAGTACCTGAAGCTGATAAATTCTTAGTGTATAACGAATGGAACAAGATAGAATCTGTTATTCGTACTATAATGGAACACTACTCGGGTATCGACTTAAATAAGAAAGTAAAACAGTTACTGAGGGATAGTAGAGGCTATGAACTACATGATGTTCGCAGATTGTTTATACAAGTTAGGGATAAAGTAAGTCGATTAGCGAAGCAACCCTCGAATGAAGGAACTTCTATAACAGATCAAGTGAGTTACTGGCAAGGTATGCAAGAGCAAGTGGAAATAATTCTGAGAGTAAAAGAAGAAATAGCACCCATAAGTTGCCTCATAAGCCAAGACTCTCCTGATGAGAGGGAGCTTCAAAATGCACTTCTAAAAATAAAAGAAGCAATAAAGAGAATGAACCGATTGCCCGCAGCCTATCGACTGTTAGTGGATAAAGAGTGGCAAACAATTGAAATTTCTGTCAATCAAGCTATATCGTGGGCTCATTATAAGAAGGATGCTCAAAAAAAACAATCGCTATTTACTAGACTGAGAAAGCTGATAGGTAGAAAAAAACCTCATTCTACTCAACTGAATAGCCAAAGCCTGCCTGTTGATCAAAGTGCGTCAAGCACTCTTCGAAAGGAAGATTTTTCAAAAGAACCATCACTATTTAGTAGGATGCAAAAGTTGACAAGGGGAGAAAACTCTCGTTCACCTCAACCAAATAAACAAAGATCAGGTGAAAAGGGAGAACGTTGCTGAAATACAGTGATGCTTTACCATCAAGTATATCTTTTTGAGAATTATTTGGGGTAGTTGGTACATAACGGATAGATAGTGGAAATAATAAAAAGGAATATGGAGCAAAAGTAAGAAATACTTTTACCTCACATTCTCAGTATAAACAAATGACCTAACGTCGAAAACTCGGAAATAAGCCAAGACTCACAAAAATTTGAAAAGAAATTTCCGTGAGTCTCTTCTTATTCTTCGAGTTGAGCACTTCTGTCCCGATTTCTTTTTTGGGGCTACTTGTTGAAGTCCATCATATTCGCTTATTCGATCACCAATACGCCTTCTTTAAGGGCGAATGGATTTTGATCATTGATATGGTCATAGAACATGATACCGTTGATATGGTCGATCTCATGTTGGACAACGATTGATTCATAATTTTTCAAACGAATCTTGTGTTTTTCCCCATTCATATCATAGTAAGAAACAGTGATTTTAGCATGACGTACGACATAGCCTGGAACTTCACGATCGACAGATAGACACCCTTCGCCTTCACCCAAGCAAGCATCTTGTACAGAATGGCTCAAAATTTTTGGATTATACATCACAGTACTCAATGTTGGTTCAGTTGCTTCTGGATCAGGACTTGGTACGTGAACAGCAATAATGCGCTTGGAAATATCAAGTTGGGGCGCTGCTAAACCAACACCACCACGTAGATTTAATTCTTCTGCCTTCACAGGATCTTGGCTGTTTTTTAAAAATTCAAGCATTTCTTTTCCTAGTGAGATATCTTCTTCACTTAATGGGAGGGAAACTTCCTCAGCGATTTCGCGCAACGTTGGGTTTCCTTCACGAATGATATTATCCATTGTAATCATGGAATATGTACCCCTTTCTTCTAAAACGATTCATCAGTCTGTTTTCGGATTATAGTTTAACATAAATTTTAAAAAGTAGTAGTAGGATTGTTTGATAAACTAAATTTTCTTAATGATTCTTCACTTGATTTCTAACGTATATTCAGGTAAAGTATAGCTGTGTGCTCAAGGCATACCGCCTGTCACTTGGTTAAGCGAATCACCAACGTTTTACTCAGTCACAGGGGAATAATCGAAAGAGGTGAAAGAAATGGCAATTTCAAAAGAACGTAAAAATGAAATCATCACAGACTATGCACGCCATGAAGGAGATACTGGTTCTCCAGAAGTACAAATCGCTGTATTAACTGAAGAAATCAACCACTTGAACGAACATGCACGTGTGCATAAAAAAGATCATCATTCATACCGCGGCCTAATGAAAAAAGTTGGTCACCGTCGTAACTTGTTAGCTTACTTACGTAAAACTGACGTTCAACGTTACCGCGAATTGATCAAACGTTTAGGTCTACGTCGTTAATTTTAACAAAAAGAGTGGGGTTCAAACGAATCTCACTTTTTTTACTGTGATACCTCAATCAACCATTTCGTGAAAAAGCATGATGGACTCCTACTAACCAAATGAAAGCTATCAAGCTGCGTTTGGCGGTTTTCATTTGTTTAGTAGCGTCTTGCTTTCACGGGAAAGAAAAGGAGTAATTATGTCAGAAAAACAAGTATTCAAAACGACATGGGGCGGCCGTCCCCTACAAATCGAAGTCGGTCAATTAGCAAAACAAGCCAATGGAGCAGTATTAGTCCGTTATGGCGATACAGTGGTCTTAAGTGCGGCTGTAGCATCAAAAGAAGCAAAAGATACAGATTTCTTCCCATTGACAATCAACTATGAAGAAAAAATGTATGCGGCTGGGAAGATCCCTGGGGGTTTCATCAAACGTGAAGGACGTCCAAGTACAGAAGCTACTTTGACTGCTCGTTTGATCGACCGTCCGATCCGTCCGATGTTTGCGGATGGCTTCCGTAATGAAGTCCAAGTAACAAATATCGTGATGAGTGTCGAAACAGATTGTTCACCAGCAATGGCTGCTATGCTAGGTTCTTCACTTGCGTTATCGATTTCTGATATCCCATTTGATGGACCAATCGCTGGAGTAGAAGTTGGTCGTGTCAACGGTGAATATGTCTTGAATCCGACTGTTGAACAAGCAGAACAAACAGATATCGAACTAAGTGTTGCGGGAACAAAACAAGCAATCAACATGGTTGAAAGTGGCGCTAAAGAAGTATCTGAAGAAGACATGTTAGGCGCATTGCTTTTTGGTTTTGACGCAATCAAAGAATTAGTGGCTTTCCAAGAAGAAATCGTTCAAGCAGTGGGCAAAGAAAAAATGGAAGTTTCTTTACTACAAGTAGATGCTGGCTTGAAAAAAGAAATTTTTGATGCTTCATACGGTACGATGAAAGCGGCCGTTATGACTGAAGAAAAATTGGCTCGTGAAGACAACATCGAACAAGTGAAGATCGATATTCGTGAAGC
Source organism: Enterococcus durans NBRC 100479 = LMG 10746 (assembly GCF_001544215.1). Lineage (GTDB taxonomy): Bacteria > Bacillota > Bacilli > Lactobacillales > Enterococcaceae > Enterococcus_B > Enterococcus_B durans. Next base: position 11,205 of record NZ_BCQB01000033.1, read on the forward strand.
TTATGCAGAAAAATTTGCTGGACACGAAGAAGAAGATCATTTATTAAAAGAAGTCAAACAAATCACGGAAGACCTTGAAAAAGATGTGGTACGTGAATTGATCACGATCGATAAAATCCGTCCTGATGGTCGTAAACTAGACGAAATCCGTCCATTGTCTTCCGAAACAGGCTTGTTGCCACGTGTCCATGGTTCTGGGTTGTTTACTCGTGGACAAACACAAGCATTATCTGCATGTACTCTTGCACCATTAGGGGAACACCAAATCATTGATGGACTTGGTGTGGAAGTCAGCAAACGATTTATCCACCATTACAATTTCCCTCAATTCTCTGTAGGTTCAACTGGGCGTGCTGGTTCACCAGGCCGTCGTGAAATCGGTCATGGAGCATTAGGCGAACGTGCATTAGCACAAGTGATCCCTTCAGAAGAAGACTTTCCTTATACAATCCGTTTAGTAGCGGAAGTATTGGAATCAAATGGTTCTTCTTCACAAGCAAGTATCTGTGCGGGTACATTAGCATTGATGGATGCAGGTGTTCCTATCAAAGCACCAGTAGCAGGTATTGCTATGGGACTTGTATCAGATGGCGAAAACTATACGATTTTAACGGATATCCAAGGGTTAGAAGATCATCTAGGCGACATGGACTTCAAAGTAGCTGGAACAAAAGAAGGTATCACAGCACTTCAAATGGATATCAAAATCCAAGGAATCACGGAACAAATCTTAAAAGAAGCATTGACACAAGCAAAACAAGCACGGATGGAAATCTTAGAAGAATTGACTTCAACGATTGCTGCACCACGTGAAGAATTAAGCCAATATGCACCGAAGATCGAAATGATCCAAATCGATCCAGCGAAAATCAAAGATGTGATCGGTAAAGGTGGAGACACTATCAACGGTATCATCGAAGAAACTGGTGTAAAAATCGATATCGATCAAGATGGTAAAGTAAGTATTGCTTCTTCGGATAAAGAAATGATCCAAAAAGCAATCAAAATCATTGAAGACTTGACTAAAGAAGTGAAAGTCGGCGAAGTTTACCTTGGTAAAGTCGTTCGAATTGAAAAGTTTGGGGCTTTCGTCAACTTGATCAAAGGAAAAGATGGACTTGTCCATATCTCTCAACTAGCAAACGAACGTGTGAATAAAGTAGAAGATGTTCTTAAACTTGGAGATGAAGTACTTGTAAAAGTTACTGAAATCGACAAACAAGGACGAGTAAATCTTTCAAGAAAAGCAATGCTAGCTAAAGATGGTACTGAAAAAACAACAAACTAATCGAAGAAATTTAGATTCAATGTTTTTTCTAATGAATATGTCTGGAGCAACAGATGGGGAAGAACCTCAATAAATAAGTGGATTTTGCGGGATTTGTTTTTCAAATTTTTGAGAAGACCGATTTTTTGAGAGTAACTCCCACTGTCCACTCCAAACGAAAGAACGAGAGAAAAGTATGTTTACTTTTGTCTCGTTCTTTTTTGTCTGAGCAAAACTATCTGAAACTTACAGTCACATAGCCAACTTCGATAGTTATTGTATCGTGCGCCTACTTTTTTCGGCGTGAAATTCAGCGTTACGTGAAGTGCGGTATTCGCTCATCGTTTGCCCTGTTTCGCGTTTGAATTTTTTATAGAGTACAGAAGGATTGGTGTAACCTAATTTTTCGGCAATCGAGCAAGTCGTCTCATTGGTAAAAGCCAATAATTTTTTGGTATTGGCGATTTTTAGCTGAGTGTAATAAGCGGAAAAACTTAGATTCAAATTGCGTTGGAACAGCTTCTTCAAGGTGCTGATCGAACAGTTCAACTCTTGGGCTAATTCTGATAACCGATAGACTTTGTCAGGGTGGTCATTTAAGACGGCGGTCGCGCGGTCGATTAGAGTCACATCAAGTTCATTTACAGGTGGTAGGGCATCAACAAATGTGGCTTGGTACTTGCCAAGTTTGATTTTATCTTCCAATTGGGTAGTGATCAATTGTACAATGGATTCACCATGACGCACGAGCAAAGTGATTTTTTCATCTTCTGACAGTGGATGCTGATGGTAAAATTGGATCAATTGAGGAGTGAATTGTTCAACTTCTTTTTTCTGAGTGGTCACAACAGACGGAATCAATGTGTAGTTTTGCTGTTTCAATTGACCGATAAAAAGGGTGCCGACATGCCGTCCATCAGCGTAAATCGGGAAAACGATGTTCACGAATTGATAGGGACAACGATAAATCAAATACGATTTTTTTTGTTGGATACAGTGAGTAGCAGCGCGGCGATCAGATTGCAAACAAACCTCTTTTGAACGGGCAGTTTCACAAAAAAGACAAGCGTTGGTGATTTCCGTTACTGGTTCACCTTGACTATCAATCAATAAGAGTGATGCACCTAATAATTTGGTGGTTGTTTCTTGAAGAGTTTGCCAAGTCTCTAAATCCTTTTTCAATTGCCGTAACATATGATTACCTCCTTTTTTAATGAAAGTATATGTCGAATACAGAGCTTTGTAGTTTTTCGCTTTGTTTTTGTATTTCTTCATATTACAAATAATGAAGGCTTTCATCTTTGTTGTGAATATTTTATACTAATAGTGGTAGTTATTGTTGCATCGTAGTGAATTAGTCCTTTATGTGATATTATCCTACAATGATGGAACTAGTTCCCAAATATTATCACCAACTGCGTATAAGTACATACTATCCCCCTCCTCGCTTTTGATAACTTCATTATGTAGGAGGAATTCATCTTTTTCTTAGAAAAGTATGGTATTTCGTCATAAAAAGGAGACGTGAACATGGATCATTCGAGTTTAATCAAAAAGCTAAGACTGGAACGAGGACTATCGCAAAAAAAATTAGCGCAAGGTATTTCACAAAGAAGCACGTTAGCTTCATTTGAAAATAATGCGACAAAAATATCTTATAATATTTTGATTCAATATTTAGACCGAATGAATGTCACCTTAGAAGAATACCAATTTATGCTTGATGGTAATAATTTGAGTGAAAAAAGAAAGTTATCAAAAGTTTTTTTTGACAAGCTTCGTCGACACTATGACTCAGAATTTGCCAAATTCCTGAATGAGCAATATTATTCGACGGATGATTATTATTACAAACTTTTGCATGCTAGCTATGTTCTGATTAGGAAAAGAGAAAACGATGCTATTCAAGTCGATTCTATAGGTGCTCAAAAAATCATTAAGGATTATCTTGATTCCATCGAAAATTGGGGCAGGTTCGAACTATCGATTTTTATCAATACGTTATTTTGTTTTAGTGATGAGTATATTTTCGATCACTCGAAACGCTCAGTCAAAAAAATGAAAACGTATGTTGATGACCTATATTTTAATCGCGATATGGCGTCTTTTTTGATTAATGGAACGCAGTTGGCTTTTGAACGAGATTCAACTGAACTTTTCACTTATTTCTTTAGAGAACTAAAACAGTTTTCTGACAAATTTAATAGCACGGATGCAAAAATTGCATGGAAAGTTTTCTCTTTTTTATCGACGGATGATATTTACGATCAACAGAAAAAGGCGGAACTGGTTTTTGCTTTACATTTTTGGGAGAAGGATAATTATGTACGCTATGTAGAAGAAAAAATCAATTTGCTTGGTGATGTAAAATGAAGGTACAGATAAATGTTAAGCCAACAAAGTAATAGGTCTCAATTTTTTTGATACATAAAAATGCCTAAAAAGTATAAATATCAGTGATGAAATTCAGTTGGTGTAAATTTAGTAAATTGTACCTAGAATTCGATATCCTTGCAAGTATATTATGGTATGTTTAGGTATTATTGATAGTTCATCGAGATTGAAAATGTATAAATACCCCAAATGGAAGCGAAGAGTATCTCTAAAAACATACCAATTCGTTCTTTTTTGCGATATCATAAATGTATTCCAAAAAAATTTTAAGAATGAGTAGACACTAAATTATCTGAATTATCAGAAAAAACTCCGAGGATTTTTTTATTGTCGAACAACAGTATCCATACAAAGTAAATGAAGTATTTCGAAATGTATAATTTTAAAAATTGGATCGAACAACGAAAGAAAATCGTATTGTAACTTGGATAAATCATAAATTGGTAAATATCTAAGTTTGCTGATGTACAAATAGTAGTATGGAAATAGGGGGTAAAGGAAATGAAAAAAACGGGTTATCTTTTTAGTGGCTTAATGGCGCTTGAACCAGTTTTTACTTCATGGGCGTTCTCAAGAGTTTTTGTCTTGGTTTCAGGACATTCTTATCAAACAATTGTTCAATTTATTGGTTTGGTCTTAGCTTTCTTTGTTTTATTTGCTGGGATAAAGGCGGCTAGAACATGGTTTGTCAACCAATATGTCAAAGAAGTAAACGCGGACATCAAGCATTCGGTACTGATGCAAGAATATGAGAATCAAATAAAGCACGAGACAGAAATTACCCCTGGTAGAGTTGAAAAAACGATTTCCTTTATCCAGAATGACTGTAAACAATATGAAGAAAAAAACTTGATGCTTCGGTTTGACGTTGTCAGATTAGGGACGACAGCTGTCTTTTCCATTCTTTTTGCTGTGTACAATAGTGCTTTATTAGCTGTTATTTTTGTTGCATTTTCTTTTTTGCCGATAATTGTCCAACATTTTACGAAAGATAAAGTAAAAAATGCGACTCAAGCATGGACGAAGCAGGCGAAAGAATTTTATTTAGCGATGACTGAATTTTTAAAAGGCCTACCTGCTTTTTATCAGTACGGAGCGATTGGCGAAAATGAAAAAGTGCTCCAAGGGGAAATTGATAAAATCGAAACAAAAAACAAAAATATGAAAACGACGTTATCTTTGGCTGGAGTAATGATTGAATTGATTGGCTATATTGCTTTTTTCATTCCGATCGGCTTTGGGATTGTTTTTGTGAATGCTCAGATGATTACGTTAGCAGCTTTTATGGCTGTTCTTAACGTGAACAATGGCATCATCAATTCGATCATCAGCTTAATGAATATCAAAAATTCGATTGATAGTGTGTCAGCTATCGAAACCGAGATAAAAGATACAACGAGTACTAAGCTGTCACCAGTTATTGATTTGTCATCGAAAAGCAATCAGTTTGAATCACTGAAATTGGAGGGCGTTCAATTTCAGTATAATGGCAAAGAAATCTTGTCCGCCGTTGATTTGCAGATAAATAGTGGAGAAAGAATTTTGATTCAAGGAAAATCTGGCGCAGGTAAATCAACATTACTAAAAATCATTGAAGGGCGGATCATACCAGATGCCGGTCGTTTGACGATGAATGGGACTTTTGCATCAACATCTGATGTGAACCATCTATTTGGTATCATTCATCAAAAACCTATCATTTTTAAAAATACATTGCTTTATAACTTGACGCTAGGAAAAACGATCGACTTAAAAATAATCGAAGAGGCATGTGAAAAGGCAAATCTGACAGAACTCGTTGCCAGATTTGGTTTAACTGGGAATCAACGTCTTGACCCTGATTCAAATCTTTCAGGAGGAGAGATGAAACGAATCGAAATCGCTAGATCACTGGTTTTTGATCGACCGATTCTAATCGTTGATGAAGGAACGGCTTCTTTAGACGAACAAACTTCAGCAGAAATACACGAGAATCTATTCTCGTTAGGGCGCACGATCATCGAGGTAGATCACCACATTCCGCAGAATTTATTGAATCACTATAGTCAACGGTTGGTGCTGGAATCTGGTAAGTTGAGCAAAGAGATATAGATCTATTTTTGGGGTAATCTCATTCTTTTATGAAAGTAACACAGTAAAAAGGAAGAAATATTTAGCTCATGGTGGTTTCATCATGATGCTTTTTTGTTTTTCATGATTAACTAATTGATTCTCGCTACAAAATTGGGAATAATCTCTATGGATACCAGATAAAAATCGAACCACTTAATCCTTGGTCGATTCGCTAAATCAGCGTAAAATAGGCATATAATCAGTTTTTAGAAAAAGGAGGGACCGAGATGCTACACTTTTTACTGACATTGATTGTTGGAGGCATATTAGGACTTATTGCTAGCTTGATATTAAATGAAGAAGTACCAGGAGGTGCAACAGGCATGGTATTGATCGGGTTCTTGGGTAGTTGGCTTGGCGAATCCATTCTTGGAGAGTTGGGTCCTTCTATCAGTGGCTTCTATCTTGTTCCTTCCTTGTTGGGGGCACTTTTTTGTCTAGGTGTTTATACGTTTTTAGCCGATTATATTCGCCGACATTATTGGAAATAAAAAATAGCTGAAATGATTGACACATTAGAATCTTCCTAAGATAATGAGGAGACACTTAGAAAAAATCTGAACAAAGACAGACTTTCAGGAGTGAATGTTAGAGGAAATGAGGAAGAAAGTTGACAACAAAACATAATACTAAGAAGATTTCAATGGCCGGTCTTTTAGTGGCAATGGGCGTTGTATATGGAGATATCGGTACCAGTCCATTGTATGTAATGAAAGCCATCGTCGAAGACAACGGCGGACTACGCGGAATCAATCCGGATTTTGTGATCGGTTCTGTATCATTGATTTTCTGGACGCTGACGTTGCTTACTACAGTCAAATACGTGGTGATTGCATTGAACGCAGATAACCACGGTGAAGGAGGAATCTTTTCTTTATATACCTTGGTAAGAAAAGGTGGCAAGTATCTGATTATTCCTGCGATGATCGGTGGTGCGGCTTTACTAGCAGATGGTGTGTTGACGCCTGCGGTAACTGTCACAACGGCAATCGAGGGGTTAAGAGGTATCCCACAATTTTTTGATCGTTTTGGGAATGATCAAAATATTATTGTTATTATTACTTTAGTGATTATCTTAGTGTTGTTTATGGTTCAACGTTTTGGGACAGAAGTTGTCGGTAAGGCGTTTGGACCAATCATGTTTTTATGGTTTACTTTTTTAGGTGTGATGGGATTGGTGAATTTCAGTCAAGATTGGACAGTGATCCGCGCATTGAATCCTTATTATGCAGTCCAATTGCTGTTAAGTCCGGATAACAAACTAGGATTATTTATCTTAGGGAATATCTTTCTAGCAACAACAGGTGCAGAAGCGCTATATTCAGATCTAGGACACGTAGGGAAATTGAATATTCGCTTAAGTTGGCCATATGTAAAAATATGTCTGGTATTGAATTATTTCGGACAAGCTGCTTGGTTGCTGACTGTGTACCAAAATCCAGAGATGCAGCAGATCAAGAATCTGAATCCATTTTTCCAGATGTTACCGAATGGCTGGTTGATCATTGGGGTAGCGTTCGCGACTATTGCCGCAGTTATTGCTTCACAAGCTTTGATTACAGGCTCATTTACGTTAGTTTCTGAAGCGATTAAATTGAAACTATTGCCGCGATTGAAAATCATGTATCCAGGTAGCAGTATTGGGCAAATGTACATTCCAGCAGTCAACTTGATTTTATGGCTTGCCTGTTCATTAGTTGTTGTAACCTTTAGGACTTCCCATCATATGGAAGCAGCGTATGGTCTGTCGATCACGGTTACGATGCTGATGACTACAGCATTGCTCTATTTCTATTTGATCCAAAATGGGTATTCTAAATGGTTTGCACATATTGTGACTTTCTTTTTTGGCGTAATCGAGATCGTCTTTTTCATCTCAAGTATCGTAAAATTCTTCCACGGCGGCTTTGTTGCAGTCTTGATCGCATTAGTAATTTTAGCGGTCATGTTTATTTGGGAGCGTGGGAATATCATTCGCGAATCTGTAGCGGAAGATGTTGCATTGAAAGAATACATTCCACAACTGGCTAAATTGCGCGATGACAGATCGTTGCCACTTTATCAGACAAATATCGTGTTATTGGTACCTGATATGGCTGAAGGGAAAGTGGGTAGACAATTCGTTTATTCGATCCTTGATAAACGACCAAAACGAGCACGTGTCTATTGGTTTGTCCATGTGGAAGTAACTGATGAACCATATACAAAAGAATATCAGATCGACATGATGGATACGGATTTTATTGTACAAGTCAACTTATTCTTAGGTTTTAGAGTCCAACAAGAAATCAATGTGTATGTTCGTCAGATCATCCATGATTTAATGAAACAAGGACGTCTTCCTAAGCAACCACAAACTTACTCTTTGACGCCAGGTAGAGAAGTAGGCGATTTTCAGTTTATCTTGATTGATGAAGTTGTTTCAAATGTCACAACGTTGAATAAATGGGATCGCCAAATCATGCAGGCAAAACTCGCAATCAAAAAATATGCAACGACCCCAGAAACATGGTTTGGTCTGGAATACAGCGAAGTCAAGCACGAAACAGTTCCATTGTTGATTGGTTTGACCAGAAAAACGTGGTTAAAAGAACGAAAAAAAATAACTGAAAAACCTCAATAAAAGTTGGGATAAAAATGAATGAACTACCTGAATGAGGTTGGGACAGAAGTGTTTAACTCCGAGAAATAAGAAGAAATTCACGAAAATTGCTTTTCAAATTTTTGTGAATTTCGGCTTATTTAAGAAGGAGTTGCTTCTGCTCCCACCGTTTATTCGGAGTTAGAGTCTGTGGCAAAACTGATTTTTAGTTTTGTCCCACGCTCATTCGGGTAGTTCTTTTGTCTTAGTTTTATTGTCTTCTATCTGTGGTGGGATGTATCTTTGTTTTTACTTGTTACAACAGAGGGACTGTTCGAAGGTAGTGTACGAATATTAGCTTTTTCTTTTACTTGTCTGAGGTACATTGTATCAAGATAGGTTTCGATATCATTTGGTTCTTGTTGAATTTGTTTTATGTAGTTTGGTACACTGATTTGAAGTTGTTCCATTTTGTCATTTAGTGTTTTTTTATTTAGATCAGCCTGCACATCTCGTCCGATTGCTTCTTGTGTTTTTACAATGGCCTCTTTTTTTAATACTTTCACATCATTTTCAGGTAAATCAAAACTATAGATAAGGTTCGTTAATGTATGTAAGTCTAGCTTTTTTTCTGCTAGATCCGGTAGGTCTTTTTTGAACTTCGAAATAACATTCTTGTTTGTACTTTCAATTATTCTTTTTGCTTCAGTTGCTCGGTCCTTTGTTTCAGGAAAAGGAAGATTTGCGACGATAAGTTTGATGCTTTTAGCTCTATAATTTGTTTTAGACAAAGATATTAATGTTTCGTTTAGTCCTTGATTTTTAGACCGCATCAGCCATTTGTTCATGATACCGATCAATTTCGCGTTCGTAGTGAAATCTGAGCTATATCCTTCTTTAGTGTTTTTAATGAGTTTTTCTACTTCAATCGATTTATCGATTGATTTAGGTAAACGGAGATTGGCTGTAAGAAATTTGATGCTCTGATGGTTATAGTTGCAAGTAGCTAGAAAAGCCAACGTTTCATTTGGTCCATATACGTCTAACATTTTATTTAAATAGGTAACGGTATAGAGCAGATTTTGTTTGGATAGAAAATCTGTGTTTGTTTTTATTGGTATTTTTTTATGAGCTTTTCTGCTTCGACTTCTCGATTCAGTGATTTCGGTAAGTGGATGTTAGCGGTAAGAAATTCGATGCTTCCTTTGCTGTAGTTGCAAGAAGCAAGAAAGTCTAACGTCTCTTTAGGTCCGTGTACACCCAGCATTTTATCCAAGTATTTAATGGTGTTCAGTAAATTTTGATTACCTATGAGATCTGTGGCCATTCCCCTGTTCTTGTTTTTAATGATGTTTTCTGCTGCGATTACAGGATCTATTGATGATGGCAACTCAAGGTTCGCTATCAGGAATTGGATGGTCTTAGCGCTATAATTACGTAGAGATAAAAAAGCCAATGTTTCATTTGGACCGTGGATGTTCAACATCGCATTCCAAGCATTGACCGTATTTAGAAGCTCCTGATTGGTTTTGAAGTCGTTGAATACATGGGTCTTATCAAGTTTAAATAATTCTTTGACTATTTTTGTACGGTCTAGTGAATTTGGCAAATCAAGGTTATTGATAATAAATGCAAGGCCCTCAAGACTATAGTTGAATTTAGCTAAAAATACTAAGGTATCAGGTGGTCCGTAGGTTTTACACATGGCATTCCAGGCTTTAACGCTCTGTTCTAGAATAATCTTTTTTTTATCTACTTGTTTCTTAGGCATGATGGATTCTCCTTTTCATCGTTTTTTTTGTTTTATTGTAGGGGATTATTTTGGGTCGGCGGAATTGCTTTTTTCTAAGACAAGAATTTTTTGGTTACTGCTAAGAGTTTATTTGATGAAATACTCGCTTTATACAGAAGGTAGAGAAAGTCTATTCTATTTTTATCAAAAATTTTTAGAAAAGAGGTACAATGGAGATGGAAAAGAGAGGCGGGAATTTATGGTACTTAATTTTGTCATCTTATTTTTGATGATTGCAATTACTTCATTTTTTGTAGCAAGTGAATTTGCATTAGTAAAGATACGGCGTTCACGTTTAGAGCAACTAGAAAAGGAAAACGTAAAAAATGCGAAACTAGCACTTCATGTCACACATCATTTAGATAACTATTTATCTGCAAGTCAATTAGGGATCACGTTAACAGGATTGATTATTGGGTGGGTTGGAGAAGGCTCTGTAGCTGCTTTGTTAGAACCAAGGCTTGGCAAGTTGCCTTTTAGTTCCGCATTAAGTGGTACGATCTCTGTTGCTTTAGGATTTATTATCGTTACCTATATCGATGTCGTGATCGGTGAACTTTTGCCAAAAAGTTATAGTATCGTCAATACAGAACAGGTCGTTTTATTTGTGGTAAGACCGTTACATTACTTTTATAAACTCATGTTTCCTTTTATTTGGATACTCAATCACTCAGCGGCAGGTCTTGGAAAATTATTAGGCGTGAAATTGGTATCTGAAGGGGAAGAAACCTTGTCACAAGAAGAACTAACTTTAGTTGCATTGAATTCTTATGAAAAAGGGGAATTAACGAAGGAAGAATATCATTACTTAGAAAATGTCTTTGAATTTGATGACACGCTTGCAAGAGATATCCAAGTGGATCGAACATCGATGCAAGTATTTGAAGCAAGTGATACAGTGAAACAAGCAATCCAAGAATCAATCAAACAAGGACATACGCGATACCCTGTCATTTTAGAATCAAAGGATAATATTATCGGGTATGTGACGTTGCCAGATTTAATCAAACAATCGTATAAAGATGATCAGTTGCCAGTAGAACAGTTGATTGAAGAACCAATTGTGACGACTGAAACGATCCCAATCAAAAAATTATTGACGATCATGCGTAAAAAAGGCAAACACATTGCAATTTTAAAAGATGAATATGGTGGGACAAGCGGGTTAGTGACGATCGAAGATATTTTAGAAGAAATCGTCGGAGAAATTCGTGACGAAACGGATTTGGATGAAGCTCTTGTGGCAAAACAAGCAGATGGCAGTTACATTGTTTCAGGAAAACTGACATTAGATGATTTCGAACGTTACTTTGATGTTTCGATCCCGGCATTTGTTGACTCGCCCTTTATCACATTAGCGGGTTTCATGTCTCACTACGAAAAAAATATCGAAGCAGGTAAGGTGATCTTACTTGAAAATTTTCAATTCACTGTTTTAGAATACAACCATGCACACATCGACTATTTCAAAGTCATAAAAAAACCAGTTAAAGAAGATAAAAAAGAGCAAAAAGAGCAATAGAACAAGAATAGAGGGTAGAATCAGCCACCGCTGATTCTACCCTCTATTTTCTTAAGCTTATTTCTCGGAGTTAAACGCTTCTGTACCGAACTTTTTCTAATCTTGGATTAGTGGATACTGTCATAACGGACTTCAGCATCATCCAATGAGAAATGTTGTTCGTTGTCCAATTGTTTCAGTTGTTTCATTGAACGAAGGTAAGAGTACAGTAGGACAGCAACAGAACCAGCCCATGCAAGTGGAGAAGCAGCTGCGGCACCGGCATATCCCAACATACCTGTCAAAATAATTGCTGCAAATGAACGCATCAGCAATTCCATCATCCCTGCGATAGTCGGTATTTTGCTTTGTCCAAGTCCTTGTAAAGTGTAGCGCAAGATGAACAAGATCGCTAAGATCCAATACAAAGAACCATTGATGTTGAAATAGGTCTGTGCTAATTCAAATACTCTCGTTTCAGAGGATGAAACAAATAGTTTCATCAATGAATGACCAAAGAAAATCACTGTTGCTCCAGCAACAAGACTAAAGCCAATACTCATCATCAATGTTTGTTTGACACCTTTTAGGATACGACCATATTCTTTTGCTCCGTAGTTTTGAGCACTGAATGTCGCCATAGCGATCCCAAATGACATCATTGGTTGATTGGCAAATTGATCGATTCGGCTAGCTGCGGCTTGAGCAGCAACGACGTCTGTACCTAGACTATTTAAAGCTGCTTGAAGAACGATCGCTCCGATAGCAATAATCGATGATTGAAAAGCCATTGGCAAAGCAGCATTTAGATGGACACGGATTTCTTCTTTATCAAATGAAAAATCTTTTTTACGTAGTTGTAGCAATGGAATCTTCTTTTTGATATACACGAGACACAATACACTTGAGCTAACTTGGGCAATCACCGTAGCGATGGCTGCTCCTTCTACACCCATGCCAAACAAGATGATAAAAATCAAATCAAGCACGACATTGATGATAACTGCGATAATCAAAAAGAACAAAGGCGTTCTGCTGTCACCGAGCGCACGAATAACGTTTGAAAGCAGATTAAAACTCATAGATGCAAAAATACCAAGTAAAATGATCGAGATAAATGTTTGTGCTTGATCAATGATTTCAGGTGGAGTTTGCATCAATTGAAGCATCGGATGAATGAATACTAGGCTAAGGACAGTTAAAACAATAGTGACAATCAAACTTATTACAACACTTGCAGCAAAGCTTTTCTTAAGGCCACGATAATCTTTTGCACCATATCGTTGGGCGGTGATGATCGCTAAACCGGCTGTTAACCCTTGGGCAAACCCAATAATCAAAAAGGTCAAACTTCCAGTAGCGCCAACAGCGGCCAACGCGTTTTTTCCTAATGTCTGTCCAACGATGATCATATCGACCATATTGTAGAACTGTTGAAAGACATTACCAATGAGCAAAGGAACAGTGAACATTAAAATTAGCTTAGCCGGACTTCCTTTTGTTAAATCGCGCATCTTTTAAACTCCTTATTGTCTTTAAAATTTAGTTAGTAGTATATAGTGTTTATCCTAAGAATACCAATTAGAAATTAATGAAAAAACGGAGTGTTTTCTCTATTTTCTTGGAATTTTCATAATTCATTTTCAATAAACCGCACCATGAAACAAGCCAAGAAGTGAACCACTGAATGAATTCAACGAATAAATTCAAAAGATCAACTGCTTGGCCTGAACGCATGGATCAAAAAGCGACATTGTTATGTGTCAACTTCAATACTGTTTAATCTCACTTGGTAAAAGAATCGTTTCTCTTGTGCCATCATCATAAGCATAGACTTGGCTTGGAAATTGTGAAGAATACCGAAATGGTAAATCAATATCCATTTCTACCTCACTGCCTGCTTGTGAAAAATGGATGGTTACTTTTCCATTATTCTCTATTAAATCAAAGGCTAAAATATTATCTAATGAGATGACTCCCTTAAGGTCTAGGTCAATAATAAACCAGATACTATCAATCAATTCATCTGGCAAACTCGATACAACACCTACAGAGGCATACCGGTTGCGACTGCTGTCAAAACTTTCAAACATCTGTTTAACCTCCTTTGTTTTATCGAATAGACATGTACACTTTTTCGTTTAGGATAAACGAATGATACTTACTGTAACGATGGTTCATTCTAATAAAGATTTTTAAAAAATGCAACAATAATCGCATACTTTTTTTCAAAATATAAGTTTTTTTTAAAGAGAGAAAAAAATATGCCAAAAGCGCAGTTTCCAACGCTTTTGGCATGAGCAATTTTTCTGTTATTCTTCAGGTGAACCAATTACTTCTGGTTCGCTTGCTACATCAGTTGTTTCAGTTTCTTCTGCTGGAGCTACGACAGCAGCGATTTGTTCTTCACTATCCGTTACAACTTTATATTCGTTGTTTTCTGGTAGATCTGCCACAGTGATCGAATCACCTAAGTCTAAGTTTGTTACATCTACTTCGATACGTTCTGGCAAGTTATCTGGTGTAGCAGATACAAGAACTGTGTATAGGTTTTGAGCTAATACACCGCCAGATTTAGCACCTGCAGCTTCACCAATTAGAACAATTTCTGTTTCAACTTCTGTTTCTTCTGACATGTTAACAGATAAAAATTCGACATGTTCAAAATGGTTGGTAAAGGTATTTGTTTGGACTTTATGAACCAATGTGTTGACTTTGTTTCCGTCAATGTCCATTGTCACTACGGCATTCGCACCATTTTCACGTAATAATTTGCTAAATGTTTGACCATCAAACGAGATTGGTGTGCTTTCAACATTGTAGCCATAAACGATAGCTGGGACTTTACCTTCATGACGCAATTTGTTTCTTAACGAACGGGGACGTACTTCTCTTTTACTTACTTCTAATGATACTGACATAACCAAAATTCCTCCTTAAAATGTGACTGCCTGCTTTGGTAACGGGCAGATTTTATTTAAGTGAACTTTTCCGCGGCTATTCTCTTGCACATTATTGGGTAGGGGCGCTTAAAAAAGCGCAAAAGGGTAGATGCACGCATCTACCTTAGAAAGTCAGGATTCAACTTTTCTCCACCAGGTCATTACGCTGTGTATGAGAAATCCAATTCACTTTACTACTTAACCGTAGCGCTAATTTTTGATTAAGTCAAGGAATAACGCTGGTTTTATTATTTGCATGAAGAAATATTCAGGTTATAATGCTTGGTAGGATAAGAAAGGAAACACCTATGCGTTTAGATAAATTGATTGAAGATCAGCTACAAACAACACGGAAAGAAATGAAACGATTATTTGCTTCTAAGCAAGTTCGAATAGATGGACAAATCGAGTTTAGTCAAAACCGTAATGTCGATAGTTTGCTCCACGAGATCGAAGTTTCTGGTAAGCGGTTAACAACAAATGAAGCCTACTTTCTCTTGAATAAGCCGAATGGGGCGGTTACTGCTGTAAAAGATGAAGAAAAGATGACTGTAGTGGACTTGATTGCTTCAGCAGACCGGACCCAGGCTTTGTATCCTGTAGGACGCTTGGATCGTGATACGACGGGGCTGCTCTTACTGACATCGAATGGGCAGCTAGGCTATGAGATGCTACTTCCTGATAAGAAGGTACTAAAAACTTACCAAGTAGCAGTCAATGCAGAATTGACGCCTGAGGATAGTCGGGCTTTTAAAGAAGGAATCGTATTTGATAGCGGGTATCGCTGTCTGCCTGCAGAACTGACGATCATAGAAGCAACTAATAAAAACAGTATAGCGACTGTCACGATTCAAGAAGGAAAGTTCCACCAAGTTAAGAAGATGTTTCTAGCTCGCGGGAAAAAAGTAGTAGAACTCAGAAGAATTAAGATGGGTCCGCTACAATTAGATGAAAAATTGCCAGTGGGCGCCTATCGGTCGTTGACGCTCACTGAATTAAAGCAACTAAAAATGTATTTTAAATAGGAGAAGATAAAATGAACTATCAAACAATATTATTTGACGTAGATGACACATTGCTTGACTTTCAATTAACCGAAGCAAAGGCCTTGAACGAATTGTTTGCAGAACAAGGAATCGAATTGACTCCTGAAGTGAGAACAAGTTACAAAGCATTGAATCATCATTTGTGGCGTGAATTTGAAAAAGGAAATATGACAAGAGAAGAAGTTACAGGCAATCGTTTTGGACTATTATTCCAACAATTTGGGAAGACCGTTGATAGCGCAGCAATGGAAAAACGCTACCGTCACTATTTGAATCAAGGACATGATTTGATCGAGGGTAGTCATGAACTGCTTCAAGCACTAGAAAATCAAGCAGACCTCTATATCGTGACCAATGGTGTATCGAAGACACAATACCAACGTTTGACTGATGCGAAGATGCTAGGATATTTCAAACAGATTTTTGTTTCTGAAGATGTCGGTGCACAAAAACCGATGAAGGCTTTCTTTGACCATGTATTCTCTCATATCCCAAATTTCGAAAAAGAAAAAACAGTGATTATCGGTGACTCGCTCACTTCTGATATTAAAGGTGGAAATGCTGCTGGGATCGATACGATTTGGTTCAACAAAAATAAATTGCCTGAGATTCCTGAAATCAAACCTACTTATCGAGTAGATTCACTAGCTGAACTTTATCCTCTTTTGGAAATAGACGTACATTAATTTTCAGAAAAATATAGCATTTTCATGTTTTTTCGCTATAATAGATTAGAATGAAAAAACGGATATGAAAGAGGTTTTAGTCAATGACAAAAAGCAAGCCAATTATCATTGGTGTGACGGGTGGATCAGGAAGCGGAAAAACAAGTGTTAGTCGCGCAATCTTCAATAATTTTCCAGACCATTCCATCATGATGCTTGAACAAGATTCTTATTATAAAGATCAAAGCAATTTAAGCTTTGAAGAACGATTGAATACGAATTACGATCATCCCTTTGCCTTTGATAATGATCTGCTGATTCAGCATGTAGAAGAACTACTGAACTATAAAGCCATTGAAAAACCAGTCTATGATTATGTTGCACACACAAGAAGCCAAGCAACGATCATTCAAGAACCGAAAGAAGTAATTATTTTAGAAGGCATCTTAATTCTAGAAGACGAACGCTTGCGCGAGTTGATGGACATTAAAGTCTACGTTGATACAGACGATGATATTCGCATCATCCGCCGAATCAAACGAGATATGGAAGAACGTGGCAGAACATTGGATTCGGTCATCGAACAATATTTGACAGTGGTCAAACCGATGTATCATCAATTTATCGAACCGACCAAACGTTACGCAGATATCATCGTGCCTGAAGGCGGCGAAAATCACGTTGCTATCGATTTGATTACGACTAAAGTTGCTAGTTTTTTAGATCATAAATAAGTTGTAGCGAGGATAAGAACAGTTGTATGTACTGGAGCAGTGAATCTGTCAGAAATAGGTCTGATGGGTTGCTGATTGGATTTAGGATAGAGTGATAGATGACTCTCTTAAATTCTTTACCAGTCAACTGTTTTTTTATTTAGAAAAAAGTAGGATTATACTTAAGATGGTGGAGAGACTATTTATGGTAAAGAAAGCAAGTATACACAAGTACATACAAGTTATCCCGATTATCGGCTTCGTGTTTTTTCTAGTATTGGTTCTGTACGGATACCAACATGGTATTTTTCAGTCAACGGATTCTTTACAGAAATTTTTCCAACAATTTGGCCAATTCGCGGTAATCATGTTTATCTTATTCCAAGTTATCCAAGTCATTATCCCTATTCTGCCAGGCGGTATTTCTTCTTTAGCAGGAATGTTGATGTTTGGCAACGGATTTGGTCTGCTTTATAGCTGTATCGGTTTAGTGATCGGGGAGGCAATTGGTTTTTTGCTTGTTCGCTATTATGGCGTAAGTTTTGTTCAACTTATCCTTTCACCAAAAAAATACCAGAAATTTGATCAATTATTGACACGAAGAACAAAAGATATCAAAAAAGTACTGATTGTCACGCTGTTATTACCTTTTGCGCCTGACGATCTTATCTGTCTTGTCGCAGGATTGACAAAATTGACTTTCAGAGAATACATGCAGATCGTTATTCTTTTGAAGCCATGGTCTGTTGGGATCTATAGTATGATCATGCTGTTTTTATTTCATAAAGCGCAAGGCAGCTTATAAGAAGGGAAGAAAACGATGTTAGAAAAAGTCAAAGTTACGCAAAATGAACTAGAAGAACTAGTCGCAGTTATCCAAGAAGTCTGGCCGGAAGCATTCATTCCAATCATTGGACAAGAACAGGTGGACTACATGTTAGCGACCTATCAATCAAAAGCACAGATCGAAAAGGAATTAGCCACCGCTGTCAATTATTACTTGTTGAAAGATGAAGGCGAAACAGTTGGCTATACAGCATATGAAGTGATCGATGGGAAAATCTACTTGAGCAAATTGTACCTGCTAAGCAAAGTACGAGGAAAAGGACTGACATCTGCAATTTTTCGTTGGTATGAAGAATTAGCAACCGAACAAGGACTGAATGAAATCTTTTTACGCGTAAATCAAGAAAATACCCAAGCTATTGCAGTTTATCAACACCAAGGATTTGAAATCGAAGAAGAATTGATTTCCGATATTGGCCGAGGATTTCAAATGGTGGATTACAAAATGAAAAAAACACTCGCATAAATGGTGGGGGTGTGTTAAAGTAGCTTCATGCGACGGGTCGAGAAGGCCTCTGGTTTACAGATGCGCCTGATTGATTTTGGAGGCACACGATAAGTTAATTATCACTTGCCGGAATGCAAGGGTGTCGGACAAGACTTTTGTGGAGAAGGGCTTGTCTGCTTAAAAACAGCTGTTTTTAAGCACCAGTAAGTAAAAGCCGATTAACTCAACAAAGATAAGTGCGAATTTTGAGACGTTACTGTTTCATTCATACTTATCTGAGTGATCGGCTTTTATTTTTATGTATCAAAAAGAATATACGAACGTGAGGTTGGGACAGAAGTGTTTAACTCCGAGAAATAAGCCGAAGGAGTTGCTTCTGTTCCCACCGTTTATTCGTTTTTAAAGAATGAGACAAAAGTGTTTCCTAATTTTGTCCACGCTCAACCTCTCAGTTCTAAGCTTAGTATCAGGACATTCTGTGGCTGAGAGCATGGTGATGCCGTTTATTCAGAATTAAAGTCTGTGGTAAAACTGATTTTTAGATTTGTCCTACATTCTTCTATTTAAAATGAAACATAATGAATATTTTTTAATTTATAATTGTGGTTATTTAACTTTTTATTTTTTAACAACGATTATGATCTTTTTTTTGACAGTTATGTTGCTTTTTTTTGGATATTGATTAGTTTTCAAAGTTTTTTATTGCAAAATAGAAAGCTTTTTTTTATTCTCTATTTTTTAAAATAAATAGAGGGAGTTTATTATTTATGAGATAATATAAGATAATCTAATATCAAATAACAGTAAGTTTTATCAGCTTCATTGCCTTAGTGTAAAAGCTTTAATGTTGATCAGCAGAAGGAGGATAGAGATTGTTTTAGAAACTTGAAAAATTGAATGATTAAAGTTAAAGCTTGTTCCTTAGATTCCATGAATTTTTCTATCATGTTTGTGAAACTTGAGTAAAGGAGAGGTTTATTGTGGACTGGATCTATTTAATTCTCGGTTTAGCAGTAATTGGCTGTTTTGTTTGGAGTTGGTCCAAAATGCCTAAAATTTTGGAGTACTGGCAGGAACAAGGAAAAGATGAAAAAAATGACTAGGCTTGTAGCAGTAACTGCAAAATATGGCTCGGTTAATAACAATACCTCGTACAAAATGAAGACACAACAAAAGCTTAACTTAAGCCCTCAAACTCAAGGCTATGTAACTGTGTCAGCGCAAGCTTGGTGTTATGCAAGAGATTAACTCATAGGCTGAAGTAAAAAAGGAAGTTTCAACTAGAATTTCTTTTTTTGCTCTTCGTCAAATCGTGTTGTTTTGAATTAAATCGTAAAAGGGAGACGTTCCGGCGTTTCCTTTTTTATAAAAAAAGGATTGGCGTTCCTACTTCTAAGAGTAACAACACCAAATATTATAGAACCCAATTTTTATGTATCCAAAAGAATATACTGGCACATTATGTATAGTCAGTTCTAAGCTTAGTATCAGGACATTCTATGGCTGAGAGCATGGTGTCCAAAGCTTTTGCGATTTATTATGAAATAATCCAATCAATAATTTTTATAGAGACTATATTCTGCCGTTTAAGCGGTAGATTGTTTGTTTTCAGGGTCATAGACCGACCATAAAAATGCCCGTCGTCTTCTCTGCCATCATTTATTTACGTATCTATGCTGTTTTTTCATTTTACCATGAAGCATCGTTCAATAAAGTCAGTCTTTAAAACTCCTTTTTTCCTAAAAAAGAAATTTTTGAAAGGTATTTTTTCTATTTATACATAGGACGATTTTCTAATGTGGTTGAATGGAGAGGCTTAAAGGCATGGGAGACGAGTGTTCGAAGGAACCAGATTCGTTCAACTTTTTTCAGTATAAAAAAGTTTGATTTCAAAACCTCAGGTGCGGTTTTGCTAGTAATGGTGTTTGATTATTTTATAAAATTGGTTTCTGCTACAATTAATGCTAGAATGATTTTAAATTATAAAATTGAATAAGTAGCTAAGGAGCTTTTTTTATGTACGAAAAAATCAAACAATTCGGTCGTAATTTTACGCAAACTACGCCGTTTATTTTAAGTAATACGGTCATTTTGATTCCGTATCTTTTATTTTTAAGCTTAAGCGATGGTAATGGCTGGCTGTCCATTTTACCATTTATGCTTTTTTATACGTTTCGCATGACGGGACTATTTTTAATCAGTAGTCTGCGGTTTGGATTAGATAGCTATACTTTATTGATGATCTCTTTACTGATGGGCGGAGCAGGCTCGCTATTAGGCATTCTAGGAGTTATCTATTTTCCTTTGTTTTATTTATCAAGTATTTTATTGGGTTTGAGTGCTTCATGGCTAGTTCCGGCAAATGTTACTGTGAATGCGCATGAAAAACATCAGGGATTTACGAATATGACAGCCAACAAATTCCCGTTTGCTATTCTGTTATTGATTTTGCTGTTTCGCTCGATTGCTCTTCCTGGTACTACGCAGATCGTTGTGACACTAGCTATATATACCTTGTTTTATATCATGGCTTACCATACGGTTAGACATTATCCGCGGTATGAATTAGATTTCAAGGACATCAAATCCAATTTAGTAGCAACCAAAGAATTTGTCCTCTTTATCGGTTTCTTCATTCTTTTGTTTTTGCTGCGTAACGCGCGATTACTAGTTGATCCTGAACTGTTCGATATTGCGGTTTATGGTTTTTTATTGTTATTTGTTTTGGCAGCCTTTTATTTAGGCAGGGCGAAGAAAAACTTGAAGCTGCCAACATGGATGAATCTCTATACCTTTTTAAATGGCATGCTAGGCAATTTCTTGTTTTTATTCAGTACGATCTACGTGGGGAGAGTCTACGGTTTTGATCACTTGGCAATTGACATGTACTTGCCATATATTGCAGGAATGATTTTAGCAAAACTTATTGGCAATAGGTTGTTACGAGGTTTCTCAGCTACACCGCTTGTTGTCCAACTTGCTGGTCTCGTTCTTTCATTGCTCGTTCTTTTAGTGCCGTACGGCTTTGTTCCAGGGCTGTTTTTACTCAGTTTTTGGCATGCGGTTGCTAGTAGTTGGCTGAACCATGAATATTATGAGATTGAAACAGAAATTCCAATGGACCGCAGAATCATCACAAAATTTACTACTCAAAACAAGGGAAGTGTGACGCATCAATTTTTGTTGATGGTTTGGATGTTGGTCATTGCTCGCTTGATGGGTGAGCCAGTAGCTTTGCTGTTGCGATTAACAGGAAAATTAAGTGTGCCAAGTTCAAGTGTTCAATTGATGACTTATGCCAAATGGGGAAACGTGGGCCTATTGTTGTTAGGCGTTATTACAGTCTATTTACTATGGAAGCGAGATGAAAAACATGCGCCTATTCATTGATGGAGATGGATCACCAGTCAAAGAGGATGTCATTGATTTAGCCAGCAAAAAAAAGCTTGAAGTAGTGATTGTGACAAGTGTCGATCACTATACTACAAAAGAATATCCCTCAAATGTGCAACTCGTGTATGTTGATCGTGGTACAGATAGTGCAGATTTTAAAATCGTGGGTTTGATTCATCGAGGAGATTTTTTAGTCACCCAAGATTATGGTCTGGCATCACTCGTTTTGCCAAAAGGTGTACGGGTCTTTCATCAATCTGGAAAAGAATTTGATGAAAGTAACATTGGTTCACTTTTAGAGCAACGGTATCATAGTGGGAAAATGAGAAAAGCTGGTCTGAGAACTAGAGGGCCCAAACCCTTTACAAAAGAAGACCATGCAGCTTTTCGGCTTGCTTTTGAGCAAGCATTGGCGGAAAAATAGTTGGAATTAAACATGAGGTCGAGACAAAAGTCGTTTCGATTTGAGAAATTGAAGAAAAAAACGAGGTTGGGACAAAACTAAAAATCAGTTTTGCCACAGACTCTAACTCCGAATAAACGGTGGGAGCAGAAGCAACTCCTTCTTAAATAAGCCGAAATTCACAAAAATTTGAAAAGCAATTTTCGT
>NZ_BCQB01000034.1 GCF_001544215.1 Enterococcus durans NBRC 100479 = LMG 10746
CCAAAATAATTCCTCCATACATTCGATTATGGAGGAATCTTATCATCAATTCACGTGGTAATTGGCTATATAACAATGTTATTTATCTTTTCGCATTAAATCGTCTAACTTTTGGGACAGTTTTGCTAATTGTTCGTCATTCCAAGGAGAGTTCCGACGAAAATCCACAAAACGCATATTTATATTATCTTGAGCTATATTTTTTTCCGTCTTCTTGATCGTTTTATATAACTCATATGCAGATGTTCGTAGAGCACCTTGCGAAAAAATCATCCATTGTTCTGCCAAGTCGCTGGTAGCCACTGTCACTTGGGTCAATCGATCATTTAGTTTGCCTGCGATTCGTTCGATATAGCTATCCGCAGTTTCATCTTCTTTTGTGAATACTACCTCTAGCTGATATTTTTTGTAATTTTGTTGGATACCTGGAACTAGTTGTGCATCAAAAACAATAATTACTTCGATTCCTTCATATTTTGCGTAATTAGATAATCGGTGAAGGAGCGCTTCTCTGGCATCCGCCATTTTATCTTGTTTTTTTAGTGCCACTAACTCAGGCCAAGAGCCGATCATGTTATATCCATCTACGATCAACAGCTGTTTTTTCATCGCTTATTCCCCCTGTCGTTGAGAGAAAGCTTGGTACATCAAAAGACCTGATGCGACACTGGCATTCAAACTTTGTACGTGTCCAACCATCGGGATCGTCAATAGCTCGTCCATCTCTTTTTTTAGACCTGGACTCATGCCGCGTCCTTCATTACCAATGACTAATGCAATTGAACCTTGCGCATTCCATTTTTGGAAGTTTGTTCCATCCATATCGGTACCAAATACCCAGAATCCTTCTTCTTTGAGCTGTTGGACCGATTGAACAAGATTTGTCACTCTGGCAACTGGTACGTGTTCGACAGCCCCTGTAGAGGTTTTTGTTACGATAGGGGTGATTCCTACTGCACGATGCTTTGGAATGATTACCCCATCTACTCCACTAGCATCTGCTGTTCGTAATATAGAGCCGAAATTATGTGGATCTTCAATACTATCTAAAATCAAGAAGAACGGCGTTTCTGTCTTCTCCTTTGCCTGTATCAGTAATTGATCCAGTGAAAGATACTCATAAGGCGTGATGGCTAGAACGATCCCTTGATGTACACCATGATCACTCAAAGTATCCAATTTTTGCTTTGGTACCCATTTAACTGGAACTGACTGCTCTTTAGCAATTGTTTTTAGCTCATCAATTTTTTCTCCATGGGCGTCTTCTTGAAGGAACAACTTGTTGCCACGTCCTTGTTGTAAAGCTTCAACCGACGCATGATGCCCAAAAATAAAATTATCTTCTAGTGATTCCTCTTCTGCTGATTTCATCACTGACTCGGGTCTGCTTGCTTTATTCTGTACAAATTTAGGTGACTTTTGTTGATTTTTTTTATTGCGTTTTGTGTAGTTGCGCTCATTTTTTTCTCTACTCATTTTTTTCACCGACTTTCTGGATACACCAACGAATCAATTCTTCCATTCGTTCTGTTTGTTTTGTTAAATGCAAATACCCCATCAATGCTTCAAAACCTGTTGCAATCCGATAAGTAGCAATATCTGCATTTTTCGCACTTGTGTGACTTTTGGCATTTCTTCCTCTACGGTAGTAGATTTCCTCTTCTGCCGTCATCAACTGTTCTTCTAACATTTTTTTGATCAAATAAGCTTGCGCATTCGCTGAAACATAGCTTGTAGCTGCGCGGTGGAGTTTATTGGGCTTGGTTTCTCCTTGCTCGACCAAGTAATCTCTGACATAGATTTCATAGATAGCATCACCTACATAAGCTAAGGCTAGTCCATTTAATTGTGTATAATCTTTCATGCTTCTCTTCTCCAACGAGTCCCTTGCGGTGTATCATCAAGCAAGATCCCCTTTTCTTTTAATAAGTCTCTGATTTCATCACTACGGGCAAAATCACGATTTTTTCTTGCTTGTGTCCGTTCTTCAATCAACTGTTCGATTTCTTCATCCAATAATTCAACGGAGGTAAATAAAATACCAAAGATTGATAGCCATTGTGTAAATAAAGCTTTTCCTTTTTCTAATACTGCAGCAGAAACTTCGCTCTTTTCTAAGTACGTATTCAACCATTTCGCTAATTCATATACTACAGTGATTCCGTTAGCTGAATTGAAGTCATCATCCATTTCTTCAATGAAACGCTGCTCGATCTGGTCTAATTCCACTAAAAGATGCGCATCTGCTTCTGAATGTCCTATAGCCGTTGGCAAACGGAATTGAACATTATCGAACGTATTTCTTAACCGTTGTAAGTTCGTCGCTGCTTCTTTCATTGTCATCTCACTATAACGAATCGGTCGACGATATTGGGTAGTTGCCATGAAGAAACGGATTACTTGCGGATCAACTGTCTGGATCAGTTCATGTACTGTAATGAAGTTGCCTAGCGACTTACTCATTTTTTGGTCTTCTTCACCGATCGTCACGAAGCCATTGTGCATCCAATAATTGGCAAATTTCTTGCCTGTTTTTGCTTCACTTTGTGCAATTTCATTTTCATGATGAGGGAATTCTAAATCTTGTCCACCACCATGGATATCAATTGTATCACCAAGATGTTTTGTTGCCATGACAGAGCACTCGATATGCCAGCCTGGACGTCCTTTGCCCCATGGGGAATCCCAAGAGATCTCTCCATTTTTTGCTTTTTTCCAAAGGGCAAAATCAAGAGGGTCTTCTTTTTGACTTTGCTCTTCTCCAGTACGTTGACTTGCACCGATCTCTAATTCATCAATGGATTGGTCACTTAATTTTCCGTAAGATGTGAATTTTCTTGTACGGTAATAGACATCCCCATTTGCTTCGTATCCATATCCTTTTTCAACAAGCGTTTGGATGAATGAGATAATATCAGGCATGTGGTCCATCACACGGGGATGGAGTGTCGCTGGCTCCACATTCAATGCTTGCGTGTCTTCTTCAAACGCCTGGATAAAACGATCGGCTACTTCTGGCGCGGTCACGCCTAACTCATTTGCCACACGGATGATCTTATCATCGACATCTGTAAAATTGGAGATATAGTCGACTTGATAGCCTCGATACTCAAAATAACGACGGATCGTATCAAAAGCAACCGTACTACGTGCATTGCCGATATGGATGTAATTATATACTGTCGGTCCGCAGACATACATCCCCACTTTCCCTTCGTTGATTGGTGTAAATAGTTCTTTTTTTCTAGTTAATGTATTATAAATCTTTATCATTCTGATCTCCTCACTTTTTCACCTTTGATCCGTACCACTTTTGCAGGGATACCAACAGCTGTTGCATCATCTGGAATATCTTTCAAAACGACTGCTCCTGCGCCGATTTTGGCATTCTTACCGATAGTGACCGGCCCCAATATCTGCGCATTTGCAGAAAGCATCGCACCTTGTTTGATGGTTGGATGTCTCTTTCCTGTCTCTTTTCCAGTACCGCCTAAAGTGACCCCATGGAAAAGGACCACGTCATCAGCCACTTCTGCTGTTTCGCCGATCACGATGCCCATCCCGTGGTCAATAAAAACACCTTGTCCAATTTTTGCACCAGGATGTATTTCGATCCCTGTTATGAAACGCCAGAATTGTGCGTTGATTTTTGCCAGTAAATAAAGTCGATGCTCATATAAGTAGTGAGAGACTCGGTGCCAAAACAATGCGTGGAAGCCTGGATAAGTCAATACTACTTCTAAAGTCGAACGTGCAGCTGGATCATTTTTCTTGGCTGCCTCTACGGCACGGGTAAACCACCCCATCTGTTGTCACTCCTTCCTTCACTTTGTGTGTATGTATTTTCTTTTGGAAAAACAAATAAGCGCCTTTAAATAAGTTTCCTTATTAAAAGACGCTACTTGCGTGGTTCCACTTTTCTTTATAATCAAACACGATTACCTTTGACGGATAACGTTCGCGTTTACGTCCCTGACTACCTTACTGAAAGAAGCGAAAAACTCTTCTGATTCAATGTTCGTCAAGACCACTCCCAGAGGCATTTCAGTAAAAATTGATTAGCGACTTTCACCAGCCGTCGCCTCTCTTGAAATCAACGATTACCTACTTCTTTCTGTTCAACGTGTTTAATCTATTACTTGATTTAAATGTGCTAAGGATTTTTCACGTCCAAGCAATTCGATCGTTTCTGGTAATTCTGGACCATGCATTTGTCCAGAAACAGCGACACGAATTGGCATGAATAGATTTTTCCCTTTCACACCTGTTTCTTTTTGAACTGCTTTGATTGCAGCTTTGACTGTCGGTGCATCCACTACTTCCATTTGTTCTAATTGCGCTTTGAAAGCTGTCAGAACGGTTGGAACTGTTTCGCCAGCCAATACTTCTTTCGCTGCATCATTCAATACAGGATGTTCATTGAAGAACAATGCAGACATATCCACGATTTCAGCTGCATAACTCATTTGAGGTTGATACAGACTAACGATCTTTTTCACCCATTCGATTTTTTTTTCATCAGGATTTTCTTGAACACGTCCGTCAGCAATCAAATAAGGAAGACACATATCTGTTAGCTTATCTAAATCCATTTCTTTGATGTAATGGTTATTGACCCATTGTAGTTTTTTAGCATCGAACGCTGCTGGAGATTTACTCAAACGGTTTGGATCAAACATTTTGATTAAATCTGCTTGGTTGAATAGTTCATCTTCTCCAACTGGTGACCACCCCAATAAAGCAATAAAGTTGAACATTGCATCTGGTAAGTAGCCTAGTTCACGATATTGTTCGATGAATTGAAGGATCGATTCATCACGCTTACTTAGTTTTTTCCCTGTTTCTGTATTGATGATCAAGGTCATGTGGCCAAAAGTTGGTGGTGTCCAGCCAAATGCTTCATAGACCATCAATTGTTTTGGTGTGTTCGCAATATGATCGTCTCCACGCAAAACATGTGTGATCTTCATCAAATGGTCATCTACCGCTACAGCGAAGTTGTAAGTAGGCATGCCGTCACGTTTTTGGATCACGTAGTCGCCACCGATATTATCTGATTCAAATGAGATATCGCCTTTGACCATGTCCGTGAATTTGTATTCTGTGTTACGAGGAACACGGAAACGAATTACAGGTTCTAAACCTTGAGCTTCTTTTTTTGCTTGTTCTTCGGGTGTAAGGTTGGCACAAGTACCAGCGTAATGTGGCATTTCTCCTCGTGCGCGTTGTGCTTCACGTTCTGCTTCTAATTCTTCTTCTGTACAATAGCACTTGTAAGCACGATTGCTTGCAAGTAATTGATCAATTAGAGGCTGATAGATTTCTTTTCTTTCTGATTGACGATACGGACCATATTCTCCAGGATTTTCAGGAGATTCATCCCAATCCATCCC
This sequence comes from Enterococcus durans NBRC 100479 = LMG 10746, assembly GCF_001544215.1. Taxonomy (GTDB): domain Bacteria; phylum Bacillota; class Bacilli; order Lactobacillales; family Enterococcaceae; genus Enterococcus_B; species Enterococcus_B durans. Next base: position 5,394 of record NZ_BCQB01000034.1, read on the forward strand.
TAACCAAGCTAGATTTTCCAACTGGCTTTTTTCACCGTCTTCAATGTTTCGTTTTTGGTCTGTATCCTCGATACGAATAATAAAATCTCCATCATTGTGGCGGGCAAACAAATAATTGAATAATGCTGTTCGAGCATTCCCAATATGCAAGTGCCCGGTTGGACTTGGTGCATAGCGTACGCGTACTTTCGTCATTTTCTTCCTCTTCTTTCAAACTAGTCTTTAAGAGCTATGGGCTGATTCATTTACGAACAAATGAACAAAACGATTTAGCAAGAGGCTATTTCATTTTAATTGTTCCATAATTCTTTATAGGCTTTTCGACAAAAAATAAAAGCCACTCAGCCAAATTTTACCTTTTATAAGGTAAATAGTAAAGCCAACTGGTTGAAATTCCTTACCAGTTGGCTATTTTTATCGATTATTTTGGCTTATTTACTTTTTTCTGTTTCTTTTTTATTATCGATCCCGCGTCCAGCATGAGCTGGCTTAGCAAAAATCATTCGACCAGCCGCAGTTTGCAACGCACTCGTTACAACGACCTCAATGTGTTCATTCATATAATGCTGCCCGTCTTCAACAACGACCATCGTACCATCATCAAGATAAGCTACTCCTTGCTGACGTTCAGTTCCTGCCTTAACTACCAATACATTCATGTTTTCCCCTGGGATCACAACAGGTTTAACTGCATTCGCTAACGCATTGATGTTCAAAACTGGGACATTTTGAAATTCAGAGACTTTATTCAAGTTATAGTCATTGGTTACGATCACACCGTCTAGTAATTTAGCTAATTTGATCAATTTACTATCCACTTCTGTGATATCTTCAAAGTCCCCATCATACATTTCAACAGATATTCCTTCTTCTTTTTGCAAAGCATTCAAAATATCTAACCCGCGACGTCCACGTACTCGCTTCAAGCTATCTCCTGAATCGGCAATATATTGTAATTCATACAAGACAAAATTCGGGATCATCAATGTGCCTTCTAAAAAGCCCGTTTTCGTGATGTCATAGATTCGTCCATCAATGATCACGCTGGTATCCAAGATTTTGTATTTATGGAAGTTTTCACCTTGTTTGCGTTCTAATAGCTGACTTTCTACCTCGCTAGCTGTTTCTTGTTCCGTTTTTTTATTTCGGGGCCCAAAGATTTTTTTCCACTCGTCGATCCGAGTCGTCCCCATTCTCAAGCCTAGATAGCCTAAAATGACCATCAATAAGATCGGCAAGACACTATTAACAACTGGTATATTCGTATTGTACAGTGGCGTTGAAATAATCACACCTAACGTTAACCCGATGATTGCCCCGATTGCTCCAAATAAGAGATAGGTCAAGCTCACTTCACTTAATTTTTCTTCGATCTGTTTGATTACAGCTGAAATATGTTTTGCCAATAGCAAAGATAATAGAAAGAAAATAAGTGCGCCTAACAGGCTATTGGTAAATGTATTATTCAGCCATCCATTTGATTGTTGACCCACTGTCTGCCAAGCCGTAGGTAAAAAGGAAATCCCTAAGCTTGCGCCGACAATGACCATCAACAAGGTGATGACACGTTTTTGCATATTCGTTCCTCCATTTCATTCATTTGATTTTTGATTTTAGCGAAACACACGTTTTAATGTTTCAGCTAATGTGGCTACGCCCACTACTTCGATTCCCTGAGGCGGTTGCCATCCGCCAAGATTATTTTTTGGCAGATACACTTTTGTGAATCCTAATTTCTGTACTTCTTTGACCCTCTGCTCAATATGACTTACCCGTCTGATCTCACCAGTCAAACCGATTTCGCCAATAAAGCATTCTGTTGGCTGTGTCCCTTTTTCTTTGTAACTCGAAGCAATACTGATCGCAATAGCTAAATCAATGGCCGGCTCATTTAATTTTACCCCACCAGCCGCTTTTAAGTAAGCATCTTGATTCTGCAACAATAAGCCTGCTCTTTTTTCTAGGACAGCCATGATCAGTGAGACTCGGTTAAAATCTAAGCCAGTCGTTGTTCGTTTTGCGTTTCCGAACATCGTGGGTGTCACAAGCGCTTGGATCTCTACTAAAATAGGACGAGTGCCTTCCATCGCCACCACGATGGCTGAACCGGTTGCGCCTTCTAAGCGCTCTTCTAAGAAAATCTGCGAAGGATTCGCCACTTCCTCCAATCCATGCTCATGCATCTCAAAAATACCAATTTCATTTGTCGAACCAAATCGATTCTTCACCGCTCTTAAAATACGAAAACTATGGTGTTGTTCTCCTTCGAAATAAAGAACCGTATCTACCATGTGTTCGAGCATTCTTGGACCTGCAATCGACCCTTCTTTTGTGACATGTCCAACGATAAAAATAGCGATACCGTTCGTTTTGGCAATTTTTAATAATTCTGCAGTCGTTTCCCGCACTTGACTCACGCTACCTGCTACACTCGTGATATCCGGTTGTGTCATTGTTTGGATGGAATCAATAATGACATAATCAGGAGAGATTTGTTCAATTGCTCGGCTGATCTCATTCATATCTGTTTCTGCGTATAAATAAAATTCCGTGTCGATCGATCCTAGACGTTCCGCACGTAGCTTGATTTGCTCAGCACTTTCTTCACCAGATACATACAATACTTTACCACCAATGTCTGCAAGTTGTTGTGAAACTTGTAATAACAACGTCGATTTCCCGATACCTGGATCTCCACCGATCAAGATCATTGATCCTGGAACAACACCGCCGCCTAATACTCGATTCAATTCAGCAAGTTTCGTTTTTACCCGTGATTCTTTTTTGGGGGTGACTTCCGCAATTTTAGTGGGCTTCGCTTTTTCACCAGTTAAGCTCGTCCTAGTTCTGCGGTCGCTAGTATCCTGCTCAATTTCTTCCACCATCGTATTCCATTTTCCACAATTCGGGCATCGCCCTAAAAATTTAGGCGAAACATACCCACAGTTCTGACAGACAAATTGCACTTTTGCTTTTTTTGCCATCGTCTCGCCTCCTTAAATTATCTTTTTAAATTTAACTCTACCTTAAATCAATGTTGGTTGGATGAACCAAAACCGCCTTGACGGGCATTTTCCGTCTGATCTTGATCTGCTTTTAAGAACGGTAGGAAGATTCCTTGACCAATCCGCTCACCTTTTTTGATGACTACATCTTTGAAGCCGAAGTTGGTGAACTGGAACATGATATGTCCTTCATTTGCTTCATTGTTGTAATAGTCACTGTCGATCACACCCACACCATTGGTCAAGATCAAAAAGCGTTTTAACGGATTACTTGAACGGTTCGCTAACTGTAAGAACTCCTCTTCCCCCATGTATGCCTTGATACCAGTTGGCACGAGTACGGGTTTGATTTTTTTCTCTTCGTCTGCCCCCATGTTATTTTTCAATACTTCAGTCATTGCTGCCATTCCTTGCTTTAGTCCCGCTTTCCATACACTTGGAATCACAATTTCTTCTGCCGCTTCAAAATCATAGCCTGCAGCATGATGTGTGGCTCTTTTTGGTAAGTTTATTTGTTGCTCTTCATAAGTTGATATAACTTCAAATCCTCTTTTTTTCACCGAATTTCCTCCCAGAATAAACTATTTTTATTTTAACATATTCATTGGAACAAAAGCTCTTCTTTAAAAATTCTTCATGAAATTCTGTTATGCTGAAGAAAATCACCATTTCTACTGAAAAAATTAGATTTTTAACATGACTTTATGGTACAAAACAAGTAGAATAGAACGAAATCTATCAGTGTAAATAATTATAGAGGTGTCATATGCGAAAAGAAGTTATCAAAGCCAATCGAATTGTTATTAAAGTCGGAACAAGTACGTTGATCTATCCTAATGGGACAATCAATCTAGCTGCCATCGATCAACTTGCATTTGTTCTATCTGATCTGCACAATCGTGGAAAAGAGGTCGTCTTAGTCTCTTCTGGTGCTGTAGGTGTCGGGATGCATAAAATGAATCGCTCGACTCGCCCTGCTACCATTCCTGAACAACAAGCCATAGCGGCAATCGGACAAGCTGAATTAATGAACATCTACAATCAGCGTTTTACTGTCTACAATCAGCAAACTGCCCAAATCTTAGTTACTAGAGATGTGATCGATTTTCCGGAAAGCAGAAAGAATGTTGTAAATACGTTGGAGCAGTTATTGGCGATGGGCACGATCCCGATCGTTAATGAGAATGATACTGTAGCCGTAGATGAATTAGATCACTTAACAAAATTCGGCGACAACGACCAATTGTCTGCCATTGTTACAAAACTGATCAATGCGGACTTATTGATCGTCTTATCCGATATCGATGGTTTTTATTCAGATAATCCGACAGTCAATCCCAATGCTAAAATGTACCAAACTGTTACGGCAATCGATAATACACTAATGGAACAAGCCGGTGGTGCAGGTTCGACCTTTGGAACTGGCGGCATGCATAGTAAATTAAAAGCCGCCTTACGCATTTTTGAAGCACAAAGCACGATGATCTTGGCAAATGGAAAAGATCCTAAGATCATTTTTGATCTATTAGCTGGAAAAGAAATTGGCACACTATTTAAGGAGGAACAGTCATGACTGATTTAACCCAACTTGGAAAAGATGCAAAGAAAAGTGCCCATACACTCGCATTGATGAGTACTGAGCAAAAAAATTCTCTATTGAAACAAATGGCGTTGACGATCAAAAAAAATCAAGGCGCACTATTAGAAGCCAACCAGAAAGATTTAGCACAAGCTGAAGAAAATGGCATCAACGAAACGATGCTAGATCGCTTACGTCTAACACCGGAACGAATCCATGCAATGGCAGAAGAAATGAACAAAGTCGCCCAATTAGATGATCCTATTGGAAAAGTAGATCAAATGTGGACCAATGCTGATGGTCTCTTGATTGGGAAAAAACGAGTGCCACTTGGTGTCATCGGGATCATCTATGAATCCCGACCAAACGTCACTACTGATGCAGCCAGCTTGGCTTTTAAATCAGGAAATGCGGTCATCCTACGTGGTGGAAAAGAAGCCTTCTCCTCAAATCAGTTGTTGGTTCAATTACTGCAACAAACATTAGTGAGCGCTGGACAATCCCCTTATGCCATCCAATTTGTTGATGACACGTCACATGAAACAGCAGAACAATTGATGAAATTAACCGACTACTTGGATGTTTTGATTCCTCGTGGTGGTGCAAATTTGATCCGTCGCGTCAAAGAACAAGCAACAGTACCGATTATTGAAACAGGCACAGGAAACAACCATGTCTATATCGATAAGGATGCCCAATTGTCTATGGGGGTTGAGATCATTGTCAACGCCAAGGCCTCTCGTCCTTCGGTATGCAATGCAGCAGAAACCTTACTGATTCATTCAGAAATTGCACCTTTCTTTTTACCAGTCATTGAAAAAGAACTCGTTGAACATGGTGTTTCTCTACGTGCAGATGCTCGGGCTATGGACTACCTAGAAACCGCTACGCTAGCAGAAGAAAGTGATTGGGATACCGAATATCTGGATTATATTTTAGCAGTAAAAGTGGTTGATTCCTTAGATGATGCAATCACACATATCAATCAGCATAACACGAAGCATTCTGAAGCCATCGTCACAGACAGTTACCAAGCTAGCCAACGCTTTTTAAATGAAGTTGACGCCGCCGCTGTCTATGTCAATGCCTCTACTCGCTTCACAGATGGTGCTGTCTTCGGTTTTGGTGCAGAAATCGGCATTTCCACACAGAAACTACATGCGCGTGGACCAATGGGGTTGAATGAATTGACTTCCACCAAATATGTCATTTATGGAGATGGTCAAATCCGTTAAATTGTTTCACACGAAACATTTACGTGCTTCAAAATAAACTATGCTAAATCTTCTTTTTAGTATGTATGTTGAAAATTTTATTTAGAAAGGTCCCACTATGTTTGAAATTCTAAAAATTTTCTTTGTTTATATCGTTTCCTTGAATCTCTCTGCTTTTTTAGGTGTTGGCCTTTTAGCTCTTTTTTTCCAGTTTAAAAAAAGAAGCTTGCGAAATGCGCAAGCAAAGTGGAGTAATTATCTGCAACGAATTGGTCCAAAAGGAATGGCTCGGCGCTTATACCTCAGTTATATGATCGCTTTAAGTGCCCTAGCTATACTCAATTACACTTTTGCTTTTAACCAATCGATCGCTTATACGATCACTTTACTGATTGCAGGTATCTTCCATCTTTCGTATAAATACCAATTAAATAAGAGTAACCTTACCAATCGATTCAAATAATGGATACAAACAGTAAGAAAATCAGTCATTTTATCAATTAAGAAAAGAGATCGAGACAAAAGTCGGTTAGATTTGAGAAATTGAAGAAAAAACGAGGTTGGGGCAGAAGTGTTTAACTCCGAGAAATAAGAAGAAATTAACGAAAATTGCTTTTCAAATTTTTGTGAATTTCGGCTTATTTCCGAAGGACTTGCTTCTGCTCCCACCGTTTATTCGTTTTTAAAGAATGAGACAAAAGTGTTTCTTACTTTTGTCCCACACTCGTTTTTTTTTTGAAATTTCCAAAGATTTCCCCTTGAAACAAAACACTTCTGTTCTAGTTCTAGCTTCTCTTACAGTCTTCTCAAAAATATTCTTTACCCAATATTCTTAGCATATTTTTTACAATCTATTATTAATAACTTTCACCTTCATGGTCCAAAATAGCAAAACCATCAAATGTTTCCCCATCATAATAGCGCAAAAGTTCATCCATTGAAAAATTCATCGTTTTTTCTTTTTCTTCTTCCACTTCAGCAAGCAATTGTTCACGATAGGCTTGGTATAATTTCGCCAATTTGCGTTGCATCACTTTTCTCGACTCGCCAGTTGCGTTAAGTGTCGGTAGTTCTTTTAGATAGCCTTGATACACAGGACGGCCATCTACCAATTCAATAGGAAGCTCAATATACGTTAGGCCAACTTCTTTAAAATACTCTTCTAACATGTTTTCCCCTCCCTTTCTCCCTTGGATTGTATCTCATAACTGCTCGACTTTCCAGTAAAGTAAAAAAAGACCTTGCCTTTTTTGCGTATTTACGCAAAAAGCAAGATCCTATCAAACCTATTCTTCCCCTTCACTTGTGACAAAATAGTTGCGATGATAAATGATACACACTACGCTGATCACCACAATGATTGCCGCAAAATAAAACGCATAGCTTTCTCCCATTTTTTCACCAATCTCACCGGCAATAAACGGAGCCAGTGCCCCACCAAAGAAACGAACAAAGCTATAACTTGAAGAAGCAACGTTTCGTTGCAACCCAGGTATTTCCATTGCAATCGTTGTTAGCAATGTATTGATGATCCCTTGGAAAAAACCAGAAAGAACAATACTGATTGGTACAAGTACTTGGAACGATGCGCCTGCTCCCAATAATGCTAAACAAATGATGAAGAAAATAAAAGCAACTAAAATCGTGCGGTAAGTCGTGAATTTCTTTTCTAGTGCTGGTGCAACGAAAATAGAAGCAATCGCTAATAACACACCCCAACCAAAGAAAACAAAACCGACTGCTAATTCGCTATAGCCTACCAATAAGAAAGGTGCATAAGCCAATAACGTAAAAAATCCAAAATTGTATAATAAAGCAATCAAACCAACGGAACGTAACTTATGGTTGCTTAGTGCTTTCACGCCTTCCCAAAAGCCAACTTTTGTTTTTGGCTTTTCAGCTTCTGGTAAAAGAAATGCTAGTGCAATAAATCCTAAAAACATCAAAGTTGCTACTCCATAAAATGGATAACGCCATGAACCACTTCCTAAAATACCACCAACTAAGGGACCGACTGCCATTCCGCAACCCAAAGCAGCTTCATACATCATGATCGCTTTTTCTGTATTCCCCACTAAGATACTAACAATCGTTGCTAGTGCGGTTGAAACAAATAATGCATTTCCGACACCCCAACCGGCACGCAAGCCAATCAACGTATTGATATTATTAGATAATCCACCAAGTCCAGCAAATATAACAATGATAAATAATCCCGCCATCAATGTTTTTTTCAAACCGATACGACTTGATAAAAAGCCCGTAAATAGCATAACTACTCCAGTAACAAGCATATAACTAGTAAATAATAACGTCGTTTGAGCAGGTGTTGCATCTAATTGCGCAGCTATTGTCTTCAAGATTGGATCGACCAGACCGACCCCCATAAATGAAATCATACATGTAGCAGCTACGACAAGTGCCGAATTTTTTCCTTTTGTTTGTTCACTTATTTCTAATTGATTCTCCAAGCTTCCCATTCCTTTCTTTCTATATAGCATCATACATGATTTATTTTACATGTCAATATGCACATGTAAACTTGAGAAGAAAGAATGTGCTATAATAAAAAGAAATCAGTCAGGAGGTATCGTATGAATACTTTAGCCTATATCTTATTGTGCGTTCTTTTGTCTAAACCTCGATCAGGTTATGAATTGAAACAACTTATTACGATTTTTTGGGAAGCTCACCACAGCCAGATCTATACTACCTTGGCAAAATTAGACCAGAAAGGGTATATCACTGTTCTAGAAATTGAAGAACATTCCCAAAAAAAGATTTATACGCTAACCGATGAAGGACGTTCTTTAGTAGAAGAATGGATCAAAGAAGAAACTCCTGCTCCTACGCAAAAAGACGAATTTCTAGCTAAAATCTACGCCTTCTCAACCTTAGATAAAACAACAGCAACTGGATTGCTTTTTACACGTGAACAGCAATTGAACAAAATCATGCAAAAAAACCAAGTAAAATTGGTCGATCTTTCGATTGATAAACGAGAAGAATTTGGTCGTTATGTCGTAATCCAGCGTCGAATCTTACTTTGCCAACAAGAACTTGATTGGTGCCAACAAGTACGAGAAATGATGCAAACCTTTTTCGATTAAATAAAAAAAGCCCCTCACTATTGAAACGCCCCCGTAAGTTAGAAGTCCAACTTAGAGAGCCGCTCCAATGAAGAGTCGGCTTTTTTTTACATCTATTGAATCATTACATACCTTTTGTTAATTTTGGATTTTACTTAATACACTTCTAGAAATTGGACCAACGATCAGTAATTGCAAAGGCAATGCAGCAATCACATTCATTTTCCAAGCATTTAAATATGAAGAAAGTAATTGATCTGGAATACCTTGTTCAAGGATGATACCAAATAAAGACATGCAAGTAACCATTCCTAAGACCATTAGACAAGAAATCGTCACGATCATCTGAAACTTGCTTTCTGGATTAACAGGTAGCTTGAAAGCTATTTTTTTTGCAATAACTCCAATGATAAACACATCTAAAATGAAGGCAACAACGAATCCAGGTACTAGACCGATTAAAAGACTAGAAAATTGCAAGTCTCCATGAAGCCATAGATTGTACACACTCATTCCTAATACCATCAAGAAACACATCATTGTTGTAAAAATTATTCCTTCTTTTTTGTTTGTAGGCAAATATACCACTCCTTTATTTTTGTCACGAAGGTCATCGTAGCACATTTAAAACTTTTGTGTAAGTATTTTTTTTCAAATAAAAAAAGAAAGCCCTTTTACGACTTATGCTTCATCTACCTGAGGTTGGGACAGAAGTGTTTAACTCCGAGAAATAAGAAGAAATTCACGAAAATTGCTTTTCAAATTTTTGTGAATTTCGCTTATTTCCGAAGGAGTTGCTTCTGCTCCCACCGTTTATTCGGAGTTAGAGTCTGTGGCAAAACTGATTTTTAGTTTTGTCCCACGCTCCTGATAATAAAGAAATCAATCGAAAAGGGTCTTCTTTTTATTTAGTTAGTGAAACAAGAGGACTAATACCCGTAAAAACCTATTCCTTCATATTTCCAACCTAATGGCGTAAGGAAATCTCTTTCAGAAGCGCTTAGAGTATAGTGATGTGTTCCAGTTTTTTCATTTGGATTAAACAGGCGATAAATCGGTTTGGAACCCCCAGAATAGAAGCTCAATCCTTCATAACGCCAGCCCAATGGTTTTAGAAAGTTGATTTCTGATTGTGCCATTGTATAGTGATGGTCTCCGCTATAAGGGTTATACATCCGATAAACCGGTTGGCCACTATTCGGTGCTTGCCAAGCAATCCCTTCATATTTCCACCCCACTTTTGGCAAATAATCTTTTTCTCCAGCATTCAATGTATACAAATGTTCACCTGTATGTCTATTGTAGAGGCGATACATTGGGGAAGTTGACACCTTCGCTGTATCATATTGGGTCAAATTATAGGTTTCGATGACACTATTCAATGTGGACCCATAATTTGGTGCAGTCGCATAACGACCAGTCAACCAAGCTGTTGCATCTTTGTATGATTTGGTATTACTTTTCCAAGCACCAGAGTAGTAATATACACCAGATTGGAAAGAAGTCGTTTTTAATACTTTGGCATTGTCTTGCAATGACTCCTTATAAGAAGGATATTTTCTAAATGCTGCATTGACAGTGATCCACTGCCCATTTACATATTCAGAAGTTGGCATCGTGACAGATTGCCCTTGGTAATTTCCTTTGATTCCAAATAAGTTATAGTTTGGAGCTGCGGACAGTGTGCTTTTCCCCCAACCACTTTCTACAATTGCTTGGGCAATCATAACTGACGCATATAAATCATTTTCATTCGCTAGACTTTGAGCGGAAGAAGCAATGCTATCGATAAATGCTTGCTGCGAAGTGTTGGCAACTCGAGCTGATCGCGCCATCACACCATTTGTAAATTCAGATAAATCTGCTTGGTGCGTATGTGTGATCGTTTGTCCATCCGTCAATTGATTTGTGATTTCTTCTGCTGTTTCTGGATTTTCGTTTGTTGGTGTTTCACTTGTTGCTGTTTCATTTGTTGCCATTTCATTTGTAGCGGAAGTATCCGTTATTGTATCTGTTGTACTTACAGCCTCCGTTGTTTGTGTTAAAACACTAGCACTTGTTTCGGTTGTTTGTACTTCATTCATTTGATTGACTTCAGTAGTCTCAGAGGTTGATGATCCGATTTCTTCTGCTAGAACGGTTGCATTGGTGACAACTAGGCTCCCTAAAATAATCGTACTTAGTAGAAAACTTCTAAATTTCATGACACTCTCCTTATTGATTCTTTTTATTATCTGAATGTTGTATAGTCTAAATGTTGAATTTTATGGTTAAAATAGTAACTATTCTAAAAAAATTCTCATAAATCCTACACATTAATCAGTATACATGAAATAAAGAAAAAATGGTTACGTTTACTTCAAAAAAAAGAAGAAAGCGGAAAAGCATCACTTTCTTCTTTGATCTGTGAACAAACATCAATCGTATCACTAGTAGCAGAAAAATTTCTCGAACATCTAAAAAACATCTAAAAAAAGCATCGCAATCGACGCTCTCTAAATCAGTTTTTTGACAGACTCTCGAATAAACGGTGGGAGCAGAAGCAACTCCTTCGGAAATAAACGGCGTCCAAAAGCCAGTTTTTTTCGGTAATTTCAAAAAAAAAGAGGTCGAGACAAAAGTAAGAAACACTTTTGTCTCGACCTCCTACGCCATCTGGAACACTTTTCTTATTGGGTTACTTCATTAACTCTCTTAAGCCTTCCTCTAAAGAAATCAACGGTTTTTCTAATGCTTTTTCAAAATCATCAGACACAACATTTAGTTGGCCATTTTTGATATCCTCTTGGATAGCTGCAAACATTTGTGCCGCTGTTTCAGGATAGCCTGCTTCTTCCAAGTGTTTCATAAATCCCTGATTGTCAGTTTGAATGATTTCAATCGGTTGATCTACCACTTGTTTCAACGTTTGACCTAGTTCTTCATAAGTGACTGGTTTTCCTGATAATTCTAGTACTTCTGGAAATGCAGAACCTGCTACTGCTTTAGCCGCCACTTCTGCGTATTCGCGTTTGAGCGCCCATCCTGTTTTTCCGTCACCTGCAGCATAAACAAAACGACCTGTCTTTAAAGCAAGTTCGATAATTGGCCATTCATTTTCTAAATACCAGTTATTCCGCAAAAAAGTATGGGGAATACCAGAATCTTTGATTACTTTCTCTGTAAATTGATGATCGGGAGCTAAGATACTAGTTGAATGATCTGCATCTGCAAAGCTAGTATACGCAATATAGGAGACACCACTTTCTTTCGCAGCCTTCACTACCTTCTCATGTTCCTCTTGACGATTCCCCGGTGCACCAGAAACAAAAAGCAAACGATCGATTCCTGTCAATGCCTTCTTCATCGACGAAAGATCAGAATAATCACCAATTCGAACATTCAACCCTTCATTTTTTAACCCTGCTCCTTTTTCTTCACTCCGAGCAAGCACATAGATTTCTTCATTTGGAACAAGCTCTTTCAAATAATTTACAGCGTATTTCCCAAAACCACCAGTTGCTCCTGTTACTAAATAAGTCATATTGACCACTCCTTTGATTGTCTAACTATTTCTTAAATTTCTAACCTGTACATTTATAAATTACACCATTATCTTAAAGAGTATGCTAAGATAAGTCAAGAGAAAAACTTACCAGGAGGTATTCCCATGAAATATTCTTTACAATTCAGTGATGCAATCCATATTTTAGCGTACATTGAAATCTTCCAAGAGACCAATCTATTATCAAGTGAAATGATTGCTAAAAGTATCGAAACTAGCGCAGCAAATGTCCGAAAAATCATGAGTAAACTAAAAAAATCTGGATTGATTATTACCCAAAATGGTAAAGCAACTCCTTCTTTGGCAAGAAAACCAGAAAAAATCACGCTACTTGATGTGTATCAAAGCATTGAAGGCAACACAAACTTGATCCAAGTCGACCCAAAAACCAACCCAAATTGTGTGGTGGGCGCCAATATCCAAGAAGCTTTGACAGAAAGCTATTCTCGATTACAAGAAAAAGTGGAACGAGAAATGGAACAAATGACTTTAGCAGAGTTGATCCATAAAATTGCTGTACTAGAAAATGAGCATCGTCCAGAAAATCAAGAATTCATTGAAAAATTTTTGTAGAAGAAATCTTCTATAAAGTCCTTATTTATTTTCTATTAAATAACAATAGTATTATGAAAAAAATACTGTTTTACTTTCTATTATCCGTTAAACTTATTAAGTAAAAAGTTTTAAGGAGGAATTTACTTTGAAAGATTGGCAAAGTTATTTTTTAGAAACGACGTTAGACTTAGGTTATTCTTATTTTTTAGAAAAGCGTGTCCTTGAGTTTACGATTGAAAAACAACAAATAACCGCTAAAATCACGGATAATACAGAGAAAAATGCCACGATTGTTTTAGATGATACACATCATATCTTACACACAACCTGTGATTGCCTGTGTCCATCTGTGGAACAATGCTCCCACTTAGTTGCGCTCTTATTTGAATATGAAACGCATTCCCCTAAAGAATACAAGCAAGAGATAGCACAATCGATCACTCATGCAGATGACACGCAGATCCAAAGTTTTTTGACTATTGTTTTACAAGAGAATCCGCGGCTGGCACAGCGCTTTTACCGGCATACTTCACTAGATGGCTCGGCAGCTCCTGCTCATTCCGACACAGTTGTCACAACTTATAAAAATAACAGTGATGGCGATAACTCTTCTGAAAGAGTTGACATATTTGTAACAGAGATGATCCTCTTTACAGAGTTACAAGTGAAGCGTTCAATTAAACATAAGAAAATTTTACATGGTTTTGAAGTAGTCAATGCAGTCATTAAAATAATCGACTTTTCAGAAATTTGTTATTCTGCTCAAGCAATTGATCGCTTGCTGACCCATTGTTATACCTCTTTAAAAATACTGTTCCGTTATGCTACAGCAAGAGAAGAAGAAGAGTTGATCCAAAGACTTACCGCTCAAGCAGGCGATCCACAACGAATCTATTCTAATTTATACATACATAAACTCTTGAATGAGAAAATAGGCAGTCATTCAGAAGATACGGGTTACGCTAGTAATACCCAGAAAAAAAAGAATCCAGCAACCCTAAAACGGTTTCTTTCAGTGAAACAGATGGAAATGCTGAATTATTCGGCCAATCAGATCCACTATGCGGTCAAAGAAAACTGGTCTTCTCCTACTGCACGTTCGCAATATGTGGACTATCTCAAAAAAAAGAAGGCGTATGCTGAAGCTGTCACTGTATTGAAAGCAAGCATCGAAATGGATAATCATTCTCCAGATTTGGTTTTACTACATCGTTATTCCCTAAAACGACTTTACCAAAAATTAGGCAACATACAGGAATACGCAAATCAAATCTATCGCTTATTGATTGAAAATAGTGTAGTAGATATGAATTTGATCCATCAATTGAAAAAAGTTTGTACACCCGAAGAATGGGAAAAACGTAGTGCCGACTTATTCGAAAAATTACGAAACCATGTCGGTGTGGGCTTATTCTATTCGCAAGAAAAGCGCTATGATTTACTGCTGGATTATGTACTTAAAGCACCTGGACTAGAAGATGCGAGCCATTATTTCATTTATTTGAAAAAGCATGCACCAGATGCCCTTTTACAGAAATATGAATATGAACTGCGAAAGATGGCCCAGCCAACCGGTACTCGAACGCATTATCACAAAATTGCTCGATTAATCACAGAAATGGCTAGCTTACCAAATAGTATCGTTTCCGCTCAACTCTTGATCAAAGAATTAAAGGAAAAGTATCCTCGACGAAAAGCCCTACTTGAAGAATTAAAATTAGTTGAAAAGAAACTATAACGAGGAATGACTACCTTCTCATATCATCTGGCGGTGGCTTGTCCCCTTTTTAGTACCACTTACTTTTAGGGTGACAGGTCATCTTCGGTATCTTTTTTATAATGACCGTTTTTATAGGGATACCATTTAAAAAAATTCATTTGTTAAACTTTTTGTTTCACTATATACTTATAGATAATCCTGTTATATTACCTATATCTCCTGGATAAGGAAAGGAATTTTTATGATTTCAAGCAAATATACCATTCGCGAAAGTAACCAAGCGAACATTCTTAAAGCCATCATCGACAAACAAGAAGTCTTTAGAGCTGAGTTAGCTGCTACCACTGGCTTGAACAAAGCTTCTGTTTCAGACATCACCAAAAAATTGTTGGCTGATCAACTAATCATTCAAACTCGTATTGGGAATGCCTCAATTTCTGGGGGCAGAAAGCCGATCATGTTGACATTCAATCGAAAAGTTGCTACTGCTCTTTCTTTTGATGTCGGCTATGACTATCTAGAAGGGATGTTGTCTTATATTGATGGCACGCCGATTGCTACGGTCGAAAAAGAGAGAATCTCTGTTGATTCGACAAACGTAGTTGCACTTTTGCAAACAGCGATTGCTGACTTGATGACACATAACCCATCCACGCCGTATGATATCGTAGGTGTGACGATCGGCATCCACGGGGTCATCTTGGATGAACAAGCAATTTTTACCCCTTATTATGATTTAGACACGATTGATTTGAAACAGCAATTGATGGATCACTACTCATTCCCGGTTTTTATCCATAACGAAGCGAATTTAGCTGCTTTAGGTGAATATACTTTTTCTTCTCCCTTACAAAATTTGATCAGTATCAGTAGCCATAGTGGCATTGGTTGCGGCATTGTGGAAGATGGGATTTTAAAAATCGGTAAACATGGCAAGTCTGGAGAGATCGGCCACACGATTTTGTATCCCAACGGCATCCCTTGTCCCTGTGGCAATCATGGTTGTTTAGAACAATATGCTTCAAACAAAGCCATCTATGAAGAATTTGCGCACAAAAAAAAACTTGAATATGCGAATTCAGACATCATTGCGACTTATGCGAATCAAGCAGATCCTGATGCACTTCATTTAATAAAAAAAAATGCGGAATTGTTAAGTATTGGTATCAATAATATCAGTATGATCTATGATCCCGATATCATCGTGGTCAACAGTCCCCTCTACCGTAAATTGCCGATAATGATCGACTATATCAATAACGCCCTAAGCAGTCGCTTTACAAAAGAAATCATTGTTCGAAATACACTTCTCGGGGAAAAAGCAATTCTCTTCGGCGGCGTAGCTGTCATTGCTCAACACTTCTTGAACATCCGCAAATTAAAATTTAAAGAATGTGGGACAAATCTAAAAATCAGTTTTGCTACAGACTCTCGAATAAACGGCGGGAGCAGAAGCAACTCCTTCGGAAATAAGCCGAAATTCAAAAAAATTTGAAAAGCAATTTTCGCTAATTTCTTCTTATTTCTCGGAGTTAAACCCTTCTATCCCAGCCCCTCTCAAATAAATGGCGTCCAAAAGTCAGGTTTTCCGGAAATTGAAAAAAACGAGCAATATAAAAAGCGTATTGTTCGTTTTTTTTTTCAATTTCTCAGACCTAAACGATTTTTGTCTCGACCTCTTTTTTCGAATATACCGTAAAGACAATTCCTTTTAAAATAAGCCTAGATCCAAACAAACAACTTTTTTGTTCTTCCTTTTCCACAGATTGTTCTGAGTGAATCCTTTATCGTTTTTCAGATAAAAGAAGAAGTCCGATTGATTTTTTCCAAATAACTTGTCACTTCACGTAGCAATTGAAGTTTACGGAAATGACTGATTTTATTTTTTCTAGTAAACACTTGATAGTGATTTTTTCTAATAGCCTCTAGTTGCTCCCGATAAATAAACGCTGCAGCCGTTAGTGCTAGCTGACAATCTTTGTGGATCAATGGTAGCATTTCAAAAGATTGCTTATACCGTTCTTCTGCTTGCGCAGCCAGAGATTCCCATAAAGCAATAAAAGCTGGTGTAGTTGCTTTATTTTCCAACGTTTCTTCTGTTACTTGAAATTTTTCCATCTCTTCTTTTGGTAAATATACTCTGCCCATTTGGTAATCTTCCCCTACATCACGCAAAATATTGGTCAGCTGCATCGCCTCACCTAATTTTTTTGCTGGTTCAGCTATTTTAGTTGCTTGGTCCGTCAACAATGGCAACAACATTAGCCCAACGCTTCCAGCTACATAGTAACAATAGTCCTCAAGTGCCTTCATATCCTTTGGTTGCGTAAATGATATATCTTTTCGTTGACCATTGAGCATGTCGTAAAAGGGTGCTAAATCCATCGGAAAAGTTGCAAACACCACAGCTAACGCACGCCAGATAGGAGTATTGGGGACTTTTCCTGCTTCAAAGTCGGTCAATTGTTGTTCTAACTGATCCAACCCTTCAATATTTCCTTCCAAGTCAATGAGATCATCTGCTTGGCGGCAAAAAGCATAGATAGCATAAACACTTTGTGCCTTTCTTTTTGGCAGTTGAGAAAAAGCGGTATAGAATGATTTGGAGTGTTGTTTGATGACTGCTTCACAGTAAGTAAAATCCGCTTGATAAATCTCAAACAATCGTTCATTGTCGCCTGTCATCTTTCAACACCTCCTCTACCGCTAATTTCGCACTTTGCATCACGATCGGTACACCTGCGCCTGGATGGGTACTGCTTCCACAGAAATATAAATTTTTTGCCGCAGAAAACTTGTTATGCGGACGGTAGTAGTTACTTTGTTTCAATATCGGCTTCAATCCAAAGGTTGCACCATTGTATGCATTGAACTGTTTTTCAAAATCCTTTGGTGTCATATATGTTTCCGAGACAATGTGTGCTTCGATATCTTTGAAGAGTGTCTTCTCTTTGATTAACGTCAAGACCTTTTGCCGATACTCTTGAACGACCGCATCTGACCAATCCTCGTACATCGATAACTCCGGAACAGGGACCAATACATACAGCCCTTCCTGTCCTTCGGGGGCAAGTGTTTGATCCATCAATGATGGACGATACAAATAAAAGGATGGGTCCTCCGGCAACTTACCGATCTCAAATAGATCATCCACATTTTGCTTAAAATCATCGGCAAAATAAATACTATGCAGTTGCTCTTCCGGATAGCGTTTATCTAACCCTAAGTACATCAAAAAGCAGGAACAAGAATACTCCATGCTCTCGATTTTTTTATTCGTATATTTTCCTCTTTTGCGTTCATCTGGAATCAGTTCTTGCATCGCATAAGGGAAATCAGCACCGCAAACAATCGCATCAGCTGTAACTTGTTCGTTTCCAATACGAACTCCTTTAGCTACTTTGTTTTCGATGATCAGTTCATCGACAGGCGTTCCATATTCTATTTTCCCGCCTAATTCTACAAATAACTTAGCCAAAGAAGTCGCTAACGTGTACATGCCACCTTCAATAAAATACACACCATAAAATAACTCGATCATTGGAATGATCGTATATAATGATGGTCCTTGGTAAGGAGAAACACCAATATATAATGTTTGAAATGCCAGTGATTTTCTTAATCGTTCATCTTTCACGAATTTTGAAATAGATGAATATGCATCACTGAATGTGCGCAAGCGAATCCCTGCCCACAATGATTTAGGATTATAAAAATCCCAGAATCCGCGAAAAGACTTGGTTATAAAAGCTTCTTTGGCAATCGTATAACGTTTGTAGATATCGGCTAAAAAAGCCATATATCCTTGAGCATCTTCTGATGATATGTCTTCTAACGTTCGCATTAACTCAGTTAAATCATTGGAAAATTCAAGAGGACGCTCCTTGTTGAAATATAATTTGAGCATCGGATCAACTTTTTTCATTGGGATATAGTCATCAGGGTCTTTTCCACAAAATTCAAAAACTTCACGATAGATTTCGGGCATCATCACGATAGTTGGTCCTAAATCAAAAGTAAAGCCATCTTTTTTGATTTGGTTCATTTTCCCACCAGGCTGACTTTCTTTTTCGTACAGTGTTACTGCATAACCTATTTTTGTAACCGAACTGCGGCACTTAGACCGGCGACTCCTGCGCCTATTACGAGAATCTTTTTCATGGGATCACCTACATCTCTTTCTTTATCACTCGATCAATTTTAGGATATCATTAAATTTATCAAGCGATAAACTAATACGCTCAAAAATCTGTTTTTATGAAAATGAATGAGCGATAAAAACTAGCTCACTTTGTCTCTCACTACAAAACTGATTAAATTATGCAACTAGAAGTAGTGCTTAAAAAAGCCGAAATTCTCAAAAATCAAAAAAGCAATTTCCGTGAATTTCGGCTTATATTTTTGGCCTTGATTATTTCATCTCAGCCTTATCTGTTTTTGTTCGCTTGAAATGTGTCCAGTATTGTTCTCACTTCATCTGTTGTTTTGGTATTCATTAGTTGAACACGCAGATCGTTTGCACCAGGAAAACCTTTGACATAGATTTTGAAGAAACGGTGTAATCCTGTGATCGAACGTGGAATGATCTGCGCATATTGATCTTGCAGATCTAATTGTAGGCGGAGTAATGCAATCAGTTCTTCTGACGAATGTTCTCTCGCTTCTTTTTCAAAAGCAAATGGGTTTTTGAAAATCCCTCGGCCGATCATAATGCCGTCTACTCCATATTTTTCTGCCAATTCCAAGCCCATTTGTCGGTCTTGAATATCTCCATTGATAGTGATCAATGTTTGCGGTGCAAGTGCATCCCTCAGCTCTACAACCCTTGGAATCAACTCCCAATGGGCAGCTACTTTACTCATTTCTTTTCTTGTTCGTAAGTGGATAGAAAGATTCGCGATATCTTGTTTCAAGAGATGACTGATCCAATCATCTAATTCCGATTGTTGCGTGAACCCAATCCGTGTTTTCACACTAACCGGTAGTCCTCCTGCCTTTGCAGCTTGGATCAATTCCGCCGCTACTTCTGGACGAAGGATCAACCCACTGCCTTTGCCTCGTTCAGCGACATTTGGTACAGGACACCCCATATTCAAGTCGATCCCTTTAAATCCCATTTCAGCCAGTTGGATACTCATTTCTTTGAAGAATTCTGGCTTATCCCCCCAGATATGGGCTACCATAGGCTGTTCATCCTCTGTAAAAGTCAATCGACCTCGAACACTTTCTTTACCATCAGGGTGACAAAAACTATCTGAATTCGTAAACTCAGTAAAAAATACATCAGGTGCGCCTGCTTCTTTCACGACATGCCTAAAAACCACATCTGTGACATCTTCCATCGGGGCTAATATAAAAAAGGGCTTAGGTAACGCTGCCCAAAAATTTTCTTTCACGTCATACACTCCATTTCATTACTGGCTCTTTAGTGATCTTCATCTTTAAAAAAACATGGTCATTATACTAGTTATATGTAAAAGAAGCAAAATCAGCGCTTCACTTCTTTAACGAACAAGCTTTTGATAAGCCAATCGTTCATTATCTGTATAGTCACTCACATAAACGATGCCTCGCAACTCAAAACCACTATGGTCCATGATACGCTGCATCCCTTTATTCTTTTTGTGTGTATCCACTCTAATTTGATGGATTCCTTGTTTTTTCGTTTCGGCTTCTGCAAATTCAATCAAGCGATACGCCAATTTTTGCCCACGAAATTCTTCCGACAGGGCAATACGGTGGATCGTTGTATATGGATCTGCTTCATTTTCCCACGTTCCTTCAAAGATTTCTTGGTAATTCTTGTCTGGTGTCCGTTGCAATGCCAGTGTTCCAGCCACCACTCCATCGACTAGAAGAATATAAGAAATCCCCTCTTCAATATCATTTTTGATCGTTTCTTCATTAGGGTAGCCATTTTGCCACTGTGGACTGCCGGCAGCCGCTAACAACGCCTTCGCATCATTGATGATTTTCATCACAGCTGGCAAATCTTCTACTGTTGTTTCCCGAAATACAAGGCTCATTCCCATCCACTCCTTTTTAATTTTCTATTTTAATACAAATAATGATCCTTGAGCAACTCCATCTTAGCATTTGATAAAAAAGAGCGCGATAAAAGTAAGTACTACTTTTATCTCACGCTCTAAATACATTTAAATGGTGAAAGTAGCAACAGCTTCTTCGAAAAACAAGCCGAAATTCACAAAAGCAATTTCCATTAATTTCTTCTTGTCTCTCGGAGTTAACCTCTCAGCTTCTTTCTGGCAATGTTTTAACTTCTCAACCCGCGTCCTTTATTGATCAAATACCAGCAAGCTGAATATAGGACGATGATAAACAAGACTAAAATCGTAAGAGAAACGCCGATCGGTACATCCTTTGTCCCAAGAAAACCATAACGGAATCCAGATATCATGTACACGATTGGATTGACTTTTGAAATAGCTTGCCAAACAGGTGGCAACATTGAAATCGAATAAAATACTCCACCTAGATATGTCAAAGGTTGTAAAACAAATGTTGGTACAATCGATACATCATCATAGGATTGAGCAAAGATCCCATTGATCAACCCAGCAAGAGAAAATAAAATCGCCGTCATCAACAAGGTCACGATGATGATCACCCACGAATGGACATGTAGTGGAACAAAAAAGAGCGACACTACCGTTACCAACGATCCTACTAGCACACTACGTCCTAATCCACCAATGACGAAGCCCCAGATAATCACATGTGTAGGCACTGGGGCAACCAAGATCTCTTCAATATTTTTTTGGAACTTCTGTGAGAAGAAAGACGATGAAACATTTGCATAAGAGCTAGTGATCGCTGACATCATGATCAGTCCAGGTACGATAAACTCCATATAAGAAAATCCACCCATATCCCCAATACGCCCGCCGATCATTTTACCAAAAATAACAAAATAAAGAGACGTAGTAATAACAGGTGGGACTAAAGTTTGGACCCAAATACGTAAATAGCGATTGGTTTCTTTGATAGCTAAACTTTTTAAAGCTGTAAAATAAAGACTAAACATTTTTTTCCTCCACATGACCATTTTCTTCCGTGATTTTCAAGAATAATTCTTCCAAACGATTCGATTTATTCCGCATCGAAAGAACTTTGACACCTTGTTGACTAAACTGATCGAAGATGCCATTGACACCTTGATCACGTTCGACTTCCACCGCAATTGTCCGTTCATCTTCAAACGAGTAATTATAGCCTGTAAGCGTAGGTGTTTGCTCATATGGTGCCAAATCAAAGATAAACGTTTCAAACTGTAACTTGGAGAGTAGTGATTTCATACTTGTATTTTCAATCAACTCACCTGATTGGATGATCCCAATGTTTCGACACAGCATTTCTGCTTCTTCTAAATAATGGGTCGTCAAAATGATCGTTGTGCCACTTTCGTTCAATTCACGTAAAAACTCCCACATTTCCCGTCTCAATTCTATATCTACACCCGCAGTAGGTTCATCTAAAATCAGCAATCTAGGTTCGTGCATCAGTGCCCTAGCAATCATCAACCGGCGTTTCATCCCGCCAGAAAGCATCCGTGCCCGCACATTTCGCTTTTCCCACAAATTTGATTGTTTTAAGTACTTTTCACTGCGTTTTAGCGCTTCTTGGCGTGAAACCCCATAATAACCTGCTTGGTTCACTACGATTTGTTGTACCGTCTCAAAAGGATTGAAATTGAATTCTTGTGGAACTAAGCCAATCTGTTGTTTCGCTCGAACCAAATCGGTATCCAGATCGTACCCAAATACTTTTACCTTACCCGAAGTTTTATTGACTAGAGACGTGATGATACCGATCGTCGTTGATTTTCCTGCACCATTTGGGCCTAACAACGCATAAAAATCTCCCGCCTCAACAGTCAAGTCGATCCCACGTAACGCCTCGACCCCTGTTGCATATATTTTTTTTAATCCATTTATTTCAAGAGCATTTGTCATTTTTCTAATGATCTCCTTTGTTCAACTGATTCTCTATTGTACCATGAAATCTCCTTTTTCATCCGTGGAAAAGACCAAAAAAAGAGAGGTTGGGACAGAAGTGTTTAACTCCGAGAAATAAGAAGAAATTCACGAAAATTGCTTTTCAAATTTTTGTGAATTTTGGCTTATTTCCGAAGGAGTTGCTTCTGCTCCCACCGTTTATTCGTTTTTAAAGCATGGGACAAAAGTGTTTTTTACTTTTGTCCCATGCTCTCCCAATTTAGGTATGGATAAACGTCGAAAGTAGAAGTCATCCCTTCTGTTTCCAACTCTCATTCTTCTGATTACATATTAAGAGTCCACATAATTTGTACGATGAGCGTAAATAAGAATATCCCTGTTACACCAATACCAATTAAAACAACACTTAACTTTTGTAACCGCGATAAATATGTAAAATTCTTGCGAAAAGCAATGATTCCCAACACCATTCCTAAACCAATGATATATAGAAAAAATACAAAAATCACGGAGAAGAAATTTTCTTCTTTTAAAATTAGATATGAAAAAGCGGAAAAGAAGTATCTCCCGAAACAAAACTCTCACAAATTACTTGTTACATTTTGCGGATTTCAGCTTTTTTCGGAGAAGACATTTCTATTCCCGCTACTTATTTAGATGTAACGGATGAAGTCATCCCGTTGTTCCTTTTTATCTCATTTTTTACTCAAATACACGCCACGTGCGATTATGATCAAAGAAAGTAGCTTCTTCTTTCGCATTTTTGACTAATTTATCAGGATAATCCAAAACTTTCAATAACGCGATCGCATTCCTGGTTATCGCTGGTCCTGCTTTTAATTGGAAATCAAAACTAATCCCCTTTTCTGGTGTGACTTGTTCTTCAAAATGGACATTCTCACACTCATTTTTTAAAATTTCCGTCAGTTCGATATCATGTGTCGCTACAAATGCCAAAGATGGATAATCAGACAACCAGTTCACCACTGCTGCAGAAGAGGCAATCCGTTCAATCGTGTTTGTCCCTTTTAAAATTTCATCAATAAAGCAGTAACAACGCTCTTTAGATGCAACTTGATCCAGCAATCGTTTTATCGACTTGATCTCTGACACAAAGTAGCTGTCACCTTCAAACAAATCGTCCTCGATTGCCATTGATGTCAACACATGGCCATGTTCAAGCGTAAAACGTTCCGCCAACACCGTTTGGATACTTTGAGCTAAAATACAATTAATGGCAATGCTTTTTACATAGGTAGATTTCCCGGAAGCATTCGAACCCTTCACTAAAGTATTCTTATGCCAGTCAACTGGGTTTACCACTGCTTCCGCCAATAGCGGATGGTAGCAATCTTCCGCTTCTACGCCACCTTTAGCGAATTGTGGTTGGCAATTAATCGGCATATATGTTCGATAATTCAACACCGCCGCCGCAACTTCCAATTCTCCCAGTAATTCCCACACTTTCATTGCCTCTGCTGTTTTCTTTTCTAATTTACTAATGACGAAATGATAAGAAATAAACGGCAACATAAACATCATATTCACGTAATCAAATATGATTTCCGCTTCCGAACCACTTTTCACACGAAAAGAAATACCAAATTTAGGAATATCTCTTAACGGCTTCACATTTTGTCGCAATTCTTCTTGAAATGGTGTTTTGATATTGGCCAGCTGATTAGCCGTTGTAATCGTTGAAACCAGATAGCCCATGCTATTGAGCTCTGTTTCTAATGTCTGTTTTTTTACTTGATAATAGATCGTATTAAAAACCAAACTACCGATTGCTAAATACACTCCAAAAACTTGCCCTAATAAAAGCAGAAGTACGCCAATGAGCGGTAAAAAACCTAGAAAAGTAAATAACCCGATATGTCCGATTTTCTTACTTTTCCCATCTGCCAGATATTGCTTGGTAAAATTTCCATCCTTTTTACCAAGCCGGGCAAATTGATATTGGATCTTTTCACGAACCAATGGCTCTTCTTGATAAAAAGCGATCAATCGTTCCAACCGTTTATCCTCCGTAAAGTCAAAGCTTCGCAACCGTTGATACAACGCCTCTGAGCCAATACTCGAATACGTCAGATTGATCCCCTCAAACACCTCGAACATGTCCAAGTCATACCACGTCAAATCATCTACTTCACTGGCCCACGAACGAAACTTTTTCTCCGTCAACCATGCATCCTTCAAGCTCTCTTCTTTATCAAACCGCGGCTGATAAGGTAACTTTCCCCATTTTTGGTGGACACTTTCTTTTAATTTATACCGCGCATGCACTTCCAAACCAATCAATAAAACAATGACCGCAAGAATCATTGCCACAATAAACGTTTTTTGATCCATCCCGCTTCCTCCATCTTTCAATTGGCTTAAGTATAGCATTGAAATGCTTGGAGGGGAGGGATTATTTTAGCGAGGTATCGCTTTTTACATTCTTGCTTTCTGTTGCATTTTTCGAACAACATAGAAAAGATGAAGAAAAAAATCTATAACGTTCCTAAAACAGATAAATTTTATGTAAAAATGAGGAAGAAAATCAAACGTTCAAGATATCATCATCGTTGCTCATTTATCTGATATGTGTACTATCAAGTGTAAAAATGGTCTTTTTTTTATAAAAAGACGCTAGATTGGAA
>NZ_BCQB01000035.1 GCF_001544215.1 Enterococcus durans NBRC 100479 = LMG 10746
GTTGGGCAAATTAATTCTAAAGGATTTCAGGGTGTCTTTTCTATATTTTTTTATACAAAAAAGATGTTGGCGAAGTTCACCAACATCAAAAAGTATAGAGCCGAAAAAAGGCGATGCACATACTTTTTTGTTTCTGGTATTTTGCTAATGGATCAATGCTAAATATTTTTTGATTTAATTACTTGATCTAAAGATGTTTTCTCAACAGAAGAGAGGTAGGCTTCTTCGTAAATAAGTATACTATACTTTTTTTCATTTACATTCCTTTAATTATACTTAAATAAGTGTATATATTCATATTAAAAACCGTATTCTGCATTTTTATTTAATAAATATACAAAAAATGCTTTTTTTTTGAAATTTTCATGCTATAATAACTTCACTGAATAGAAAGTTTCGTATTAGGAGGAAATAAAATGAAAAAAATCAAAGGTATCATTGTTACAGCTTTAGCTTTATTTGCTTTAGGAGCATGTGGAAGTAGCGGGGGTTCTTCTTCTAGCTCTTCTGATAAATCAGACAATCAATTAGCAGCGATCAAAAAAAGCGGTGTCTTGAAAGTTGCGACATCTGCCGATTACGCACCATTTGAATTCCATACAATGGTGGATGGAAAAGATAAAATCGTTGGTTCTGATATCGATCTAGTCAATGAGATCGCTAAGGAATTAGGGGTCAAAGCTGAAGTTTCTGATATGAGTTTTAATACTGTACTTGCTTCATTGAAAGAAGGTAAATCGGATATTGCGATTTCTGCCATCTCTGCTACTGATGAAAGAAAAGAACAGTTTGACTTTACGGATAATTACTACAATCCACCACAAGTTGTTGTCATCAACAAAAAGAATAAAGATGCTTACACAAGTACTGATGCATTGAAAGACAAAAATGTGGGTGCCCAAAAAGGTTCTATCCAAGAAGATGTTGTAAAAACACAGATTGAGGGTTCTAAACTAGTAACGATTGATAAAGTGCCAAATATGGTAGTGGAAGTGAATCAAGGATCATTAGATGCGATGGTTGTAGAAAAAACGATTGCGGAATCATATATCGCTCAAAATCCTGATTTGACAATTGCTGATATTACGCTTAAACCATCTGCTGATGAAGCATTCGCGATTGCATTACCAAAAGGCAGCAGTGACTTGCAAAAAGAATTGAATACCATCATCAAAAAGTTGAACGATGAAGGAAAAGTCGATGAATTTATTAAAAAGAACAATGAACTAGCTGAAAAAACAGCTACAGAATAGAGGGTATAAAGCGTGAACTTTTCATTTTTAGATAAATATCTCCCGTACTTTGTTTCTGGTACGGGAATCACGATCATTATTTCGATTGTCACAGTTGTCCTAGGAACACTGATTGGTTTAGTCATGGCTTTGATGAAATTATCAAAAAACAAACCATTGAATTGGATAACTAATATTTACATTGAAGTATTACGGGGCACACCGATGCTTTTACAAATCATGATCGGTTTTCTGCTACTACAAGGTTTCTTTCCTTCAAAAAGTGTAGAACTAGGTGTGCTGACTGTAGATCTAGGAAGATTGCTTCCGGGGATGATCGTATTGTCTTTGAACTCTGGAGCATACGTTGCTGAAGTCATTCGTGGAGGCATCATGGCTATCAATTACGGACAGACAGAAGCATCTTATTCTTTAGGGCTACGTCCAGCACAGACGATGCGTTATGTGATTCTTCCACAGGCATTGAGGAACATCTTACCACCATTAGGGAATGAATTTATTACATTGATCAAGGATTCCTCTTTGCTAACTGCGATTGGGATCAATGAATTGATGGGCGCAGCACAGATCGTCATTTCAAACTCATATATCCCTTTAGAGCCTTATTTCGTAGCAGCGGGCATTTACTTCGTCATGACGTTCGTTACTTCTCGTTTATTGAATTTATGGGAGAAAAAACTTGGTAAAGGCTACCAGAGATAGGAGTAAAGCACGATGAGTAAAGCATTGATCAAAATCAGTCATTTAAATAAAAAATTTGGGGATAATGAGGTATTGAAGGACATATCTGCCGAAATCGTTCCAGGGGAAGTTGTCGTGATCTTAGGACCATCTGGCTCAGGGAAAAGTACATTGCTGAGATGTGTCAATCTATTAGAAGTACCAACTACAGGCAAGATCGAATTTGAAGGAGCAGATATCACCGATAAGAAAAACGATATTTTTAAGACTAGAGAAAAAATGGGTATGGTTTTTCAACAATTCAATCTTTTCCCTAATATGACAGTCTTGCAGAATATTACATTATCGCCAATAAAAGTAAAGAAACTCTCAAAAGAAGCAGCAGAAAAGATTGCCAAAGACTTATTGGGAAAAGTCGGGCTTTCTGATAAGGCTGATGCATACCCACAATCTTTATCAGGTGGGCAGCAACAAAGGATCGCCATTGCACGAGCTTTGGCCATGCAACCAGATGTGATGCTTTTTGATGAGCCGACTTCTGCGCTTGATCCTGAAATGGTTGGTGAAGTACTAGAAGTGATGCAACAACTAGCAAAAGAAGGCATGACTATGGTGATCGTTACTCATGAAATGGGCTTTGCTAAAGAAGTGGGTGACCGTGTCATTTTCATGGATGGCGGTGTCATAGTAGAAGAAGGTACACCAACTGAAGTATTTGAACATACAAGTAATCCTAGAACAGTGGACTTTTTATCCAAAGTCTTATAAAGCTAGAGAAATAGCTACGAATGGTCTTCTAGTCAAAGGGAGAGCAGTTCGTAGTTTTTTCTTTTAGGTACATTTATTCCAAAACAATTCAGGTATAGAGGTAGTTTTTTTTTAACATTTGCAGTATAATATAGTGTTGAGGAGTACGTTTCGTGCTCCTTCATTTTTTGCAGATGAGGAGACAACATGTTTTCAAATTATAAACCAACATGGATGGTGGATGCCATCTACAAAATTACCCCTGCACAATTAAAAAAACTGGGGATCAAAGCTGTTTTAACTGATTTGGATAATACATTGATTGCTTGGAATAATCCAGATGGCACAGAAGAATTGCTCGATTGGATTTTAGAGATGAGAAATGCTGGTATCCCAGTTGTTGTAGTTTCAAATAACAACTCGGATCGTGTTGCACGTGCTGTTGATAAGTTCGAACTGATGTATGTGGCAAGAGCCATGAAACCACTCGCGCTAGGAATCAACAATGCAAAGAAAAAACTAAATCTTTCAGATGATGAATTAGTGATGGTCGGCGACCAAATCATGACAGATGTCAGAGGGGCGAATCGAGCGGGAATCCGTAGTATTTTAGTGAAGCCCATCATCGATACGGATAGCTGGAAAACACGATTCAATCGTTTTTGGGAACGTAAAATCATGGCCTATTTATTAGCACACAATCCTGATATGGGCTGGCGAGGTGGAATTGAATGAACGAAGAACTACAATGTATCGGCTGTGGAGCGGTGATCCAAACCGAACATCCTAATGAGTTAGGGTATACACCAAAAGCGGTATTAGAAAAGGGCTTAGCATCTGGCGAGGTCTATTGTCAACGATGCTTTCGCTTGAGACATTATAATGAGATCCAAGATGTATCCTTAACAGATGATGATTTCTTACGATTATTGAATGAACTAGGACAAAAAGACGCATTGATCGTCAATGTAGTCGATATTTTTGATTTTAACGGATCATTGATTCCAGGGCTGCATCGCTTTGTGGGCAATAATCCAGTATTATTAGTTGGAAACAAAGTGGATATTTTACCAAAATCTTTGAAAAAACCAAAAATGATCCAATGGATGAAAGAACGAGCATTTGAAGCTGGCTTACGTCCTGTTGAGGTCCTATTGACTAGTGCCAAAAAAGCGAATGAAATGGAAATGTTGCTGGAAAAAATCGAAGAATACCGTGAAGGACGAGACGTCTATATCGTTGGTGTGACAAATGTTGGAAAATCAACGTTGATCAATCAGATCATCAAAAATACAGCAGGTGTCCAAGATGTCATCACGACTTCTCAGTTCCCCGGAACTACATTAGATAAGATCGAGATTCCTTTGGATGATGGACACTTTTTGGTTGATACTCCAGGAATCATCCATCGCCATCAAATGGCTCATTATTTAGGAAAAAAAGATCTAAGGATCATTGCGCCAACTAAGGAAATCAAACCTAAAGGCTACCAACTGAATGAAGGACAGACCCTTTTCTTAGGCGGATTAGCGAGATTTGATTTTATCAGCGGCGAACGTGGCTCTTTTATTGCTTATGTGTCGAATGATGTGAATCTACATCGAACAAAATTGGAAAAAGCGGATGAATTCTATGAAAAACACGTAGGTGGTTTATTGCAACCGCCTCGTCCTGATGAAGTAGCAGCGTTTCCAGAACTTGTCCGTTTTGAATTTTCTGTCAAAGAGAAAACGGACATCGTATTTGCTGGTTTAGGCTGGATCACTGTTATGCAACCTGCTGTCGTAGCGGGTTGGGCGCCTAAAGGGGTAAATGTAATGAAAAGAAAAGCATTGATTTAAGGAAGAAGGAACGATATGAGTCTAAGAGGAAAACAAAAACGTTTTTTACGTAGTAAAGCCCATCATTTACAACCAATCTTTCAAATAGGAAAAGGTGGAATCAATTCAGCAATGATGGTGCAGATTGCCGAAGCAGTTGAAAAAAGAGAGTTGATCAAAGTTTCCTTATTGCAAAATACGGATGAGATTGCTGAGGATGTGGCAAAAATTTTAGAAGAAGAAGTAAGATGTGAAGTTGTTCAGATCATCGGTCGGGTCCTTGTTTTATATAAACCTTCTTCCAAGGAAAAATATCAACGTATATCGAAAGAAGTTAGAGCAATTTAAGGAGTGACGATAATGAAATCGCAAGCGAAATCTTTTGTCCGTTCCCAAGTGTTTCCTCAAGCAATGCCACAAATTTTCGAGAAACGAAAGCAAGTAGGCATTCTTGGGGGAACGTTCAACCCTGTCCATCTTGCTCATTTAGTTATGGCGGATCAAGCAGGTAAAAATCTAGGTTTGGATGAAGTTTATTTGATG
Organism: Enterococcus durans NBRC 100479 = LMG 10746; assembly: GCF_001544215.1. Lineage (GTDB taxonomy): Bacteria > Bacillota > Bacilli > Lactobacillales > Enterococcaceae > Enterococcus_B > Enterococcus_B durans. The sequence continues at coordinate 5,045 of NZ_BCQB01000035.1, forward strand.
CCGTCTTATCAACCACCGCATGTGGATGAAAAAAAGACCATCGATGCTTCCCATCGCTTAAAGATGCTTGAACTTGCGATAGCTGATAATCCCTTTTTAAAAATAGAAACGATCGAATTGACTCGAAAAGGTAAGAGCTATACGTATGATACCATGAAGGCATTGACTCAAAACAATCCAGAAACGGATTATTATTTTATTATCGGTGGCGACATGGTAGAATACTTACCTAAATGGTATAAAATCGATGAATTAGTCACAATGGTAAACTTTGTCGGGATTCAGCGTACCGGTTATACGACTGAGACACCATATCCTGTCATCTGGGTAGATGTACCTGAAATCGATATTAGTTCAACGAAGATACGACAAAAGATCCAACAAGGTTGTTCTGTTCGTTATCTCGTTCCTGATAAAGTGATTGACTATATCCAGAAAGAAGGGTTATATCAAGATGAACTATAGTGAAGAATACACGGGTTATTCGAGAGAGATATTGATGCAAAAAATCCAGATGAGAATGAGTGAACGTCGGTTCAAACATGTCCTTGGTGTCGAAGAAATGGCAATCGCATTGGCAGAAAAATACGGCTGTTCTCCTGAAAAAGCGAGTATCGCTGCACTGACCCACGATTACGCAAAAGAACGTCCAGATGATGAATTCATATTAGTGATCAAAAGAGATGGTTATGATACAGCATTACTGGACTATGGCAATGCGATCTGGCACGGTGTTGTGGGAGCTTCTTTTGTCGAAAGAGAACTTGGTATTACAGACGAAGAAATCCTTCATGCCATACGTGTTCATACTACGGGGGCGGCAAAAATGTCTCTGTTGGATAAGATCATCTATGTGGCGGACTACATTGAACCTGGTCGTGTATTTCCTGGCGTAAAAGAAGCACGTGAACTTGCTTTGATCGATCTTGATGAAGCGGTAGCGTTTGAAACCAAGCATACATTGGCTCATCTCATTGAACAAGAACAACAAATTTATCCCAAAACAATTGAAACATATAATCGTTGGGTGGCTCAAAAATAACAGCTGCTCTATTAGGAGGAAATTATTATCAATAGCAAAGAACAATTACAAATCGCTGTCAAAGCAGCAGATTCAAAACGAGCAGAAGACATCATTGCCTTAGATGTTCGTGAAGTTTCTCTATTAGCAGATTATTTCATGATCTGCTCTGCAAATAGCGAACGTCAAATCAACGCCATTACAGAAGAAATCCTTGATAAGGAAGAAGAAAGTAATTACGAAGTAAGAAGAGTTGAAGGAAAAGAAGGCGGAAAATGGATCTTGATCGATCTTGGAGACGTCATTGTCCATGTTTTCCATGCACCTGAAAGAAGTTTTTATAATTTAGAAAAATTGTGGTCTGATGCACCATTAGTCGATCTAACTGATTGGTTAGATTAATATGGCTTATGAAACATTTGCTTTTGTTTATGACGAAGTAATGGATGAAACACTGTATCAGCAATGGCTAGATTTTTCGAAACGCCATTTACCCAAAGACACCCAAAATATTTTGGAGTTAGCTTGTGGAACAGGTGCTTTGGCTGTGGCATTTGCCAAAGATGGTTACCATGTGACTGGTTTGGACCTATCGGAAGAAATGCTGATGATCGCTAGTCAACGCGCATATGAAGAAGAAGCTTCTATCCAGTTTGTGGAAGGGAACATGCTTGATTTATCTGAGATGGGCCAGTATCAGGCTATTACTTGTTTTTCAGACTCTCTGTGCTATATGAAGAATGAACAGGAAGTGCAACAAGTGTTCGATGAAGTCTACCAAGCGTTAGAAGACGAAGGAAGATTTTTATTTGATGTCCATTCCATTTACCAAGTGGATACAGTTTTCCCAGAATATAGCTACCATTATCAAAATGATCGATTTGCTTTCTTATGGGATAGTTACCCAGGAAAAGAAAAACACAGTATCGAACATTTCTTGACATTTTTTGTAGAAGACCCACAAGGATCAGGTACATTCATTCGTGAGGATGAGTTGCACCAAGAGCAAACATATTCTTTAGATAATTACTTGAGAATGCTAGAAAACAGCGGTTTTTCTAAAGTAGAAGCATATGCTGATTTTACGGATGACCAACCATCTGAAGAGACAAAAAGACTATTTTTTGTTGCATATAAAGAATAGAAGTCATAGAAGAAGCCCCGAGCTTCACTAAATGAGTCGGACAATCAGAAAGACTTTATCGTTTTCTGATGGTTCGGCTTACTTTTCGATTTTTGTAGATTGGGAGTATACGGATACACAATGGTTTGATTTTAATCATTTGTAGTTATTTTAAGCAAGGTGGGTAAAAGATGAAAGCTTGCGGTATTATCGTAGAGTACAATCCATTCCATAATGGTCATCGCTATCATGCAGATATGGCGAGAAAACAGACAGGCGCTGATGTTGTTATCGCAGTCATGAGCGGTAATTTTTTACAGCGAGGAGAGCCAGCCATTTTAGATAAATGGGCGAGAGCGAATGCAGCTCTTGCCAATGGCATTGATCTAGTGATCGAACTCCCGATAGAATGGTCAGTTCAATCAGCAGATTACTTTGCCAGGGGGGCAGTTCGTTTATTACAGAAGATTGGCTGTGATTATTTATGCTTTGGTACAGAAGGAGAGCAATCGTTTGATTATCAAGCATTCGGATCATTTGTTCAGGAAAACCAAAAGAGAATAGATCAAGCATTCTTGCAATTAGTGGATCAAACCATGAGCTATCCACAAAAAATGACAGAAGTATTCAATCAACTCTACCCTGAAATGAATTTAGATTTTTCGTCACCCAATCATATTTTAGGCTTGAGTTATGCAAAAGAAAACGCCTGTTATGATCGACCCATGCAGTTAGTACCGATTGCTCGAAAGAATGCAGGATATCATGATCAAGAACTGCCAGAACAGCAAATTGCTAGTGCGACGGCCATTCGAAAAGCATTGAGCGAAAAAAGAGCAATCGATCATTATGTACCAACTGAAACAGCCAAAATTTTTCAGTCTGCCTCAATGCAGACGTGGGAAACCTATTGGCCACTACTCCGTTATCGATTATTGTCTTCAGAAACAGAAGAATTACAAACAATTTATCAAATGACAGAGGGAATCGAAGTGCGACTGATAAAAGCGGCGAAAGAAGCGACGACTTTTGCTGATTTTATTGATTTGGTCAAAACGAAGCGCTATACGTGGACGAGGTTGCAACGTTTAGCTTGTTATACACTGCTAAATATCAAAACGGAAGAAATAAAAAGGCAACAAGCACATCTGTATCTAAATATATTGGGTTCGACAAAAAAAGGACGAGTATTTTTGAAAGAAAAACGAACGCTCCCGCTGTTTGCAAAAATAGGCAAACAGGAAGCACAGGTTGCACATCTTTTAATACGGAGTGATCAAATTTACCAGTTGGCGCCAAGTGTTCAGGAACAAAATTTTGGTAGAAGACCCTATATCTATGAATAAAAAAATAGGAAATAGAAAAAATACTTCACAGAAATAGAAAACACAAGTATAATGGAACAGGACATTTTGTGTAACACACAATGATAAAAGAACGATTAAATTAGAAAGCGAAGTGAGAATATGGGACGTAAATGGGCAAACATCGTAGCGAAAAAAACAGCTAAAGATGCAAATAACAGCCGAGTTTATGCAAAATTTGGGATCGAAATCTATGTGGCAGCAAAATCAGGTGACCCTGACCCTCATGCCAATCAAAAACTACGTTTCGTCATTGAACGCGCTAAAACTTACAACGTACCTAAACATATCATCGATCGTGCAATTGAAAAAGCCAAAGGTGCAGGCGATGAAACATACTCTGAACTACGCTATGAAGGGTTTGGCCCAAGTGGTTCAATGGTCATTGTCGACACATTGACAAATAATGTGAACCGTACAGCAGCTGACGTACGTGCTGCTTTTGGTAAAAACGGCGGAAACATGGGTGTTTCAGGGGCAGTTTCCTACATGTTCGACAACACAGCGATCTTTGGATTTGCGGGTGAAGATGCGGATGAAATCCTTGAATACCTAATGGATAAAGACATTGATGTACGTGATGTGATGGAAGAAGATGGTCAAATCATCGTTTACGGTGAAGTAGCAGATTTCCATGGTATCCAAGAGGCCTTAAAAGAAAAAGGGATCTCTGATTTTTCAATTGCAGAAATCCAAATGATCCCCCAAAATGAAGTAACATTATCTCCAGAAGATCAAGAAACATTTGAAAAAATGATCGATGCGTTGGAAGATCTAGAAGATGTGCAACATGTCTTCCATAATGTAGCTTTAGAAGATTAAGCATCCAAAAGATCGAGACAAAAGTCGTTTTGGTTTGAGAAATTGGAGAGAAAAACGAACAATACGCTTTTTGTATTGCTCGTTTTTTTACATTTCCGAAAAACCTGACTTTTGGGCGCCGTTTATTCGAGCGACTGTACCAAAACTGATTTTTAGATTTGGGCCACATTCTTTTTTTTATGTAAAAGAGCAGATGTGACGTTTAAAAAAATGAAACACGTAAGTATAAAAGAGAAGTCTTAGATTTTTGCTCAAGGAGGAGCGAACATATAGCACAACGCAACTTTCTGTCGTAATTTCGTATGATTTATTTTCTATTCTTTTTAGTCCTGTGTTATTATTATGTTATAAGTATTATTTGAAAAAATGATACATAGTAATGTGGATGTAGGCGGGGAAGAGTATGGAAGCAAAAATTAGTTTAGAGCCTTTTGAACGTATTTTAAGCGGTTACCAGAAAATCGAAGAACTAGCTGTGAATGTAGCAGATTGTTCGAAATTGGCACAGAAATATGCACGTTATGGGGTAGAAGGCTACCGCTTAGGGAACTATGTCGGAACTGGGTATCTCAATCGTTATCTAGAGTGTATGGTGGATCGTGCACCCATGTTGATATACAAAAGAAATTATTTGATTCCTCTGCTTTTTCGACGTTCAGATTCTGCTTATCAATTATTTGAAGAGGATTATCGAATGGAAGCTTTTTTTCGGTTATTGGAATGGAGCCTTAAACATCAACCGGGGAAAATCTTGATCGAAAAAAATGAAAAGTATGATTTAAAAAAAGCAAAGGTGATTGATAGTGCCTATCTAGCTTTTAGAGTATCGGAGATTCTTGACAGTGGCGGTTACCCCCTCAGTAATTTTCAGACGCTTGAGCAATTCATCGAATGGAATCGAATTTATCGCTTGATTGATAATGGTGGAATCGGTCGTCATAGTAAGCTGTTTGATCCTGAATATCCTGAAAACATGGAAGAGTTGCGAATGATCATCTCTTTAGTTAAATTAAAATATCCGGACACCGAACTCGTGGTTTGATTTCTGTGCTCCTAAAAACCAAATAGAGGCGGTAACAGAAATATTTATTTTCAAAAGAATATTTCTGTTACCGCCATTTATTCTGCTTATAAGTTTATTTTAGTGTAAAGCGCAGAGGGCATCGTTTCGATCAGAGGGCTAGTTTCAGATGTCATCACGTTCAATTCATGCATTGCCCGGGTACACATCGTATAAAGGACTAACTTGTCTTGGCTTGAGAAAAAGTTTTCTTGATCGATATTCCAGAGATATACACGATCGAATTCTAATCCTTTCGCTAAGAAAGCAGGCAATAAAACGATTTGTCGTTTCATGAAGTCTGTTTCATTTGAGATCAATTGGATCTTTTCTTTTAGGACACTCGGTAGTTGCTCATAGAGCTGTTCACATTCAGCTTGCGTTTTTCCAATGATCGCTGTGCGCCAATAACGTGTTTTTTCCTGTGCTTGCTCAAGTGAGTCAGACAGCCAATTTAAGCGAGCCTCTAAGGAAGTGCCTTCCACAATGACTGGGAGCTCTCCTTTGCGAGCAGTTGTTTCCACATGGTCTTCTTTTGACAAAAAGTGATTAGCAAAATCAGTGATTTCTTTTGTTGAACGGTAACTCGTCGTTAATTGAAAATGAGTGACTTCCTGCTCTTTGAATAATTGGTCAAGTGAACCCGTAATCGTTTCATTCCCAAAAACATTTTGATTCAAATCACCACAAAATGTCAAATTCGCTTTCGGATAAACCGCCTGTAAAAGAGCTACCTGTGCAGGAGCGAAATCTTGCATTTCATCAATGAAGATATAGCGTGCTTTTTGTGTGGCGGAGACAGGATACACTTTGCGCATCAACAAGAAGAATAAGACAGCATCTTCTTGCTGCAAGTAACGTTGACGCAGATTTTCTTTTAGTCGCATTGCATGTTCTTGCCACATTTGCGGACTGATGTGATTCTTTGCCAAAACTATTTCTGGAATTGTTTGGATAAAATGCAGGTATTGTTTCGTAATATTGACGAATTGATAATTCATGATTCCGCGATAGATACGCCGGAATCGTTTTTTGACGATTTGATTTGCTAGTTTTTTACGTAAAGAGCGTTCTTTTTGCTCGGTGTATTCTAGATTAGGATCAGTCGCATACAACTCTTGTAATTGTTCTTCTGCCAGATCTTTGACCCATTGTTGACGGGTTTCGTCTTTTTGTAATCCACCCAATTTTTTTAATAATTTTGTTTGTAAGAGCGAAATACGTTGATGTAATGGCAACAGTTCATTGGTTTCTTGGTACCAGGTGCGGATCGATTCTTTTGACAAAATAGTACGTCCATTGATTTTCATGTCACGAAACAGGGGACCGTAATTTGTGATCGTTTCGATATACGCATCAATATGATCAATCAACGTCAAACTGCTTTTTAACGTTTTGACTAGATCTTTGTCACCAGATAAAAAGCCAGCTTCCTGCTGGTCTTCTTCCAGCAACGTGAATTCTGGAACGAGTTGTTCCAAATAGCTTTTGAATGTTTGCGTAGGAGCGCCGCTTTCACCTAAAGAAGGCAAGACGGTCGAGATATAATCTGAAAAAAGATGGTTTGGTGAAAACAATAGCACATTTTCAGCTTCAAGCCATTTTCGATTATGGTAAAGTAAAAAAGCAATGCGCTGTAGCAAAGCAGATGTTTTCCCGCTACCGGCGATACCTTCGATTAACATGACTTTGCTCTGTGTATCACGAATGATGGCATTTTGTGCTTTTTGGATGGTGGAAACGATATTTTTCATATGTGCGCTTGATGCATCATCTAAAATCTCTAGTAAGAAATCATCATTGATCACTTCAGATGTATCGACCATCGAAACGATTTTCCCATCTACGATCTTGAATTGGCGTTTCAATAATAAATCAACATTGATCTTTTCAGTATCGGTTTCATAAAAGGCAGGACCGATTTCTCCTTCATAATAAAGGTTTGCGATAGGCGCACGCCAATCGATCACGATCGTTTCTTCTGCGAGGTCTCGTAATGAAGCAATCCCTAAATAAAGTGTTTCAGCTTCACTTTCTTCTTTAAAGTCAATACGAGCAAAAAAAGGGTTTTCTTTCATTACCGCTAGGGTTTGCAGACGTTTTTGCTGTGCTTCGAGTGTATGGTATTTTAAAAGTAGTTCTTGCTCGTGTTGGCGGTATTCAACAGCTGACTCATAAAAAGATTCATTTGAACCGGCACGGATCTTATGGGTAGCAGTCTCTTTCGTGGAATCATTCATTTCCTGTGTGAGCGTTTGTTGTTTATTGTCCAGCAGCTTTTGTTCAAGTTGGATCAAGTGAGTCGTTTCATCCACATGCTGTTGTTCTAGTTGTCTTTCATTCATTTCTTTATGTGCTCCTTCCGCCGTAAATAACGAATTAAAAGTATAGCACAAAAGCTGAAAAAAAGGTACCTTTGTCCACTGATTAGCAGAAGTTGTTTTTGATAATAGGGGATGAGAGTGATAGTTATTTTCATTTAAGAGTAAATAATTCACAAAGTTATGAGGAATCGGTATTCTATACTCTATAGAGGAGTGAGAACATGGCACATTTTAAGAAATTTTTATTAACTGTTTCTATAGGTATTATTGCGCTGATCAGTGAATTTATTTTTAAACAACCGCAGATTGCCTACCTTATCATTGCAGTCACTGGAGGCTTTTTAGCATTTTTTATGTTTCTTGAAATGATAAAGACCCTACGTTCTGGCAAATACGGTGTCGATATCTTAGCAATTACAGCAATTGTCGCCACATTGATCGTAAGGGAATATTGGGCAAGTCTGATGATCTTAGTCATGCTGACTGGTGGAGATAGCTTGGAAGACTATGCCAATAAAAAGGCAAGTAAAGAACTACAATCTTTATTAGATCGTACTCCTCGCACGGCACATAAACTGGAGGATGGAAAACTAAAAGAAATTGCTGTTGATTCGATCGAAATCAATGACATTATCGTAGTCAAGCCAGGAGAAATCGTTCCGGCAGACGGAAGAGTAGTAAAAGGAGAATCTCAATTTGACGAATCATCACTGACTGGTGAGGCGAAACCAATCACTAAAGTCGTCGGCGATGAATTGATGTCCGGATCAGTCAATGGGAATGACTCGATTCAGATGCAGATCGAAAAAAGAGCAGCTGACAGTCAGTATCAACTGATCATAAAATTAGTGGAAGAATCAAAAGAAAAGCCGGCTCACTTTGTTCGATTGGCAGACCGCTATGCAGTTCCGTTTACACTGATAGCCTATTTGATTGGTGGGATATCATGGTGGTTAAGCAAAGATCCGTTGCGTTTTGCAGAGGTGTTAGTGGTAGCCTCCCCTTGTCCATTGATCTTAGCAGCACCAATTGCGCTAGTCGCAGGAATGAGCCGTTCTAGTAAAAATGGGATCGTTGTGAAGACCGGGACGACTATTGAAAAGTTAGCACGTACCAAAACAGTTGCTTTTGATAAAACGGGGACGATCACAAAAGGCTTCCTTGAAGTCGCTGAGATCCACCCAGAGCCAGCCATTACAGAAGATGATTTGTTGATCTATGCTGCAAGTGCCGAGCAGGAATCAGGGCATATTTTGGCGCGCTCCTTACTAAAAAATGTGTCTCACGATCAATTATTAGCTGTAAGTGATTTGAAGGAAATCACAGGCCAAGGGATACAGGCGCTTGTAGCCGATCATCAAGTGAAAATCGGGAGAGCTTCATTTGTTGGCACCAATGAAATTCAGACAACGAAAACAGCGATCTATGTTGCTATTGACGGACAATTTGCAGGCACGATCCTTTTTTCAGATACCCTTCGTCCAGAAGCAAAAGAAACGATTCAAGAATTAAAGAAACTTGGTATTTCCGATCTCATGATGATCACAGGAGATGGGCAGGCAATCGCTGAATCAATCGCAGCAGAAGTAGGTCTGACTTCTATCCATGCACGTTGTTTGCCACAAGACAAGCTGAAGATCTTGGAACAAATCCCTGAAAAAGATCGGCCCGTTACGATGGTGGGAGATGGCGTCAATGATGCACCTGCTCTAGCCATCGCAGATGTTGGGATAGCAATGGGTGCTCATGGATCGACAGCTGCTAGTGAAAGTGCTGATGCAGTCATATTGAAAGATGATCTAACGAAAGTCACGACAGCAGTAATGATTTCGAAAAGAACGATGCAAGTTGCCAAGCAATCGGTATTGATTGGTATCTTTATCTGTGTCTTTTTGATGCTCGTTGCAAGTATGGGTGTGATCCCAGCTTTATTTGGTGCAGTACTCCAAGAAGTGGTCGATACGGTATCGATCCTCAGTGCATTAAGAGCGAGAAGTGACAGATGAAGTGATAGATAAAGTATAGAAAATTCTTTTCACTTCCTTTGTTTTGCGGTATTATCAAGTGGTAGAAAATCTGTTTGAAACAAATGATACAGTTTCAAGACCAATCATAAGGGAGACGATACAATGCCATTCGTACACGTAGAATTAGTAGAAGGACGTAGTCCAGAACAACTTGAAAATATGATGAAAGATATCACGGAAGCAGTCCACAAAAATACGCAAGCGCCAAAAGAGCACATCCATGTCATCATCAATGAAATGAAAAAAGGAACATATGGCGTAAATGGTGAATGGAAAAAATAAGTCATGTACTTACTTGATTTTTCTTTTTATTAGTGGTTAAATAAACACATAGTTGATTGATGAGAAAGCCAACTGAATTTGAGAGTCTTCGATAAGAGAGGAAAAGCTAGGCTGAAACTTTTCCAGAAGAAAACCAAAGGATGACCACTTTCGAAACCTTTGTCGAAACAAAGGCGGTCGTACCGTTATAACGCTTAAGGAACGTATTGACGTTCGAAATTAGGTGGAACCACGAATCTTTCGTCCTAGTATCTTGTTTATGAGATGCTAGGACTTTTTTGTTGGAGTTCTCGATCAATCAAAAATCTAAGGGAGGCTATTTATTATGATAAAGATCACTTTTCCAGATGGCGCAGTCAAAGAATTTGAGGCTGGCAGTACTACTGCTGAAATCGCCGAAAGTATTTCAAAAAGTTTAGCTAAAAAAGCTTTAGCTGGTAAAGTCAACGGACAGTTGGTTGACTTGAATCGCGGGATTGAAGAAGACGCAACAATCGAGATCGTTACACCAGACCACGAAGATGCACTATCTTTAGTCCGTCACTCTGCAGCACATTTGATGGCTCAAGCAATGCGCCGACTATATCCAAATATTCATTTTGGTGTAGGACCTGCAATCGATTCAGGCTTTTATTACGACACAGACAACGGAGAAAACCAAATCAGTGTAGAAGATCTTCCAGCAATCGAAGCTGAAATGATGAAGATCGTGAAAGAAAATCTGCCTATCGAACGACGTGTCCTTTCAAAACAAGAAGCGTTAGATATTTTTGCAAGTGACCCATACAAAGTTGAATTGATCAGTGAATTACCAGAAGATGAAGTAATCACTGCATACCAACAAGGTGAATTCATCGACCTATGCCGTGGACCACATGTTCCTTCAACTGGACGTATCCAAGTATTCAAATTACTATCAGTAGCTGGTGCATATTGGCGCGGAAATTCAAATAATCACATGATGCAACGTGTGTATGGAACAGCATTCTTTGATAAAAAAGAACTAAAAGAATTCATCCGCCTTCGTGAAGAAGCAAAAGAAAGAGATCACCGTAAACTAGGAAAAGAATTAGATTTATTCATGGTTTCGCCAGAAGTAGGATCAGGTTTACCTTTCTGGTTGCCAAAAGGCGCAACGATCCGCCGTACGATCGAACGTTATATCGTTGATAAAGAAGTCAGCTTAGGCTATCAACACGTCTACACACCGATCATGGGGGATGTAGAACTGTATAAGACATCTGGACACTGGGATCATTACCAAGAAGATATGTTCCCACCAATGGATATGGGTGACGGTGAAATGCTCGTTCTTCGCCCGATGAATTGCCCTCACCACATGATGGTCTACAAAAACGCGATCCATTCCTATCGTGAATTACCAATTCGTATCGCTGAACTTGGAATGATGCACCGTTATGAAAAATCAGGTGCTTTGTCAGGCTTGCAACGTGTCCGTGAAATGACATTGAATGATGGGCATACATTTGTAAGACCAGATCAAATCAAAGACGAATTCAAACGTACGCTTGAATTGATGGTTGCTGTTTATGCAGACTTCAACATCACAGACTACCGCTTCCGTTTGAGTTACCGTGACCCAAATAATACACACAAATATTTTGATGATGATGCAATGTGGGAAAAAGCACAAGTAATGCTTAAAGCCGCAATGGACGAATTAGAACTTGATTATTTTGAAGCAGAAGGAGAAGCTGCTTTCTACGGACCAAAACTAGACGTTCAAGTCAAAACAGCACTAGGTACAGAAGAAACATTATCAACGATCCAATTAGATTTCTTGTTGCCTGAACGTTTTGAATTGACTTACGTAGGAGAAGATGGTGAAAATACCCATCGTCCAGTGGTTATCCACCGAGGAATCGTTTCAACGATGGAACGTTTTGTTGCTTATTTAACAGAAGTATACAAAGGAGCTTTCCCAACTTGGTTGGCACCGATCCAAGCAACGATCATTCCTGTTTCAGTTGATGCACACAGCGACTATGCTTATGAAATCAAAGAACGCCTTCAAATGAAAGGCTTGCGAGTAGAAGTAGACGACCGTAATGAAAAAATGGGTTATAAGATTCGTGCTTCTCAAACACAAAAAGTCCCTTACCAATTGGTTGTAGGAGATAAAGAAGTAGAGGATGCAACAGTAAATATCCGTAAATACGGTAGTAAAAAAACATCCGTAGAAGATCTGAACATCTTTGTAGATGCAATTGTTGCGGAAGTACAAAACTATAGTCGTGAAGGCTAATCAAATAGTAGACACAAAAAACAGCAGAGAAGACGATTTGTCTTACTCTGCTGTTTTTTTCCACTAGCGACCACAAGGAATATTTAGACAAAAACTAAAGAAATTTTATACATTGCTGTGCCGCTCAAAAGGCTTAGATATGGTATACTTACATAGACTGTAAGATGAAAAGGATGTGAGATCTATGGGCGTTATTAGCCATATCAAAAGCATGATGGAAGAGTATTCCTCTGCAGAAAAAAAACTTGCAGATTATATTATCAACAATGTAGAAAAAATTCCAACGATGACGGCCAATGAACTAGCTGAATCAGCTGGATTAAGTGCGCCAACAGTCGTTCGATTTTCTAAAAAAATCGGCTATCAAAGCTTGACTGATTTTAAAATAAATATTTCGACAGAACTCCAAACAGGTATCGACGAAGGCTTTAGCGACATCCAACCGAATGAATCCTTTTATTCGATCAAAAATAAATTAGGAAATAATGCGCAAGTGGCGATCAGAGAGACGGTTGACGTCTTGAAAGAAGAAAAGATCCAAGAGGTCGTTCAAAGTTTGGAAGGTGCAGAAACAGTTTTTTTATATGGTGTAGGAGCTTCTTCTCTTGTGGTGGAAGACATCGTGCAGAAATGGTCACGGGTCGGAAAACCGATCATCTTTGAAAAAGACATCCATGTGCTACTCCCACAGTTGGTAAGTAATGAAACGAAAAAAGTGCTGTGGCTGATATCCAATTCTGGCAACACTGCAGACGTGGTTGCAGTAGGGGAGATCGCTAAAGATCTGGGTATTCCAGTAATTGCTTTAACACAATTTGGAACCAACCATTTAAGTAGGATCGCAGATGTCGTCATCCAAACCTCCAGACCAAAAGAAATCACTAACCGAAGTGCAGCAACGAATTCCTTGTTAGCTCAATTCGTGACAATCGATATTATTTTTTATTTGTATATGGCAAAAAATGAACAGTTGAGCGAAAAAGTGGGGAAAACAAGACAAGCAATCAAAGGCTATTTTGAGTCGAAACTATGATTGTGCGAAAATAATAGAAAAACAGTTAGTTTTCCACAGTAAAAATAGCGCCTGTTGTGTTTCACGGAAATCAGAACGAAAATTATTAAAAAAGCTCTGTTTTTTAACGATTTGAATTATTTGTATTTGTGACGCAATTTAGTTTTGTGAAACAAAAGGAGATTTTTATCTTGAATTTCGTTAAAGAATTTTTTTAGCATAACTTTTTTTCTTTTTTAATTTCAGAAATTTAGGTACAATGAATCGTGAATGTAAGTAGGTAAAAGATAGGAATGATGAAAGATTTTATGAAAAAATTTATGAACAATTCTTGGATGGATAAAATAAAAAAAGGGGCACAGGAACCAAAAAACAAGCCATTTCGCCGTTCCCACGTGCCTTTTCGCTTAAATTTTCTTTTTTTCATTATATTTACATTGTTCGTAGCGCTGGTTGCTCGACTGGGGTATCTGCAAATCGTCAATGGGGAAGAGATGGAAGCAAAAGTCAAATCTTCATCTACCTTGACGATCCAAACAAGTTCTCCTCGAGGAATGATCTATGATTCAACTGGAAAGGCGTTAGTGACAAATCAAGCAAACCAAGCGATTACTTTTACAAGAGGGACAAAAGTCACGTCAAAAGATTTGCTGGAGGTAGCAACGAAACTCAATCAATTGATCGATGTTCCAGCGGATGAGAATTTGACCGAACGGGATAAAAAAGATTTCTGGTTGGCTGATCCTAAACATTTGAAAGAAGCAACGGAACGACTTTCCGCTAAAGAAAAGCAGTTGGAAACTAGTGAGCAATACAGTGCAACTGTAGACAAGGTCACAAAAGATGAAATCCAATTCAATGAAGAAGAATTAAAAATTGCAACGATTTTTAAACGCATGAATAGTGCCTACGAATTGAATACAGTATTTATCAAAAATTCTGGGGTGACTGACCAAGAACTTGCAGTCGTAGCGGAACACGCTTCAGAGTTACCAGGCGTTTCAACTGGAACGGACTGGACACGTCAATACAATGCAGCAGACTCATTAAAAAGTATTTTAGGTAGTGTGACTACAGAAAAACAAGGACTGCCAGCGGATGAAGCGGATAAATATCTAGCCAAAGGATACTCTCGTAATGATCGAGTTGGTCAAAGTTACCTTGAAAAACAATATGAAGATGTCTTACAAGGTACAAAAACACAATACGAAGTAACTTTAGACAGTGATGGAAATGTCACAAATAAAAAAGAAATCTTTGCTGGCGAAAAAGGGTCTAATTTGATGTTGTCCATCAATTCAGAATTCCAATCAAAAGTGGAGGACATCTTAAAAAATAATTATCAGACATTAGTCAATAATGGAAAAGCAAAATATTCACCGGGTGCTTACGCAGTTGCGATGAATCCTCAAACTGGGGAAGTATTGGCAATGACAGGATTCAGTCATAAAGAAGGGTCGAATGAACTGACAGAAAATGCTTTGGGTACGATCACAAGTGCATTTACACCGGGTTCTGTTGTCAAAGCAGGAACTTTGACCGCTGGTTGGCAAACAGCGGCGATTGCCGGCAATCAAGTGTTGGTGGATGAACCAATCAAACTGCAAGGTTCTGCTGAGAAAAGTTCGGTCTTCAACCGCAGTGGACAAATACCTATCAATGCGGTAAAGGCGCTTGAATTATCGTCAAATACGTACATGATCAAAGTCGCATTAAAAATGCTTGGCTTGGAATATACACCTAACATGGGCTTACCTTCTCTTGATGAGGAAGCAAAAGCCTATGAGGAATTACGTAAAGCATTTAAAGAATTTGGCTTGGGCACAACAACAGGTATCGATTTGCCAAATGAATCTGCCGGTATCTCCCGTTCAGTCGATTTTATGAAGAAATTCAATTCTGACAACGGCGCACAATGGTATTCACCGGGTAACTTCACCGATCTTGCGTTCGGTCAGTTTGATACGTACACACCGATCCAATTAGCACAGTATGCGTCTACGGTGGCAAATGGTGGAAAAAGAATCGAACCTCGTCTAGTGAAAGCTATCTATGGCAATGATGCAGATGGCAATCTAGGAGAAGTAAAAAAAGAAATCGAAACAAAAGTAGCGAATAATGTAGACATCACTGCGGAAGAAATGTCCATTCTTCGTGAAGGATTCCATCAAGTCGTTCATGGAACGGATGGGTATACGACAGCTAAACCTCTGGCTAACGCAAAAATGGATTTATCTGCCAAAACTGGTACAGCTGAAACAGTGGCAGAAGGGCATCCTGATATCACAACAGTTAACAGTAATATCGTAGCCTATGGTCCAACCGATAATCCTGAGATAGCTATCAGTGTAGTTTTACCAAATCTATTGGATGAAAAAGACCATATGAATTTGACGATTGCTCAAGAAATCATGGATACTTACTATGATATGTTTATGGCTAATAAACAAAATCCTTGATTTTTAACCTTCAATCTGTAGTTATTCAACTACAACAAACCTCTTATATATTGGTTTATCTAAGATCAAAAGGGTCAAAATATGAAATGGAATAAATCAAACGTCATTTCATCAGTTGCCATTTGGGATGGAACAAAACGCTTCTTCCTAAATGGCAACATTACTATAAAAAAAACGATTTTATGACAGTATGCAACATATTTCTGTAGGATGTTTACAAGATTTTGTAAGCTATCATGAAATATGATATGCCTTTCTTGATGAATATCTTGGATAAAATCGTGAAACGAATTTGGGCCACAGCTCGCTTTCTCGCAGACTCAAATGAATTGATCCTAGCGTTTTGATCGAGCTGATTGGTCCATTTTTTTATTGATCCAAAAAAATAATCGACCGAGGAATAACTTGCATTTGATCTAAGAGCGTGGGACAAAAGTAAGAAACACTTTTGTCTCATTCTTCAAAAACGAATAAACGGAGGGAGCAGAAGCAACTTCTTCTTGAATAAGCCGAAATCCACAAAAATCTGAAAAGCAATTTTCGTTAATTTCTTCTTATTTCTCGGAGTTAAACACTTCTGTCCCAGCCTCAAGGAAAGATGCTATTCATTACCTGAGATTTCGTGAGTGAAAAGCGGAGAAACTGATGGTTGTTCCTCTGATTTTATTTGAGGGCAATAGTTACTGAGGCTAAGTTTTTCGTTGGTCCAGCATGGCTTTTTGAACTTCGCCAGAAGCCTTTGATGAGATGCGCGTCTTTTGTGTAATACTCCTAAATAGGATGTTTTAAAGATAGATAACAGAACCATTTATTATGAAATGAAAAGGACCTGATGAAATGGAACTTTCAGTTAAAAATTTGACAATGAGCTATTCGAACAAGACTGCGTTAGATGATGTATCGTTGAACTTCAAATCGGGTGGGTTAATCGGATTGATTGGCCCTAATGGAGCAGGAAAATCAACCTTGCTCAAAATCCTCTCTACTATGTTAAAGCCCAGTTCACGGGAGATTTTCCTGGAAAGTCAGGATGTAGTAAACCATCCCAAGATCATGCGCAATATTCTCGGCTACTTGCCTCAGCATGTGCCCTATTATCCACAATTATCTGCTACAGAATATTTAAATTATATTGCTGCAATAAAAGGTATAGCTGCGCAAGATGGAAAAATGCAAATCTCTCAATTACTAAAGCAATTCCACTTGGAAGATGTGGGAAAACGACGTCTGAATGATTTTTCAGGGGGGATGATCCAACGCGTAGGGATGGCCGCGACACTTCTAGGTGATCCAAAAGTAATTTTAGTTGACGAACCAACGGCCGGACTTGATCCGTTGGAACGAGCCACGTTTAGGAATATATTTAGTGAGCTTGCAGTTGAGCGGATCGTCATACTATCGACTCATATTATTTCAGATATAGAAGCAGTTGCTAGTGACTTAGTTTTTTTGAAGGCTGGACGACTACTTTTCCATGGGTCACCAAATGACTTAGTAAAAAAAGCGAATGGTATGGTTTGGGAGTATGTATTGCCGAGTGGAATCTTTCCAGATTCTTCGAACATGGTCAGTTCGCTGATCCAAGAGTCAGATGGCATACATGTGCGGGTGATTGCTGAAACAGCTCCGACGTCTTCTGCCAAGGTCGTTGCGCCAAGGCTCGAAGATGCGAGTATTGCACTGTTGGAAAGACAGGTGAAGCAAAAATGATTTGCATAATGAAAGCTGACCTCTTTCAACGGATCAGGATCCCTTCATTTTTTGTTACAGTTGCTATGCTATTATTTCTTTCTGTTATAAGTACACCTCGTGCAAAAGGAGTGATTCAGGTTCTTTCCATTGATCCAACTGTTTATCGTCAAGCAGATGACCCTTCATGGTTACCGTCAAGTGCAGCTTTGATATTAGGCTTGATTCTGCCCATAATAGGCTTTTTGTTCATAAGGAATTCACTATCCCTTGATCGTGAAACAGGAGTTGCCGATCTATTTATGACAACAAGCTTCCATCGATTTCGCTATGTTTTTGGTAAATTCACTGCAAATTGCCTTTTATTAGTAAGTCTATGGCTTACCGTAGTTATCGGAACTTTTTTTATGTCGATTTTGCGCTTCCCAGGACAATGGCTCTCTATGTACCAGTTTTTAAGCCCTTTTTTAGTACTGTTACCTGGTATTTTATTACTTTCGGCACTAGCTCTATTAGCGAATACTTTACCATTTTTACGAGGAACATTCGGAACGATTGCGATGATTTTTTTTCTTTTGATCCTCTACGTACTTGAGGCAATGAGAAATAAGCAAGAAGGGCTAAATCTATTCAATCTATCAGGAACGAATTATATTTTGGATGCAATAAAACAAGCAGGTATTGTTGCTGGAAAACCAATAAATGGCTTGCAAGTTTTAAGTAGTGGGAAAGGGCCACAGTCTGGCACCCTTTCTCTAGTTATCCCGGCTATCGATTTTAAGCCATCAGATTTGATAGTTATTGGGATACAAATAGTCATCTGTATATTTTTGGTATTATTGTCCGCTTTCTTGCTAAACAAGCGGATCATCGTCCGTAAAAAGTATAAAAAAATACAAACGCCGGTAATTGTTGACTCGAAACCAGTCAATAATCTAAAGTGGAAACCAATAGAAGAAATGAATTTTAAATACGATCGATTGATCAAGCAAGAGGCGATTCGAATCTTTCAAGTGATACCTCTTTGGCAATTAGTAGGAATCATATTGATGTGGATAGCAGCATGGATCGTGTCACGTTCTGTTTTGAATGAAGTAGTCTTGCCTATTTTATTCATCCTAGCAATCGGTCCGATCTCATTGCTAGGTAGTCAAACACAAACAAATGGGGTTTATGATTGGTTGAGAACTGTTACTAAAGGACAAAGGCATCAACAAAATAGTGAATTGATAGTTTTATTTTTGTTTGTATGTTGTCTGTTAGTGCCGATCATGGTAAAAAATCCCAGTGAAATAATTTTATTACTGTTTTTTGGTTTATCTTTGATACTATTGGCACAAGTGTTAGGGACACTCTTCAAAAACGGAAGAGCGTTTATAGGGATCATGTCAGTTTTTTGGTTCATCTATCTGAATGGTGTGACGGCTCTATTACCATTGCAAAAAGAGAGCAATCTTTTGGTGACGGGCGTATACGTTCTCTTGACGATCTTATTGATAGTGTTGCTACAGTTAAAGGTTTTGGTAAAAAACAGAGAATAAGATGACTTGTTTGCTACAAAATAAGCGTATAAAAAACAATCCAGACTGAAACGTCAAACAACGTTTTAGTCTGGATTGTTTTTTTAGGTTTTATAGAGCAAGTAGATCCTCAAGGTAAGCTGCTAACCCATCTTCTTGATTGGATAGGTCGGTAACATCATTTGCAACGCCTTTCAATTGATCAGTGCCATTTTTCATGGCAACTCCCCACCCGGCGTATTCCAATAATTCAAGATCATTATGTTCATCACCAAAAGCGATAATATCCTTTTGGTCAATGTCAAGATAATTTGCGATACGGTGGACACCTTTGGCTTTTTCGATCCCTTTTGAGACGATTTCCAAAATGGCCATTGGTCCGCCCCAAGTACGAACATCTACAAATTGACCAAATTGACGGGTCAACTCTGACGAAACCTGTTCCGCGTAACGTTTTTCCGTTCTTACTAATAGTGAAGTCGGATTAGTTGTCAAGTTTTGTGGTGATAGTAGATTTTGTGGGCTAGGTTTTGCAGAAGCAAAGATTTTGGCATCAAAAAAATCAAAGCTGTCAATAAAGAAAGTTTCACGATTTTCAGCAGCGATAAACTCTAAGTTCAACTGTCGTTTTTGAGCCAAAATATCAAAAACAATTTGTTTATCGATTGAAGTTTCTTTTTCTTGTGCCCAATGTTTGTTAGGGATATGGACTAGAGCGCCGTTAAAATTGACCATAGGCGTGGTTAATCCTAATTGTTGATAATATTGGTAACTCATTCTAAAAGGCCGCCCAGTAGCAATGCTGACATGGTGACCAGCTGCCACGGATTTCTTTAACGTATTTTCGGTTTTAGAAGTGATCAGTGAGTCTTGATTCAAAGTAGTTCCATCTAAATCAATTGCAATGAGTTTTTTATTCAAAAATGTCATTCCCTTCAAAGCGATGTTTGTTTAAGTCTAGCATATTTTAGTGAATAAACAAGGTACAACTTAGGTCAGATAAAAGCGGATACGAAAAAAATAACTTAATGTTCCTAGATTTAAAGTACATACAAAGTAAAACACGAACATTATTCGTTTTTTTTTGCTTTTTTTTCATTTTTTAGTTGAAAAACGAATGAAGCAACCTTATAATTTGAAATTGTTCGATGGAATGCGTTTTTTGTCTTATTGGTATATAAATTATTAAGCTTTCCGTTAGAAAAAAGTCAGGGAGTGGAAATTTTATGGAAAAGTTTTTCCAGTTAAAGAAGAATAACACGAATGTATCAACAGAAATGATGGCGGGTATAACGACTTTCTTTGCAATGAGTTATATCTTGTTTGTGAATCCAACCATTTTGTCTGCATCAGGAATGCCATTTCAGGCGGTCTTTTTAGCAACGATCATTGCTTCAGTCATTGGGACATTAGTGATGGGGTTGTTCGCCAACGTTCCTTATGCACAGGCTCCGGGGATGGGACTTAATGCCTTCTTTACATTTACTGTTGTTTTTGGATTAGGGTATTCTTGGCAACAAGCGTTAGCAATGGTCTTTATTTGTGGGTTGATCAATATTTTTATTACGGTAACAAAAATTCGTAAAATGATCATCCATGCTATTCCAGAAAGTCTGCAAAATGCGATTGGCGGAGGAATTGGAATCTTTGTTGCTTACGTGGGTATAAAAAATGCAGGTTTCTTATCTTTTTCAGCGGATCAATCAGCAATCACTAGTTCTGTTGTTGAAGGTGGTAAAGCAACAAATGTGACGATCAACGGCGGTATCGTTCCCGCTTTAGCAAATTTCAATAATGCACCAATTTTATTAGCAGTTATTGGTTTAGTGTTTACAGCAATTTTAGTTGTAAAGAATATCCGTGGGGCTATTTTGATCGGGATTGTGGTGACAACAGTTTTAGGTATCTTAATGGGTGTAGTTGATTTAGGTACAATCGATTGGAAAGCGAACTCTCTAGGAAGTTCGATCAACGAATTAGGTACGACTTTCGGAGCCGCTTTTGGCAAAGAAGGGATGCAATCATTATTCAGTGATTCTTCAAAGATTCCTCAAGTGTTGATGACGATCATTGCGTTTAGCTTGTCTGATACTTTTGATACGATTGGTACATTCATCGGAACTGGTCGTCGCACAGGAATCTTCTCTAAAGCGGATGAAGATGCACTAGAAGATGGCAGAGGGTTCAAAACTAAGATGGATAAAGCATTGTTTGCAGATGCTATTGCTACATCAGTTGGGGCAATTTTCGGTACATCAAATACGACTACTTATGTTGAGTCTGCTGCAGGGATCGGAGCAGGAGGTCGTACAGGGTTAACTTCTGTGGTAGTCGCGGTATTGTTTGCCTTAAGTAGTTTCCTTTCTCCTCTAATTGCAATCGTTCCAACACAAGCAACAGCTCCTGCATTGATTCTAGTAGGGGTAATGATGATGGCATCATTTGCTGACATCAAATGGCTTGATATGGAAGAAGCGTTACCAGCATTCTTTGCTTCGATCTTTATGGGCTTATGCTACAGTATCTCTTATGGGATTGCTGCAGGATTCATTTTCTACACGATTGTCAAAGTAGTGAATGGAAAAGCCAAAGACGTCTCAATTGCTTTATGGGTCGTAGATATTTTATTCATCATTAACTTTATCATCCTAGCAACAATCTAATTGTTTATTGAAAATTAGTTGTAAAAAAATTGAACTCGCTCTCGCTAACTGTTCTCAGTTAGTTGAGGGCGTTTTTTTGTCACAAATAGCCTTCACTGATAAAATATAAGTAATAGATATAGGTAAATGAAAAAAATATATTGGAATATTCAGAATATTTTTCAATTATCTCGATACATCGATTGCATAGGGGCGAAAAAATAAGGTATTATGAAAGAGATGAAAGAGGGATGATAGATGAAGAATCAATGAAGGAAAAATTTGATCATTACTTGGATCGGTTGTTTCTTTACGGGCTCAAGTATTAGTTTAGTTATGCCATTTATACCAGTTTATGTTGAACAATTAGGAACACCTAAAGACCAGATTGAATTGTTTTCTGGTTTAGCTATTTCAGTGACCGCGTTTGCTTCTGCGATCGTGGCGCCGATTTGGGGTAATTTGGCTGATCGGAAAGGGCGTAAAATCATGATGATCCGAGCAGCTGCCGGCATGACATTTACAATGGGTTCTCTTGCCTTTGTACCGAATGTCTATTGGTTGTTGATCATGCGCTTTTTAAATGGGATCTTGTCTGGTTATATTCCGAATGCTACTGCAATGATTGCATCGCAAGCGCCAAAAGAAAAAAGCGGTTGGGCGCTAGGGACGTTATCAACTGGGGCAATTGCGGGAAATTTGATTGGCCCTTCGATGGGTGGTGCATTAGCACAGTGGTTTGGGATGGAGAATGTTTTTCTGATCACTGGGGGACTGCTGTTAATAACAACGATGTTGACGATTTTCCTAGTGAAAGAAGATTTCCATCCAATTGAAAAGAAAGATTTGATCAGTACGAAAGAGTTATTCTCAAAAATGGATCATTTCTCTATTTTGGTTGGTCTTTTTGTGACAACGTTGATCCTGCAAATCGGGATCACGACGATCAGCCCGATATTGACCTTGTATATCCGTCAATTGAGTGGCAATTCAGAAAATATCCTGTTTGTCAGCGGATTGATCGTTTCGGTTGCCGGTGTTTCTGCTGTGTTCTCATCGCCAAAATTAGGGAAACTCGGTGATAAGATCGGGAATCAAAAAGTTCTATTAGCTGGCTTGGTAATGTCCGCTTGTTGTTATCTACCTATGGCATTTGTGACTACTCCGTTGCAACTTGGAATACTGCGGTTTATCCTAGGATTTTCGACAGGTGCGTTGATGCCATCTATCAATACGCTTATTAGTAAAATCACACCAACTGAGGGAGTCAGTCGAGTGTATAGTTATAACCAAATGTTTAGTAACTTTGGACAAGTCTTAGGCCCGATGTTAGGCTCCACTGTTGCACATGCCTTCAATTACAGTGCAGTATTTATTGTGACAAGCCTGTTTGTTCTATCAAATATCTTTTTGTCATTATTTAACTTCAGGAAGGTCCTTCATCAAAAATTGTGAGGATAGTTTGATGGGAATTTTAGAGCTATCAATTTGATTGGAAATTGAAAAAAGGGTGAGACAAAGTCTCACCCTCGCTTTATTTTTA
>NZ_BCQB01000036.1 GCF_001544215.1 Enterococcus durans NBRC 100479 = LMG 10746
CCTCAATTTCTCAAACCTAAACGACTTTTGTCTCGGCCTCTTTTATTTTTTGAAATAACTGTTTTCACCTAACGAATTCCCTTGGTCTTCGATCAATCCTTGTAAAGATCGTTCCAAAATACCGTGGCTACGCTCTTTTTTACTTTGTTCTGGCGTGCTCTTTTCTGCCTTATGGAAAGGTTTGACAGAAGGTTCATCTACTTTTTTTTCTTGATAAGGTACTTGTTCATTATCAAATAATAAATAAGAATCTTCCGTTTTTTTCATTGATTGGATCAATTCGCTATCCGGAATCGTCTGCTCTTTCGGTTCGGAAATAATCGACGCTGGCACATATTTTGGCACAAAATAAGAACGTTCTCTTCTCGTTCTATGCGTCTCCGTTGTCCTTTGCGTACGTCCTTCATTCGAAGATCTAGTCGTTGAAAATGACCGGTTTTGGGTCTTCGGTAACGTTTTTCCCACTTCTTTGTGTCCTGTGTAATCAGGCAGATGTTCTTTGTATTTTTCCAAATCTTCTTTGACGACAGTTGTTTTCTTGGAATGACCTACTTTGCGGCGTTTGCGTTGTTCTTTTTCACTATCCTCTGCAAAATGGAATTCTTGCATTGGTTCAAACATTGGTTGCTTTGTTATTTCTGTCAATAACTCATCATGTCCATCAAACAAGACACGTTTTTCTTTTTTCGGTAGCTTTACACCTGTTACATCATCGTAGGCGGGAAAACGAAAATGCTTTCGTCTAATTTCTTTCATTTAAACCATCCTTCTCATCAATGGAGCTTTTCTAAATAATAGCATAAATTTGTTGTTTTCAATAGTAACCTCGTCTAAAATCCACTACTTTCTCATTCAGCGAGTGGTTTCTCTTAATATCAACTCAGGGAAAAAGCGACGATATCCTTGGCTCTCACCTTTTTCAGCAATTTTTTTCAACAGCATTTCACCACATACTTCTCCCATTCGAACAATATCTTGCTTCACTGTAGTCAATTTTGGTGAACTGATTTGATCAAGAAATACGCCATCAAAGCCAATCACGCCGAAATCATCTGGTATTCGCCCTTTTTCTTTGGTGATCCCTCTGACGATACCTAGGGCTAATCGATCTGAACTACAGATGAAACAAGTTTTTTCTTGAAAATCCTGCCAATTTTCTGTCAAATAATTTTCAGCCATCGTTGAATGATTCGGAAACCGTAAAATCTTAGATGGAAGATCTTGATCCTTCATTATGGAAAGATAGCCCTTCTCTCTAGATAACTCAAAAGGCTCATCTTCATCGATACCAATATAAACGATCGTCTGATAACCGTTATCTAACGCATATTGTGTAGCTTTTGCCGTTCCATAATGGTTGTCACTATCTACATAGTCGTACCCAAAACGATTTTCGCCAAACAATACCACAGGCTTTTCCAAACGATCGATCCAATCAAAATCTTTCTCTCTAACACCAGTAATGATATAGCCGTCACAGGAACCCACATCGAAGGCATCGTTTGTCACTAATTGTAAAGAGTAATGGGCTTTTCCGATACATTTTGCGATTCCCATCAGCAAATTCATATAGTAAGGTTCGGTGGTATCGATCTCTTCCAAGATGAATAATTTGATTATTTGGGAACGATTTGAAACAAGTGCTTTAGCAGCTATATTCGGGCGATAATCTAGTTCTGCCATTGCAGAAAAAACCAACTCTTTCAGTTCGTCTGTTACTTGTTCAGGATGATTGATCACTCTGGAAACAGTCATTTTGGAAACATTGGCCTTTTTGGCAACATCGGCTAAAGTCGGCATAAAAAACTCCTCTCCATGGTAAAAACGTTTTATTCATTAAGAATAGTATAGCAAATTTCCACCCGTAATTATGCAAAAAATCAAAAATACAGCAACTTAGATCAAACAAATAAACCGAAATCCATATCTAGACCAAGAAATGGCATTTCGATTTATTTGTGCTATTCTTTTATAGATAAAACTGTTGCATCCTCATTCTATTTTATCCATCATCTTAGCTAAAAAATCAGCAGCTTCTTCCATCAAAGGTACCTTCACCATATGTCGTTCGGTTATAGAAGAACGAAAAACGATTTTCTCACCAAAAGCTGTATCTCGATTTTCATCAACGAATTCTTTCGTATGGGCAAATGGGATCTTTTCATCTTTTTCACCATGCCAAAAATACAATGGGCGTCCAGCTAATTTTTCTGGATGTAAGGACAGGTCGTATTTTTCGACCCAAGAAATCAAATCAAAGTAATCTGTGGGCAATTTATAATGGTATTCATTTGCTCTTTTTTGGATTTCTTTTCCATATTGAATCGGTGCTGGTGACCCCATCAAACAGATACCGCCAACTAAACGTGGATGTCGAGTCAACAAGGCACAAGTGGTCATCCCACCCATCGATACACCACCTACAGCTACCTTTTCGTGGAGTACTCCTCTTTTATCCAAATGTTCGATCAATGTACTAAATTCGAATAAATTCCCATAAATACTACTCCAAAAAGTATAGGATGGGACAGAAGACACTGGCTGTTTTCGTTCACCGTGGTTCATCGCATCCGGTAATAAAACACGAATGCCCTTCTTGGCAAATTTTCTTCCTTGTGTCAGTACAAGTTCTTTACTGGTTTGCCAACCATGATAATAGATGACTATCGGAATCTTTTCATCTCTTAACTCTTCCAATACGACCTCTAGAAGTGGAATATTTTTTACTGTTCGTTTCAATATGAGTGGACTCAAGTGATTACTCCCCTATCTTCATAAGTGTCACATACCGAAATAATAGCCAGATACTAACTACAATTTGGAATAAACTGATTATACCAAATAAAATTAAAAATAAATTAAAAGATTTAGAAAATAAAAGAAGTGCACAAATTCCTGTCACACCTAATCCTAAAGAAAGAAGAGGATAAATCGAGAAATTCAAGAAACTTGCAATACTTCCGAAAATATTTCCGATAAATATGGTTGCAAACAAAAAAATGCTTAAAATCAATCCATCAGTCAACGATATTTGGAATAGTAGATCGTTTGTTTCGATCGGTTGTTGTATGGAATATACACCGAGATATACACAAGCGACAATACTAGCTATATGAGTTATATTGATTATTCGATTGATTGTTTTCATTTCTATCACCATCTTCCTGTACCTGTATTATATTTTTCTATAATTCTATTATAATCATTTTATCATTTTTTGCGCATTTTAAAACTCATTTTTTAATTTTTTTTATAATTTTTAGGATAATATGGACTTTAGAACGAACTGAAGGGAGATTATTATGGTCGATACACGTATGTTACTGATGATTTTTTTTATTAATTTTGCTTATATCACACTTAATACGCTACGCTTTATGTTAACAATGAAGGGGTACCGTCTGATTGCCCCATTAGTCAGCATGGTCGAGATCACGATTTATATTCTCGGGTTATCTCTTGTGTTAGACCGTCTAGACAATCCTTTGAATCTATTTGTCTATGCCCTAGGCTATGCTGTTGGGATCAGCGTTGGCATCTTGATCGAAGACAAGTTAGCACTAGGTTATATCATGGTCACTACGATCTTACCAACTAGCAGTACAGTAGAACAACATCTGCCGCTCATCTTGCGACAACACGGGTATGGTGTTACTCAAAGTTCCGCTATGGGTCTTGAAGGAGAACTTGTTGTATTAGAAATTCTTTCTCCTAGAAAAAATGAAAGAGAACTTTATCATTTGATAAAAGAAATCGAAGCACGAGCATTTATCATCTCTTATGAACCAAAATACATTTCTGGTGGATTCTGGACGAAAAAAGTACGTAAACGTCAATCACATTGAGCGTTTCTTTCAACGATAAAAGAAATAAAATGAAATTAGTCTGTTCCTATTAATCGTTTCTTTTCATTTTGATTAAAACCCATCGACATATACTCATCATTTTGTTATTATATTCATATCAATCTATTTTCAGGAGAACTTATGAATATAAAAAAAGAACCACCAGATTTTTACTGATAGGCTCTACTTTTGTTTTATTAACTACTATCCTATTTTTAAGCTACGCTTGTTTGAAGACGTCTAGCACTCCCTGCAATGCGTTTGGTTGGTTATTATCGGACCACTCTGAGCTTACTCAGATAGAAGAATTCCCTTATCTATTGATTCTTTCATCGCTGTGCGGTTTTTTGTTTTCTGTTTACTTTCAAGCTTATGTATTTTACCAATTGCCAGGGACGATGAATGAGGCTGCCGGAGTTTTCACTGCATTGAAAGTTCTTTCTTTGATCAGTGTTTTCTTTTATTCGTTTGATCAGTCCTCATTATTCTTTTTTATAATCAATGGATTAGTCGTCATCTTATCTATTTTCACCTATTTTATTTTCTCATTGGTTTTTAAAAAGTTAAAGTTACCGCGTTATATCCAGTTCATCCCACTTTTTTGTTTTGGTTATAGCATGTTTTCTTTCTTTATTTTAGCGTTAGCACCAACCTTTGACCCAGAAAATATTCAAATCACCGGCAACTTTTTAGATTTGTTATTCATGTTGAGTCTTGGGTGGATGATGTGGAAAGTGAAAAAAGAGGCGGAAACAGAAGTCATCAACTCCGAGAAATAAGAAGGAGTTGCTTCTGTTTCCACCTCTTTTTATTTAGAGAGTCTGGAACAAATCTAAAAATTAGTTTTGCTACAGACTCTCGAATAAACGGCGTCCAAAAGTCAGTTTTTTCGGAAGTTTCTCAAACCTAAACGACTTTTGTCTCGACCTCTTTTATCGTTTTTCTAAAATATAAGAGTAGTCAGTCAAAGATAATTTTGCAATCAAAGATTCATATACTTTTCTTTTTATATATGCCCGTTCTGCTGGAACGATCTTGGTGTCCAAAACAGGGAAAACGATTTTTTCTTCACTTGGATGAAAGATTGGTAATCGTATTTCTTCGATTTCATTCGTTTCTATAGTAGCCGATAAAACAAGTGCATCAAAAAAGATGCTTGGTCGCCGTTTTTTGTATTTTTGTTTTTGGATACGTTCTAAGATGACCTCGATCTGGTCGAAGAAATAGGATTCGTTTACATCACCGATGGTATGTGCTAAGTCCGTAAAATTCTTTGGCATTGGTAGTTGTTCTTTCTGAATGTAGAAATAATTTGCCAAGGTGACTGGTAGTTCCTTCTCATGGTTCACTGAAATAAACTGATACTCTTCATTTCCAGCACTTACTTTGTTGACAAGAAGAATATCCGCAGTTGTTCCATAAAAATAATCTTCTTCACCTTCAAAACAATAACGCCAAACCTCTTGCCCCATAGCTAATTGCTGTTCTTCTTGTGATAATTCCCGCAGTTGTGGCAGGAGTTCATTTGTGATGTTTTGACTTTCAGTAAGGTCTTTTTCATTGTTGAAGATCGGAAAATTCAACATGTATCGTCTATTTTCACGGAGCACCAATTTTTCTTCGATCAATTGATCTAAAAAATGTTCGAATTTTTTCTGAGGAAATTTTGTTTTTAGTTCTCTTAAAATAATTTCGTGCTGTTGATTTTCATACATATATGCCACAAATTCTGAAAAAATAGGTTGCTCGATTATTTTTCCTAGTTTTTTTTTCTTGCTATTTGAATAGAAATAGTTCATTTAGTCCCCTTCTTCGTTGTTTTCTCATTGAATAAAAAAGGCGGGAGAATCGTCGCGTTGACTTTCATCCCACCTTTTCACTGGCCACTATTTGATCATTTTTTAGTTAAATGCCGCTGTCAATTGAGGGACAACTTGTTTCTTACGAGAAACAACGCCTTTCAATAGTGCCCGATTATTTGTTAATTTTGTTTGGAAAGCTTCTTCGACTTTATCGATTGCATTTCCTGCTACCAATAATTCAGAATCGCTATCTAAAATATTTGTAACAACTAGTACAAACAAATCATATCCATTCTTAGTCATCTCTTCAGCCATCGCTTGTTCAAGCTCTGCTTGGCGATCCATGACTTCGTTTAGGTCAACGGTATTGATTTGAGCGATCCGAACATTTGCTTCACCCATTGGGAAGCTTTTTGCATCTAAGTCTAGAAGGACTGCTGCTGTTTTATCGCTTAAGTTCGTACCAGCTTTTAGCATATCTAATCCATAAGCTTCTAACTCAACTTCGGCTAATTCAGCAAGTTCTTTCGCTGCTGCTACATCTTCTGGTGTGCAAGTTGGTGATTTGAACAACAGTGTATCTGAAATGATTGCAGACAACATGATCCCAGCGATCTCTTTCGGAATAGCCACTTGATTTTCTTTGTACATCTTCAATACGATCGTACTTGTACATCCGACTGGTTCTGCACGATAGTAAAGTGGGTTTGCTGTTTCAAAATTAGCGATACGATGATGATCGACAACTGACAAGATCTCAACATCGGCAATATCAGAAATACTTTGTTGGAATTCGTTATGATCGACAAGCATCACTTGTGCAGCTTCGTCTTTCGCAGAAGCTACGACACGAGGGGCAGCAAGTTTGAAATAGTCTAATGCATATTGTGTTTCTTCACTAGGTTCTCCTAAAGCCACAGCTTCAGTGTCCTTACCTAATTGATTTTGCAAATGTGAGAAAGCAATCGCTGCTCCAATTGCATCTGTATCCGGATTTTGGTGTCCAAAAACTAAAATTTTTGACATTTTTTTCGCTCCTTTGTGATTTCTCCTATTTAATAATAGCAAAAAACGGAAAAGAAGCAATACTTATCTTCTTTTCCGTCCCTCGCTATTTTGTAAGATATCCTTTGTATTCTTCGGTATGAAGCAAGCGCTTGGCATTTTCAACACGCTCTTTTGTTGGTGGTTCGATACCTTCTAAAGGATATTTCAAGCCAAGTGTTTCCCATTTATATTTTCCCATCGTGTGATAAGGAAGGATCTCTACTTTTGCTACATTCGTCAATGTTTTGATAAATGCATCTAAGCGGATCAAATATTCATCATAGTCGCTTCGCTCTGGGACCAACACGTGTCTGATCCAGACTGATTTGCGGATTTCAGAGAGATATTGAGCCATGTCCAGAATATTTTCATTGCCCCAATGCGTTAATTTTTTGTGTTCTTCATTATCGATATGTTTGATATCAAACAGTAATAAATCAGTATATTTCATCAACTCTTGGAAACGAGAAAAGAAAGGTTCATCACGTGTAAAAGGTTTACCACATGTATCTAGTGTGGTGTGTATGCCGCGTTTTTTTGCTTTTTGAAATAGTTCGATCAAGAAATCGATCTGTAACAACGGCTCTCCTCCACTAACGGTGATACCGCCCTCTGAGCCCCAATAAGAACGATAACGTTCAGCTTGATCTAAAATCTCATCTGCCGTATATTCTTTTCCTCCGCCGATATTCCACGTATCAGGATTGTGGCAAAACTCGCAGCGCATGCGACAGCCTTGCATAAAAACGACAAATCTAACTCCAGGGCCATCTACTGAACCAAACGTTTCAATCGAATGGACATAGCCAATTGTTTTTTCTACCATAGGGATCACTTCTTTTCTTTGATTTCATTTTATAAAAATATTCTTCTGAGCAAAGCTAAAAGATGAGGGCAAGGACAATGAGTCGTCCTGCCCTCAAGTTGATTACATTCTGTCGTGTGATGTTCTCATCAAGACGTCTAGTTGTTGTTCTCTTGTCAAATCACGGAACTTAACAGCATAGCCAGATACACGAATTGTTAAGTTAGGGTATTTCATTGGATTTTCCATCGCATCGCGCAATAGATCATTACTGAATACATTCACGTTCAAATGGTAAGCTCCTTTAGAGAAGTAACCATCTAATACATTACGTAGATTACCGATTCTTGTATCTTCATCTTTACCAAGTCCAGTTGGGTTGATCGTTTGTGTATTTGAGATACCATCACGTGCATATGCATAATTGATTTTAGCTGTTGAGTTCAAGCTTGCTAATAATCCATTTTGTTCTGCATTATAACTTGGGTTTGCTCCTGGTGCAAGAGGTTTTCCAGCTTCACGACCATCCGGAGTATTCCCTGTATTTTTACCGTACACTACATTTGAAGTAATAGTTAACAATGATGTTGTTGGTGTAGAGTTGCGGTAAGTTTTATGACGTTTGATCTGTGTCATGAAGTATTCTAAGATCAATTCTGCTAATTTATCTGCATTATCATCGTCATTACCATATTTAGGGAAGTCGCCTTCTACTTCAAAGTCTACAGCGATTCCTTTTTCATTACGGATTGGTTTTACTTTTGCATATTTGATTGCAGCCAAGCTGTCAGCAGCATGTGAGATACCAGCGATACCTGTTGCAAACGTACGTTTCAATTCTGAATCCATCAATGCAAGTTGTGCTGCTTCATAAGAATATTTATCATGCATGTAGTGGATGATGTTCAATGTATTGACATATAATTCAGCCAACCAATCCATCACATTCATGAAGTTATGTTTTACTTCTTCAAAGTCTAATGTTTCAGAAGAAATCGGACGATATTCTGGTCCAACTTGTGCGCCTGTGACTTCATCTACACCACCATTGATAGCATATAATAAAGCTTTCGCTAAGTTTGCACGGGCACCGAAGAACTGCATGTCTTTACCGACAACTGTTGCAGATACACAACATGCAATTGCGCAGTCATCTGAACCCCATTGTTCACGTAATAGATTATCATTTTCAAATTGGATCGAAGAACTTTCGATAGCGATCTTGCTTGCATAAGTTCTAAATCCTTCTGGAAGATGTTCTGAATACAAAACAGTTAAGTTTGGTTCTGGAGAAGGTCCCATGTTTGTCAATGTGTGCAATAGGCGGAAGTCATTCTTCGTTACTAATGAACGGCCATCTAAGCCCATACCTGCAATGGAAAGTGTTGCCCAGATTGGGAAACCTGAGAATAATTGGTTATATTCTGGCGTACGAGCAAATTTTACCATACGAAGTTTCATCACTAAATGATCGATCAATTCTTGTGCTTCTTGTTCAGTGATCACACCGTTGTCTAAGTCACGTTGGATGTAGATATCTAAGAAAGCAGAAACACGACCGATAGACATCGCAGCACCATTTTGTGATTTGATTGCAGCTAGATAACCAAAGTACAACCATTGTACAGCTTCTTTTGCATTTGCTGCTGGTTTCGAAATATCATAGCCATATTTAGCAGCCATTTCTTTCATTTGAGCTAATGCACGATATTGTTCTGTGATTTCTTCACGAAGACGGATCACGTCTTCACTCATTGTATGGTAACCAGTCATATCATGATCTTTTTTCTTTTGTTCCATCAAATAGTCGATTCCATATAAAGCGATACGACGGTAGTCACCAATGATACGTCCGCGGCCGTAAGCATCTGGTAAACCAGTGATGATCTTGTTTTTACGTGCAGCACGCATTTCAGCAGTGTATGCATCGAAAACACCTTGGTTATGTGTTTTTCTCCAATCAGTAAAGATATGTGTCAATTCATCATTTGGTGTATAGCCATTACTTTTTAGTGCATTGTTTGTCATGTTGATTCCACCAAAAGGCATGAATGCTTGTTTCAATGGTTTGTCAGTTTGTAAACCAACAACTTTTTCTAAGTCTTTATCCAAGTAGCCAGCGTCATGTGAAGTGATCGTTGATACGATTTCTGTATCCATATCGTAAACACCATTACGTTCGAATTGGATATCATTTAATTTTTGTAGTTCTGCCCATAATTTTTCTGTTGCTTCTGTTGGTTTTTCTAAGAAGCTGTCATCCCCACGGTATTCCGTGTAGTTATTTTGAATAAAATCGCGTGTATCCACGCCTTCTTTCCATTTCGTTCCTTTAAATCCATTCCATTGCTCCATTGTATGGACCTCCTATTTTCTGTTTAATGTAACAGTTTTTACGTGATTAGTATAACACAGAAGCAGACCTTTGCAAGGGTTTTCTTGTTTTTTATTTAACAAAATAAAAGCTTTTTAGTATAGACATTGAACCAACGTTGATTTACCAGTGTTTAGCCATTGTGAACACTTTCATATTTTTGAACAATATCTATTAATATTTTATTAACAAACGTGAAATAAGAGGGTTATCTGTATTAGTACAGATAACCCTCTTATCAAAAAATACCATAACAGTTTACTCGTCAATCGAAATCTCTGGTGAATCAATTACTTTGATGACTTCACCACCGCTTTTTTCATCCATTGCAAAGGAACCATTGGATGTTCTATCACCAATCGGATAGTCCGTTGGATCGATGACTAGCTCTTGCCCTTTTTGGTTGATCACTGTCATCTCTTTCGATTTGCCTTCCGACATGTAAATGATACGATGCGGATTTTTCTTTAATTCACGCAAGACTGTTACCCCACGTTTGGCACGTGAAGTCTGACTGATTTCTTGTGCTAACATTCGTTTTACGGCTCCACGCTGAGTAACGATCACGATCGGTGTATCTCCTTCAGCAATCACTAAGAGTCCATTGACCACAATGTCTTCTTCTTTGAGGTTGATCGATTTGACACCAGCTGCTTTTGTTCCAACTACTGGCACTTCTTGGAGCGGATACCGTAGTCCCATGCCCTGATGTGTGACTAAAAAGACATCTAAGCCTGTCTGACCGTCTTCAAGGTAAACAGCGACTAATTCATCGTCTTCACTCTTCAGCTTCATCCCGCTAAGCGGACGGCTCTTATACGTGCGCCATGGTTCGAATTCTGTCATTCTCGTTTGTTTGATCCATCCTTGTTTACTGATGAACACAAATGTTTTCTCCGGATCGATTTTTTTGTAAGGAAAGACTGCCAAAATCGATTCATCTACAGAAAGATTTAAAATCGTTTGCGAGATATGTTCCCCCGCATCCTTCCACTTCAAATCAGGTAACTCATGGACCGGACGATAAATGACGTTAGCTTTGTTCGTGACTAGGAGAAGATGATCCAATGTATTCAGTTCTCCGGAATATAGCAAGTAATCGCCCTCTCTCATCCCGATTTCTTCAGGTTTAGAGGCGCTATATGAACGCAGACTAGTTCGTTTCACGTAGCCTTCTCTGGTCACACTGACAATAACATCTTCTTGTGCCACCAATACTTTGGTATCGATTTTGATTTCTTCGATTTCATCTTCGATCTTCGTCATACGAGCATTCGCGTACTTTTTCTTGACTTCGCGAAGTTCTTTTTTCATCACAGAGAATAATTCTTTGTCATCAGACAAGATCTTATTCAATTCAGTGATTTGAGCAATCAGGCTTTCTGACTCTGCACGTAACTCCGTGATATCTGTATTCGTTAAACGATACAATTGCAGTGTCACGATTGCTTCTGCCTGTTCCTCAGTAAATTGGAAAACGTCCACTAAATTTTTCTTTGCATCTTTTTTATCTTTACTTTCACGGATCGTCGCAATCACTTCATCAAGGATCGATAAAGCTTTCATCAATCCTTCAACGATGTGCTGACGTTTTTGCGCCTTTTCCAAATCAAATTGACTACGCTTTGTGATCACCTGTTTTCGATGGTCGATATAACTACTCAAGATATCTTCCAAGCCGACTTGATGAGGTGTCATATGATCGATAGCGACCATATTGAAATTGTAGTTGATTTGCAGTTCTGTATTTTTGAATAAATAATTTAAGATTCCAGGTGCATTTGCATCTTTTTTTAGTTCCACGACGATTTGCAACCCTGTTCGGTCACTTTCATCTCGTACCTCAGCGATTCCATCGATTTTTTTATTCAAACGGATCTCATCCATTTTCTTGACAAGCGT
Organism: Enterococcus durans NBRC 100479 = LMG 10746; assembly: GCF_001544215.1. Lineage (GTDB taxonomy): Bacteria > Bacillota > Bacilli > Lactobacillales > Enterococcaceae > Enterococcus_B > Enterococcus_B durans. The sequence goes on from NZ_BCQB01000036.1 coordinate 11,776, forward strand.
TGCTTTATTTACTTCATATGGGATCTCAGAGATCACGATTTGTTGTTTGTTCCCTTTGATGGCCTCGATTTTTGTCTTTGAACGAAGTATGACCTTGCCCCGTCCAGTTTCGTAGGCTTTTTTGATTTCATCTTTCCCTTGTAAGATTCCGCCAGTTGGGAAATCTGGTCCTGGGATAAATTCCATCAACTTGTCTAAACTGGCTTTTGGATGGTCGATCATGTAGATCGTTCCATCGATCACTTCCGCTAAGTTATGTGTGGGGATCTCTGTTGCATACCCTGCTGAAATTCCTGTCGATCCATTGACCAGAAGATTAGGGTATCTGGCTGGTAAAACAGTGGGTTCTTTTTCTGTATCATCAAAGTTCCAGACAAGATCCACTGTGTTTTTTTCGATGTCTGCCAACATTTCACCACTCAACTGTGATAATCGGGCTTCTGTATAACGCATGGCAGCTGGTGGATCTCCATCCATACTCCCATTGTTTCCGTGCATCTCGATCAAGACTTCTCTTAGTTTCCAGTCTTGACTCATACGAACCATTGCTTCATAGATACTGCTATCTCCATGAGGGTGATAGTTCCCCATGATGTTCCCAACAGATTTAGCAGATTTTCTAAAGCCTTTATCAAAAGTATTCCCATCTTTATTCATGGCAAATAAAATCCGTCTTTGAACGGGTTTCAAGCCATCACGAATATCAGGCAACGCTCTTTCTTGGATAATATATTTTGAGTAACGTCCAAAGCGGTCACCCATTACTTCTTCTAGCGTTAGCTCTTGTACTTCTTGACGATTTTCCATCAGGTGACCTCCTATTCTACAACAATTTGATCTGTTTGTTTCTCTTCATCCAGTAATTCGTTTGAAACAGATGGTGTGATCTCAACTTCTTCTTTTTTATCAAGGATACTTCCATCTTCTTCCAAAGTAAACTGGACATGGGTTTCGATCCATTTACGACGTGGCTCGACTTTATCTCCCATCAACGTGGTGACACGACGCTCTGCTTGGGCTGCATCATCGATCCGAACGCGGATCAACGTACGTGATGTTGGGTCCATCGTCGTTTCCCATAATTGTTCCGCATTCATTTCTCCAAGCCCTTTGTAACGTTGAAGCATATAGCCTTTACCGATCTTCTTGATCGTTGCTGCAAGCTCATCATCCGTCCAAGCATATTCGATTACTTGTTTTTTCCCTTGTCCCTTAGATACTTTGTATAATGGCGGTAGAGCAATGTAGACTTTCCCAGCTTCGATCAAAGGTTTCATGTAGCGATAGAAGAAAGTTAACAACAATACTTGGATATGTGCACCATCCGTATCTGCATCGGTCATGATGATGATCTTGTCATAATTGCAATCTTCAATCGAAAATTCTGGACCAACACCCGCACCGATCGTATAGATCATGGTATTGATTTCTTCATTTTTTAAAATATCTTGCATCTTCGCTTTTTCGGTATTGATAACTTTTCCTCGAAGTGGCAAAATAGCTTGGAACTTGCGATCTCGTCCTTGTTTCGCTGACCCACCGGCTGAATCCCCTTCGACTAAATACAATTCATTCTTTTTGGGATTACGTGATTGCGCAGGCGTCAATTTCCCTGATAAGAGAGATTCCCCTTTTTTACGCTTCTTGCCGTTGCGGCTTTCTTCTCGCGCTTTTCGTGCTGCTTCTCGCGCTTCTCTGGCTTTTACAGCCTTTCGAACAAGCATTTGACTCATTTCACTATTTTCTTGTAAATAAAAGCCCATTTGTTCACCAATGACGTTATCTACGACGGTCCGTGCTACTGGTGTCCCTAGTTTTTCTTTTGTTTGTCCTTCGAATTGAAGCAGATTTTCTGGCACGCGAATTGAAAGGACAGCGGCGAGACCTTCTCTAAAATCACTACCTTCAAGGTTCTTGTCTCTCTCCTTCAGCAAGCCCACTTTTCTAGCATATTCATTGTATGCTTTTGTCATAGCAGTTTTCATTCCTGCTTCATGGGTACCACCATCTTTTGTTCGAACATTATTAACGAAAGACAAGACATTTTCAGAATAGCCATCATTATATTGATAAGCTACTTCCACTTCGATTCCGTCTTTTTCACCAGAGAAATAAACAACTGGTGTCAATGTATCTTTTTCTTCATTCAAATAATCGACAAATTCTTTGATTCCTTCTTCATAATGAAAGACTTCATTAACTGGCTCTTCTCCACGTAAATCGGAGAGAGTGATCCGTACGCCGCGTAATAGGAAAGCTGATTCTCTCAAGCGTTCTGATAATATTTCATAAGAAAATTTTGTGGTAGAAAAAATCGAATCATCTGGCAAGAAATGGACGGTCGTGCCATTTGCTTTTTTAGTTTTGCCGATTTTTTTCAGTGTGCCGTTTGGTTTTCCGCCATTACTGAATTTTTGTTGATATTCAATGCCATCACGTACGATCGTGACAACCAGCCATTTTGACAATGCGTTTACAACGCTGGCACCTACACCATGGAGTCCCCCAGAGGTTTTATATCCTCCTTGGCCGAACTTCCCGCCGGCATGCAATACCGTAAAAATCACTTCGACTGTTGGGATACCTGACGCATGCATCCCTACTGGCATTCCACGTCCGCTATCTACGACGGTGATACTATTGTCTTCATGTATCGTTACGCCAATTTCATTTCCATATCCTGATAATGCTTCATCTACAGCATTATCGACGATTTCATAGACTAAATGATGTAAGCCTCGGCTGTCAGTCGACCCAATATACATCCCTGGTCTTTTTCTGACTGCCTCTAATCCTTCAAGAACCTGGATTGACGCATCATTATATTCGTTCTTTACTTTTTTTGCCAAGGCAAACGCTCCTTCAATAATACTTTGCGGTAAAAACCGCACCACGATAATCATACTAGAAAAGCTCCTGAAAAAAAAGAGGGTAGAAGCGAATTAAAAACTATTTAATACCTCGTTTCCTACCCACATATGCTCTTTTTGAGCCATTTCTCTTTTGGCATTTCTCTGTCTTTTGAGTTTTTCTAACCATTGTTCTGTTCTTGCATTTTGTTCCACTCGATCTTGATACAACGGTCCATCACGACATCTTCATGACTTGCTTTTTGGAGTATGTTCGCTGCTTCTTCATTTTGGATCCCTAACTGCGCCCAAAAAACTTTTGCATTCGTCTGTAAAAACTCTTCGGCGATTTCTGGTAAAAATTCACTGCTACGAAAAATATCGACAATATCGATAGGTTCATCTATATCTGAAAGACGTGCAAATACTTTTTCTCCTAAGACTTCCTGTCCTGCTAAAACAGGATTGACTGGTAAAATTCGATATCCCTTGTCTTGGAGCAACTGAGCAATTTTATAGCTTGTACGCTCTTTCTTATTACTTAAGCCTATGACCGCGATCGTTTTCGCTTCTTTTAAATAATCAAAGATTCTTTCTTGCGTTGGATTTTCAAATGCCATCTATTTTACGCTTCCTTTCGTCTGATCTTTCAAGTTTTTCCGATTGTTCCTGCTTACTATTCATGCTAAAATAAACCTTAGTTTTCAACTTGAAAGAGGGTTAAAAATGAAATTGATCTTATTATTTATTGTAGCATACCTTTTAGGTTCGATTCCTTCGGGCGTTTGGGTAGGCAAATTGTTTTTTAAAAAAGATATTCGTCAACACGGCAGCGGCAATACTGGCACGACGAATACATTCAGAGTACTAGGCAAAACCGCAGGAACCATTGTTTTGTTCATGGATATCCTGAAAGGAACATTGGCAACTTGTCTGCCGTTTATTTTCCACGTTACGAGCATTAATCCGCTTTGGTTTGGTGTTTGTGCGATTTTAGGGCACACATTCCCGATATTTGCAGGATTCAAGGGCGGAAAAGCTGTAGCTACAAGTGCCGGCATGCTTTTGGGATTCAATCCGCTCTTTTTCGTTTATTCGTGTATTATTTTCATCGTTAGTCTTTTTTGTACAAGCATGGTTAGTTTGAGCAGTATGATCAGTGCAGTGTTGATCACATTATCCACGATCTTCTTGCCTTATATTGCCCCTAGCATTTTACCTGAGCCTAACTGGTTGCTTACGATCATTGCCTTCTTAGTGTCATCTTTTATTTTTTATCGTCACAAAGACAATATCAAACGTATTAAAGATAAAACTGAAAGTAGAGTCCCTTTTGGCTTGAACAGCAGCAAAAAGAATAATTGAAAAGCAGAGAGCAAGTGAGACAAAAAGAAGTTGGGACAAAAGTGTTTAACTCCGAGAAATAAGAAGAAATTCACGAAAATTGCTTTTCAAATTTTTGTGAATTTCGGCTTATTTAAGAAGGAGTTGCTTCTGTTCCCACCGTTTATTCTTTATAAAGAATGAGACAAAAGTGTTTCTTACTTTTGTCCCACGCTTTTTTTTATTGTTTTTTAACATATTTCTTGAAATTCTGTTCTATTTTACTGTAATCGAATATTTTGTTTTAAAGATTTCATGGGCCCCTAATTGATTGATTCCAGCTTTTTCCATTAGCTTACCTGTGCTGTCCACTGTATCCGCGATCCCACACCAAGGTTCGATACATACGAACGGAGCTTCTTTGGGATAAGGAGACCAAATACCCACGTAAGGCATATCTTTGTAGCTCAAAGTCACACTATGACTCGATTTTTCGCTTCTGATAGCATAAGCATTCAACCCTTTTGTCTCAAAGACCAACGCATCCTGATCGAATAATTCACGCATCAATGCAAGATTCGTATTTGTCTGGCCCAATGTTTTTTGATCCATATCGATATACGGACCATTTAGAGGTAAACGCAATCTAGATTTTCTTGGTGAGAATGCAAGATAAAAATCTTCAAAAGTCAATCCTTCTTCAAGTGGAACGTTAAAGGCAGGATGCCCGCCAATCGAAAAGAACATTTCTTCTTCTCCAACATTCGCTACTTGGTAATGAACAGTGATCCCATCCCCACCTAGTTCATAAGAAATGACGAGTTCAAAATCAAATGGATAATTTTTCTTTGTTTCAGGAGTACTTTTTAGCATAAAACTAGCTAATTCCTCGCCTTGCTCAATGACCTCAAAATCCATATCTCTAGCAAAGCCATGTTGCCCCATCGAATAAGTCTTCCCTTGATAAGTATATTGGTCATCTTTAAGGCGACCGACAAATGGAAATAATACTGGCGCATGGCGTCCCCAGTATTCAGGATCACCTTGCCAAATGTATTCCAAATTTGATTCTTTTGATTTTAAACTAATCAATTCTGCGCCATGTTCAGCGATTTCAGCAATCAATTGATCATTTTGAATGATAACAGTCATAGTAATTCCTCCATCATTAAATCCTAAAACCTGAGACGATAGCTGTGTCTCAGGTCTATTAGTTTTTCCTCTATTTGAATAAATGTTGAACTGCTTTTTTAGATTGAATCAGTTAATAGCTGTGCTTAGTCAATTCTTCTTTAAAGCGAGAATTCAAAACTTTTAGATACGTGCCCTTCATCCCCAGAGAACGAGATTCAATGATACCGGCTGACTCTAATTTGCGTAATGCATTCACGATCACTGAACGAGTGATGCCAATCTTGTCAGCAATATTTGAAGCCGTCAAACGGCCTTCATCTCCCTCTAATGCATCAAAAATCGCCTGCACCGCTTTTAACTCACTGTATGATAACGTATTGATCGCCATCTGGACCGCAGTCGCACTGCGAACGTCGGCTTCGATACTTCGAGATTTTTGATACAAGATCTGCATCCCAACTACTGTTGCGCCGTATTCAGCCAATACTAGATCATCATCATTGAAAGCTTGTTCCATTTTCGCAAGAATGATCGTTCCTAAACGTTCCCCTGCACCAAAGATCGGTACAACAGTGGTTAAACCAAAGGGATACTTTTCTCTGGTTTCAAAAGGAAAAGCAGTGATTTCACTGGTGATAGGAATATTCGCTTCTGTTTTATTTAGTTGACCAACAGTGTCTGTATAAGAATCGGGAAATTGCTTTTCAACAAACATGCTTTTTACACGATCGTTGTTTACATCGTGACGTTCATTATAACCTAAAAGTACACCATCACTACCGATGATATATACATTACTATCTAAAATAGCACCTAGAGTAACAGCCATCTTATCGTAAGGTAAATCTGCTTGCATATCAAAAGTATTTTTTTGTTGCAAGAGTTTATTTATCTTGCGGGTCTTTGTCAATAAATCCGTCATTTTCTTCCTCCGATTTTATAAAATATAGCGGCTTAAGTCTTCGTTTGCCGCGATTGAACCCAACTTTTCATCCACATATGCTTCTGTGATGGTTATTTCCCCCATCTGCATATCAGGTGCTTCAAATAGTAGATCTTCCAATAGTTTTTCAAGAATCGTGTGCAAGCGACGAGCACCGATGTTATCTGTGTCGCGGTTCACGTCATAAGCGATTTGTGCAATTTTCTCAATCGCTTCTTTTGTGAACGTTACTGAGACATTTTCTGTACCGATTAAAGCCACGTATTGCTTGATCAACGCATTGTTTGGTTCAGTCAGGATCTTGATGAAGTCTTCTGCCGTCAGATCATCCAATTCAACACGGATTGGGAAACGTCCTTGTAGTTCAGGGATCAAGTCGCTAGGTTTTGACAGATGGAACGCCCCTGAAGCAATGAACAAGACATGATCAGTCTGGATCGTACCATATTTCGTATTTACTTGTGAGCCTTCAACGATTGGTAAAATGTCACGTTGGACCCCTTCTCTTGATACTTCACCGGATTGCTGTGATTTTGACGTGATCTTATCGATTTCATCAATAAAAATGATCCCGCTTGATTCCGCTAATTTGATTGCTTCACTATGGATATCCGCATCTTTGACAAGTTTAGCAGATTCTTCTTTTGTCAATAATTCTAAGGCTTCTTTGACTGTCACTGTGCGTTCGACCTTTTTCTTAGGTGTCAAAGCTCCTAGTGTTTCATTCAAGTCGATACCCATTTGCTCTAATCCGTTGTTCATCATTGGTGCTGGTTTCTTTTGATCTTCCACTTCAATCGTTACTTCGCGATTATCCAAAAGACCTTTTTGTAGCTGTTCCAATACCGTTTTGCGATTCACTCGGATGTCTTCAGTGACATCTTCTTGAGGTTCTGCATTATTTTGCTGCGCCATATTGAACATATTCATCATCTGTTCAAATTGATTGCCAGATTGTTTTTGTTCTTTTTTGATACCAGGGACCAACACTTTTACTAAGCGTTTTTCAGCATTCTTTTTCGCATCCATATATACACGGCTATATTGTTCTTTTTCTACGATTTGGATCGCATTTTCAACTAGGTCACGCACCATTGATTCGACATCGCGCCCTACATAACCCACTTCAGTAAATTTAGTTGCTTCGACTTTGACAAAAGGTGCATTGACGATTTTCGCTAAACGTCGGGCAATTTCTGTTTTACCTACCCCAGTCGGTCCGATCATCAACATGTTTTTAGGTGTGATATCTTGTTGCATTTTTTCATCTAGTTGTAGACGGCGGTAGCGGTTACGTAATGCTACAGCAACTGATTTTTTAGCATCATGTTGACCAACGATGTATTGATCCAATTCGCTGACGATTTGTCTTGGTGTTTGTTTTAATTCATTCATAGTTTGTTCACCTCTATATTTCTTCCACGATGATATTATGATTTGTAAAAATACAAATATCTGCTGCGATATTCAATGCATTTTCTGCGATTTCTTTTGCACTCATATCATTTTGAGCATAGTTTTTCATTGCACGGGCGGCAGCTAATGCGAAGTTACCTCCTGAACCGATGGCCAAAATACCATCATCAGGCGTGATCACTTCACCAGTCCCTGATACTAGAAGCATCTCTTTATCATTCATAACGATCAGCATTGCTTCTAATTTTTGCATCGATTGTTGTGTGCGCCATTCTTGCGCCAATTCTACTGCTGCTCTTTGCAAGTTGCCGTTATATTCATTTAGCTTTCCTTCAAACTTTTCTTCTAAAGTAAAAGCATCTGCCACGCTTCCAGCAAAACCGACAACCACTTCGTCATTGTAGATGCGGCGTACTTTTCTGGCAGTGCCTTTCATAACAACAGATTCTCCCATCGTTACTTGACCATCGCCCGCCATTGCGAACTTGCCGTTTTTTTCAACAGCACAGATTGTCGTTGAATGGAATTGTGATTCTACCATAGTTATTTCCTCCTAAATAGTTAACTTTCTCTTTTATCTCACGCTCTTGGGTGAAAAGAACGGTAATTTTTTTGTAAGCTTTCTTTGGTTACATGCGCATAGATTTGGGTCGTTGAGAGGTTCGCGTGACCAAGCAATTCTTGCACCGTACGCAGGTCTGCACCATTATTCAATAGATGGGTTGCAAATGTATGTCTAAGCATATGGGGATGAATCGAACTATCTAAGCTGCTTTTTTTTATTATTTGGTTTAGAACATATTCAATGCCTGTTGGTGTGATTGGTTCTCCATGATGATTGACAAAAACGATATCATGCTCTTTCTGATACTTCGTCATCAGGACTCGACGGCCATTTTCAACATAATCCATTAAAGCATCATGTGCAAATGATCCAATCGGCGCATATCGTTCTTTGTTTCCTTTCCCATGGACCAGCATGACTTCCGAATCAAGATCGATATCCGACATTTTCAGATTGCTGCATTCACTTAAACGGATACCCGAACCATAGAGAATCTCTAATAATGCTCGATTTCTCAGTTCCAACGGTTTTTCTCCCGTTACACTATCGAATAGTGCCTGCATTTCATCTTCATAAAAAAAGCGAGGTAATTTTAAATTTTTCTTTTTGAGGTGCACATAGGAAAAAGGGTTCTCAATGATCAGCTCTTCTTTTAAAAGGTACTGATAAAATGAACGTAGACTGGCGATCTTTCGACTAATCGAATTTCTGCTGTACATCTCATCAGTCAAGTAACTCAAATACACGCGTACATCCATATGTTTTACTTTTAACAAATCGTCATCACCAGAGTCAGCCAAAAATTGATGGAAGTTGTTGATATCTTCTTCATACGCTTCCCTTGTTTTTTCGGAATACCCTCGTTCAACGATTAAATAACGTAAAAATTTTTCTTTCCATGGTTGTTCTGTCATTTCATCACCTTCCTTTTGATCCCAGAGATAAATTTAGCATAGCAAAAATAAAAAGACAAATAAATTGTCAGAATTTAACCAATATTTCTAAGTTTATTCACAATTAAAACAATTATCTTGACAAAAAGAAGGCGTCTTCTTTTATTTATCGACCATTGAAAAGAAAAGTTCCCCACCAAAAGAAGAGCGTGGACAAAAGTAAGGAACACTTTTGTCTCACACTCTCAACACGAGTAGAGGGTAGAAGAAGAAGCTCCCTCGAAAATAAATCAAAATCCACAAAAATTTGAAAAGAAATCCCCATGAAATTTTTCTTATTTCTCGTAGTTAAACGCTTCTACCCTCTTTTGTCTAATTGGCAGGAACTTCTTCAAATAATTCACGTTTGAATTGTTCGCCCACTTCCAATGCTCTTTGAGCAATTGTTTCATAACGTGTTTTTTTATCACGAATACGTTTCGGTAACTCAGGGAACAATCCATAGTTTGCATTCATCGGTTGGAAATGTTTGCCTTCTGCGTGTGTGATATAGTATGCCATGCTGCCGATAGCAGTTTCTTGTGGAAATTCAATTGGCTCTTCAGCTTTTGCCAAACGAGCGGCATTGATACCTGCAAGTAGACCACTGGCGGCACTTTCAACATACCCTTCGACACCCGTCATTTGTCCGGCGAAAAATAAATCTTCGCGTTTTGTCGATTGATACGTAGGCTTCAATAATTCTGGCGAATTCATGAAACTGTTACGGTGCATCACACCATAACGCACGAACTCAGCATTTTCTAATCCAGGGATCATCCGGAAAACACGTTTTTGTTCGCCCCACTTCAAATGCGTTTGAAAACCGACGATATTATACAAAGATGCTGCCGCATTATCTTGGCGTAGCTGAATGACTGCATACGGTCTTTTGCCCGTTTTTGGATCTTCTAATCCAACTGGCTTCATAGGACCAAACAGCATTGTTTTGAAGCCTCTTTGTGCCATCACTTCGATCGGCATACAGCCGTCAAAGTATTTTTCTTTTTCAAAAGATTTCAACTCGGCCACTTCTGCTGTCGTTAATACTTCATGAAAAGCCTTGAACTCTTCTTCTGTCATTGGACAGTTTAAATAAGCTGCTTCCCCTTTGTTGTAGCGAGATTTCAAGTAGACTTTGTCCATGTCGATCGTTGCTTTATCGACGATTGGCGCAGCCGCATCATAAAAGTAAAATCCTTCTGATCCATTGAATTCTTTAATACTTTCCGCCAAAGGATGAGAAGTCAACGGACCTGTCGCAATGATCGTGATGCCCTCTGGTATGGCAGTTATTTCTTCGTTGACGACTGTGACCAAAGGATGTTCTTTGACTTTTCGCGTAATGGTTTCAGAAAAGGAATCACGGTCAACCGCTAAAGCTCCTCCAGCAGGAACAGCTGTTTCATCAGCTGAAGTAATGACTACGGAATTCAAACGACGCATTTCTTCTTTCAACAAACCGACCGCATTTGCTAGACTATTGCCTCTTAGAGAGTTGGAACAGACTAGTTCAGCAAAATTACTTGTGTGATGTGCCTCAGTTGATTTTACTGGACGCATTTCATATAAACGAACAGGGACTCCTGCTTGCGCAATCTGCCACGCAGCTTCACTTCCAGCAAGACCTGCTCCTACAACATTAACAGTTTTCAATGATTGACCTCTTTTCATTTCTTATTTTTGGATGTCTTCTTCGTAATCGCCATTCACACAAACGACTTGTTTGCCGCCTTTGACCTTTTTCTCTACAAGATATTGGTCACATTTTGGACAATTTCTGCCGACAGGTTTATCCCATGAAGTAAACTCACATTCTGGAAAACGAGAACAACCATAAAAAATACGATTTTTCTTAGATTTACGTTCGATGACCTGTCCTTCATGACAAACTGGGCAAGTTACACCGATTTCTTTGACGATTGGTTTGGTATTTCTACATTCTGGAAAATTACTGCATGCATAGAATTTACCATACTTACCTAATTTTATGACCATCGGATGTCCACAAATGTCACAATCAAACCCAGCAGGTTCATCCTTGATCTGGATCTTCTCGATTTTTTCTTCTGCATTTGTAAGTTCTTTTTCGAAAGGTTTATAGAAACGGTCCACTACTTTGACCCAAGCTTCTTTTCCTTCTTCTACTTTATCTAAATCGCCTTCCATTTCAGCGGTGAAATGGATATCGACGATTTGCGGGAAGAACTCGCAAATCAATGAATTGACGATTTCACCAAGTTCTGTTGGTTCAAAACGTTTTTGCGTCAATTTGACATAATAACGACGTTGGATCGTATCTAAAGTTGGTGCATACGTGGATGGACGTCCTACTCCATTTTCTTCCAATGCACGAATCAACGTTGCTTCACTAAATCGTGCCGGTGGTTGAGTAAAATGTTGTTTTGGTTCAATATCAGTAGATTGGACAATATCTCCTTCGGCAAGATCTGGCAAAATATTTTCTTTGTCTTCTTTGCCGTCATCACGTCCTTCGACATACACTTGCATGAACCCTTTAAATTTAACCTTTGAGCCATTCGCAATAAAAATCACGCCGTTTTGTTCAATGGTTACCTTCATTGTGTCTAAGATCGCCGGTGTCATCTGGCTTGCTACAAACCGTGACCAGATCAATGTATAAAGTTTCAATTGATCTTTATCTAGATACTGCTTGATTTCATCTGGTGTACGCAATACACTCGTTGGTCGTACTGCCTCATGGGCATCTTGTGCCCCTTGAGCGTTTTTGATTTTACGATTGGCATGACTAGAAAATTCTTTTCCGTATGTTTCTTCGATAAAATCAGCCGCTTCCGCTTTCGCTGTTTCAGCAATACGTGTCGAGTCAGTACGCATATAAGTAATCAAACCAACTGTTCCTTGTTTTCCTAAAGAAATTCCTTCGTATAGTTGTTGAGCGACCATCATCGTTTTACGTGTTCTAAAGTTGAGTTTTCTGGCAGCTTCTTGTTGAAGACTACTAGTCGTAAACGGATTGGCTGGATTTCTCTTCCGTTCTTTTTTCTCAACTTTTTGAACAGTGAAATCTTGTCCATCGATTCGCTCAGTGACTTCTTTCACGGATTGTGCGTCTGGTAATTTTTTCTTTTTCCCGTCGATTCCCCAAAAATTCGCTTTGAATTTTTTACGCGCTTTTTTGAAATTCCCATCAATACTCCAATATTCTTCTGGAATAAATTCACGGATCTCCTGTTCGCGATCAATGATGATCTTCAGAGCTATGGATTGAACTCGGCCAGCACTTAGCCCCTTTTTCACTTTGCGCCAAAGAATCGGACTGATCGAGTAACCCACTAGACGATCCAATGCTCTTCGTGCTTGTTGGGCATCGACTAGATCAACATCGATCGTTCGTGGCTCTTTGAAGGCTGCTTTAACTGCATCCTTTGTGATTTCGTTAAAAACTACCCGATTCTTGTCATTTAAGTCTAATCCTAATAAATAAGCAAGATGCCATGCAATTGCTTCCCCTTCTCTATCCGGGTCACTTGCGAGATAAACCTTTTGTGCTTTTTTGGCAGCAGACTTCAAACTTTTGATGACATCGCCTTTACCGCGAATTGAAATATAATGAGGCTCATAGTTGTTCTCAACATCTATCCCCATTTTGCTTTTAGGTAGATCACGTATATGGCCAACACTAGCCATTACTTTATAATTACGACCAAGATACTTTTCTATCGTTTTGGCCTTTGCAGGTGATTCAACGATCACTAAATATTTATATGCCATTACTGAATGGACTCCTTTCCATTGTCGTGTTCCTACTATATACATAGGATTCATACAAATCGTAGCTTATCATATCCATTCAGAAAACGTTTGTCAAGAAAAGCCAATGATAAATCCGTTGTTATTCTTTTAATTCAGCCAATATATCTTGACCAGAAACCGCGCAAACTGCGCCATCTTGTATCAATTGATGGGAACCTTTCGAATGTTCTGTCAAAATATTTCCTGGAACAGAAAAAATGGGTCTTCCCAACTCCAAAGCGTGCTGGACAGTGATCAGAGAACCACTCTTTTCTCTTGCCTCAATCACACAGGTTCCTTCTGATAAAGCTGCGATGAGCCGGTTTCTCATCGGAAAATGATATTTCTTCGGACCTGTATCAGGAAGGAATTCACTGAGTAGCAAATGATTTTTTCCTATCTCTGCTTGTAATGCACGATTTTCTTCAGGATAGACTTTATTCATCCCTGTACCAATGACAGCGATTGTTTTGCCAGAGTAATTGATTGCCGCTTGATGTGCATAGGTATCGATACCTTTTGCACAGCCACTCACGATCACAACTCCTGCTTCAACGACTGGAGCCAACAGATGGTGCACTATTTTTTTTGCTAAAACGGACGTTTTTCTTCCACCAACGACACTGATCATCTTTCTCTCCAACAACGAAAGATCACCTTGGTAAAAAAGTGCAATAGGGGGCGCTGCAAGATGCAGTAGTCGCGATGGATACTTTTTATCTAGGCATGTCACGACTGATTGTTTTGACAAGCTATCCGCCTGTTTTGCACAAATCTCTGCCCAGCTCTCTTCAAATAGGTGACGGGAGTCGCCGATTTTTGCAATAGCAATGATTTCTGTTAGGGATAATTCTTTTTTCCCAGATTTCAGCAGCTCTTGAATCACTTGCCATTTTCTTTGGATGCTCAACCCTTTTACACATGCTAATTTTACCAAAAATAAATCTATTTTATACATAACAAAGATCGCCTCTCTTTCTCATAAGTAACATGCGCAAGAGGCGATCAATTATTTTAAAGCAAATAGTTTTTTACAGGCGCAAATGTTTTGCGATGGATCGGTGTCACGCCTTTTTCTGCTAAACCAAGTAAATGCTCTTTCGTGCCATAGCCTGCATTGTGATCAAAACCATAGCCAGGATACAACTTGTCATACTGTTTCATCAGATCATCTCGATAAACTTTGGCAATAATACTTGCCGCAGCAATCGATACAGAACGTGCATCCCCTTTGATGAGCTTTTCTTGTTGGATCGGTAAGTCAAGCGTCATCGCATCAATCAATAAATACGTAGGCTTTACAGCTAGTTTTTCAACTGCTTGGATCATCGCAAGTTTACTTGCTTCGTAAATATTGACCTCGTCAATCGTCTTTTCATCAATTATCCCGATCCCGATAGCAATCGCTTTTTCTTGGATTTGCGCATAAAGCAATTCTCGTTTTTTCTCTGACAATTGCTTGGAGTCATTTAAACCAAGGATTTCTTCATTTTTAGGCAAAACGACTGCTGCAGCCACAACTGGTCCAGCTAATGGTCCGCGACCTACTTCATCGATCCCTGCGATCCATTCATGACCACTTTCATACCCCATTTTTTCAAAAATCGACATTTCTTGATATTTTTCTTTGATCAATGCTTCTTTTTTTAAGCGATTTTCAAAAGCAACCAATGCTTGCTTTACGCCTTTACGTGAGTCCTGCCGAAATTCTTCAATAGTTGGATCTGTTAGCGAATGAATAGCTTTTAAGCGCTCTTTGATACTTTGAATCGACTTACTCATGTTCTTCTTGACCTACTTCTTCGTAACGGTCTAATGTGTAGCGTCCTAATTTCCCTTGACGGATGTCGAACACAACGACTTCACTCCCACGTTCATAGTCATCCTTATAGCCCCGTTTAGCGGTAATATCCATCAGGAGTTCAGAACCTAATTTCTGTTCTTGATTCTCTGATATGTTATAGCGTTCTGTTATTCTTCCTGGATAATAGCGCGCAAAAAAATCTAGGCCATAGATCGCTAAATCATCTAAATGCACAAGTTGATCTTTGATCGCACCAGTCAATGCCAATTTTTTGCCGATTTCTTCATCTTCAAATTTAGGCCATAGTATCCCTGGGGTGTCTAATAATTCGAGTTCGCTGCCTAAACGCAGCCATTGCTGACCTTTTGTTACGCCGGGTTTATTCCCTGTCTGTGCAATTTTTTTCCCAACTAGTCGATTCATCAATGTTGACTTACCCACATTGGGGATTCCTAGGACCATTGCCCGTATCGCACGAGGCTTGATCCCTCTAGCTGCATCACGTTCCCGTTTTTCTTTTAAGGCTTCTTTTGCCGCAGGAATCAGTGCTTTGATTCCTTTACTTTCTTGTGCCGTGATTGCAAGTGCTGAATGACCTTGCTTTTTAAAATAGTCTTGCCACAATCTAGTCTGCTGCGGATCTGCCAAGTCTGCCTTATTCAGTAAGACTAATCGTGGTTTTTGTTGGATAATCTGGTCCAGCATCGGGTTTCTTGAAGATAAAGGTAACCGTGCATCCACCAATTCAAAAACGATATCTACATATTTCATTTTCTCAGATACTTCACGGCGTGCTTTCGCCATGTGACCTGGGAACCATTGGATAGTCATAGTGTGAAATAAACTCCTTTCGCATCAAGGTTTCTTTGACCCTGATCTTCCATACTTTTGGCTAAAATTGCCTTCATAAGTTTCATCAATTTAAAAAAACTCATTCTCATCATATGTTATTTTGGAATGGCAACAGTTTTTTTGACAAATTTTATAAGGTGCAGAACTTCTTTCCGTATGCTATTCCGATTGTCCTTGACAATGAGCCTCCTCGGATGTGACGATCTTCGGCAGGAGCTAACAGTTAAAGTTAGACTGCCTCGCTAGCGTTAGCACATCCGAGCTCATTATCAAGGATTCGCTGCGCCAATCTCTGGTTACGGTAACCAACCGGTGTCTCGTAGCCAAGTGTACCGTGCAACCGAAGC
>NZ_BCQB01000037.1 GCF_001544215.1 Enterococcus durans NBRC 100479 = LMG 10746
GAAATTTCCGAAAAACCTGACTTTTGGACGCCGTTTATTTGAGAGAGGCTGGGACAGAAGTGTTTAACTCCGAGAAATAAGAAGAATGAACGAAAATTTGAAAAAGCAGTTTTCATGGATTTTTTCTTGTTCTTTTAGGCACCCCACTTTTGTCACCCTTATTTTTTAATGTAAAATCAATAAAAAACGAGTATACTAGATAGTACTGAAAAAAGAAGAGAACAAAAAAGCTTTTTAATTGTTTCTCATCAGAAAGGGCGTATGGTTTTGTCAGAAAAACGAGAGTTATTTGAAAAACTACTGGAACAGATCCAACTGGAAGAAGCGGATAAACAGCATCCTTTGATTTCTTCTGGCGAAGTGGAACGAGTAGTCGTTCATCGTAAATCACGCTTATGGGAATTTACGCTACACTTTTCTCAAATTTTACCGATCATGCTTTATCGTTCGTTAGTGCAACATGTGACATTGGCCTTTCATGATATTGCACAAGTAAAACTAAATATCAAGGCAGAAAATCAACAATTTGACGAACAGTTGTTACAAGATTATTGGGCACAAGCGTTGGAAAGCCAACAATGTGATACACCTCTTGCACAACAAGTCTTAAAAACACAAGTTCCAATACTAAAGGAACATAAAATCATCTTGCCTGTCGATAGTACTGGCGCACTCAGCTATTTGAAGCAACAATATTTGCCATTAGTAGAGTCTTTATTTGTCAGCTACGGATTTCCTAAATTTAGGATCGAGCCAGAAGTAGACGAGCAACAAGCAGAACGTGTGTTAAAACTGTTTGAAGAACGGAAACAAGAACAAGCAGAAGCCTTTATGAAGCAAGCGGCAGAAAGCTTGATCGTCCATGAACAAAAGAAAAAAGAAAAGAAAGAGCAGTTGCCTGCTTTAGACGGACCAATCCAATTGGGACGAAATATTCCTACGGATGAACCAACTACACCAATGGTAAATATTGTAGAAGAAGAGCGTCGTGTGACATTAGAAGGGTACGTATTTGATAAAGAAGTACGTGAGCTTCGCTCAAAACGAAAAATCTTAACCTTGAAAATCACTGATTATACGTCGTCCTTCATCGTCAAAAAATTCTCAAACAATGAAAAAGATGAACAAATATTTGAAGCAATCAGCACAGGTAGTTGGTTGAAAGTCAGAGGGAGTATCCAAGAAGATACCTTTGTTCGTGACTTAGTGATGAATGCACAGGATATCGTAGAAGTGAAACATGCTCTACGAAAAGATTATGCGCCAGAAGGTGAAAAACGAGTAGAGTTACATGTCCATAGTAAAATGAGTACGATGGACGCAACAAATAACATTTCGGATATCGTAGCTCAAGCAGGAAAATGGGGCCATCGTGCCATTGCCATTACAGATCATGGCGGCGCACAGGCATTTCCTGAAGCACATAGCGCAGGGAAAAAAGCTGGCGTGAAAATTTTGTATGGGGTAGAAGCAAATGTTGTGGATGATGGCGTGCCAATCGCCTACAATGATGTGCATGAATCCTTAAGTGAAGGAACCTATGTAGTATTTGACGTGGAAACAACGGGGCTATCTGCTGTTTACGATACGATCATCGAACTAGCTGCGGTTAAGATGTACAAAGGAAATGTGATTGCTAGTTTTGATGAATTCATCGATCCAGGCCATCCACTTTCACGAACAACTGTTGATTTGACAGGGATTACCGATGAAATGGTACGTGGTTCAAAATCGGAAGAAGAAGTTTTACGACTGTTTCTTGAATTCTCAAAAGATACTATTCTTGTAGCGCATAATGCGGCGTTCGATATGGGATTTTTAAATACAAGCTATGCAAAATATGGCATACCAGAAGCGCCTAATCCCGTAATCGATACGTTAGAGTTAGCTCGCTATCTCTATCCTCAATTCAAACGTTTCGGGTTGGGTGTACTGTCTAAGAAATTTGGTGTCAGTCTGGAACAACATCACCGGGCGATTTATGATGCAGGAGCTACTGGTCATCTTGCATGGATCTTTATCAAAGAAGCGATGGAAAACCATGACATGTTTTACCACGACCAACTGAATGCACATATCGGGGAAGGAGACTCCTATAAACGAGCAAGACCTTTCCATGCAACGTTACTTGCGAAAAACCAAGACGGGTTAAAGGACTTGTTCAAATTGATCTCGATGTCTAACGTGGAATATTTTGAACGTGTCCCACGAATCCCACGATCACAATTAAACAAGTTACGTGATAACCTATTGATTGGCTCTGCCTGTGATAAAGGCGAAATCTTTGAAGCGATGATGCAAAAAGGAGTCGAAGAGGCAAGAAATCGTGCGAAGTTTTATGATTATATCGAAGTGATGCCAAAAGCAGTCTATGCACCTTTGCTAGAACAAGAATTAGTAAAGAATGAACGTGATCTAGAGGAAATTATTCAAAACTTAGTTGAAATAGGGAAGTCATTAGATAAAATAGTGGTGGCAACAGGTAATGTCCATTACTTAAATGAAGAAGATGCGATTTATCGTAAAATCTTGATCAATTCAATGGGAGGAGCCAATCCATTGAACCGTCACAGTCTACCTGATGTCCATTTTCGAACAACAGATGAGATGTTGACAGCTTTTAACTTCTTAGGCGAGTCTCTTGCAAAAGAGATCGTTGTAGAAAATACAAATAAAATCGCAGATAGCTGTGAAGAAGTCATTCCTGTGAAAGATGAACTTTACACACCGAAAATCCCTGGTTCTGAAGAAGAAATCTCTGAATTGAGTTATACCAAAGCCAAACAACTGTATGGTGATCCTTTACCAGAGATCATTCAAAAACGTTTGGAAAAGGAATTGAATTCGATTAACGGGAATGGGTTCTCCGTTATCTATCTGATTGCTCAAAAACTCGTACACAAAAGTAATGAAGATGGCTATTTAGTTGGTTCGCGTGGATCGGTAGGCTCAAGTTTTGTTGCGACGATGACTGGGATCACCGAAGTTAATCCTTTAGCCCCGCATTATTATTGTCCAGAATGTCAGTATTCTGAATTCTATGAGGATGGGACATATGGTTCTGGGTTCGATATGCCTGAGAAAAAATGCCCAAAATGTGGTGCTCGATTGAACAAAGATGGACATGATATTCCTTTTGAGACGTTCTTAGGATTTCATGGTGATAAAGTACCCGATATCGATTTGAACTTTTCGGGAGACTATCAAGCAGAAGCCCATAATTATACGAAAGTATTATTTGGAGAAGAATATGTTTATCGTGCTGGAACGATTGGTACGGTAGCAGATAAAACGGCTTATGGCTTTGTTAAGGGCTACGAAAGAGACCATAACCTGCAATTTCGAAGTGCAGAAGTCGATCGCTTAGCCAAAGGAGCCACTGGAGTCAAACGAACGACTGGTCAGCATCCAGGGGGGATCATCGTTATTCCTGATTACATGGATGTTTATGATTTCACCCCCATCCAATTTCCAGCAGATGATCAAAATTCTGAATGGAAAACGACCCACTTTGATTTCCACTCGATCCATGATAATGTATTGAAACTTGATATTCTTGGACATGATGACCCGACTGTTATTCGGATGCTCCAAGATCTATCTGGGATCGATCCACAAACGATCCCTACAGATGATCCAGAAGTGATGCGGATATTTGCCGGACCGGAAGTCTTGAACGTGACACAAGAACAAATCAACTCTAAAACAGGTACACTAGGTATCCCCGAATTCGGGACTCGTTTTGTTCGTGGGATGTTGGAAGAAACCCATCCAACCACTTTCGCTGAATTACTGCAAATCTCTGGACTCTCTCATGGGACAGATGTTTGGCTTGGAAATGCGGAAGAATTGATCAAACGTGGGGATGCGACACTAGCGGAAGTAATTGGTTGTCGGGATGACATCATGGTCTATCTGATCCATGCCGGATTAGACAGTGGGATGGCATTTAAAATCATGGAAACAGTGCGTAAGGGACTGTGGAACAAAATCCCAGATGAACTTCGTGAGACATATTTAAATGCGATGAAAGAAAATAATGTACCAGATTGGTATATTGATTCTTGTTCAAAAATCAAGTACATGTTCCCGAAAGCCCATGCGGCTGCGTATGTATTGATGGCATTACGTGTAGCATATTTTAAAGTATATTTCCCTATTCTTTACTATTGTGCGTACTTCTCTGTTCGTGCCGATGATTTTGATCTTGTTTCCATGTGCAAAGGAAAAGATGCAGTCAAACAAGCCATGAAAGAGATCACAGACAAAGGAATGGATGCCTCTGTGAAAGAAAAAAATCAATTGACAGTACTTGAATTGGCCAATGAAATGTTAGAACGCGGCTTTAAATTCGGGATGATCGATTTGTATAAATCAGATGCGGTCAATTTTGTAATCGAAGGAGATACATTGATTGCGCCATTTCGTGCTGTACCAAGTTTAGGTACCAACGTGGCAAAACAGATTGTCGAAGCAAGGAAAGATGGTCCGTTCTTATCAAAAGAAGATCTGGCTACACGAGGAAAAGTATCCAAGACTTTGATTGAATATATGAATGACAATGGCGTATTAAAAGACCTTCCTGACGAAAATCAATTGTCGCTTTTTGATATGTTATAGTAGGCAACAGCGAGCTTGCTTGTCATTTCAGAGAAATTATGGTATAGTTATTTATAGGTAATGATACTAACTGTGAGTGAGCGGATTTTTCGCTCACTCTTTTTAATGGAATTACGGATTCAATTTTTAAGGAGGCGAAATTCTTGAGTAGCGTCGTTGAAACAGTCACAGAAATGGTGACTCCGATTTTAGAGGAACAAAATTTTGAACTTGTAGAAGTAGAGTTTGTGAAAGAAGGAAAAAGTTGGTTCTTGCGAGTATTTATTGATAAAGATGGTGGAATCGATATTGAAGAATGTGTCTATGTCAGTGAAAAATTAAGTGAAAAACTCGATGCAGTAGATCCCGATCCAATCCCACAAGCATATTTCCTAGAGGTGTCATCTCCAGGAGCAGAACGTCCGCTAAAAAAAGAAACAGATTATGAAAAAGCACTAGGTGAATACATCCATGTGTCTTTCTACCAACCAGTGGATGGAGAAAAGCAATTTGAAGGATTTCTTCAGTCATTTGATGCTGACCAGCTTACATTGAAAATACGCATAAAAACACGGGAAAAAGAATTGATTCTTGACCGAAAAAACATTGCCAAAGCTCGCTTAGCAATCCAATTTTAATCACGGAGAGGAAACAGAACAATGAGTAAAGAAATGTTGAACGCGTTAGATGCATTAGAAGCTGAAAAAGGAATTTCAAAAGAAATCGTAATTGACGCTTTAGAAGCAGCTTTAGTTTCTGCATATAAACGCCATTATGGTCAAGCACAAAACGTAGAAGTAGAATTTGACCAGAAGAAAGGGAAAATCCACGTCTATGCAGTGAAAGAAGTGACAGAAGAAGTCATGGATTCACAGTTGGAAGTATCATTGAAAGATGCACTTTTGATCAATCCAGCATATGAAATCGGCGACACGATCCGATTTGAAGTTACACCAAAAGATTTTGGCCGCATTGCTGCGCAAACAGCGAAACAAGTAATCTTGCAACGTGTGAGAGAAGCAGAAAGAACAATTATCTATAATGAGTTCAGTGCATATGAAAAAGATATCATGCAAGGAATCGTTGAACGTCAAGATAAACGTTACATTTACGTGAATCTTGGAAAAATCGAAGCAGTGTTATCTAAACAAGATCAAATGCCGAATGAATTCTATCAACCGCATGATCGGATCAAAGTGTATGTTTCTCGAGTAGAAAATACCTCAAAAGGTCCTCAAGTTTTTGTTAGTCGTAGCCATCCAGATCTTTTAAAACGTTTGTTTGAACAAGAAGTACCAGAAGTATACGATGGTATCGTTGAGATCGTCAGTGTCGCAAGAGAAGCGGGTGACCGTTCTAAAGTTGCTGTACGCTCAAATGATGAAAATATCGATGCAGTAGGAACTTGTGTTGGTCCGAAAGGGCAACGTGTCCAAGCAATCGTCAATGAATTAAAAGGTGAAAACATGGATATCGTTGAATGGGACGAAGATCCAGCAGTATTCATCGCAAATGCATTGAACCCAGCACAAGTCATGGATGTCATCTTTGATGAACAAAATCCAAAAGCTTGTACAGTCGTTGTTCCTGATTATCAATTATCATTGGCAATCGGTAAACGTGGTCAAAATGCACGATTAGCTGCAAAATTAACGAACCATAAGATCGACATCAAGTCAGAGTCAGACATGGCTGCATATTATGAAGAACAAGCAAATAAAACTGAAGATGCAAGTGATGAATCAGTGGCAGAAGCACATGATGAAGCAATCATCCAATCTGATTTGACAGATGACGAATATGAAACAATCGCGTTCAACGATGAAAAAACTATCGAAGAAACAGACCAAGATGCTTAACAGATAGCTTAGGAGGCAAAGAGATGAAACAAAGGAAAATCCCTTTACGCAAATCTGTCGTTTCAGGTGAAATGAAACCAAAAAAAGAGATGATTCGTATTACTCGTTCGAAAGAAGGAGAAGTATCAATCGATCCAACTGGGAAAATGCCAGGACGAGGCGCGTATGTCTCACTTGAGCCAGATGAAGTACAACAAGCTTGGGATAAAAAAATTCTCGATCGAGCACTTGAAACGAGTTTGACTGATGAATTTTATCAAGAATTATTAGAGTATGTTACACACCAAAAAGCACGAAAAGAGCTATTTGGTAAATGAGAGAAGTCAATCGGCAAAAAGCCATGAATCTCATTGGATTAGCGATGCGCGCTGGCAAACTAGTCACGGGCGAAGAGCTAACGATTGCAGATATCCGCAGAAACAAAGCCAAAATCGTCTTTGTCGCGAATGATGCAAGTGAAAACACGAAGAAAAAGATTAAAGATAAGAGTTCATACTATGAAGTTCCTTGCTTTGAGCTATTTTCTGAAGCGGAAATCACGCAGATGATCGGAAGACCTCGCAAAGTATTTGGGATCCTGGATAACGGATTTGCGAAGAAAACCAAGGAGCTAATTGAAGGTTAGGAAGGTGATTGCATGAGCAATAAACGAATTTATGAACTAGCAAAAGAAATGAATAAGTCTAGTAAAGACCTTGTGGAAAAAGCACAGAAGCTCGGTATTGATGTGAAAAATCATATGGGAGTCATCACAAGTAGTGATGAAAAAAAACTGCAACAAGCATTTAAACCACAAGGAAATAAGCATACAGCACAGCAAGAAAGCCAAAAACCAGCCAAAAAGCAGCCGAACGATCAGCCTAAAAACGAAACAAAACCAAAACAACAAAAAAATAACCGCAACTATCAAGATCGCGGTCAAGGGAGCGGTCAAGTGAATCAAGGAAAAAACCAATCAACAACTCAAAACCGAAATAATAGTGGAGGCGCTACTAACCAAAATCGCCAAGGTGGAAATCAAAGCCAAAACAGAAATACAAACAACAATCGCGGAAAATTCAACAATAACAACCGCAATCGTTTTAATAAAAAAGGAAAAAAAGGCAAACAACAGACATCAAATAAACCAGCTGTACCACCACGTAAATTCCGTGAGTTACCAGAAGTATTAGAATATACTGAAGGAATGAATGTGGCAGATATCGCTAAAAAAATCCATCGTGAACCAGCTGAGATCATCAAGAAATTATTCTTGCTTGGTGTAATGGTCAATCAAAACCAATCCTTAGATAAGGATACGATCGAATTATTAGCAACAGATTATGGGATGGAACCTCAAGAAAAAGTTCAAGTAGATATCGCAGATATCGATAAATTCTTTGAAGCAGAAGAAGTAAATCCTGAAAATCTAGTATCTCGTCCTCCAGTTGTAACTATCATGGGACACGTTGACCACGGGAAAACTACGTTACTTGATACCTTACGTCATTCACGTGTAACAAGTGGAGAAGCTGGCGGGATCACGCAGCATATCGGTGCCTATCAAATCGATATCGACGGCAAACCAATCACATTCTTAGATACACCAGGACATGCGGCGTTTACAAGTATGCGTGCGCGTGGAGCAAGTATCACAGATATCACGATTTTAGTAGTCGCAGCTGATGATGGTGTGATGCCACAAACAGTGGAAGCCATCAACCATGCAAAAGCAGCCGGTGTGCCAATCATCGTTGCTGTGAATAAAATCGATAAACCAGGTGCGAACCCACAACACGTCATGCAAGAATTAAGTGAATATGAATTGATTCCAGAAGCATGGGGCGGAGAAACGATCTTTGTTGAGATTTCGGCTAAATTTGGCCAAAATATCGATGAATTGTTAGAAATGATCTTATTGGTTGCTGAAGTTGAAGATCTTAAAGCTGATCCTACACAACGAGCAATCGGTACAGTTATTGAAGCCCGTCTTGACAAAGGAAAAGGACCTGTAACTACATTACTTGTCCAACAAGGAACATTGAATGTCGGGGATCCGATCGTTGTAGGGAATACCTATGGACGTGTACGTGTGATGAACAATGATCTAGGCCGCCGTGAAAAATCTGCCGGTCCAGCAACACCAGTTGAAATCACTGGATTAAATGATGTACCACAAGCTGGTGATCATTTCGTTGTATTTGAAGATGAAAAAACAGCTCGTGCTGCCGGTGAAGAACGTGCAAAACGTGCGTTATTGGAACATCGTGCTGCTACAAGCCGTGTCACATTGGATACTTTATTCGAAAGCTTGAAAGAGGGAGAATTGAAAGATGTCAATGTGATCATCAAGGCTGATGTACAAGGTTCTGCCGAAGCATTAGCAGCATCATTGAATAAAATCGATGTAGAAGGCGTACGTGTGAAAATCGTCCATTCTGCAGTTGGTGCGATCAATGAAAGTGATGTCACACTTGCTGCTGCAAGTAATGCGATCATCATCGGTTTCAATGTTCGTCCTACACCACAAGCGAAGAGTCAAGCAGATGCAGAAGAAGTAGACATTCGTTTGCACCGTATCATCTACAAAGCAATCGAAGAAATCGAAACAGCGATGAAAGGCATGCTTGATCCAGAATTTGAAGAAAAAATCACAGGCCAAATGATCGTTCGTGAAACATTCAAAGTTTCGAAAGTCGGAACGATTGCAGGAGCATACGTGACAGAAGGCTATATCCGCAGAGATAGCGGTGTACGTGTCATTCGTGATGGAATTGTTATCTATGAAGGCCAACTTGCCAGCTTGAAACGCTTCAAAGATGATGTAAAAGAAGTGAAAATGGGCTATGAATGTGGCGCAATGATCGAAAAATTCAACGACATCAAAGTAGATGACGTCATTGAAGGATTCATTATGGAAGAAATCAAAAACGACTAAATGAATAGGGAGGCCGCTCAATATGGCAAACTATCGTGACCGCCGAGTCGGTCAAGAAATTTTAAAAGAAGTAAATGATATATTACGTAAAAAAGTACGTGATCCTCGTGTTGAAAATGTTACGATCACCGATGTTCATGTAACTGGAGATCTGCAACAAGCAACGATTTATTATAGTATCTTATCTGATCTAGCATCGGATAAGAAAAAAGCAAAAGAAGGCTTAGAAAAAGCTAGTGGCTTGATTCGCCGTGAATTAGGGCATAACTTGAGTATTTATAAGATACCTGAATTGACTTTTGAACTTGATGAATCAGTTGTCTACGGCAACCATATCGACCAATTATTACGAAACTTGAATAAAGACTAGATCTTACTCGTAAAGGCAAGTCTGTTCAATATTAAAACCGTTATTCACCAAGTTTAGATACCTGGTGAATAACGGTTTTTTTGCTATATTTTTGGCTATCTTGTTGAGGAGAAGAGCAAAAAACTAATAAGCTACGTATAATGATAAGTATTTATTAAAAAAAGGGAGTGTGGGACAAAAGTAAGAAACGCTTTTGTCTCATACTTTAAAAACGAATAAACGGTGGGAGCAGAAGCAACTCCTTCTGTCCTAGCCTCAGCTTAAATATGAATAAACGGTGGGAACAGAAGCATCTTTTTCGAATAGAAGAGCGATTCAGCACTTCTGTTCCGACCTGACTGGATCATTTCATCAACGCTAAAGTCTAGGGGAAAGATTATTTGCCTGATAACCATCCATATAGCCAATCAAAAGGTACAAAGAAAAAATTTTCCATAGTGTTCCCTCCTTTGATTAAAGCATACCATAGTAGCTATTTACATGATGATGAAGATTTATTACAGTTGTATTGCTAAAGAATAAAAACCGTAGAGAAGCGATTCAAAGTCGTTAGCAAATACATTTCATGTGTTATAATTGTACAGTTGATACCTCAAATGAAAAGGAGAAAAATTATGGATGGGTTATTACCTTTATGGAAAGAACGTGGCATGACCAGTCATGACTGTGTATTTAAATTACGAAAAATTTTACATACGAAAAAAATCGGGCATGGCGGAACATTGGACCCTGATGTAGATGGTGTTTTGCCGATTTGTATTGGAAAAGCGACGAAAGTCATCGAATATTTAACAGATTCAGGTAAAACATACGAAGGCGAAATCACCCTAGGCTTTAGTACAACTACCGAAGATCATTCCGGAGAAAAAGTAGAGAGCAAACGTGTGGGTATACCTTTAGAAGAAGGGCAAATAGATGCTGCGATGGAGAGTTTTGTTGGAGAAATCACACAGATTCCTCCGATGTATTCCGCAGTAAAAGTGAATGGCAAACGACTTTATGAATATGCCAGAAATAACGAAACAGTAGAAAGACCAGTGCGCAAAGCCCAAATCTATCGTTTTGAGCGAACAAGTGATATTCATTGGAATGAAACAGATGGGCTATTGTCTTGGCGTTTCGAAGTAGAGTGCGGCAAGGGTACCTACGTCAGAACATTAGCTGTTGATACAGGGAAAAAACTAGGCTATCCTGCACATATGTCAGATTTGACTCGTACAGCTAGTGCCGGAATGAAAAAAGAACAGGCAATTACATTGCAACAAGTAGCATATTACATGGAAAGTGGAACGATAGAAGCGCATCTGCTGCCATTGGAAGTTGGGGTTGCTCGCTTCAAACGGGTAGATATCAGTGATGATGTATGGCAGAAGGTTAAAAATGGGATGCGTCTTGAATACAACGTCTTTCAATTAGATCGTATGCCCACAGAGGAAATTGCGCTTTTCTATCGTGACCAAGTCGTGAGCATTTACCAACCGAACCCTAAAGAAAAAAATAAATTAAAACCAAGTAAAGTATTGAGAAACGAGGTATAAAAACATGAAAATCATCAAAATCAGACATCCCTATCAAATGGATCAAATCCCTAAAGAGGATGTTGTATTAGTATTAGGCTTTTTTGATGGTGTGCATAAAGGACATCAAAAAGTAATACAAACAGGCAAAAAAATTGCGGAAAAAGAAGGATTAAAGTTGGCATTGATGACTTTCAATCAACATCCTTCAATCGTTTTTAAAAAAATCAATCCCAGTCAGGTTAAATATTTGACGACATTAGCACAGAAAGAAGAAAAAATGGCAGCGTTAGGCGTTGATTATCTCTATGAAATTGATTTTACTTCTTCGTTTGCACATTTAGCACCACAAGATTTTGTCGATCAATATATCGTGGGACTACATGCAAAGTATGCTGTTTCAGGTTTCGATTATACGTATGGTCCAAGAGAGATTGCAGATGTTGCGCACTTGCCACAGTACGCTAAAAAGCGATTTGAAGTTGTGACGATCCCGAAGGAAGAAAACGAAGGAGAAAAAATAAGCTCCACGCGCATACGTCACTTATTAGATAATGGCAAATTAGAAGAAGTCACTAAGCTTTTAGGATCAGTTTATGAAGTAGAAGGTGTAGTCGTACATGGTGATGCTCGTGGTCGTTTGTTAGGATTTCCTACAGCTAACGTGAAAGCCAAGAGTACCGTTCATCTTCCTAAAGAAGGAGTTTATGTCACTGAGATCAAAGTTGGCGATACTTGGTATAGAGCAATGGGCTCGATTGGGCATAATGATACCTTTGGCGAGGGTCGTGAATTGACTGTTGAACTGTATATTTTAGATTTTGCACAAGATATTTATGGGGAACATGTCACTATCCGTTGGAATCATTTTCTGAGAGATCAAGTGAAATTTTCGAGTGCGGAAGCTTTGATCGACCAATTAAAAGCAGATGAACAAGCGACAGCGGACTATTTTAACTAAATTTTAGGAAGAGAAACTAGGACAGAAATGGTTCATTCTGAGAAAAATGAGTCTCAAAAATTACTTTTCATTCTTTTGTAGATTGTTGACTTATTTTTTGAAGGAAAAACTCCTTCTGCCATTTATTCATATTTAGGGTGTGAGGCGAAAGTATTTATTTCTTTTGTTTCATGCCTTTTTTTGACGTACAGCATATTATTGGTGCAACTATTCGTAAGCGTATTGTTTGCTTGAAATGGTAGGTCGTATAGTACACTTTAAATAAGTTGATCATAAAAGATCAAGAAGGGTGGAAATATAGATGTATAAAGATCTTGAAAACAAGGTAGCCGTAGTAACTGGTGGTTCAAAAGGAATCGGAACAGCCATTTCAGAACGTTTTGGTAAAGAAAAAATGAAGGTCGTTGTCAATTATAATTCAGACAAAGAAGGAGCAGATGAAGCTGTTGCTGCAATCAAAGAAGCAGGAGGAGAGGCAGTTGCTGTTCAAGCAGATGTCAGCACAGAAGAAGGAATCAATCGCCTGTTAGAAACAGCGCTCAACAAATTCGGGCAACTGGATATTTGGGTAAACAATGCAGGCATGGAAAATCAATCTGCAACTCATGAACTAAGCTTAGAAGATTGGGAAAAAGTTATCAAAGTGAATCTAACAGGCGTATTCTTAGGGACAAAAGCAGCGTTGAATTATTTTAAAGGCGAAACTCGAAAAGGAAATATCATCAATATGTCTTCCGTTCATGAACAAATTCCGTGGCCAACTTTTGCCCACTATGCTGCATCAAAAGGTGGAGTCAAATTGTTTACGGAAACTGTCGCTATGGAGTATGCCCCAGATCATATTCGAATCAACAGCATTGGTCCGGGAGCCATAAAAACGCCAATCAATGCGGAAAAATTTGAGGATCCAAAGCAAAAAGAAATACTTGAAAACATGATACCGATGGCACGAGTTGGCCAACCGAAAGAAATTGCCGCTGCTGCTGCTTGGTTAGCTTCTGAAGAATCTAGTTATGTTACAGGGATCACCTTATTTGTGGATGGTGGTATGACCTTATTCCCTTCTTTCCAAGGCGGGAAAGGCTAAGAATAGTAAGATATGGGAAATCAATCTTGCAATAAATAGCTGAGGTCCTAAAATGTTCTTCTAGCTAAAGTCGTGTTTAATCTATGTTGATGATTTGCTCACACGAGGGGCGATCAAAAGCAATTGCTGACCAGAGTATAAGGAACTAGATCTGTGTCAGCAATTGTTTTTTGCAGTATTTCTTGCAGTATTTCTTCTTGTTAAGAACTTGCCATTTTTTTCAAGGTAATCGATGATTGTTTTTGGAGTAATTTGTAGATCCAATGACTAAAGTTCATCACATAATTGAAGTTGCCCCCAATGGTTAGTTCATAGTGGTTCTGTTTGAGGTGTTGATAGTGAAGTAGACGCTCTTTTTTATTGGCATAGACATCTAGATGATAAGTAAAAACAGTATCTTTAAACTTTTGCATTGCATAAAAATCAGTAGTGACAAGTGAAAATCTTAATGTGACAGGAGCTTCAAAAATCTGCTTGTTTTCTTGGTCTTGGTTGGTCTCTTCGACGCCATATAAAAAATCATATAGATCTTGTTCGGTAAAACGCCATTTACCACCTGCTTTAGTTCCGTGTAGTTTTCCTTCTTGTAAATAATTTCGAATAGAACGCGTTGTCACATTTAGCTGTTCCGCAAGTTCTTGTACGGAATAATAATCTTTCATATATCTCTCTCCTAATAGTTACCTACTAAATGGTAGATATTTTTGATAACTGACAATAAAAGGTCAAGCTATCACATTTATTTATTCATCAAATATTCTGTATCATTTTTCATTGTATTCACGTAATAGATAAAAAATTGCTCCTTATTAAAATAGTATAGGGTTGCTTAGCTGTGTATCTTTGAAGATACTGAAAAATAGAGAAGCAGAGCAAAAGAGAAAAGGAGTGTGGGACAAATCTAAAAATCAGTTTTGCCACAGATTCTAACTCCGAATAAACGGTGGGGGCAGAAGCAACTCCTTCTTAAATAAGCCGAAATTCACAAAAATTTGAAAATCAATTTTCGTTAATTTCTTCTTATTTCTCGGAGTTAAACACTTCTGTCCCAACTTCTTTATTTTATTTAGATGAAATCGTTTTTTGATACGAATAGTTTTTTTCAAATAGACAAAGAAGCAACCCAAGAATGAATCCTGCGAAAGTAGGAAGAATAAAGCCAAGCCCATTCGCAGCAAATGGGATCGTATGTATATACCAAGAAGTTAAAGCAGAAGTGAAAGAGTTTTGTACGGGTAAAGCTTTGATTCCATCTAAAAGTGCTGGAATCACTGTGAAAAGTGTCGTCATTTGATAAACGATCTTGCGATTCTTGAATAAACTAGAACAAAGAGCTGGCAATATCATTGCCATCGCCAAAGGATAAAGGAGCATCAAAAATGGCATTGTCCAAGAAATGATCGTATTCAAACCAAAATTAGCAGTAGTGAAAGAGAGAATCGTAGTGACACGAAGCCAACCTTTATAACTAAGTATAGGGAAACGAACTGAAAAATCTTGAGCAAATGAGGCAATCAACCCGATAGCAGTAGTGAAAACGGCTAAAATCGTCATTGTTCCCATCAGTGCTAAGCCGGCTTTTCCAAAATAAGCTTGAATGATTTGGGTTAATGCAATCCCACCATTTTCAGAAACAGTGAATCGTGTAAGAGACATTGAGCCTAAAGCGATGATTCCTAAGTAAATCCCGCCACATAAAAGCATAGCAAGAGAGCCAGTTTTGATCGTATTTTTGGCAATTGCGTCTTCTTTATGGATCCCCATACCTTGGAGTGAACGAATGATCGTAACACCAAAAGCTAGAGCAGCCAGTGCATCCATTGTATTATAGCCTTCTAAAAAGCCATTCGTAGTGGCGCCATGTTGGTAAGTAGCGATGGGTGTCCCGTCTAGTGGTCCAAATGGGGAGAGGAAGGCAACGATGAATAAAAGAAATAAGATTATTAAAAATAAAGGATTTAACCACTTCCCAATTATTTTAAGTAAATTTGATTCATGAATTGATAGATAATAGGCAAGACCAAAAAATATAGCAGAAAAAATCAATAAACCAATCGTTGAATATTTAGCAGGTAAAAAATTTCCTAGGCTAAATTGATAACCTAAGGCAGCAGTTCTCGGCGTAGCAAACATTGGCCCTAAGGCAAGATGATTCATAACCAGAAAAGTAACGCCATACCATGGAGAGACATGCTTCGCAAAATCGTATAATCCAGTCGATTTCGTTTTACTTAGTGCAACGAGTGCAGCTAAAGGCAATAATGTTGCACTAAGTAAAAAACCGATACCAGCAGATAGCCAATGGTCGCCAGCAAGCTGTCCTAAATGTGCTGGGAAAATCAAGTTTCCTGCGCCAAAAAACATACCAAAAATAAGTGAAGCAACTAATAATAATTTCTTTATAGATAATTTTTCCATCATAAAAACCCCTTGTCTTTTTAGTTAAAAATGAGCAATGTGATTTTTGATGAGACTCGATCATCCTTGCTAAGATACATATCCATCTTCCTTTCTGTGGGTGGTAAATACAAAAAAGCCCGTTGGAATAATAATTATTCCAACGGGCAATAGTCAATTGCGGTACCACCGTTTTTTTGTTTGAAAAATCAAACAATCTCTCAGCGACTCATTAAAAAATTAAGCGCATTATCCGATAACGGGGATCACCGTCACAAACTTCTTACGTCACCTGTGCATCTCCAGAGCTACTTTCACTTATAGAGGAAATACGATTTCACACCACCCAATCGCTCTCTTTATCTCCATCTATCAGTTACTCTCTCTATCAATGATTTTTTGTCATTATAGCTGTATTATTATGCAGTGTCAAGCTTATACAGAAAAAAATCTGAAAATTACAAAAATATATTCCTCTAATATTTATAAATGCTGTTGTGTTTTTGAAGTTTTAGAAAATCATGGTTCCAATGATTGTTTACGATTTGATTGTAAGAATGCAAAATATTTTTAAAGTCTTCAGGAGTAGGATTGGAGTGGATAGAAACGACTTCGCACTCTGTTAGATTCAAAGATGGAAGATCAGTAACCAGTAAATCGTAATTATTCGCAGAGTGACATACTTCAGACAGTGTAAGGTGATTCAAAGAATGGATATCCAAGCGAAACCCTAGATGGAATTGGAGATCATTTTTTAGAAAAAGGCTATGTTCATAGCTTGTATTAAAGAATAAGCCTGTCTTCACTTTAGGTGCGATCGTTTCTAACTGTTCAGATAAACTGATCCAAGAAGTAACCAACATGAATAAATATTTATTGATAACGGAAGTATCTAGATAGATCACTAACTGTTCTTTCATAAGTGATTCTTTGATAATCGTGCAGATCCGTTGGGTAAAACTAGAATAGTAGTTATTTAATTGGCTAAAAAATTCTTCATTGGGATTATACAAAATCGTCGCAGGCCCCCAAACATAGGTGGTTGCATTATATAAATAAAGCAATAGGTCATTTTTATTCTCCACCGTCAGCTTTTCTTGCTGTTCAATGGTATTCAATAAATCTAAGAGAGCAGATCTAATTTGATTATTTTTTTGAGATTTTATCCGCAGTTCTTCAATCGACCAAGCAAAATTTTGATTGAAAAAGACATAAAATAGTTGGTAAGTGATTTGAGGAGTTACAGCTATCTTATATTTTTCATATATTTTACTGCATACTTGATGGGACAATTGGAAATCTTTTCTGACTGTTTGCTTTGTTTGGCTAGTAAATAGATGACCTTTGCGAATCCGTGAAAAGCAAATAAAGAGCATGATCCGAAATTTATTGCGATACGCGTATACTTGTCGTTGAGGAACAAACAATTCTGGATAGTAAGAAAAGAATTCTTCATAGATTTCATCGAATAAATCCAGTGTATCACTAGTCATGAATTCATCCGACACCCCGTATTTCTCAGTGAAAAAACAAAAGAAAAACCAGCAGATTTTTCGTTCATCCCCAACGATGTCTAGTTGACTCGAGTCAACTGATAAACCACAGGGAGCAAGTAGTTGATTAAGTTCAGCAATTTTCCTCTTCAATGTTGAGGTACTAAAAAAAAGCTTGTCAGCCAGTGAGGTGAGATTAGGATAATGATTGATAAAGATTTCTTCCAATAATGTAAAACGCAATGATTGTTTATACAATTTCGAAAAAATAAAGAAGCCGTTTTGCTGTGGTGGCAGAAACAGACGTATTCCTCGCTGTTGGCTACTATTTATTTTTGCAGGCAGAATATACTGGTTGATTTCACTGATATTTTGACGAATCGTAATTTCAGATAATCCTGTTGTTTTTGCAATATCTCTGATTTTTTCCCATTTTCGGGGTAGTAAGTAACTAATGATTAAATAATGTTTCAATAATTTATTTTCCAACAATTTTTCCATAACTTTCCTCCTATTATCATCTAACGATAGTTTGAAAATGAACTCGCGCGACAATAAATATTGTTTTATAGTTATTTTTATCATCGTTGGACAAATAATTATACAGGTAAATCCAACATGATTATAACAACAGAGGGAGCGAAAAAATAGAGGAAAGGTAGAAAAAGTTGGGAAAATTCAGAAAAGTCAAACGAATAGTCTTGGTTCTATTGTGTAGCTGCTTTATTGGGGTGGCATGCTACTACTATTATTTCATACATTACACAAGACCAGTCGTTGTAGCAAATCAAAAAAACGGGGCAGAATCTAAATATGTCAAAAACATGTCTGATAAAGAATTTTCGGCTTATTTGCAAGGGCAAGCAGACAAGAGTCAATTTCGCTTAAAAATGGAATCGGATATGTTTTTTGAGAAAGCAGACAAGGTGGGGAAAGTCACGATATTAAACCCAAACAGTAACCATTATGCAATTCGCGTACAAACAACAATCGAAAACCAAGAAGCGATTATCTATGATTCAGGAATAATCAAACCGAAACAGTTTGTCGAGAATGGTGAATTGAAAAAGACCATACCACAGGGTGTTTATAAAGTGAACCATCATGTTATTTACTATGAACTTACAAATCTAAAACAGAAAGTCGGCGAAACAGTTATCGTGGGCCAGCTTGCAATCAATCAGTAGTTTTAGAATAAATGGAGGAAAATAAAGTGAAAAAAGTAAATTTAATAAAAGTTACCGGCGTACTACTGTTCAGTAGTTTTGCAATTTTGAGTGGAACAAAAGGTTATGCGTATGAGAATGGTCAAAAATGATCCTAATACGCAGACACAAGAAATCAAAAAACAAGATTCTGCGACCTTGCCAGCAGAAGGAACATTTCAAGAATTTGATCCAACGAAACCAGTTGATCCATCTCTACCAAATCCAGGACCCACAGATAAAGCTTGGGTAGATGTAGAAATTCCTACAAAAATCTTATTTGGACAAACGGATATTAGCTCAGGTATCATCTCACCAAATTATGAGATCAAAAATCTTTCATCCAAAAGTGTTGAAATAGCAATTATGGATTTCAAGGATCGTGCAAAACCCGCCACAGGAAAGTCGGATGCTGAAAAAATCAGTGATCAGCTTACCCTGGATTTGAAAAATGTGACAAGTAACACAGTTGTTCCTCTACACACAACTGACGCGAAGAATCCAGCCCAATTTCCTGCAGATTTAGGTGCCATCACCACACAAGGAGAAAAACTCGTTTTTCAATTGACAGGAAATGTAGCAAAAGGATTTCAGTTTAGTCAAACAGCGATCCAACCGCAGTATGATATGGTTTTGAAATTTGAAGTAAAATAGGAGCAATAATGAAAAAGCAAAAAGGAATTTTTTCAGTGATGAGCTTACTTATTTTTCTTTTTTTGCACCCTTCCTTCAGCTATGCAGAATCAGTAGAGTCCTATAGAGATATTCCTGTTGAAGGGATCATCGGAAATCCTTCTGTAGTAAAAAATGAACCATTAGTTTCAGAGTTCATTTCCAGAAATACATTTCCAAAACTGTTCGAAGTTACAGGAAGTACTACTGTCCTTTCTATTTTGGGCATATTGTTAGTGATGATCGTAATTGATATTTGTTGGATAAGGAGGAACAATCAATGAATTAAACAAAAAAAATAGGCTTAACCCTCTTTTTCGTGTTGTTTTTTTGCTGTTCCTTTTCTACAGATAGTTATGCAAGTGATTCAGGAAGTACTGCGAGAGAAGTGGCACAGGATGTGACCGAGTCCCAATGGCAGATGATGAAGGGTTATTTTTCTCAAACCCCTGTTGCTGCGACAGAAGGATATACGATAGGAACAGATTTTTCACCTGATTTTGAGCAAAGTTGTCAGTATCATGAACGGAATGAATACAATTATACAGGTTCTGCTAAACGGATAATTACGAAAGTCACTTCCAGTGATCCTGATACACTCGAAGTTAGCTATTCCAATCATACTATTCAAATGAAACGTGGAAAAGGAAACAACGATCACGTACTGGTCACGATCGAATACCATTTGGAATGGAGCTTCCGAGTACAAGAAAAGGTTCTTGGCACATGGTGGAGCGTGAACGATCAAATTGGCTCAACTGGGACATTTACAGATTCTATAGACGTTACTGTGGAACGAATACAGTTTACTGTTACACCAAAATCTACCAATCGAATTGAATTGAATCTCTATGATCCCAAAAAGATAGACCCACTGACATTTGTAGATTATTCTGGAAATACAGGCCCCGTAACGAGTTACATGCAGGAAAAACCAGATGATAGTAAATTAGGAGCTACTCAGGGGAAGTTTGTCTTTTCAGATACTAAATACACTCAGGCAGTAGTCATTCCCTTTACCGTAGTAGACACGACCCCACCTACTGGAAAATTGAAAGACCCCTTGACTATGGAACTAGGAACATTGCCTAATCTTGTCGATCTTTTCGACTATGAACCATATGATAACGATTGGCAAACGGTGGATATTCTATCATCTTTTGATTTTAAACAGTTAAAAAAAGGAACACAGCCAATCCAATTGATTCTGGAAGACCAGTCAAAAAATCAAGCAAAATTGACTAGTACGATCGAGGGAGTGGATACGACTCCGCCAAACGTAGCAACAAAGAGTGCAACAATTGAATATGGCGGAAAAATCGATCCAAGTGACTTCATTGTTTCTGCTACGGATAATGATCCCGATGGTGGGATTGCATACTCGTTTGAAAAGCAACCAGATAGGTATCAAAGTGGTACGCAAGAAGTCACCATTCTTGCTACAGATGCATCAAAAAACACAGTAAAGGTGAAAGCAAGCTTGATTGTCAAACCTGATATAATTGCCCCAAGTGCAGACGGTATTTTACAAATGGTTCCGCTAAATGGATCTTTGCCAACTGACCCACTGACGACAGTGACCAATCTAAAAGATAATGAAGATGTGACAAAACTTTCTTGCAAATATCTTGTACTTCCTGATACCTCTAAAATAGGCTTAACCAGTACAACCGTAGAAATAGCAGATCGAAATGGCAATAAAAGCCAAGTAAAGGTGGGTGTATTTGTTTATGACAATCATAGTATATACGATAAACAATATGTCCTAAGCGCACAAAATTTTACACTTTATTCTAATGAGGTCGATGGAAAGACGATTGATGAAATTATACTAAAAAAAAGTAAAGCAAAAGCGTGGGATATATCCTCAGGAAAAGAAAAATCAGACATCAAAGTAATCAAACAGAATGTCCAAAATAAATTCGGCACATACACCGCAACATTAGCGATAGGGCAATTGACACAGACGATTCAGATCAATGTATTGGACGCCAAAGAATTGATCGATATTTCACTTCCGCAAAAAGTGATCTTCGGTTCTACGGATATCCAACAGGGGACCGTGAATTCACCCAAATATGAGATCGTCAACCATTCTACTGTACCTGTGGATGTTCAAATCGCTCAAATCAAAGTTGATCCAGCTTCCACTATTCCCTTGCTAGATCAGGCATCTTCGCCGGAAGAAAAAAAAGCAGGTGTAGAGTTAAAATTAACCACATCAGAAGGATTTCTCAACCAATCATTTGCAGTTGATACGACATTAAAACAAACGTTAGGAATTTTACATGCGCAAGAAAAAGGTAACTTCATCTTTTCAGGAAATTATTATGGTTCCTATAAGAAAACTGCACACTGTAACTTCACGATAATCTTCAAATTTGAAGCACAATAAAGAGAGTCAGGAGGATTTTTTCTTCTGACTCATTTTTTAGTCACAACGTTTGATGGCTTTGAAGAGAGGCGCAGTTAATCATATTGGTTGATTCTGTCATGGATGACCGGCGCGGTGGCGTTACCCTTGAATGAGCGTGACTACCAAAATAGACAGAGTACGTAAATCTCACTAAGTATCAGGTACTGTTCGGTGAACTTTTGTTAGAAGAGGCAGGTGAGATGTTTGGAAAAATAGGAGTATTTCACGATTCATTGATAGACAGCGAGAATAATATAGTAGTTCAATATCTATCTTTATTGAAAAGGATTTATCCTAAGTATTAGGGTATACTTTAAGTAGTGCAATCTATAGAATACGGAGGACTTTTATGAACCAAACATCATTTTCTAGGAGAATCATTCAATCAGCAAGTATTTTTTTTGGCACTTTTTTTCTCGCTCTTTTTATTGGCCAATATTTTTTATCCGAAGGTTTTTTAAGAGAGTATAATACGGGTGGAAATATTACCTTTTCTTCAAATCTATTTTTTAGTATTCTCCAGATTTTTCTTTTTAATCTCCTGTCGATTTTAGCTATCATTGTAGCTAATTTATTTTCCAAAAGAAAAACCGCTGAACAAGCCTATAGAGGTTCTGGCTTTCTCGTACTATTTGTTTTAGGCACAATTTTTGGGTTGACACTAGGCTCTAATTCGTTTGGTGTGGTGAGAGAGAATGCGGTGCTATCCCAAAAATTATTCGATCTTTTTAAACTCACGCAGTATTCCGCCCTATGGGAATTTTCAGCATTGATTCTGGTAAATAGTGTTACGATAGATAAAGGAATCCTTCTGACAACAGGGAAAAAAACACATGTACGTTCTTTCAGAGAAATAAGCTATTCTTCTGCTGAATTAAAGATGCTATCACTCGCCTTTTTGTTTTTACTTGTAGGGGCAGTTGTGGAAAGCCGCTTACTAACAAAGTAATTAGGAACTGCTGCGTATTGTGATTCAGAACAAGGGTAACTTTATGTGTCACGAATGTTGATTTTCATCATTTTACGATCAAAATTTAGAAAAATAAGTGGAATAGACAGGAGAGAACATGAGGAAAAAGAGTATTGAATGTTGGATATACAACCGAATAGAAAAACAATTTTTGTTACTTTTAGTTAGTAATTCTGCTGTTACTTTTTGGCAACCTATCACAGGTGGAATCAAACGAAATGAATCGTCTGAAAATGCTTCTATAAGAGAAATATATGAGGAAACAGGGATTATAGTGGAACATAATTGTATTTTTTCAATTGGAAAACATAGTGTAGCGATAAACGCTGATTTAGTCATCGACAAACAGTTATATTTAATGGTTACTACCGAAAAAGATGTGAAAATATCAAAGGAACATGCGGATTATAGATGGGGAAAGGCAGAAAACATACCTGATAATTTAAAATGGAAAAATAATATTGAAAGCTTCACACACTCACTTAAGTTAGTTCAATCTTTTTTTGTTTAATTAAATCGCACAAATAATAAAATTTACGTTAAAATAGACGAAGGTAAATGAGTTAGAATGGAGTCTACAGTATGAAAAAAAATGGCAAAAAAGAGTATTTATATACGTCCTTGATCATAGTAATAGCTTTTTTTTCAGTGAGTATTTTCTATTTTTTTAATAAAATAAAACAAGAGGATATAGTAAAAGAGGAGAGCAAAACAATAAATATCATTAACTATTCTCAACTAGATGGTTATTATTTAGGATTCATGAAAAATGCAAATAGTGATGATCCAAAGCAACTTGTTTTTTTTAGACTAGACAAGGTTCGTCCTAAAGATGCGCAAACCCCTCAAGCAGATATTACATATCAGGCTATTGATCCTTCCGTAAGTGAAGATATTTCCTATGATTTTCTGACTAGTGAGCTGAATAAAAAAGCCCCTGAAAAATTATTGGATTCTCTTGCGGTGTTTGGACAAGGACCTCTTTATTGGTGTAAAACGACTGAAATATCGGAAGCAAGCAAAGAAGCAGCGGCTTCACTTTACACAAGTAAAAAAAATGATAAATTAAGTTTGATCATAAGCTACAGTGGGAGTAATGAACCAAATCTAAGTTCTTTTTCACTAGCTAAGGTCAACAAGAATAAGATGAACGATAAAGGAATAGCAAGCATAAAACAATATTTATTGAATCCAGAAAAAAACGAGCAATCGTTATTAAGTTATTATGGTATATTTGAACTCGATAAAGCTATAGCGATGGTGAATCAAGGAATGTTTCGCTATATCGGGGTAAGAGCTACGCCAATTTTTGATTAACAAACGGAAGACGTTGACATTTTGCTGTAAACTATCTATAGTCAAGATGAGAGAGATTACTGGGTTGAATATGATGAAACAAAGGGATAACCCTAAAATCAAAAAAGAGGTCGAGACAAAAGTCGTTAAGGTTTGAGAAATTTGAGAAAAAAACGAACAATACGTTATTTGTATTGCTCGTTTTTTTGAAATTTCCGAAAAACCTGACTTTTGGACGCCGTTTATTTGAGAGAGGCTGGGACAGAAGTGTTTAACTCCGAGAAATAAGAAGAAATTCACGAAAATTGCTTTTCAAATTTTTGTGAATTTCGGCTTATTTCCGAAGGAGTTGCTTCTGCTCTCGCCGTTTATCCGAGAGTCTATAGCAAAACTGATTTTTAGATTTGGCCCACATTCCTTTTTTGTACAAATCGGACAATTCAAGCTATAAAACAACTAAAAAAATGGTTACATAACTTGACTCGATACGAAGCTAGTTAGAATGTTCCCATAAGTAGAACGCCGAAGATTCTGTAAAACCAAGCTGATAATAAAAGGGTTGACTAGACAAAACAATTGCCCTTTTCGCTCCTAGTTCTCTTGAACGATTCAAGGCTTCATAAACCACTGCCTTTGCCAATCCCTGTTGTCTGCAACGGGGAATTGTCACAACTGGTTCAATATACGCCGTTTCGCCTTCTGTATACCATATCCCACAATGCGCAGTGTATTCTAAATGATCAAAAGCGAACACTTTTAATTCACTATTGAAATGAGGACTAGACATGAAGTAGTGTTGCGCGCCTTTCACTGGTTCGCCTTCATCTTCAAATCCTTTATGGATAACTGATTGATAACTGTCTTTATCATAAATAAAGTCTTTTGGTGAAATAAAGTAGCTATCTGGTACATGATAATCGCGTTTGTCTGTTAATGTAATTTGTAGTACATGATCTTCCAGCCGTATTCTTTTGAAATTTTTTTCTTGTACTATTTTTGCCAAAAGCCAATCATTTGAATTCACTTTGATCGGAATACGATCATCACTCTGTTCAATTAAAATAGCAACCATTTCTCTAAACAGCTGCTCATCACCATTATGCACAAAATAATACCTATCAGCATAAAAAGTATCAAAGAGAACTAAACCAACAACCGTTCCTCGTTGATTTTTGAATACCGTAAGCCGATCAAGCTTATTTTCTTCTAATAAAGAATGACCTATCATCCATTCAAATCGTGCCCAATGAAAATGTTCATTGAATCCGCTATCGCAAAACGCTAATAAAAATTGATGGATTTCATTATATTGTTCATCGTACCTGGCATGATTTTTATATTTTTCTACTCTATACACTTATTTATGCTCCTTTACAATCTGTTCTTCGTTTTTGCTAGCCCCTTTGCTAATTATCTTTTAATTATTTTATCATCAATTGTTAATGCTGTCAGTTTCTTACATTGTATGAAGAACTACAACATCGGTTTATGTGAATGATAGAACATTGCCAAACATATCGAGGGTAATGATTAAGTTTTGCTAGTCTTATTCAAACAATACATCCTCTACTAAATAACAGATTTTGTAGTGATTTAATCGGGTTAGTAAACATTACGTTTTCGAAATCCATTTCATGATGATCCCAACTGTCTCCATTTTTTCAGGAAATGTTTTCAACAGAAGTTCTTGCTTTTTTTCGCTCTGCTTTATCTCATTCAGAAACTTTTTGTGTAGGAATCAAAATAAAATCAACTCATTTGAAAAATCAAAAAACGAAGATAGCTATGCTACAATGAGCATAAAAAGGGAACGATGTAAACAATTCACTTTTACAACATCATGAAAGACGGCGGTAAAGTTGACAGCGTATCAAAGTCAAAGTTCCAATAAATGAACCAAAATGGGCATGGGTGCCAACACTGTTCCAACAAGCAAAAGGTGACTACTATCTTGTCTATGAGTGGCGTTCAGGTGTAGTCAATGATGGGGTTGTAGTTACTAACTAGTGAAAGGAGAAAAAATTGCTGAATTTTTCTGAGTTATTAACCAAGTATGAAGATTCTTTTATATATGTGGATGAACGAAAAAAATAATGGATGTTTTGAAGCAAATCGTTGATATAGAGGAAAAGCCGATTGATTTTTTTCTAAAAAAGCGGATTGAATTATTAACAATAAATGTCGTGAATTCGATCTATTATAATCCGACAAGAAATGTATCAATAAAGCTTTTTAATGTGATAAACAATGAAAAGAGTAAGAAATATTACCAACAAGCATCCAAGTTTAATAATAGGACAGATTCGTTGTTTGAAGATGAGCAAATATATGTCTTTATCGACAAATCAGTGGGGATAGTCGAAACAAACAGTTTACTTTTATCTTCTGATGTTCGTATATTATCTGGTATTACACACGAAAATGTTGCAAAAAAAGATATCTATTTTATGGATTATGTTTCTGCATTTGAACAGAAAAATGAAATAAATCAATATTAGTTATAAAAATACTATTGGGTCGTGAAATCTTATTCATTGGTCCAGTGGTATTTTTATATCTTTAAATCCACAAAGAAAGATGCCGGTTTGATATGAACTAAATAGAAAAAATAAAAACTGTAAAAAATTATTTTATTATAAATTTAGTCATTCTTCTGGATAAAATAACCATTATATTTTTTAGAAATATCGTATAATTAGTATAAATAAAGGAGAAGAAAAGAAGATGTAATTTTAGAATCTAAAGATAAACATTTAGATTATGCTAAGGTCAATAAAGGTGGGTTTATTGAAACAATCATCAATGGGGAAATCCCTGATGATGAAAAA
>NZ_BCQB01000038.1 GCF_001544215.1 Enterococcus durans NBRC 100479 = LMG 10746
CGGAATTTAAACAATACGTGCTTGGCAGTTTGGCACACAAAAAGATTGTGCCTAGCCTATTGCATGGAGACTTATGGAGTGGTAATGTGTTCTTTGATCAGCAAGGAACACCGGTTTTCATTGATCCTGCAGTATCTTATGGTGATCGTGAGCAAGATATTGCAATGAGTCAGTTATTTGGCGGTTTTCGTCCAGAATTTTTAGAAAGTTATCAATTCAATTATCCTTTGGAAGAGGGCTGGGAAAAACGTTTACCTGTCTATCAGTTGTATTATTTATTAGCTCATCTAAATATGTTTGGAGAAACCTATGGCTCACAAGTAGAACAATTACTCGATAAAAGATAAGAGGAGGGTGTTTTTTTGGCAAAGAGATACACAAAAAAACATGAAGTTTCATATTATGAATGCGATATAAATCAAACAATGACGTTTCCGTCAATGCTTGGAGTAGTAATCAAAACGTCTGAAGATCAAAGTGATGCATTAGGCCGAGGAAGTGACTTCGTCAAGAGTTTTGGACTTACTTGGGTCATCACGAATTATTCGATCATGATCACTAGACTCCCAAAAGTTGGCGAAATCATTTCTGTAACTACTCAGGCAATGGAATACAATAAATTCTTTTGTTATCGTAATTTTTGGATTCATGATGAACAAGGAGAAGAACTGGTTAAGATCGAATCTGTTTT
Source organism: Enterococcus durans NBRC 100479 = LMG 10746 (assembly GCF_001544215.1). Classification (GTDB taxonomy): domain Bacteria; phylum Bacillota; class Bacilli; order Lactobacillales; family Enterococcaceae; genus Enterococcus_B; species Enterococcus_B durans. The sequence continues at coordinate 692 of NZ_BCQB01000038.1, forward strand.
CGTATTGATGGATTTTGTTAACCGTAAAATGAGTAGTGTAAATGAAGAAATCATTGCACCATTTGAAAGTGAAAAAATCAAGAAAATCAAGCGTCAAGAGAAAATTGAAAAAGTAGAGGCTGGCTTTATGTTACCTTATCGTGTTCGTTTTTATGATATCGATAGCAATCAGCATGTGAACAACGCGATGTACTTCAATTGGATCATTGATGTCTTAGGTTATGATTTTTTAACTACGCATATTCCTGAAAAAGTATTGATCCGTTTTGATAAAGAAGTTGAATACGGTAATGAGATCGAAAGTCATTATGAACAGATTGCTCTAGAAGATGGTGTCCAAACAAGACATGAGATTCGGATGCAAGATCAAGTGTATTGTGAAGCTAATATTACGTGGAGAAACAAAGAGGCATAATATTTATATTTTTAATGGATAAAAACTCTGAAAGGACGTACTTTATTATGTACAATCCTTCAGAGTTTTTGCTGTAAAGTGGTTAGTTAGTGATAAAATCTGCTAACTTTTGCTCTTTCAAACCATAATTTAGCGCAATCAGTAACTTTAATCGGGCTTTTTGACTATTGATGCTGTTACAGAAAATGACACCCATATCGGCTAATTCTTTACCGCCGCCTTCGTAGTCGTAAACGGGTTCTGCAATCCCGTTGAAACAACGTGAAACAAGGATGACGGGGATTTTTTGTATCAATAATTTTTTCAATGCCGTCAGTGCTTGAGGTGGCAAGTTACCAGCGCCCAAAGCTTCGATCACTAAGCCATCTACTTTGGCATGAGCAAGTGCTTCTAAAAGATCCCCCTGCATGCCAGCATAGGCTTTAACGATAGGGATCGTTCCATTGACTGAAGAAATATCGAGTCGTGTAGAGTCTAATAGTTCTTGCATGAATAAAATACGGTGTTTGGTCACTAAACCGATGGGTCCTAAAGTCGGTGTTCTAAAAGTAGCCACATTGGTTGTATGAGTCTTTGTGACATAGCGAGCAGAATGGATTTCGTCGTTCATGACCACTAAGACTCCTTTTCCAATTGCTTCATCGCAACTTGCTACGCGTATGGCACTTTCGAAGTTATACAGACCATCACTTCCAAGTTCATTACTAGACCGCATGGCTCCTGTGACCACGATAGGAATCTGGTCTCCGATTGTCGTATCCAAGAAAAAGGCTGTTTCCTCCAAGGTATCTGTTCCGTGGGTAATAACAACACCCCTAATATCTGAATCAATGGCTTCCATGATCCGTTTCTTTAAGATCAGCATGTGTTTTGGCATGATATGCGGCGAAGGAAGATTAAAAATATCTTCCATCACGAGATCGACATTTTCTGGTACAGTGATTTCTGCATCCAATAAGGGATTGACAACATCTGGACTCACCCCCCCTGTCAAGATGTTTTCTTTCATAGCAATGGTTCCACCAGTGTGTAAAATAAGTATTTTTTTCATATTTATGGACTTCCTTACGAATAATTTTGCATAGGCTTTAAAGCTTATTGTATACTATATAAAAGAGTTTTGCTATCAAGGTGTTAAGTTAAGAACAATAGGCTTTATTACGTAGTGATACATAAGAACGTTGAATGAAACTTAGAAGAAGGATGGCTTGAAATGATACGTATTGGACTAACTTCGTTCAAAGAACATGACAAATTAACAGGTAAGAAAAATAATACACTTTATGAGTATGCAGGTTTCTTGCCTTTAGTGGAATTAGATACCGCTTATTATGGCATCCCACGGAAAACTTCAGTTGAGAAGTGGGTCGAAGAAGTACCAGAAAGTTTCCGTTTTGTCGTAAAAGTTTATCAAGGAATCAGTGGGCAAAGCGATTGGCAGGAATATTACCAAACAGAAGAAGAAATGGTAGAGAAATTTTTAGACACCATGCAACCAATGTATGACAGTGGAAAGTTATTTTGTTTTTTGGTACAGTTTCCGGCGTCGTTCAAATGTACCAAAGAAAGTGTCCAGTATCTGCGTAAACTTAGAAAGTGGTTCAATGACTACCCCATTGCTATCGAACTACGTGATTATTCTTGGTATAGTCAAGCACTAGTTGAACGTACCAGAAGTTTTATGACACGCGCTGATTTTTCATTAGCAATCATTGATGAACCACAATTACTTCAAACTACTGTGCCATTCGATCCTTATGTAACCAACGCTCAGTTTACACTTTTTCGGTTTCACGGAAGAAATAGTCAAGGCTGGCAAGCGAATGACAAAGATTGGCGAAAAAAGCGTACGCTTTATCGTTATTCTGAAGAAGAATTGATCGAATTAGCTTCTGCTATTCGATCAGCTGAGCAACAGACGAAGGACATCGGCATAATTTTTAATAATAATTCAGGTGGCGATGCGGCGGAAAATGCATTGGCTCTACAAAAAATATTGAAGATAAAACCACAAGGATTGAATCCAAAACAAATGGATTTATTTTAGAAAAGGGGCATTAGATGATCAAAGCGATTTTTTTTGATATTGATGGTACCTTGGTCAACAACCAGTCTAAAGCACTAGAGTCAACAAAAAAAGCAATCAATTATGCTCGAAAGAACGGTATACTATGCGGCGTAGCGACTGGTCGTAGTCCGATAAGGATTAAAGAAATCATTGATGAATTAGAGTTAGACATGTATGTTGTTTACAATGGACAATTAGTATTTACAGCAGATCGTACGATAGTGGATCAGCCATTCGATCGAACCACATTAAAGAAGATCGTACGATTTGCAGATAAGAATCATCGACAGATTATTTTTGGAGGGCGGTATCAGCTAGCAGGTTCGACGACGATGCTATTAGGACAATCCCTGCTGATCAAGCGCATCGTTAGTTTTTTACCTAAGAAATTTCCTGTTCGTTTGATGAAGAAAGGGCTGCAACTATTTAGTCCACACCGCCAGAAAAAAAGATATGAAACACTAGAAATCTTGAACGAACCGATCTATCAATGTATTTTATTGAGTCAAGAGTCAGAACAGGCAAAACTAGAAAAGTATTTCCCTGAGTGTTCGTTCCAACGTTCAAATGCTTATACAGTCGATATCATTCCAAAAGGTGGCTCAAAACTTTCTGGTATCAAAACATTTGCAAAAGAAAAAGGAATTGAGATGTCTGAGATCATGGCGTTTGGCGATCATTATAACGATATCGATATGTTGAAAGGCGTAGGGATCGGTGTTGCGATGGGAAATGCACAGGATGAAGTAAAAGCTGCAGCCGATTTTGTGACCAAAACAAACGAGAAAAATGGCATATATGAAGGTCTTAAGCACTTTGGACTGATTTATTGAAAATGAAGATAAAAGGAAGAGAAGAATCATGACGGAAGAAACACCATTTCAAAAAGTAGAGGATTTTCATCGGATCTTTGATCCACGATCACCAGAATCTCCCACAGCTTTTACGAGTAAAGAAGCGAGCTACCGCGCAGGATTTAAAATTGAAGAATTGGTAGAGATGGTGGCAGCTACTGCTGAAAATGATCCCCAAAAATTACATCAAGCTGTCAATGAACTACACGATGCACTAGATAAAGCAGAAAGAAAAATGTATACAAAAACGAATTGGGGAAAAGAACCGTTGATCGAACAAGTCGATGCATTAACAGACATCTTATACTTTACGTATGGTTCTTTTTCATTATTAGGAGTAGATCCAACCAATATATTTGATATCGTTCATCAAGCAAATATGGGGAAATTATTTCCTGATGGCCAACCACATTATCATCCAGTGACGAACAAAGTGCTAAAACCTGCAGATTGGGAACAAAATTATGCACCAGAGCCAAAGATAGCAAAAGAGATCCAACGGCAGATCGAGCAAGCGAAAAAGAAAAGTTAGTGGATAGCTGTGAAAACAATTAACAGATATCCTGCTTTTTGTTCGTAAAAAAATGAATGACTGAATAAAGATTTTCGCTTAAGTTAGTGAATGCTTGAAAATAGTATGTTATAATTTACGGTAGATGTCTTTTGCACGAAAGACGTATTTATTCGTTTTATGCGAAGCGGATGTTCGTCTGAGCATAAAAAATAGATGCATATTGAAAACGGAGGAACCTTAAATGGGAAATAATGTAATCATCGGGATCGTCATTGCAATCATTATAGTCGCCATTGTCGTCTTTTTGGTTAGTTACTTGATGAAGAAAAAAAACCAAGATCGATTGGATGCCTTAGAAAAGCGCAAGGAAGAATTATTTGACTTGCCTGTGATTGAAGAAGTCGATGATGTCAAAAAAATGCATCTGGTTGGGCAAAGCCAAAATACCTTTCGTGAGTGGAGTCAAAAATGGAATGACATATCTACTTCCTCATTTGCTGAGTTAGAAAGTCAAATTTTTGAAGTTGAGAATCTAAATGAAAGTTTCCGATTCCTAAAAGGTAAAAAAGCTGTTGTTGAAGCAGAGAATACGATGAATCAAATGGAAAAAGAAGTATCTGAGATCCGTGAAGGATTAAAAGAACTTCGTGAAACAGAAGAACGCAATTCATTAGCTGTCCAACAAGCGCTTGATATCTACGAAGAGTTGAAGGAAACGATCAAAGAAGATGAGCAATCATACGGTCCAGCATTCCCAGAGTTGCAAAAGCAAGTCAAAATGATCGAAAGTGAGTTTACTCAATTCGTCACATTGAATACCTCTGGTGATCCTGTAGAAGCGCGAGAGGTTCTGGATAAAGCAGAAAAACATACGTATGAAGTGGATGCTTTGATGAAAAAAATCCCACCATTATATGAAGATCTGGCTACCACTTTCCCAGAGCAACTTGAAGAAATCGATGATACTTACGAAAAATTAATGCAGGAACAGTATGTTTTTCCAGAAGAAGACCTTGTTGGAGAAATTGATAAAGTACGGAATCGGATCCAAGGTTCATTAGCGAACCTTGAAAAGACCGAAGTGGAAACGGTAGAATTCGAAAACCGCGAAACTGCGAATATGATCGACGCATTATATGATATTTTAGAACGTGAGATGGATGCCCAAAATTATGTGGCAACAAACCAATCAACGATCGAACAATACATCAAACATGCGACAAAAAATAATCGTCAGCTACTGATCGAGTTAGATCATACTGCGCAAAGTTATGCACTAAATCATAATGAGATCGGCCGAGTAAGAGGGTTCCAAACAGAAGTGGAAGAAATTGAACGACAAAATGAGCAAATGAAACCACAGATCCAACAACACACGGTCCCTTATTCTGAAGTACGTACATTCTACAAAAAAGTTTTCAAAATCTTAGAAGATATTGAGAACCAACAAGTAGAAATCGACGACTCTTTACATGAACTAAGAAAAGGTGAAAAAGAAGCGCAAGAAAAAATTGATACATTTGAATTTAAATTGCGTAGTCTGAAACGTTTTGTTGAAAAACAACGTTTACCTGGCTTACCAAATGATTATCTAGAATTTTTCTTTGTGGCGACAGAACGTATTGAAGAACTAAGTGTGGTACTGAATAAAATCAGAGTGAACATGGAAGAAGTCAATCGTTTAGTTGCTTTATGTGAAGAAGACTTAGAATTACTAGATAAAAAGACACATGATTTAGTCGATGCTGCTGCGCTAACTGAACAAATGTTGCAATATGCCAACCGTTACCGCCATACTCATGAAGAAGTGAAAGAAGCAATTGATAAGAGCTACTTTATGTTTAATAAAGAATACCATTATCAAGAAGCCCTAGATGAGATCGGTACAGCATTGGAACGTGTTGAACCTGGTGCATTCAAACGGATTGAAGATTTTTATTTCAATCATCCTGATCTAGTCTAATCAGAATCAACGAATAAACAATGAAAGCAACGTCAGCGGATAAGCTGATGTTGCTTTTTTAGTAAGTTTCAAAAAAATGAAATCTCATCCCACCCTTGAAAGCAGATAAGACAACCGTTATAATAGATGAGAATTTCAAAAAAGAGGGGTTTCTTATGATATATTTTGATAATAGTGCAACAACCCCAATCTTTCCGCAAAGTTTAGATGCCTACGTAAAAACAAGTCAGCGGATAATTGGGAATCCGTCAAGTTTACATGATTTAGGTAATCAAGCCAATCGTTTATTACAGCAAGCAAGAAAACAAATTGCTGAGTTGATTGAAGTAACACCCGATGAAATCTATTTTACTTCTGGCGGAACAGAAGGAGATAACTGGGTACTTAAAGGAACAATGATCGAAAAGCGTGAGTATGGAAACCATATGATCATTTCAGGAATCGAACATCCAGCAGTAAGTGAAACTGCTGAACAGTTAAGATCTTTAGGAGTAGAGGTCAGTGTGGCTCCAGTTGATAAAAAAGGTTTTGTGATTGTAGAAGAATTAAAGAAATTGATCCGCAAAGAGACTGTACTGATTTCCATCATGGCTGTCAATAATGAAGTGGGTTCTATTCAGCCTATCCTAGAGATCAGCGAATTACTGAAAGATCATCCTAAGATCCATTTTCATGTGGATGCAGTGCAAGCAATCGGTAAAGTACCACTTTCCACTTGGTTGACAGACCGTGTTGATTTTGCCACTTTCTCCGCACATAAATTTCATGGACCACGAGGAATCGGCTTTATTTATTGGAAAAAAGGTCGGCGTTTAGCACCGCTTTTGACCGGAGGAGGCCAAGAAAAAAATCAGCGAAGCGGCACAGAGAATGTACCAGCTATCGTTGCAATGTCCAAAGCATTGAGACTTGCTTTAGATATCAAAGCACAAAAGCCAGATCACACAAAAAATTTAAAGCATGCATTGATTGATGCTCTAGGAACATATGAAAAGGTCACGATCTATTCCGAAGGAGAAGATTACGCGCCGCATATTCTATGCTTTTCGTTAAAAGGCATTCGTGGAGAAGTACTGGTACACGCGTTAGAAGAAAAACAGATCTTCATTTCAACAACTAGTGCTTGTTCTTCCCGCAAACATATGGCAAGCAGTACGTTGCATGCCATGCATGTTCCTAATGATTTAGCGACTTCAGCAGTACGTATCAGTTTAGACGAAAGTAATTCGATGGCAGAAGTTGAACAATTTATGATCATATTCAAACAATTATATAAAAAGTTTTCAACAATCAATTAATTCTTGAGGAGTGTTTTTGTGAAATATAGTGAAATCATGGTCCGCTATGGTGAACTGTCAACAAAAGGGAAAAACCGAAAAAGTTTTATCATGCAATTAGCACAGAATGTACGTCAAGCCCTTGGTGATTTTCCAGAGATCAAGATCCATGCTGACCGAGATCGAATGCACTTATTATTGAATGGTGCGGATAGTGAGTTAGTTATTCCTAAATTAGCAAAGATTTTTGGTATCCAAAATTTTTCACCGAGTATCCGGATCGAAAAAGATGTGGAACAACTAAAAGCAGCTGTTCAAGAAATCATGAAGGAAATCTACACAGGCAACGAAACATTTAAAATCATTGCAAAACGTAGTGATCATGACTTTGTATTGACAAGTAACGAATTGAACCAAACTCTAGGAAATGCTGTCTTTGATATTTTTCCAGATATCCAAGTACAAATGCGTAAACCAGATATTCCCTTACGTGTAGAGATACGCCGTGATGGCGCCTATTTATCTTATGAGACCATCAAAGGTGCAGGTGGATTACCAGTAGGAACAAGTGGAAAAGGGATGCTGATGCTTTCAGGTGGTATTGACTCTCCAGTTGCTGGTTACTTTGCGATGAAACGCGGCGTGGAAATCGAGGCTGTCCACTTTGCTAGTCCACCATACACAAGTGAGCAAGCTTTACAAAAAGCAAAAGATCTAACTGGAAAACTGACTCCATATGTTGGAAAAATCGTTTTTATTGAAGTACCTTTTACGGAGATCCAAGAAGAAATCAAGAGAAGTTTACCACAAGGTTATTGGATGACGATTACGCGCAGGATGATGTTGCGTTTAACAGATGAAGTCCGACGCATTCGCCAAGGTTTGATTATCCTGAATGGCGAATCACTTGGCCAAGTAGCGTCTCAAACTTTGCAGAGTATGGTAGCAATCAATGAAGTCACGAATACACCGATCATTCGTCCGGTAGCAACCATGGACAAACTAGAGATCATTGAAGTAGCTGAACGTATCGATACATTTGAATTATCGATCCAACCATTTGAAGATTGCTGTACGATTTTTGCACCACCACAACCTAAAACACGTCCTCGTTTGGATAAAGTCCATCAGTATGAAGAACGTTTAGCAATCGATGAAATGATCGAGCGAGCATTAGCTGGATTGAAAATCGAAACGATCCATACGGAAACGACAGAAAAAGCAGCGGAAGAATTTTCTGATTTACTATAGTAAAAAGCTAATAGGCGAAGAATAATCACAAGTAAAAAAGCAATCAGTTTTCAATAAATAAAATTTGATTTTAGAATGAGGTCGAGACAAAAGTGTTTCTCACTTTTGTCTCACGCTCGTTTTTTTTATTTCCGAAAAACCTGACTTTTGGACGCCGTATATTGGAAATTAGAATCTGCAGCAAACCTGATTTTTTAGATTTTTTCCACATTCTTTCTTTTAGTTAACCTTGTCATAAGGAAGAGAACGTTTATTTTTTTGCAAATGTTGCTCACACAGCGAATAAATGCTAAACTGAGTATGTGAATAAATTAACAAGGAGCTTTGACTATGGGAGAAAAATCAGAAACGTTGCTAAAAGCGACAGCTAAAAGACTGCCTTTGTACTTGCGTTATTTGAATATGCTTAATGATTCTGGCGTTGGCCGTATCAAATCAAATGAATTCAGTAAAATCACGCAAGTACCCTCTGCAACGATCCGCAGAGATTTTTCGTATTTAGGAGAATTAGGGCGCAGTGGTTATGGGTACGATGTCCTTTATCTTATAGAGGTATTTGATCGTATTTTAAATACGGATGAGGAAAAACGGATTGCTTTGGTAGGATACGGAAATCTTGGTAAAGCATTGAAACACAATAATTTTAGAAGAAATGAAAATTTGAATATCGTCTGTGTGTTTGATAATGATCCAGAGATTGTTGGACAAGTGATCGATGGGGAAATGATTTATCCGATCGATCGTTTTGCGGAAATAGCAAAAGAAAAAAATGTGACAGTCGTAATATCGACGGTACCAAGCAAATATTCACAATCTGCAATTGATCAAATTGTTCAGGGCGGAGTATCAGCAATTTTGAATTTTGCGCCAGATCGAGTAAAAGTTCCCGAACACGTAAATATCCAATACATTGATTTAACGACAGAATTGCAAACACTTATCTATTTTGATGAAAAATATTCAGAAGTATTTGCCTAACAGACGCGTTGCTTTATCCAATGAAAATAAAGCGCTATCTTAAAGCCCTATCTGTGATGTCCACAAATAACTTTTACCACTAGTATAAAAACATGGGGAGCTGTTTTCTCTTTTTCTTCACTACTGCTCAAATTAAAGGCTTTCTCCGACCAGATAGACGGCGTTCGAAAAGCAGATTTTCAACACTAGCTCTGAAAAAGAAAAACATGGGGAACTGTTTTCTCTTTTTCATCACTACTGCTCAAATCTAAGCGCTTTGCTCACGACCTTTTATTGACTTTAATTTCTAACCATTGTAAAATGAAGCATAACGTTGAACAAGAGGAGTAGCTGGTTTAGGTACTTTTAGAGAGAGAACGAATGGGTGGGACGTTCTTAGTAGCAGCTGGTGAAGGTAGCTTGGGAGTTTTTATCTTGAATCTTTTAGTAGAGATAAACGGGTCGTGACCGTTAACTCACATGGAGAGGTAATAGGAGAAACTATTACAAATTAGGTGGTACCGCGTAAATCAATACGTCCTAAAATACGAAAGTATTTTAGGACTTTTTTTATTTTTAAGGAGGAAATCAGTATGACGGAAGAAAAAAATTTATCAACAAAATACAATCCGCAAGAAGTTGAAGCTGGCCGTTATCAAAACTGGTTGGACCAAGATTTGTTCAAACCAAGTGGCGACAAGAAAGCAAAACCTTATTCAATCGTGATCCCGCCGCCAAACGTAACTGGGAAACTTCACTTAGGACATGCGTGGGATACGACCTTGCAAGACATGCTGATTCGCCAAAAACGCATGCAAGGTTATGATACTCTTTGGTTACCAGGAATGGACCATGCAGGAATTGCCACACAGGCAAAAGTAGAAGAAAAACTTCGTCAGCAAGGTATTTCTCGTTATGATCTAGGACGTGAAAAATTTGTTGAACAAGTCTGGGAATGGAAAGAAGAATACGCAAGCCATATTCGTGAACAATGGGCAAAAATGGGCTTGTCTTTGGATTATAGCCGCGAACGGTTTACTCTAGATGACGGGTTATCAGAAGCTGTACGTAAAGTATTTGTGTCTCTTTATGAAAAAGATTTGATCTATCGTGGTGAATACATCATCAACTGGGACCCTCAAGCACGTACTGCTTTATCAGATATCGAAGTTATCCATAAAGATATCGAAGGTGCGTTTTACCACATGAGTTATGAACTTGCTGATGGTTCTGGTGTGGTTGAGATTGCTACGACTCGTCCAGAAACGATGCTTGGAGATACTGCGATCGCCGTTCACCCAGAGGATGAACGATACCAAGAACTGATTGGTAAAAAGGTTATTTTACCTTTAGTAAATAAAGAAATCCCGATCGTTGCGGATGAATACGTAGATATGGAATTTGGAACAGGGGTCGTAAAAATCACACCTGCCCATGATCCGAATGACTTTGAGGTAGGTAATCGTCATGATCTGCCACGGATCAACGTCATGAATGAAGACGGTACGATGAATGAACTAGCTGGTAAGTATCAAGGAATGGATCGTTTTGAAGCACGTAAAGCAATCGTCTCTGATCTAAAAGAAATCGGTCGTCTGATCAAAATCGAAAAAATGATCCATAGCGTTGGTCATTCAGAACGTACAGGCGTAGTTGTGGAACCACGTCTATCAACACAATGGTTCGTTAAAATGGCACCGTTAGCTGAAAAAGCGATAAAAAATCAAGAATCTGACGATGCTGTAGAATTTTTCCCACCACGTTTCAACCAAACGTTTTTACGTTGGATGGAAAATGTTCATGATTGGGTCATCTCTCGTCAATTATGGTGGGGACACCAAATTCCAGCATGGTACCATAAAGAAACTGGTGAAATGTATGTTGGGATGGAAGCACCAGCAGATAGCGAGAATTGGCAACAAGATCCAGATGTTTTAGATACGTGGTTCAGCTCTGCTTTGTGGCCTTTTTCAACTATGGGATGGCCAGACGAAACAAGTGAAGATTACCAACGTTATTTCCCAACAAGTACATTAGTTACTGGGTATGATATCATCGCTTTCTGGGTTAGCCGAATGATTTTCCAAAGTTTAGAATTTACCGATCGTCGTCCATTTGACAATGTGTTGATCCACGGACTGATCCGTGATGAACAAGGGCGTAAGATGAGTAAATCTCTAGGTAACGGGATCGATCCGATGGAAGTAATCGAAAAATACGGTGCAGATGCCTTACGTTGGTTCTTGTCAAATGGGTCAGCACCCGGTCAAGATGTTCGTTTTAGTTATGAAAAAATGGATGCTTCATGGAACTTCATCAATAAAATTTGGAATGCTTCTCGTTTCGTCATCATGAATATCGAAGGCATGGCTGTAGAAGATATTGATCTAACTGGTGAAAAAACGGTGGCTGATCGTTGGATCTTAACTCGTCTGAATGAAACAGTGGCTAAAGTAACAGATTTGTTCGATCATTTTGAATTTGGTGAAGCAGGGCGTCAATTGTACAACTTCATCTGGGATGATTTCTGTGACTGGTACATTGAAATGAGTAAAGAAATCTTGTATGGAGATGACGCAGTTTCGAAACAAATAACGAAAAGCATCTTAGTGCATACGTTAGACCAGATTTTGCGACTATTGCATCCAATCATGCCATTCGTTACAGAAGAAATCTGGCAACATATTCCACATCAAGGAAGCTCATTAGTCATTGCTGACTATCCAGTTGTTCATCCAGAATTTGATGATGAAACAGCTTCTAAGGGAATGGAAGTATTGAAAGAATTGATTCGTTCCGTGCGAAATATCCGTTCAGAAGTCAATACGCCATTATCTAAACCAATTACTTTGTTGATCAAGACAAATGATCCAAAAATCGATCAATTCTTGGCAGAAAATACAAGTTATATTGAACGTTTCTGTAATCCAGAAGAATTGACGATCTCTAGTGATATCGTGGCGCCAGATCTAGCGATGTCTGCTGTTTTGACTGGGGCAGAAATCTTCTTGCCATTGGCAGGATTGATCAATATTGAGGAAGAAATCAGCCGTTTGGAAAAAGAATTAGCTAAATGGACGAGCGAAGTCAAACGTGTCCAAGGCAAACTAGGAAATGAACGATTTGTTTCCAATGCACCTGAAGAGGTCGTTGAAGCAGAGCGTGCCAAAGAAAAAGATTACTTGGAAAAACAAGCTGCTGTAAAAGAAAGAATCCAAAGCTTACGAACGATCCAATAAGTAGGCATCAAAACCGATAAATGCTTATTTTTGGCAAAGATTAGCAAAAAAGGTTGAAGTAACTCTTATGGAATTTGTAGCTATTTCGACTATATCCAGTAGATTCTATAATCGATGGTTGATCATTTCAAAATCAACTACAGAATTCATTTGAATAAGCAACAAAAAGACAAGAGCCTCCTAAATGGTTAGTACAGAAACTAACTTTTAGGAGGCTCTTTACGCATTTTTTTCTATAGTTCTTAATTAAAAGAGAATATAAAAAGATCATCGAAATTCTTTTAACCAATCTTGAAACATGGAGTGGCTAAATAAGTGCACCAAGTAATTCAAGTCATGGTTGTTTAGAAAGCTGTCACATGAAATACATTTTGGATGATCGACGATTGCCAGATTTGTGAGGAAAAAATCATAAGTTTCTACTTGTCGTTCTAGATTCACCATATTATCAAAAGTAATTGCTTCAAAAGAAAAGCGAGAACCGAACCATTGATTCAAATAAGCAGCAAGCATGAGATTATGCGGATTTCCAAAAGTACAGGCAACGGCAATTCGTTTAGCTTGTTGGTGCTGGATGCATAGTTGTACGAGTGTAGTATCATGCACAATCAGATAATAGATCAATTCAAAAAATAAATCATCATTTGCTATTTTATTTCTAAAAATGAGAAACGCTTGTTTCAATTGTTCAGAAATACTTGAACAAAAACAACCGTTCTGCATAAAAAAATCTAAGACAAAACGTTTTTTGAACGAATTTAATAAATAAGTCCTACCATCCAAAAAATGAATGATCAAATCAACAGTATGAGGTAAAAAAGAATCAGATTGAGCTTGAAAAATCTGATACATTTTCTTTCTCAAATGGAGTAATTCCTTTTTGAACTCTCTTTTTTCTGTTGGTAATATAGGCTGATTTAAATCTGTGTAGCAACGGACAAAAAGGTTGTGAATAAAAACTGTATAAGGAATTTTAAACGTTTGCTCAAAACGTTTTTGATTGACTAAGATTTTTGAACAATCCATTTCTTGGTTGGATGAATCGGTCAAACAACGTGGATAATGCATACTTAGCTTGATCATCACCCATATATATAGTTCGATATGTAGTTCCTCCGGTATCTGTTTTGAGAGGCCGCCGGTAATTTCTTTGATTACTTTTCGTTCTCTAGCTGGAATCAAACTAGTCAGTGAAGGGTATTTTTCGTATAAGAAAGTAGTAAAAAAATGTGCTAAATGATAAAAATCCCCATGAAAGTACAGTGGTGAATTGGAAAGAAAAATATTCTCTTTCTCCAAAAAGCAAATGGTTTGTTTTTTGATGCGGCGATACTTCGAGGGATTCAGGTGTAGCTGATCAATCAGTTTATTTGTCTGAGTGAAAGGATGAAAAAATAGGTATTCTAAAAATGCAAAATGGTCGGAACAAGTATAAAAATAAGAATAAATAACAGGGTAGTTGATAATTGTGTTTTTCAATAAGCGGATTTCGTTATTTTTCTTTTTGATCTGTAAAAAAGGAAGCTTGGTAAGAAGTTCATCTAAGTAGCTGCATAAAGTTTGTTTAGAGATAAGGCTCACTTTAGCTAGATCATCGAGCGAAATTTTTTGTTTTTCCAACAAAACTTCTAGGATGATGAGTTGAGCACTGTCTTTTTTAGATAATAAAGTACGCATTGTTTCTTCCTCTCTATTTGGTTTGTCTATATAATTATTGATTCTAACAAGAATGCACGTATGGCTTACACTTGTTTTTTACAAATCTCAAATTTTTTGAACTCGGTGATTCTTTTTTAAGACTGTTTCCTTTTTCTGTTAATCAGTATTCTTTTTGTTATAATAAAAAAGAATGGGGGAATCGTTAATGAAAATCGAAGAGGCAATTGCTTGGATCCATAGTCGTTTACCTTTTGGATCAAGACCTGGTTTAGATCGAGTGGAGTCATTACTAGAGGTGGTCGGTCATCCAGAAAGAAAAGTCAAAACAATCCATATAGCAGGAACGAATGGGAAAGGGTCAACAGTCACTTATCTTAGATGCTTATTAGAAGAGGCTGGTTTGACTGTAGGAACCTTTACTTCCCCATACATTGAATCATTCAATGAAAGAATTTCGATCAACGGACAAGGTATTCCTGACCAAGATCTGATCGGATTAGTAAATAAATATCAGCCATTAGTGGAACAGTTAGATCGTTTTGAAGCTGTTTCTGGGATCACTGAGTTCGAAACATTGACAGCCATGGCATTTGATTATTTTTTAAATAAAGAAGTGGATGTAGCGATCATAGAAGTCGGGTTAGGTGGATTGCTTGATTCGACAAATGTGGCTGTACCAATGCTTACGGGTATTACTACAATTGGCTTGGACCATACGGATATCTTAGGCGAAACGATTGAAGAAATTGCTGCACAAAAAGCAGGGATCATCAAGCAAGGGATACCTGTCGTAACTGGGAATATAGAGAAACGCGCGTTAGAAGTAATCAAAAAACAGGCAAAGCTTAGGAATGCACCTCTTTTTGCCTATGATGATGCGTATCATGTGGAATACAAACATCCTGCAGAAAGTTGGGGCGAACAATTTACATTTAGTAACGACCATGGCAAGATGACACGTCTGACGACCTCAATGATCGGGCAGCATCAAGTAGAAAATGCAGGAATAGCTATCGAATTATATCAAATTTACTGTTTGAAAGAAAAAATCCCATTTCGTGAAAAAGAAATCATCAAAGGACTAAAACGTGCCCATTGGCCTGGTCGCATGGAAAAATTGAGTAATGAACCCTTAGTAGTTTTAGATGGTGCCCATAATGCACACGCTGTTAAACGATTGGTGCAAAATTTAAAAAAAGAATTCAAAGAA
This sequence comes from Enterococcus durans NBRC 100479 = LMG 10746, assembly GCF_001544215.1. Taxonomy (GTDB): domain Bacteria; phylum Bacillota; class Bacilli; order Lactobacillales; family Enterococcaceae; genus Enterococcus_B; species Enterococcus_B durans. The sequence continues at coordinate 16,099 of NZ_BCQB01000038.1, forward strand.
TACCATATCAATGTGCTTTTTTCTGCATTAAGAACGAAGAATGTGGAAAGTATGATCGAACAATTGAAGAAGGTCCCTAATATCCATATTTACTTAACAACTTTTGAACATCCAAAAGCAATCGAGTTGAGTAATGTTTCAGATTTAGTGGATGACAAAGTATCGATCGTTTCATTATGGCAATTTGGATTAGCAGAGATATTGGAAAAAATGACGGATGAAGATGCTTTAGTTGTGACTGGTTCGCTTTACTTTATTTCAGATGTACGAAATCTATTGTTACAATTAGGAGGAAATGATGAATTATAAATCAGTGATTTTTGATATGGATGGCTTGTTGTTTGACACTGAGATCGTTTATTACGAAGCAACACAGGTCGTGGCTGATCGCTTTGGATTTCCTTATGATAAAGAACTCTACTTGAAATTCTTAGGCGTGTCTGATGAAGAGGTTTGGGCAAACTATCACCGTATTTTTGCTGACTTTGGGAAAGACACTGTCCAACGATTTATAAAAGAAGCATATAATGAAACTATCCAACGATTTTCACAGGGGGAAGTGGCACTGAAACCTGGCGTGATAGAACTATTGGATTTTTTGGAAGAACATAAAATACCAAAAGTTGTTGCCTCAAGTAATCAACGGAAAATCATTCAGTTGCTTCTTGAAAAAAATCAGTTGACTGGGTATTTTGAAACAATCATTTCGGCTGAAAATGTCCAACGAGCAAAACCAGATCCAGAAATCTTCTTAGTGGCAAATGAATACTTAGGCACGAAAAAGCATGAAACACTTATTCTGGAAGATTCACAAAACGGCATACTAGCTGCTGCACAAGCGAATATACCTGTCATCATGGTTCCTGACCTGTTACTTCCATCCGAAGAACTAAGACAAAAAACAGTAGCTGTTTTATCTTCCTTACATGAAGTACCTCAAATGATGAAAAAATAAAAAAATTGCCCCTTTTTTTCGTATCTTATTGTGTGAAGAGAAAAAGGGGGTTTTTTATGGAGAAAAATTTGATGCGCACGGTGCCAATGACTTCACTACCTAGAGAAAGAATGCTGATATATGGAGAAAAATCATTGTCTGACCAAGAATTACTAGCGATTTTACTGCGCACGGGTCAACATCCTTTTAATGTTTTAGAAGTAGCAGGACATCTATTAAAAGCATTTGGCGGATTGGCTCTCTTGCGCCAAGCTACGCTTTCTGAACTAGAAAAAGTAAGAGGGATCGGACAAGTAAAAGCTCTTGAGATAAAAGCACTGATCGAACTAGGTACTCGGCTTCATGCTGAACAGGTACAGGTCAAGCCTAAGATCCATGCAAGTGTTGAATTAGCAAAACAATTGATCTTAGAGATGAAAGATTATCAGCAAGAACACTTAGTCTGTATCTATTTAGATACGAAGAACCAAGTCATATTGAAAAAAACGCTGTTCATCGGTTCCTTGAATCAGACCATTGCGCATCCAAGAGAAATTTTTCATTACGCTGTTCGTTATTCTGCAGCTAGACTGATTCTTGTGCATAATCACCCATCGGGAAATGTTATTCCATCCAAGCAAGATATGCAGTTTACAAGAAGAGTGCAGAGATGTGGAGAGATGATGGGAATCGATGTATTGGATCATTTGATCATTGGTCAAAAACAATATTTTAGTTTACGAGAAGAAGGAATATTAGAAGAAGAATAAGAGTGGCTTTCTTGCAAAAAAAATGAAGCAAGTGTACAATTATATTGTAATTTTGTTTGGGAATAGAAGTTGAAACATCTGTTGCACCTCTATCGTACGCGAGCAATGTTACAATCAATTAAGTGCTTAGGCACGAGGAGGGTATTATTAATGGAAAACGGAACAGTTAAATGGTTCAACGCTGAAAAAGGATTTGGTTTTATTTCACGTGAAGACGGAAGTGACGTATTTGTTCACTTTTCAGCTATCCAAGGTGACGGATTCAAAACTTTAGAAGAAGGTCAAGCAGTAACTTTCGATGTTGAAGAATCAGATCGTGGCCCACAAGCTACGAATGTTGAAAAAGCATAATTTCATTGAAAAAGCCAAACAAGTGTTGTTCACCTACTGATTTGTAGGAAAAGAATAAATACTGTTTATAAGAGGTTGTTATAAAAGTATTTGTAGTCAATATAGATCACTTTTAAACACCGAACCAAAAGAGACCGTAATTATTACGGTCTCTTTTTTTGTCTAAAAATAAAAAGAGAAGTGAACGTCTAAGTCGAAGGGCAAATGATGATTTTTCCAATCAGTAGAATGTGGGACAAATCTAAAAATCAGTTTTGCTGCAGACTCTAGTTTGGGATGAACGACTTTTATCTCGACCTCCTCCATCACATGATTTTTATTGTATTCAACAGCAATTCCGTGGTATCAAGTTGGAAGAGGGGATTCCCATTTTCTTAGCTCTATTGTGTCTTTGGATCTATATTTCCTTCGACTTTTGATCAGACGATAATCAAAAAAAGCAGACAGCCTCTAAAGGCTATCTGCTTTTTATATTGAACAAACTTTTTTAAAAGCTTTTATTTTTCTTCGTCAGGTGTCATCACCATAGGAAGAATCATTGGATGTCTTTCAGTCCGTTCAAACAAGAACGGTTGTAACGCACCTGTCATGGCTTCTTTTAATTTATGCTCTGAACAATCTGGTGCATTCAAGACATCGCGAAGAGCGTGGAATAAGATTCGTTGCGCTTCATTGATCATTTCACCAGATTCACGCATATAAACAAAACCGCGAGATAGAATATCTGGTCCAGCTAAGATTTCTCTCTTCTTGATATCAACAGTCGCAACTGCTAAGACCAGACCTTCTTCAGATAGTAGGTGACGATCTCTTAATACAACATTCCCGATGTCACCGATGCCGCTGCCATCGATGTAAACATCACCAGCAACGAAATGACCAGCGGGACGTGCACTATCGCTAGTTAAAGCTAGCACATCACCATTCTCCATGATAAAACAGTTCTCAGCTGGAACTCCTGTGGCTTGGGCCAATGAAGCATGAATTTTCAACATTCTGAATTCCCCATGAACTGGAACAAAATATTTTGGTTTCATTAAACGAAGCATCAATTTTTGCTCTTCTTGACCACCATGACCAGAAGTATGGACGTTATTGATTTTGCCGTGGATAACTTCTGCACCTGCTTCAGATAACAAGTTGATCAAATGATTGACACTTGTTGTATTCCCTGGAATAGGTGAACTTGAAAAGATGACTGTATCATCAGGCTGGATTTGGATCTGACGATGCGTTCCATTTGCGATCCGACTCAACGCAGCCATTGGTTCACCTTGAGAACCAGTACATAAAATCATTGTTTCATTTGCTGGTAAACGATTGATTTCATGTGCATCCACAAATGTCCCATCTGGCACTTTGATATATCCTAGACGCTGACCATTGACGATTGCATTTTCCATGCTACGACCAAATACAGCGATTTTTCGACCCGTCGCAACAGCAGCATCCGCGGCTTGTTGTAAACGGAAAATATTTGACGCAAAACTAGCAAATATGATGCGTCCTTCAATCTTTTCAAAAATCTTTAAGATAGAAAGACCAATCGTTTTTTCAGATTTTGTGAACGTTGGGATCTCTGCATTTGTACTATCAGATAGCAAGCAAAGAACACCTTCTTCACCAATACGCGCCATTTTGTGTAAGTTCGCAGGTTCACCAACTGGCGTAAAGTCAAATTTGAAGTCACCTGTGGCAACGATGTTACCAGAAGGTGTTTTTACAACGACACCTAATGCATCAGGGATACTATGGGTCGTTCTGAAGAAGCTAACTGATGTTTTTCTGAATCGGATCACAGTATCTTCATTGATCTCATGCATTTCAGCATCTCGTAACAAACCGTGTTCATCAAGCTTATTTGTTATCAACGCTAATGCAAGGGGGCCAGCATAGATAGGGATATTTGCTTGTTTCAACAAATAAGGGATCCCACCAATATGGTCTTCATGCCCATGGGTGATCACAAGTGCTTTCACTTTGTGTATATTTTGAACGATATAGTTGTAGTCAGGAATTACGTAGTCAATTCCAAGAAGGTCATCTTCTGGAAACTTGATTCCAGCATCAATGATGATGATTTCATCTTGAAATTGTACCCCATACGTGTTTTTCCCGATTTCACCTAATCCACCAACCGCAAAGACGCCTGTCTCGTTATTTTTGATGGAAAGTTTCATCTTAAAACTCCACTAAAGTGAATTCGGCATTTTCTTTTTCGTATTCTAGATGGCTTCCTTCTAGAAGTTGAACGAATTCAATATTGTATGGGGTATTTTCTTCCACTTTTTGACGTGCTTCGACATCGCTGCTTGCTTCAATGTAAAGTGATTGAGTTTCTTCTCGTTTTGGATTACGAATCTTTGTTTCTTGATAGTATACTTTGTAAATCATTAGTAAGTCTCCTTTATCTGCGTATAGCAGTAATTTAGCTAGTTGATTTTTAGACAACACAAAACGAGGGGACAAGCCACCTAGTTTTTCATATGCTTTGAGTAAAATGATCGATTTTGCTCAAAGAGACAAGCCTCGTTTTGCTTATCCATTCAGATTGTTCTTCAACCGTGCCCTTCTGTATGGTTTTCACATACAATAGTTAATTGCTATTTTAGCATAAAATTGGTGATAAGTATAGAAATCGACTAAGTGGAAAGGAAAATTGTTTTTATCATCCGAATGTAATAAAAAAATTTTTTTCCTGTTAGAAGTGTTCTATATAGTCACGGAGTATGCTATTATTTTTATTAATGGCTAAATTTAATTTGATTAAAAGGAGATGAGAAAGTGAAATTGATGTGGCATTACACCATGCGCTATAAAAAATATCTTGTATTAAATTTTATCTGCGTATTTGGTTTTATTTTGATCGAGTTGGGGTTACCAACGATCTTGGCTCGAATGATTGATGTCGGCATTCGTAACAACGATTTTGATTATGTCAAACAACAAGGAATTTTCATGATCATCATTACGGTGATAGGGATCATTATGAATATATTGTTAGGCTATTTTGGTTCTCGGATCACGACGAATATCGTAGCAGATATCAGAGATGATCTATTCAAAAAAATCCAAAGTTACTCACACCAAGAATATGAGACATTAGGGGTAGCATCTTTGATTACTCGAACAACGAATGATGCGTATCAAATCATGCTATTTTTACAAAATATCTTGAGAATCGGTTTTATGACGCCGATGATGTTCGTGGTGAGTCTCTACATGGTCATGCGTACAAGCGTATCATTAAGTTTGTATGTGATCGGGGCGTTACCTCTCTTACTAATCGCCGTGGTAGCAATTGCTAAATTTTCTGAACCATTGTCAAAAAGACAACAGAAGAATTTAGATAAAATCAATAGTATTTTACGAGAAAACCTCTCTGGATTACGAGTTATTCGAGCGTTCGTCAATGAAAAATTCGAAGAAAAACGGTTTGCAAAAGTAAATGAAAATTATGCATCTAGTTCAAAGAGTCTCTTTCGTTTGATGGCTGTTGCGCAACCTGGTTTTTACTTTTTGTTCAATATTGTTATGGTCTTGATCATTTGGAGCGGAACAGTTCAAATTGAAGCAGGAGCGTTACAAGTAGGTGACTTGATCGCATTTATCGAATATATTTTCCATGCGCTATTTTCATTCATGCTATTTGCAAGTGTCTTCATGATGTACCCGCGTGCAGCAGTTTCTGCAGGTCGTATCCAAGAAGCATTGGATGCTTCTCCATCAATCACTGAAGATCCAAATGGCGTTTCTGAAACAAAAACAAAAGGGTATATTGAATTTAAAAATGTGACCTTTGCCTATCCAGGACACTCACAAGAGCCAGTGATCCGTAACGTAAGCTTTACTGCCTCTCCTGGAGAAACGGTAGCGTTTATCGGGAGTACTGGTAGTGGGAAATCAACACTGATCCAATTGATTCCTCGTTTTTACGATGTCAGTGACGGCGAGATTTTAATTGATGGAGTAGATGTACGTGACTATCGTTTAAGCAAACTTCGAGATAAAATCGGCTTTATTCCACAAAAAGCGCTGTTGTTTACTGGAACGATCGCTGAAAATTTGAGATATGGTAAAGAGGATGCAACCCAAGAAGAGATGGAACAAGCTGCCGAAATTGCTCAGGCAGCGGATTTTATATCTAAGAAAACCGATGGATATGATGAACATCTTTCCGAAGGGGGAGCAAACTTCTCAGGTGGACAAAAACAACGGCTTGCAATAGCACGCGCCATTATTCGCAGACCGGAGATCTATATTTTTGATGACAGTTTCTCTGCGTTGGACTATCAAACGGATGCGAAGCTTCGCGCAAGACTAAAAAAAGAAACGACAGAATCAACTGTCTTGATCGTGGCACAACGTGTAGGAACGATCATGCATGCCGATAAGATCATTGTCTTGAATGAGGGTGAAGTGGTAGGTATGGGCACACATCGAGAGTTATTGGAAAATTGCCCGATCTATTATGATATAGCTGCTTCACAGTTATCGAAGGAGGAATTAGCATGAAAAATACATTTGCTTCCTTAAAACGATTAGCTCGTTATATCAAACCCTACAAATTGACGTTTATCTTTGTTTTGTTGTTTACTGTATTGACGGTCGCATTCAATGCCGCACTACCTTACGTAGTTGGTTTGCCAACCACTGAAATCAGTAATAATATTGCGAATGGTGAGTCGATCAACTTTGATTATATTTTTAAGTGTTTGATTTGGATCACAGTTGTTGGGATCGGTTATTGTGTTTCACAATTGCTTTCAGGTGTTTTGATGACCAATGTTGTGCAAAGTGCAATGCAAGAGTTGAGAAGAGATATCGAGGAAAAAATCAATCGCTTGCCGGTTTCTTATTTTGATAAGAACCAACAAGGAAATATCTTATCTCGTGTCACTAACGATGTGGATGCTGTCAGTGGTGCTTTGCAACAAGCGTTTATTGGCGTCGTGAATGCGATTTTAGGAATTACGATGGCAGCGGTAATGATGTTTTATATACAACCAATCATGGCTCTGATTTCAATGATCATGATCCCAGCTTCCATCTGGATCTCTAAACGAGTGATCAATGCTTCCCAAAAATACTTCCAACAAATGCAAAATTCATTGGGGGAATTGAATGGCTATGTTCAAGAAAATATGACTGGTTTTAGTGTATTGAAAGTCTACGGTCGAGAACAAGAGACCTTTGAAGGATTTAAAAAGGTCAATCATTCGTTGAAACATTATGGATTCAAAGCAGCGTTTATTTCTGGCCTGATGATGCCTTTAGTTCAACTTACCGCCTATGCTACGTATATCGGAATGGCTGTATTGGGTAGTTTTTATGTGATTTCAGGTGTGATCGTTGTGGGACAACTACAAGCGTTCATCCAATATATTTGGCAAATCAGCCAACCAATGGGAAATATCACACAACTGTCTTCTGTTCTACAAAGCGCTTCGGCGGCTACAAAGCGTGTCTTTGAGATTTTAGATGAACCAGAGGAAAAAGAAAATAAAGTAGATGTCACTCTTCCGGAAACAATATTAGGAAATGTTTCGTTTGAACATGTGGATTTTGCTTATGATCCAAAAAAACCGTTGATCCAAGACTTGAATTTTGAGGTCAAAGCAGGGCAGACAGTAGCAGTCGTAGGTCCTACAGGCGCAGGAAAAACAACGTTGATCAACCTATTGATGCGTTTTTATGATGTGACACATGGGGCTATAAAAATCGATGGTATCGATACAAAATCAATGAGTCGAAGTGACGTTCGTTCATTGTTCGGTATGGTTCTGCAAGACGCGTGGCTGTATGAGGGAACGATTGCGGACAATATCCGTTTTGGTAAATTGGATGCGACAGATTATGAAGTGGTTGATGCTGCGAAAACAGCCAATGTCGATCACTTTATTCGAACGATGCCGGATGGCTATGAAATGGAGATCAATTCTGAAGGGGACAATGTTTCTCTAGGGCAAAAACAATTGTTGACGATTGCTCGGGCGGTGGTCTCTGATCCTAAGATTTTGATTTTAGATGAAGCAACCAGTTCAGTGGATACACGTCTTGAGGCATTGATCCAAAAAGCAATGGATCGCGTGATGAAAGGACGAACCAGTTTCGTGATCGCCCATCGGTTATCCACGATTCGAGATGCTGATCTGATCTTAGTGATGGATCAAGGACAGATCATCGAAAAAGGAACGCATGAAAGCTTGCTTGCACAAGGCGGCTTCTATGAAAAACTCTACAATAGTCAATTTGCAGAAGAAGTAATAGAGGCGTAAAAAGCGTAACAAAAAAGAAGGTTTATTTTTGTTTTTCTGTGTCGTTGGTGGTACGCTTAATGTATCAAATAAGAAGCGGAGATGAGATCATGCAAGAATTTTTGGACAAAAAAATTGCTGAAACAAAGAAGGAAATCGACCGTTTGACAACACGCCGACAAGAAGAACTAGGAAATTCCATTAATTTTATTGAAAATGAACTACAAATAGAACGATTACGAGCACAAGTTGTGGCATATGAATCTGTATTAGAACATTTAGAAGCCTAAAAGAGAAGTATCAAGCCATGAGAAATAAGATGAGAGTGGGACAAAAGTAAGAAACACTTTTGTCCCACTCTTTAAAAACG
>NZ_BCQB01000039.1 GCF_001544215.1 Enterococcus durans NBRC 100479 = LMG 10746
GGCGTTTATTCTTTTTAAGAAGGACTATTGTCCCAGACTCTTTTTTTGTTACAACTAATATTATATATGGTATAGTATTGGAGAGAAAATATTATTGTAATCTATAGAAGAAGGTGAAGGAATGCACATCCAAGTTCCGACGATATTGCTTGATGGGACAGTATTAGCTGCTTTAAGCAAAGAAGACATGTATGGTTATGCATTGACCAAAATCGTACAAGAAAGTTTATCTGTAAGTGAATCTACTATGTATCCAGTATTACGCAGATTGAAAAAAGAAGGTTTTTTAGAAACATATGATGAACCGTTTGAAGGAAGAAATCGCCGTTATTATCGATTGACTTCATTAGGGCATAATCAATTAGAGGATATAATTGATGAATGGATCGTGTTTCGAGACTCTCTAAATCGACTATTGGAGGATAATAAGCATGAATGAATATTTAGATGAAGTATTTAATGAACTTCAAGAACTCCCTGAGGATGACCGTTTCGATCTAATCCAATATTATGAAGAATATTTTTTAGATTCTGGTAAGACGATGGAGAAGATCCTTGAAGAATATGGCACCCCTAAACAGTTTGCACTGAAATTAAAAATCAATTATTTCTCTGAATTGGATGATTCCAATGGAGGAAAAGTCAATACGAAAAGCTCAAAACGACAAGTACGTTTGATTTGGATGGTCATCATCGGGTTATGTGCTTCACCGTTATTGATTCCTCTCGCAATTGGTTTTATTGCAGTTATTTTCGGATTGATGCTGGCTTTGCTATTGCTCATCGTAGCAATCTATGTTGGGTGTATCTCTATTCTAGGTGTAGGATTGTTTGCGATCATTTCGGGTATTGGTGTTTTGGGACAATCTGTGACTAGCGGACTATTCTATGTTGGAATGGGCTTGTTTGCGACGGGAAGTGTAGTATTCTTTGTTCTAATATTATTAAAATTAACAAAACTATTGTTCCAGATGATGATGAATTTTGTGAAATGGCTAGGAAGACGATTTGTCACAAACAGAACGATCCATCCTTCAAAAATATAGTAGAAAGTAGAGGTGAAAAAAATGAAATTGAAGCATTTTTTACTAGCGGGAATTGGATTGATGGTTACTGGTGGATTGCTTGCCGGAGTAACTTATGCGTATGGTGCCCAAAAAAATTTAACATGGGAAAATGGACCAAAATTGATCGAAATGACGCAAGAGACACAAAAGATCAGCGCAGATAAAAAAATCGATCGATTGGAGATCTCCGCAGAAAATCAAGCAGTTATAATCAAGCGTGGACTAGATTTCGAGGTAACAACTGTTCACGAAAAGAAATCTAAACCGATTATTTTAGTAAAGGACAATACTTTAGCTATTGCTGGTAATGAAAAAGAACGGAATACATTGATCAGTGTGGAAGATGACACAGCAAAAATCATCATCACGATTCCTAAAAACATCGTTCTTTCAGAAATAAAGATTGAAGGAAACAACAGTCCAATCGAATTAGATGAAGTAAAGAGTAACGCTATCAGCACGAATACGTATGGTGGGGCACTTACACTTACGAATATTGACGCAGACAAGCTTACAGCAGATGATAAATTAGGATCGATCTATATCAATGACGCAACGATTCAACAAATGGCTGTATCAACCAGTGACAGTCAACTTTCTTTGGAAGGCTTAGCAGCAAGTACCAAGGGCAAGATCGACTTACAAAATAGCCATCTAGATCTTTATGAAATGGAAGAAAATAATCTGGATATCCAACTTTCTGGTGACTCTCATCTTGAAAAAAATGGTGAGGAGATAACTACAGAATCATTTGGTCAAAAGGATAAAACGTTAACGATAACTGGTCAAAATAGTGTCGTACAGATATTAGACGATACGGAATCAGATTATGACGATTATAATGACTATGACTAAAAAGTGAGTAGGTCATTCTGTTCTTATAATAAACTGAATAGTATTTAGTAGACAGCGAAGAACGAATTACTGGATTCTTCGCTGTTTTTCCATCGCTTAACTGTCAAAACTATAGTAAAATAGGGGATGCGAGAGAAATATACAAATACATAGATAAAATAAGGTGGACGAGTCCAATGAAAATAGATGAATCAAAACGTCAGAAACTAGAGATAGAATTAACAAAATTACATAACGAAATAAAGAGTCTTAGTGAAAATTATTATGACGTATCAAACGAGCGTGTCATGATCGATTATCCTAAAAATTCAGAAGGTCGTCAGATGGAACAGGTGTACAATGAGGTATTCAAAAATCTATTGAAAGTGAAAAAAGAACTGGATTATTATTCTTTGCCGATTTTAGATACGGGAATCTTGAAGTATGACCAAGAAAAAGAGCGATTCATTTTTAAATCTGTTCGAGAGAATTTAGTTCTATCTGCAGGAATGGATCTAGAAATCTTAGTAGAGGATTATTTTACGGAAGAAAAACATTGGGTGCGAACAAGTTTAGAGTATCTTCCACAAGCTGCTGGAGGTCCACAGACACAGGGGTGGTATATCACTGAAGACAAAGAGTTAGAGCTTGAAGGTGCAATGGCGCGAATTAGAAAGAAACAGTTCACATAAAATATTGGTTGAAAGAAGGAAAAAGAATGAAAGAGAAAAAAGCAGTTTATGTCAATGGATATCTCGGGTTAGTAGGTTTGATCATATTGGTTGGAGCTGGGGCGGTCTTGTTCTATTTGGGAATGACGAATTCCAGTACTTTTGCAACGGTTATTGGCTTTATTTTTTTCTTTATAGCACTTATTTTACTTAGCTCGGCAACAGTGGTCAGTCCTAATCAAGCAAAAGTCATCTTGTTCTTTGGACAATATATCGGAACGATTAGAGAAAGCGGCTTTTTCTTGACTGTTCCTTTTGCACAAAAAATAAGTATTTCGTTGAAAGTACGCAATTTCAACAGTTCAGTTTTGAAAGTCAATGATTTAGATGGTAATCCGATCGAAATATCTGCGGTCGTTGTTTTCAAAGTCGTGGATACGGCGAAGGCACTTTTTGATGTCGCTTATTATCATGATTTCGTGGAGATCCAAAGTGAAACAGCGATCCGACACATTGCTAGTCAGTATCCCTATGATACATTCAATGATGACGATCTAACCTTGCGGGGAAATACGACAGCAGTTTCAGATGAATTAGCACAGGAACTGCAAGAACGTTTATCCGTTGCAGGAGTAGAAGTAATAGAAACTAGACTGAATCACTTGGCCTACGCAACAGAAATTGCTAGCGCAATGTTGCAGCGACAACAAGCAAAAGCTATTTTATCTGCTAGACAGACGATTGTCGAAGGTGCTGTAACAATGACTCAAATGGCATTAGAGCAAATCGAAGAAGGACAAGAAATCAATTTTACGGATGATCGGAAAGTGCAACTCATCAATAATTTGCTTGTTTCCATCATTACGGATAAAGGTACGCAGCCAGTGATCAATACTGGAAGTCTGCAAGAAAAATAGAAAATAATTTTGAGCGTGGAACGAATAAGTTTGTTTCACGCTTAAAATCCGAATAAAAGGCTGAAGCAGAAGCAATCACTTCTGTTTCAACCTTTTTTCGTGTTATTGTAGTAGAAATGACAAATTTGAAAGAAACTCGACAGTTGAATCGAAGGTAAAGACCAATTTATTTTACTATAATGAACTTATCAAATTTGAAAGAAGGAGAAGAAATGAAAAAACTTCTAATTGGTCTGGTCGCTTTTGTTATCATTGCTTTTGCAGGTATGAAGGTGGCAGACTACGTTGTTATGGGTGGCGATAGCTACTACGTACAAATAACGACGAATGGCGAAAAAGAAGTCAGCAAATCCGATAACGGCCAACAATATGTTGGATATAAATATAGTCTGCCAGGTTATGATGCAGATGGAAGCAAAAAAACATTAGAATTTAGAGGGCAACAACCACGTCCATTGAGAAAAGGTGCCTATCTAAAGATCACCTGGAATAAAAATAAAGGGGTAACTTCGTATGAAGAAGTTCAAAAGGAAGATATTCCAAAGACAGCCCAAGAAAAATTAAGTAAAGGATAGAGGATAAATGGAAAAAATCGTTGAGGTTCAAAATGTAACAAAAGTATACGGTAAAAACAATGAGAAAAAGACTCAAGCACTGAATGGAATCAGCTTTGAAGTAGAAAAAGGCGAATTCATTGGTATAATGGGTGCTTCTGGTTCTGGTAAATCCACACTATTGAACATTTTATCTACATTAGATAAACCTACTGAAGGATCGATTCGAATCAATCAAAAAGATGTGACAAAATTAAAGGGAAATCAATTAGCTGATTTTCGATCAAAAGAAATCGGATTTATTTTTCAAGATTTCAACTTATTAGAAAATTTAACTGCTCAAGAAAATATTGCAGTTCCACTTTCTTTACAAGGTGTTCGGGCAAAAGAGATCAAACAGCGAGTGAAAAAAATTGCTGAACGTTTATCGATTTCTCATATTTTAGAAAGTTATCCGTCTGAAATATCAGGTGGTCAAAAACAACGGGTTGCTGCAGCGCGGGCCTTGATTACCCAACCTACGATCTTATTAGGTGATGAACCAACAGGTGCTTTGGATTCAAAAAGCGCTCGTGATTTGTTGGATACGATGGAAGAACTAAATACCAAAGACGAGGTGTCGATTCTTTTGGTTACCCATGATCCTTTTTCAGCAAGTTATTGTCAACGCATTTTATTTATCAAAGATGGGGGCATTCACCAAGAAGTGAAGCGCGGAGACCAAAGTCGAGATTCTTTTTATCGACAAATCTTATCCATTTTAGGAAATTTGGAACAGTAAGGGGGAAAAGAAAATGCTTTGGAAACTATCACTTACTGGAATCAAAAGTCGATTAAGGGATTACATTGTCTTGTTTTCAGGTTTAGTTATGGCATCTGCCATCTTTTATATGTTTGAATCGATGGCAAGTAATAAAGATTTTTTAACACATAATTCATCCTTGTCGATGACAGTGATCATCTTTCAGATAGGCTCTGTTTTATTGGGGATCATCACATTTGTCTACATTCTTTACGCAAATTCATTTTTGATGACGATGCGGCAAAAAGATTATGCGATGTTCATGATGTTGGGTGCAAAAGGAAGAAAAATTGCACAAATGATCTTTTCGGAAACATTTATCGTTGGGATAGTGGCTACAGTAGTTGGTTCTGTCTTGGGTGTAGGGCTTACTAGTATCGTTCAAAAATTACTAGTCGATCAATTAAATGTTACGATCACCCATTTTTCACCTTTGAATCTAAAAGGATTGATTATCACATCCATCTTTTTTGCAATCTTGTTTTTACTTGCAGCATTTGTCAATGCATTCTCAATTGTAAAAAAACCGATCTTGACACTGATACGTGCAGATCAAACACCAACTAGAATGAAACAACATAAGTTTTTTTTTTTTACTAGAAGTTATTCTAGGAATTGTTTTCTTAGGTATTGGTTATTATATGATGGCACATGTACTAGAATACCAGTTAATGGCTATTGTCGTAGCTTTAGTAACAATTGTTCTAGGTACTTATTTCATTTTCCATTCGGTTATTATTTTCTTCTTGTCGTTATTGAAGAAAACAGAAAGTATTTCAATGCGTAAATTGAATAATTTTACGTTGTCACAATTAAGTTTTAGAATTCGTGAGTATACTCAAATGTTGTCGATGGTAGCGATGCTGTTAGCTTTAGCTTTGGGTGCGTTGACTGTTGGATTAGGATTTAAGAATGAGATTATGACATTCACAAATAAGGTTTCTGCTTATGATGTCATTTTGAACAATGCACAAAAAGTAGATCAACAAAAAGTTTCTGATTTACAGTTGAAGGTCAATGCGACGTATGCTCAAAAAGAAGATGCACAATATGTGTATTACAATTATAGTGACTTTGAAAAAACACCTTTGAAATATATTTCAAATAATGGGAATTCAATCAATGACTCAAAAATCGCAGAAGTAAGTGCAAAAGATCTAGCGGAGCAGTTGCCGATGCAAGATGAATTGCGTTCGTATGAATTACCAGAACAACAAGGTAAAGAAATCAAAGTAGTGCAGTCAACGGAATTTGAACAATTGAATCTTCCTCAAACGACACTGCAATTGGTTCAAGTGAAAGATTTTGTTGCTGATCTAGATCAAATTGAAACATTGGTAAAAGAAAACAGCGAGAACAATCCAACGTTGCAAACTAATGATGCAAGCTTCAATCAAAAATTCACCATGTATCAACTGTTCAACGGTATGTATTCTGGTTTTGAATTTATGGGCTTCTTCCTAGGTATCGCCTTCTTGACGATGTTGGCAAGTTGCTTGATGTTCAAGATCCTTTCAGGAAGTAAAAGTGACATCAGCAGATATGAAATGTTGGAAAAAATCGGTGCTAAACGTAATCTATTGAAACAGTCCATCCGACGAGAAATTGGCGTGCTTTTCCTAGCACCAGGTATCTTAGGTGCAATACACGTTATTTTCGGTTTAGAGATGTTTACAGTATTGATGAGTGATCCGTACCATGATATCTGGATTCCATTTTTGATTTTCTTTGTTTTATACTTTGTTTATTACGTCTTGACTACATGGCTATACACAAGTATCGTTTTGAAAAGAGAAAAATAAATGAAAGAAGAACCTACAGTATGCGGGTCGACTTTGTAGTCGGTTCGCATATTGTAGGTTCTTTTTAGCTTATTTGAATTTGCTTTGGATCCATAGTAAGTTATCGATCGTTAAGATGCTTAGTAATGGAACTGTATCTGCTTTGACCTGGACCACTGGAGTTTGAGGGATTTCTCTAGCGGATAGTCGTTGGAGTACCTCAAAGATCGTCAATACTTTAGTTGTAGAAAAATAGTCAGGTTTTTTAGCTGTTCGTTTGAAGTTTGAAACATCTAAGTTTGTCAGTGACATTTCATTTTTATTCCATGAAACTGGCACAACGAATGACTCTTTTTTAGTAGATGTTTCAACAACTGATTTTTCTTCTTTCTTAGGCTCATCATATTTTGTCAGATCATATGCTTTGATGATCGCATTTAATTTATTTGCGTATTGTTTATCTGTCGCATAGCGGCCTTCTAGATATTTTGTTGCTTCTTTATAGGTTTTTGCTTCTGATTTCCATGTGGGTTTATAAAAATCTTTGTTATGAGACAATCCATTTTTGATTAATTTTGCATAATCTTCTAGACTTTCTTTATAAGATGGATATTGGCGGAAAGATGCTCGGATTTGGTAGTTTGAACCCGATTCGTCTTGTTCTAGTGTATTGAATGAAACACTTTTTCCTTGATAATCCCCTTTGATACCAAACAGATTAAAGTTTGGTTCACTGGATAATAAGCTGTTTCCTGAGCCACTTTCTAGAATTGCTTGAGCCATCATAACGGAAGCGTAGATACCGTCTTTTTGTCCGATTTCTTGAGCACTATCGGCAATTTTTTTCAAAAATTGATCAGTCGTTTGATTTTTTGAAAAGTTGAAATCTCCAAGGCCATCTAAAATAGATGAATTTGCTAGAGAACCATTTGCAATTGGTAAACCTGCAATATTCACACGGACAGCGAAATCAGGTGCATAATCGGCGATCGAAGTGATCCGTACTTTATCACCTGGTTGAGGTGCATGGATGTATAAGCCGTTTCCAAGATAGATACCAACGTGATGTGTAACACCAGAAGAAGGTCCCCAGAATACTAAATCTCCAGGCTGTGCTTGGTCCACAGGAATTTGCGTACCGGAATATTGTTGTTCACCAGTCCAGCCACCAATATAGTGACCTGTAGCTTGCATGTAAACATAATAAGCTAGACCGGAACAATCAAATGTGGATGGACCTTTTGCACCCCAAACATAGGGACTACCTAAATACTTATAAGCTTCTCTGACGATTGCCTGTTGGACAGCAGTCGTGTTGGCTGGTAAAAGAGATTCAATCGGTGTTTTGACAACAAAATCAGAAGAATTAGTTCCCGGATTTTCGATGCCTGCTTGACCTGTTGAACCAGAAGGCTGTTGGTTGTTAGATTGACTATTAGAGCCACCGCCATTGTTTGCGGAAACAACTGAGTCATTGTTTGTAGCAGTCGAAGGTTTTGACTGATTGTTCGAATTTCCATTTGGTTTGCTAGAATTACCAGGATTTCCATTATTGCCACTGTTTTGGTTTGTTGATCCACCAGTATTCGAACCATTAGAAGATCCAGTTGAGCCTCCGTTTGATCCTGTTGATCCGCCATTCGATGTTTCTGTAGTTGATTCGAATTTAGCAGAAAGTGTCATGTCGATGACGCCAATAGTAAAGGTATGTTGCTGATAGTCGACTTCTTGCGCACCGTTCACTTCGAAAGAGACTAATTTTTCATCTTTTGAAGGGGTGATTTCATAGGCAATCTTAGTGCCCTCTTTCAATCCTCTAACTACTCCAGATGAATCAATCGTCAATTCTTTTTCTTCTGTAGTGTCTGTAGCGATGGTACTTAATTTGATTTTTCCTAATAAGGTCGGATCAATCGTAACTGTACGCGTAGCTGTTTCTTCTGTTGACCCATCTGGTGATTCTGATGAATCAGTAGTAGACGATTCGGTTGTAGATGACTCAGTTGTAGAAGAACTAGTAGACGATTCAGTCATCGAAGAACTTGTTGTGGCTGTTCCAGTAGAAGATGAATCAGTTAGATCTGAACTGGTAAGAGTGGAAGAGTTTGTCGTTTTTTGGGCGACGATTGAGCTTTCAGTTGTCTGTGCCGATTGTTCATCTGCAAACACAGACTGTGTCGACAAAATAGTTGGAGCAATCAGCCATGATGTGGCGAGTAGGCGTATTGCTTTATTTTTGTTCATAATCAGATACTCCTTTTCTTTTAAACGTTTAGTAGCGTAGTCTTTTATTTTTCATAACAGCAGTGAATTTGTACTTTCAGTAAATTGACTCTGCGTTTGCCATTCGATAAAAGCACTGAGTCGTTACTCTCAATGCTTTGATATTCAGTATAAGGCACTACCATTTATTTGTTGGGGGAACAAATGGGGGGAAATGGTCATGCTAATTAAATTGTACCAAAGGTGGAGCAATTCTACAAAATATTTGTAAAAATAACGGGCGTAAAACGTAAAAAACTTGTCAAAACATGAAATTTGTCGCACATGTTTTGGCAAGTTCCTCTTGTTATGTTTTTTTTAATGGAGCAGTCGAAGCTCTTTTTTCTAATTTTACAGGTAATAGTTCTTCTTCCCATTCCTTAGTGGGCGATTGGATCCGCGATAATAATAATTTAGCAGAAGCTTTGCCCAACTCAACGATTGGTTGTGCGATAGTGGTGAGTTTAGGTTTAACATATTCACACATGTCGATGTTATCATAGCCGATGATACTGTAATCATCAGGAATTGATTTACCTTTCTCCTCCAGTCCGCGATAAAGACCAAAAGCTAATTCATCATTCAATGCGAAAATTGCAGTTGTCGCAGATTCAATGATGCTTGGTACAGCTTGATACCCACCTTGCTTGGAAAACAGTGTGGGCAATAGCAGTAACTGATCGTGAGAATATTGGTAGAAGTCTAATGCGTGTTTGAATCCTTCAATTCGTAGCTGGATATTTTCTGGTGGATTCTCAGGGTAAACAAGCGCAATATTTTCATGGCCTAGCGATAATAAATGAACACCTGCAAGATATCCACCACGAAAATCATCTGTTCGGACAGAGTCACTGAATCCATGTGATTTTTTTTGATCGAGCACGATGTAAGGACGTCCATGCTTTTTTAAATTTTCATTGATTGCTGATGTCGAGATGGCAGAAGTGGCGATGATGAATCCATCTACTCCACGTCGTGTAAGTTCAGCTAGATACTCAATTTCTTTTTGATGATCAGAATCAGCATTGCATAGGATCGTCACAAAATGTTGCTGATACAAAACCTCTTCGATTCCCCGCATCAATATATTGAAAAAAGGGTTCGTGATGTCTGGAACGAGGACACCGATAGTTTTTGTTTCTTTTGTGATCATCTGGCGGGCAAGATAATCGGGCTGATACCCTAATTCCTTTTTTGAAGCAAAGACTTTTTCGACCGTTTTTGGACTAAATTTTGCTTCATTACCATTTAAAATCAATGAGACAGTAGCAATCGATACACCAGAGTGTTTCGCTACGTCTTTGATCGTTATCTTTTTTTTCCCCATACTTACTACTCCTATCTAGCTATTAACGCTATTTTCCCATGAAAAATGAAAGAAGTAAATGGAAAGAATGCGTAGTTGCACCATTATTCCTTCGCCTTTTCGATTGCTGAAATAACTTCTTTCGTAGAACGGATTCGGACCGTTTTAGGGAAGATTTTTTCAAAAAAGACGTGATGTAACTCAAGATCTCTATCTGCACAAGCATCTTCGACCACGATGACATGATAGCCATGTTGAAATGCGTCTAACGCAGTTGCGTATACGCCATTAGACGTAGCAACGCCAGACAAAATAATCGTGTCGATTTGACGGCGGCGAAGCTGGAGATCTAAAGAAGTACCAAAAAAAGCGCTAGGATTGTATTTTGTGACGGTCAATGTATTTGTTGTATCCTCTAAATAGGGAGCTAACAGCAAATCTGTAAATTCCTTTGGGATAACAGGGACTGCTGCTTGTTTAGCTAATTCGTTTTTAGTACTCAAATAGCGGAATTCAGTGATATCTACATTGACTAAGACATTTAACGCGTCAGTATTTTTCAAGTGTTGTGCCAGTTCTACATTATTTGCTAAAACAGTAGCGGCATCATTAGGGAACAATTGTCCTGAACCGAGAATCCCTTTTTGAAGATCAATCGCGACAAATGCGGTATGATCAAGTACAAGGTCAAGTGACTTTATTGTATTCATGGTTGTCCTTCTTTCAAAAATAGATTGTTTCCCTGTAAGTAAATCATATTTTGTTTATTTGTCAATGAATACTTGTTCCTGCCTTTAGTCTAGTAGCGTTCAATGGTAGAATAAAGAGAAGAAAACGTATACGAAAAAGAAATATCGTGAAGATAGGAGAATACGAATGGAGTATGTAGAAGTAAAAAACGAGTTTAAGCGCTACAAAATGGGAGAAACAACGATCACAGCGAATGAAGATATTTCTTTCTCCATTAAAAAAGGTGAACTGGTGATTATTCTTGGACCAAGTGGGGCGGGAAAATCAACTGTTTTAAATATATTAGGTGGTATGGATCAACCAGATGAAGGACAAATCATTATTGATGGGATAGATATTGCGCAGTTCAATGACAAACAATTGACAGCCTATCGAAGAACAGATGTTGGTTTTGTGTTTCAATTTTATAATCTTGTTCCTAATCTGACTGCCAAAGAAAATGTCGAACTTGCTACTGAAGTTTCACCGGATGCACTAGATCCAGAAGAAGTGTTGGGGCAAGTAGGGTTAGCCCATCGTTTGGAAAATTTCCCTTCACAATTATCTGGTGGTGAGCAGCAACGTGTTTCGATTGCACGGGCACTAGCCAAAAATCCAAAACTATTGTTGTGTGATGAACCAACTGGGGCGTTAGATTTTGAAACAGGAAAACAAGTGTTGAAACTATTGCAAAATGCCAGTAGAGAGCATGGAAATACAGTGTTGATCATCACACATAATTCTGCTTTAGCTCCAATCGCAGACCGAGTGATCCGTATCAATGATGCAAAGGTCCGCTCCGTTGAAATCAATGATACTCCTTCATCCATTGATGATCTTGTATGGTAAGGAGATAGTTATGAAAACAAAAACATATCTTAAAGCAAGCTTTAGAGAAATAAAGCAGTCAAAAGGACGATTTATTGCGATTGTGTTGATCATTATGCTAGGAACGCTACTTTTCGTAGGAGTTAAAACAGCTGGTCCAGTCATGCAAAAAACGATGGATCACTATGTTGATCAGAAAAATTTGTCGGATCTACAAGTGATTTCCACAGCTGGATTGACTGAAGACGACTTGACACAAGCCAAAAAAATCCCCCATGCGCAAGTTGAGACAGGCAAACAGATCTATTACGCAAATGCCCAAAAAAACGAAGTGGCACAGATTTTCTCGTATACGGATACCGCAAAACAAAATAAATTGAAGGTTGTTGAAGGGCATCTACCTGAAAAACAAGGGGAAATAGTCTTAGACGAAAAAGCCAAAAATTCAGGCTATAAAATAGGGGATTCTTATACGATCGATTCCGAAGATCTAGTTCAAAAAGAATACAAAGTCGTGGGTTTTGTGCGTTCTCCCTTATTTATCAATAATTTAGAACGTGGTTACGCAAATGTTGGTAACGGAAGAGTGGATTACTTTGCTTATCTGCCAGAATCAGACTTCAACACAACGATTGATTCCGTTATCTATCTTACATTCACCAATGTTACAGATTTAGATACTTACAGCCAAGCCTATGAAGATCGAATGGCTAAAAATCAGGAAACTGTTGAAACAATCTTTCAGGACAGACCAACACAACGGCTGGATGAGCTCAAAAAACAAGCAACAGCAGACTTACAACCTGCGAAACAAAAAATCGAGGATAGCCAAAGTCAATTGGATGCAGCAGTTAGCCAACTTGAGTCTGCAAAAACACAAATGACGCAACAAATGGCGGCAATCGAGCAACTGCCTGAAGCACAGCGTGACACAGCTTTGAACCAGCTTTCTGAACAGCAAGCACAATTAGCGCAACAAGAACAAGCATTAGCAGAACAACAGCAAAAACTCACTGAATCAGAAGAGACGATCAAAGAAAAACAAGAGAAAATCAATACGTTAGAAAAGCCGACCTACCGTTATCAGGAACGATCTGAAAATGTTGGCTTTCAGGAATTTGGAGATCTAGCTGAACGTATTGCTGCTATTGCAAATGTCTTTCCAGTATTTTTCTTCTTTATTGCGGCATTGATCACTTTTACGACGATGACACGAATGGTCGAAGAAAATCGCAGAGAAATTGGTGCGTTAAAAGCATTAGGCTATACAAAATTGGAGATTGCCAAAAAATATGCGATTTATGCCACACTTGCTTCTGGAATTGGCATACTTTTAGGAACGGTACTGGGAACCAATTTGTTGCCAAGAATCATCTTTGAACTGTCAAATGAGCAATATGATATTGGTTCAGCCGTTATCTTTTATGATTGGGCGCCAATTATTCAAGCAGCAGTTGCTTTCTTTATTGCAGCGTTTGGCGCGGCGATGATTGTTTTATTTAAAGATCTACGAGAAAAGCCAGCTGCTCTTCTCCAACCCAAAGCACCAAAACCAGGAAAACGGATTTTGTTAGAGTATATTAAGCCACTGTGGTCTCGACTTAGCTTTAATCAAAAAATCAGTTATCGCAATCTTTTTCGATATAAATCAAGAATGCTGATGGCGATTATCGGAATTGCTGGTTGTGCGGGTTTGATGGTAGCCGGAGTAGGGCTGAAAGACTCGTTAAGTTCGGTTTCCGAGAAACAATTCGGACCAATCACAGACTATCAAGCAATTGTCACGATCGACCAAAGCGCTGATAAAAGTGCAGATACAGCAAAACAGACATTAGAAGACGATCCTAAGTTCAAGGCGCTTCTCGCGGTCGACATGCAGACACTTGAGTTGCGGGAAAAAGGGCAAGCCTCGCAAAGCCTGACGATGATTGCACCAAAAGAGAAGAACCAGCTAGAAAACTTTATCCATCTGCTAGGAACAGATGGACAAGCTCGGGAATTACCGAATGATGGTATCGCGATCACACAAAAAGCGGCGGAGTTGTTTGGTCTAGCTAAAGGCGATACTGTTTCTTTATACACAGATGATCAAAAAGAGTTAAAAGTAAAAATCCGTGAAGTTTTACAGAATTATTTAGGGAATTTTGTTTATATGAGTGCGGACTATTACCACAAAGTATCGGGAAAATCTGCTGAAACAAATGCTTTTTTAGTTCAAACAGCTGCTATGACAAAAGACCAAGAGGATCATTTATCAGAAAAATTATTAGAAACGGGTAGCGTGACGAACACCTCCTTTGTTTCAAAACAAATAGAAACACAGGAAGAATCTATGGCAAACTTAGATTCCGTTGTTTTGATCTTTGTCGTTTTATCTGGTTTATTAGCGTTTATTGTATTGTACAATTTAACGAACATCAACATCTCCGAGCGGGTACGTGAATTGTCTACGATCAAAGTACTAGGATTCTTCGATAAAGAAGTGACGATGTATATTGTTAGAGAAAACATTATTTTCACCTTGCTTGGTATTATTGGTGGATTTGGTATTGGGTATGTATTGACGGACTTCATTTTAAGACAAGCCTCTATGGAAAATGTCATCTTTCCATTAGTGATTACTTGGAAAGCTTATGCACTTTCAAGTATTTTAACGATCTTGTTTACCGTGATCGTAATGATCGTGACTCACTTCAAGTTAAAACATATCAATATGATCGATGCACTAAAATCAAATGAATAGAAGGAAACAAAATTGTAGAATGTTTCGTTCTAAAAGCCTGTGCAACTCGCAATCGTCGTTTATTTGCGAGTTGTGCCGGCTTATTTTTTTGACCATTGTCTCTTTGAATAGTGAACGGTCTCAAAAAAGAGGTGCTCTTTCTTTTGAGTGAGTCGTTGTCTAAAGGATTTGGAGAACTATTGAGCAAAAGTTTTACAAACGCTTCCTTTTTGGTTATAATGAATTTAGAAACTTGTATATATAAGTTGGCGATCAGTTGATTGGAGGCAAATCAATATGACATTCAAAGACAAAGTCATTTATCAAATTTATCCTAAATCTTATCGCGATAGCAATGGTGATGGGATTGGCGATCTAGCAGGCATCAAAGAAAAACTTCCTTATCTACATGAATTGGGCATTGATATGATCTGGTTGAACCCTATTTACCCAAGTCCGCAAAAAGATAATGGGTATGATATTTCCAATTATATCGCGATCGATCCTCTTTTTGGAACAATGGAGGAATTTGAATCATTAGTAGCTGAAGCTAAAAGTTATCAGATCGAAATAATGTTGGATATGGTATTGAATCATGTGTCGATTGAACATGAATGGTTTCAAAAAGCTTTAGCAGGTGATCCATTCTATCAAGATTTTTTTATTCTAAGAGATGAACCAACTGATTGGATATCTAAATTTGGTGGGAATGCTTGGGCGCCTTTTGGGGACAATGGCAAATACTACTTGCATTTATATGACAAAACACAAGCAGACTTAAATTGGCGAAATGAAGCGGTCCAAGAAGAGTTATTCAAGGTCGTTCGTTTTTGGATGAGCAAAGGAGTCAAAGGCTTCCGTTTTGATGTTATCAATGTCATTGGAAAAGATGAAGTTTTGAAAAACAATTCAGAGAACCAAGGTAAACCAGAATACACGGATAAACCAATCACCCATACGTATCTTCAACGGTTGAACAAAGAAACATTTGGTCAAGACGCAGAGATCATCACTGTAGGCGAAATGAGTTCAACAACCGTTGAGAACTGCATTTTATATACAGAACCGAGTCGGAATGAACTTTCCATGGTTTTCAATTTTCATCATCTGAAAGTTGATTATGAAAATGGGGACAAGTGGACCACTCCGCCGTTTGATTTTGAAGAATTAAAACGATTGTTCCATACTTGGGGAGAAGAGATGAGTGGTGGGAATGGTTGGAATGCTTTATTTTTGAATAATCACGACCAACCGCGTGCACTGAACCGTTTTGTAGCAGTTGATGCCTACCGAAAACAAGGGGCAGAAATGCTAGCAACTATGATTCATTTAAATCGGGGAACGCCTTATATCTATATGGGCGAAGAAATCGGCATGATCGATCCTGACTTTGATTCGGTTGCTGATTATGTGGATATCGAATGTTTAAATGCGTATCAGCTATTACTGGAAAAAGGCTTATCAGAAAAAGAAGCTTTCCGCCGGATCAAAGCCAAATCAAGAGATAATTCACGTACACCGATGCAGTGGACAGCCGGTGAAAACGCTGGGTTTACATTGGGAAAACCATGGTTAAAGGTAGCAGAAAGCTATGGGGATATCAATGTTGAAAAAGAGCTTGCTTCTCCGCAATCTATTTTCAATTATTATCAAAAATTGATCCGATTGAGAAAGCAGTATCCAGTAATTTCCTTGGGAAGTTATCAGGCATACCAGCCGGAACATCCACAAGTATATAGTTTTTTACGGCAATATGAAGAAAAGAAAGTAATCGTATTTACTAATTTCTACGGTAAAGAAACGACTATTTCATTACCAGAAGAATTTTTAGACTCCAAGATATTGATCGATAATTACGATGGAACAATCGTTGAACGTGAGTTGAAATTGAAACCATATCAAGCCATTGCATTATTGAAAGAATAACTAGAAAAATACTCGAAATAGGTTACTTCAAAAAATAGTTCTTTATCAAGAAAAACGGATGCGTTGCGTAAGAGGTACAAATGAAGAGGCTAGGACAAAAGTAAGAAACACTTCTGTCCTAGCCTCTTTTCAAAATCAACCTTTTTTTATTTTCATTATTAGTAGTCCTAAGTAAAAGATCACTAAAAAAAACAACGTGATTGGAGCCCAGATTGCAATATATCCGCCGTAAAATAATGGGATAGAAACTATTGCCAGACAGCTAAACATGATTTGCAACCTAGACATGATAACGG
The DNA here is from genome assembly GCF_001544215.1 of Enterococcus durans NBRC 100479 = LMG 10746. Classification (GTDB taxonomy): domain Bacteria; phylum Bacillota; class Bacilli; order Lactobacillales; family Enterococcaceae; genus Enterococcus_B; species Enterococcus_B durans. The sequence goes on from NZ_BCQB01000039.1 coordinate 16,696, forward strand.
TTTCTTTAGCGAATTTACTCTCCATTTTTTTTACTCCAGTAAAAATAAATTATCTTTATTATACGCTATTATTTTAGTTTTTATCGCCTTTAATGTACAAAGTTTCTCCATAAAGGAAAATGTCATTATTTTGCAAAAAAATTGCAGTTTTACAAGCACAAGGTGCGAGAGAAAGTAGGGCATTGATAATCACTGTTTTTTTTATACCTAAAATGAAAAATGGGGCTAAAGAATCAACTCTGATTTTTCAGCCCCATAAATCATAGAGACAAAAATTGTAGTTCTCTTTACTCAGTAGGATTATCTCATTTTTGTACCTAATTTATAGTTATTCTTTATCTAGGTAATCTTTCTCTGAAAAATCTGCTTTTTGATAAACACCTTGATCACCGTAGAACTTGTTGTAGCGTTGCTTGAATTTCCTAAAAGTAAAGACGACAAGCAATTTGATCAGCGTGTAGATCGGAATACCAAAAATGACACCCATAAGTCCTAACAAATCACCCATGACTAGTAGAACGATCAGAATCGTAATCGGATGGATCTGTAAACGATTGCCCATCACTCGCGGAACGACTAGATCGCCATGGAGTAGTTGCACGATAAACCAGACAAGGATAAATTTTATCGCCATAAACGTTGAATCCTGAAAGGCAATAAATAGACCAGGAAAGAAGGCGATAAAAGGACCGATATAGGGAATAATACATAGAATACCTGCAGCAATCGCTAATATACTTGCGAATTCTAAACCAATCAATAAAAAAGTCACCCAATAGACAGCACCTAAAATGAAAGAAGCGATGATTTGTCCTTTCAAAAATGCACCGAGTTGCTGATTGGCGATTTTTGTCAATGTTTGAAAATCCGTACGGAATTTAGGTGGAACGATTCCTAAGACTGATTGATAAAATTTATGAGGATCTTTCAATAGGAAAAAGGCAATGATCGGGCCAGTAAATAATGTAATAAAAGTAGTGGTGACTGCTGAAAAGATGTTCCCTAAACTCTTAGCCCCGCTTTCCCAATAATCTCCAATGAAGGAGGTAAAATTTGAAGTAAGATCATCAATAGATGAAAAAAATTGATTGAACGCATCTGAAAATGGTGTTTGCGCCAAAAATTGTTTTAGTGTCTGCTGAAAATCAGCGAATAAGTCCGGGAAACTCGCAATCAGTGTTTTAGCCTGATGCTGCAGAAATGGGATCAGCCAGATGCTTCCTAGTCCGATCAGCATCAAAATAACGATATAAACAATAACCACTGATAGATTTCTGGATAGTTTTTTATTCAAACGTTTGATTAAAGGATCTAATAAATAATATAGAATTAAAGCAAATAAAACAGGTGGTAAGGCAGTAGCAAAAATCACAATAAATGGTTTAAAAACAAAGCCAACCTTTTGGAAAATGTAAATGACTAAAGCCAACATGATCAATAAACCTAAAACATAGTAAGAAGTTTTTCCCCCTAAAAACCGTATGAACCGTGAATTTTCTTTGGATTTATTTTCCACTTTTTTTCTCCTTTCTAATAAGTCAGAACATCTCAAACAAGTAAGTACATAAAAATTTTACTAAAGTGAGAGATGATTTATTTCATTATAGTCGGAAATAGGGCCAAAAAGAAAATGATAAAGGTTCGGATGTTCAAATCAACGATTAAATAACCAAAAAATACTTGACCTATGTTTTAGAGATATGCTAAATTTATTCTTGTTATTAAAACGTAACGATTACGATTTAATGGAGTTAATCGTAAAAGAACAAAGAAAGAAGATGAGAAGGAGTGTAACAAAGATGAGACGTTTGATTGGTTTGTTAAGTGGGGTATTATTAGTTGGTCTCCTTGCTAGTTGCGGAAGTAACCAAGAAGCTGGGAAAAATGAAGAGCTGCAAGTGTTGACAACCTTTTACCCAATGTATGAGTTCACTAAAGAAATCGTTGGGGAAGAAGGAAATGTGGAATTATTGATCCCCGCAGGAACAGATTCACATGATTATGAACCATCCGCTAAGGACATGACTAAAATCCAAAATGCAGATATATTTGTCTATAATGATGAAAATATGGAAACATGGGTTCCAGCAATTCAAGAAACCTTGCGGGAAGGGAAGGTATTGTCGATCAAAGTAACAGAAGGAATGCTTTTATTGTCAGGTAGTGAAGACGGACATGATCATACTCATGAAGGGGAGGGGCATACCCACGAATTAGACCCTCATGTTTGGTTGGCGCCAAGTTTAGCAGTGAAACAGGTTCAGACGATACGTAATCAATTGATAAAACAATACCCAGAAAAAGAGGAAGTTTTTACAAGTAATGCGGAGAACTACCTAACAAAACTACAAAACCTACACCAAAAATATCAAGATACCTTGGGGCAAGCAAAACAAAAATCATTTGTTACACAACATGCAGCGTTCAACTATTTAGCATTGGAGTATGGGCTAAAGCAACTGGCAGTTACGGGCTTATCTTCAAGCGAAGAACCTTCTGCTTCTCGAATATCAGAATTAAAGGAATTCGTAACGGAACATGGGATCAGCACTATCTATTTCGAAGAAAATACGAAAGGTAGTATTGCTAAAACACTAGCGAATGAAGCAGGAGTTTCTTTAGAGGTACTTAATCCGTTGGAAGGATTGACGAAGGAACAAATGGCACAGGGAGAAAACTACCTTTCGATCATGGAGAAAAATCTGAGAGCGTTACAAAAAACGACTGAAACAGAGAATCCCCTTGAAGATAGATGGGAACAGGAAGAAAAGACCGTATACAACGGCTACTTTGAAGATTCGGCGGTCAAAGACCGTACGTTATTGGATTGCAACGGTGCGTGGCAGACAGTAGATACTTATCTTGAAAATGGAACACTAGATCCAGTTTTTGAATACAAGGCAAAAGTGAATCCAGAAAAGACGGCGAAAGAGTATAAAGAATACTATAAAGTTGGCTATCACACAGATGTTGCAAAGATAACGATCAAGGGGAACGAGTTGACATTTACATTTAAAAATGGCGAAGTGAAAAAAGCAGAATACCGTTACAGTGGTAAAAAAGTGTTGGATTATCAGACAGGTAACCAAGGTGTACGCTATCTATTTGAGGCGAAAGAACCACAAAATAGTGCATATCGCTATGTCCAATTCAGTGATCATTCAATCGAGCCAAGTGATTCAGAACATTTCCATATCTATTTAGGGAATGAGAGTCAAGAGAAGTTGTTAGAAGAAATGGAGAATTGGCCGACTTTTTATCCAGCACAAATGAATGGCCAGGAAATTGCACAAGAAATGATGTTGCATTAAACAAAAATTCCACTTGAAACAAAGTAGTTGTGAGATAGTACATTAAAAAATAGTTCTATAATCGGAGTGGGACAATAGTCCTTCTTAAAAATAAAATAAGCCTAATTTTGATATGTGAAGTGAGCTCCCAAAGGTAGATTTTTGGTCTAAGTTTGGGGGCTCACTTGGATGTGTCCTATGGGCTTTTTTGATTGGCTTAAAACAACACTATTTGACTTAGAGCCTTAAAAAGACGGTGACAGTTATTAACTTTTTTCAAACCATCTAACTCCTGTCAAAGTGTTTAGATGGTTATTTTTTTGGTTTTTATGGTCAATAATCAACAAAACTAACACGTGCCTATTCCTTCTAAAAAGACAGAAACTTATTATTCTTTTATATTCTTTAACTGCTCATAGAAATTTTCATGGGTTCCACATAACAATACAGGAATAACCATATTTTCTTCAATTTCATAAGCAATTCTATAAGTAGTTCCTGCATACGTAAATCCCCTAGACCAAATACCTGATAAATCCCCAGTTTTTTGACTTCCTGAATATGGATTAATTGCAATCTCGTCATAAATAATATTTAAAAATTTCTCTTTTAAAGGCTTTTCTTTTATCTTTTTTAGATACTTAATGACATGTTTTGAAGGAACGATCTCATAACCCAATTTCTTTTGCCAACTCCTCTTTAGTCATAGCCTTAGAATTAGTAAGTGTATCTGTAGCAATATTACTAAAAGAAGAAACCATTTTGTTTTTTCTATTCTTAAACTCTACAAGGATTTTATCTTTATCGTAGCCTTCTGCGATTATATCAGACAAAATATCTTCACTAAAATCAAAGAATTCCTTTTGTGGTTCAACAAATTCATAAAGAATGCCATTTTCTACAAGTTTTGCCTCGACTTCTACTCCATTCGGAATATTAAAGTCTTTAGGAACTGTCAACATAATAGAATTACCTTGTTTTCTTGTTTTTGTAATCATATATACTCCTCATTTCCAATAAATAGTAATTACTTAGTAAGTACATCGTAACAAAAAAAGAGAGTAATTACAAGTAATTACCAGAGGATTGAAAATGTTATTTATTTAGTTAGTATACATAATGTGTATACTACCAAGTACCAGTGTTACCAAGCCCTTTTACATCCAACTTTGTGAAATGAAATTGGTCTAGTTAAAAATGATAGATCCTTACTCATTTTCTCTTTTTAAAAGTTTGTGAAATTACTCAATTTAAAAATAACCTATTCGTTATATTTTGACGTTTTTTCAGCGCGTTTTAACGGATAATCCCCCACACAAAATTCTGAAATGACCTTAGAATCTCTCTCTCATTTTCTAATCCTTAATAAATTAACATAATCACAGTTTATCACTTACTCCACTCAAAACAATTATTTCACTCTATGAGCAATTCTTCGATAAAAAAATGGACCAACAATCAAAAGAAAGATACCTAAAACAATAAGATATGTTCCTAGTGTAATATTTAATCCCTCAACACTTAATAAGTCCCCAATCTTTATTGGCAGATAAAAACTTAGAAAAACTAAAGTAAAATATCTTACTTTTGCCCATCCTCTACCAATAGGAAAAGCTTTCATAACAATAAAACCTAACAGAAACTCAAAATAATGATTAGAAAGAATAAATGAATGATTTCTTTTAAAAATAAATTCGATAACACCCATTAAAAGAAATACACCTACAAATATACTTATTATAGATTTAGCATCCGCTTTTTTCATGTTTCCCCCTTACATCGTCTTATATTGTGTTCCAATATCTACTGCTTTAGAAACATTCCATACATCTCGAATATACAAACCAATCCAACCATTTCCACTTGTATCTAATGCAGCAGCAACCGCAGAACCAGTAAACAAACCTTTTGCATCCATATAATCAAGCAGTAGCCTAGCTTCTGACCTCGCAATACAAAAAATTCCAGCTATAAAAGTTACTAAAGCTGAAACACCAAAATTAGTAAGTGTTGAAAAAACATGAATTCCTATTGCAAATTTGGATGTCTCCAAGATCTATAGGACGATTGTGGTGTAATTCTACCTTTAAAATTCTCATCCTTCGTAGCTAACGGATAACTCTCTCATGTAACTTTGTTTTTCCCATTATATCCTTTTGCAGTTTTCTCTACAATAACCTCTTTATCTGTTCTAGTAACGGCTACCGTTTCGGAAGCTACAAAATTTGAAAATTCAGCAACTAAAACCTTGTTATCACTATCGACTACCTTGCTGATTTTGTTACTTCCCTCATACTGACCAAAATCATAAAAAGAATCGCATTTGGTTTTAGAACCTTTCGTCACCTTAGAAAGAGAATTCTGATCTAGCAAGATTTTTGCGAAATCATTTAATCACACAAAAAAGGAAACGCCGGAACGTCTCCTTTTCATGATTTAATTCAAAGCAACACTATTTGACCTAGAGCGTAAAAAAGAAAGGGGAGTTATTATAAAGTTAAGAAATCAGTTTTTTTAGACCACGGACAGAAGCGGGGATCACTTCACCATTAGCTAAAGTGATTTCACGGGTCTTCTTATTGATCGTCCGAACATTTTGTGTGTTGATCACATAAGACTTATGACAGCGAATGAAATGCTGATTCATTTTTTCGATTTCTTTGATTTTATCGTAAAATTGCATTTGCGCATGTGTCAAATGGACTTCTAATTTATGCGGTGTACCGGGTGACGTCGAAAAATATTGAATATCTTTGATTGGTAAAAACTTTATTTCATCGTTGAATTCGATTTTAAAAATATCTTTTTGAAGAGGTGTAGTTTGGACATCCTCGAAAATCTTGCTCAAAATCCGTTCGACGTTTTCTTTTAGGTCAAAGACATCTTCTTTGATAATATAATCAGTTGGTTCGATATTGCTTTTCAGGATAGTCATCGAAAGATCCGTGTGGGAAGTCACATAGATGATTTTCCCTAATGGATCGAGATCCCGTATATGTTTGCCGATCATGATACCGTCTAGCTCACTATCTTTTAATTCAATGTCTAAAAAATAAATGCCAAAAGATGAGGTGCGAACTCTAGCAGCTTGAAGAAGTTCCATTGGATCGGAAGTAGCTACATGGACATAACTATCCAAATTTTCAATCATGATTCGATTTTTGATTACAGCAGAGATTACTTCTAATTGCTTCATGTCATCTTCGCAAATATAAATGGGAATCATAAATTTACTCCTTTATTTCATTTGTATATAAATTGTTTGAGAAAAACGTTGGTTTTCAATCGAAGTTTCCAAAAAGATATAAGGATTTAGCTTGGTTAATTCATCAAGGATGAATAATCCCAACCCTTCATTTTTTGGATTGCTTTTAGTTGAAAAGCCTTGTTGTTTCAGTTTGTTCAGGGGAAGAGTATTCAAAGTAGTATTTATTACACGGATAATCACCGAGTTATTCTTTTTAAGTACGATCAATTCTATTTTTTTCTTTTTAGTAATCGAAGCACCTTCAATAGCATTATCTAATATAATCCCTAACATACGAACAAGGTTGACCGTATGCTTTTTATCAAGCTTGATTTCATCAGGAAATACAAGTTGAACAGACAAGCCTTTTTCTTGCGCCATCATAAGCTTCAAAGAAAGCAAACTTCTTATATCCCGATTCTTCATATTGTCTAGAAGACTGAGATTAGCTGGGAAAAGTTGCATCATTTGCCGAGTAGGTAAGATATTTTGATCATAATACTTTCGTAATCCGTCAAGATCCCCCTCCTCAAGATAGCTATTCATCGAAAAAAGTAAGTTCTGATAGTCATGCTTAAATTCCCGTAAATCTTGGTAGTTCTTTTCAAGATCTTTGATATAGTCTTGTTGAAGTTGAATCCGTTGTTCTAATAGTTGGTCTGCCATTTTTTTATTCGAAATTTTCCAATAGTAGACAAGGATGATTACACCAAAACAAAGATAAAATATAAAGAAACTGGTATTTAAAGCTAAGACTTCAGGAGTTTCGCCAGAAAAACGGGTGTAAAAGATAATGATATAGTATGTAAATAATATCAATGTACCAATTATGCCAATCATTCGACGATCTAATCCATAGAATCTCTCTAAAGCTTTCTTAAAGCCAAATGCTAGTAAGGCTGCCAAAACAGCAGATACGACAATATGAAAGTATTGTAAAGAATCTCCAGGTTCAATCACCGCTGATTCCAAAACAAAAAAATCACTGATGCTAGCCAAATGATCTCCTAAAAGTGATGTCAGCAGTCCCCAAGGAAGCGCATAAATCAACCGTTGCGGTGAAGACGTAAAGAAGAAAAATGTAAGCATCAGCATTCCAATAGCAAATAAGGCAGTAAAAATCCCTAAAGTCGGATAAATAAAACCTAGTAAGAAACAAGATAGCAGGATGACTCCTGCAAAAAAGATTTTATTTTTAATTTGGTGTTCAATGAGTAATATACAAATCGTATAAATCAAGTATTGCAACGCTATGGACCATAAAAACATAAAGTACCGCTCCCATTGATTTTTTCCAAATTATAGCATAACTAGTTAATTATTTTTTTAATTTTTCAGGGATTTTAAATTCTGAGCTCATACCGAAGCAGCAGCCAGATACAAAAAAGTCAGATAAGTTGGTAAGTTGTTTAATGATTGTTTTTTTCATAACG
>NZ_BCQB01000040.1 GCF_001544215.1 Enterococcus durans NBRC 100479 = LMG 10746
CCGATGGCTCGATACAAATAATGCCATTTTCCTTTAATTTTGATGTACGTTTCATCCATTTTCCATGAATAAAAGGATTTTTTATTTTTCTTTTTCCAAATTTGATAGAGTAGTTTGCCATATTCTTGCACCCAACGATAAATCGTCGTATGAGAAACGTTAATGCCACGATCATATAAGATTTCTTGAACTTCACGATAGCTAAGGTTATAACGAAGATAGTAGCCCACGGCTACAATAATCACATCCTGCTGAAATTGCTTTCCTTTAAAATGATTCATCGTCATTCCTCCTGCTATCTTTTTCTATTATTCTACCTTATTTGATAGTAGATTTAAAACTTTGCAACAGAACCCTTCAAACAATTAGATGATACTATCACTCTTCATCAACGTAAGTTAGATTTATTGAAAGAACAGAAAAAAGGCTTTTTACAAAAGATGTTTGTTTAGGGTCTATAAATCTAAATAACAATTTTGTACTAAATACTTTTTAAATAGTCTTTCAAAGCGGCATTGTTATCGCTTTGAAAGACTATTTTTGTCAAATTCGGAGTCAAATTAAATCGGTCAACATATAAAAAATAATGTCTTTTGTTGACATTTATTATAAATAATGTTAAATTAAAATAAATATTATTTAATTAAGGAGGGGAGAAATATGAACTGGTTTTTAACACTAGATCAAGCGGACCAAGAATTTGTTAAACAGTTAGTACATGCTTCGGGCTCTCTAAAGCAATTGGCAAAGGTATATCAAGTAAGTTATCCGACCGTCAGAATGCGCTTGAATAAAATTATTCAAAAAATTGATTTAATTGAACAGGATAATACAAGTACCTTTGAAGCCAAAATTATGCAATTGGTAATTGACGAAAAAATATCGTTAGACTTAGCAAAACAAATTATTGAAGATTTTAAGGAGGAAAAAAATGAGTGAGTTTAAAGGGCTTTTAATGGGTATGTTGATTGTAGCTATACTTTACGTTTTAGATAGATATTTGCCAAAATGGTTTGGAGCGATTCCTGGAATTGCTTTTCTGTTATTAATGGTTTATATCATCTTTACTAAGGATCAGTCTTTACTAGCCAAACTAACGGTATTGATTGTGGGAGAGGCACTTTTAAATGGTATCTGGTTAGAGGCACTGAGGGATAGGAAGAAGAAAGCCAGCAAAGAAATCGAAAAAATGAAAGCTAAGGATATATCACGAAAAAAATAACACTTTTTAGGGCTTACAATCTTCAAATAACACCTATAACAAGAGCAGCACCGAATCATTACTTACTCTTGTTGCGTTTCATATTTTAAAACTACACTATTGTTAGCTGTTGTCATATTGATTGGAATTTTTGTTAAAACATACTTTTTGGGGTAGGTAGTTGCTCATGAAGACTATTATCTTGGCTTGAGGTGATGGCATTTTTTATACACTTTAGCAGCTTTGCTCCTACCAATGGGGTCTATAATTAGATAATGGCCCCTAGAAAATACCATTAAAACAACCCCTATAATCTTTAGTTCATATTACAGGGGTTGTTTTTCTGTTTATTGATATAATAGTTCTTAAAAATGGAGGTGATATTTTGAAAAGAAAAAAGACCTATGGACAGAAGAAGACAATCAAATCAATTTTTGATACTTTAGTCGATTCTATCACTACAATATTTTTATTTTTACGATAGGGATTTTAATTTAAATACTATAAATTTTTAAGAGAGAATGATAACAATGAAATATAAAAGGTATTAATGGGCATAACAGCCTAAGATATTTGGAGTTCAGAGAGGGCGCGTTTGATTTTCAAACTTCGCAACAGAACCCAATCAACCACAAGAGGAAGTCGAAGCTTTGCAGGAACATCTAAAGGAACAAGCAACAACAAAACCCAAAGAAGAACAAAAAAATGGTGGAAATTTTGGAAGTGAGGATAAAATCATGCCAAAGATAAGATTATCGAGGACGTCAAAAGGTGCTAACAAATTAAGAGCATACAGAGTCTTAATAGACGATAAATATGTTGGGGTAATACACAGAAATCAAACCAAAGAATTTGATGTTGACTTTGGAGAACATACAATTCAATGTACAATTGACTGGGAAAGAAGTAATCATATAACCGTTGATATTCAAGATGACTTGGAAGAACTAGAAGTAATCGCTAAAGGTGTGTTTGAGTCTGCCATACGTGCTATCTTTCCATTTGACGGAAGAGATAAATACTTAACTCTATCAAAAAAATCAAAGGGTTCTGTTGCAAAGTTTTAAATAAAGAATAAAATCCCTTACGGTATCTATGATTTAAGCTGGGATTCCCAATAATACCTTGATTTCAGTACAGACCGAAAACCCGAAGAGAGTGCCTTCTTTTCGGGTTTTCTTATATAATCCTCGAATGGCTTCCATGCCTTTAATCGTGGTAGAGGCAGTGCGTAAACTTCGATAGAATTTATTGCGTCTCTTTACTGGACGATGGTCTTGTTCAATCAAATTATTCAGGTATTTAATGGTACGATGTTCTGTCCCTTGATAAAAGCCGCCGTATTCTTTTAGTTTCTTAAAGGCACTTGTAATAGAGGGGGCTTTATCTGTGACTACAACCTTCGGTTCATCAAACTGCTTCACTAACCGCTTAAGAAAAGCATACGCTGCTTGTGTGTCCCGTTTTTTACGTAACCAAATATCCAAGGTTAAACCATCTGCATCGATGGCTCGATACAAATAATGCCATTTTCCTTTAATTTTGATGTACGTTTCATCCATTTTCCATGAATAAAAGGATTTTTTATTTTTCTTTTTCCAAATTTGATAGAGTAGTTTGCCATATTCTTGCACCCAACGATAAATCGTTGTATGAGAAACGTTAATGCCACGATCATATAAGATTTCTTGAACTTCACGATAGCTAAGGTTATAACGAAGATAGTAGCCCACGGCTACAATAATCACATCCTGCTGAAATTGCTTTCCTTTAAAATGATTCATCGTCATTCCTCCTGCTATCTTTTTCTATTATTCTACCTTATTTGATAGTAGATTTAAAACTTTGCAACAGAACCCAATTTATAATATAGCACTTTGCTTCTTGTTGCTTGTATGGTTATTTTTGTGTTTAAAATCTAAAAGTCTAACTAAAATCCTACCTTTAAATTTCAGATTCTTGAATGCCCAATTTATATAGAGCACTATCATGCTTCTTTTGTTCTTGGACGCAATTTCTTCTGGTCTATTCATTCAATCCTAGTGTATTTACACAATATTCCTTTGGCCTAAAACTTTGATAAATACGTATATATAAATTTACGTATTTATCAAAAATATAAATGCAATTTTTACTTTCAGATAACTCTTAAAACAACCTACTATCAGGTAGTTTTAAGAGTTCACTCACTTTGCGAATCCAAGCGGGTCTTGAAGTAATAATAGTAAAATCCCCTAAAAAAATTGTCATTCTATAGACCCTTAAATGGACTTATCTCCAAAAGTTAAACTATTTTTCGGTATTTTACTGGAGGTAGTCCATTTTTACCCTTTTGTTATTGCAACATCTACTCTCTTTTACTTATACTATCTCAAATGCGATCATCAGCTTCTTGTTCACGGATATATTTTTCAATTGTCTTTTGATTCAATTCGACTGTACTCACATAATATTCCTCCGACCAAAAGGATTTATTTCCGTATCTATATTTGTGATTTACGTGCTGCTCGTGGATTAGCACAGCACTGCGATCTTTCAGATAACCATAAAACTGGATATACTTATTTTTGATGGTACTTGAACAAGCATGTGAATATGATCTGGCGTTGCATGTGCTTCTATAATTTCCACGTTTTTTATTTTGCACAACTTCCTAAGTATTTTTCCAATATCTTTTCGTAATTGCCTATAGATTACTTTTCGTCGATATTTTGGTGTAAATACAATATGATACTTAAAATTCCAACGAGTATGTGCTAAACTTTTATCGTCATTTGACATGAAAAAACTCCTTTCGATATGCTAGTTCTTCCACGTGTAGAAACGCATGGTTTTCTTATTTCGCACGCTTTGCGCACGAAACTGACTGAAGTCATTAACAAAAAAATTGTAGACAAAGAAATTTTTCTTTGTCTACAATCTGAAAGGATAGGCACTACCATTTTTTATAAAATATTTGTATTGAACCATTTTTTAGTTATTAGCTTACTAATACAAAATACTGTATTATAGTATCAACATAACCATCCTTTGTCCATGATTTTATCTAAAAAGATTGTAAGGATCAATAAGTCTGCACTTCCACCAATACTCCAATTTTTCTTTTTAAATTGCTGATTTAGGTAATCCAAATATTTTTTACCTTGTATGGTTTTTACACCCCCTAATTCAAAATAAGGACGAATAAGTAATTGATACTCTTCAAAAACATGTCTATTATTACTTCGTTTGATCAAATTGGTATCTTCTACTTCCATTGATAGAAAAAGTAAAGTGTCTATCATCTTATCTTGTTGCGACCCTTGATATGCTTGATAATAAGGCAATCCTCGGTCAAAAACACAAGGATAACCTCTTTTGGCTTCCCCTCGTATCCCTGTCAATCCATGGTTAACAAATAGATATTCTCCCCAAGTCCATGCTTTTGGTTTTGTTTGATCAATCTTCCCAAAATCGTTAAGTAGATTTTTCGTCATTTTTTGAATTTCTTTTTGAAAGAAACTTTTTTTACAAGGAACTTTCCAAATAGTTAACCGGCCACAAATAGCAAGAAAAATCCCCAATGAAAAGATAGCACCTTTATGTGTATTTATACCATTTGTCACTGAGAACATCGCAGTTTCAGCCTCTAAACCAATCTGTCGAATCGCCATAAAGGTTTCTTCAATTGGTTGATGTTGTCGGTCCAATCCTGTTTGGATAAATTCTTCAAAATAGGGAGTCAAAACTACACTACTTTGTAGAAAAGTAAAAATGTCCATATCTTGATGAGACCCGGGGTCTACTGGATCAACCAATCCTGGTTTATTGATACATGTAACTTCATAAAGCATCGCTAATTGTGCTTCTTGTGCTATTTTTTGAATATTATCATGCATGTTTCAATGCTCCTTTTAAGGAATCGGCTACTATTTGTTCGATTTTCTTTTGCATTTCTTTCACAGTATGTGTACGATTACGTGCACATACCTTTGCTGATTTCCCACAAATAAAACAAGGACGTTCCCCATGATTAAGAGCTTGGCGACTGACAATTGTTATCTGCTCTCCTTTTTTGAACAAGACATCTAAATCAAAAAGTCTACCTAATGCGTCTTGCTCTTCTAACGTGACCAACCATTTTTTGAGATTCAAAGGTGCTTCTGTTACTATTACGTACCAGTCCAATCCACTTGGCAAATTGATTTCTTTTGTGTACGTCATTTCCACCTTTTTTTTTAAAAACATTTGCTGAATTGACTGCTGTCCCTGACGAAATACCTGCTCAATCATTGGATTATTTTTGATCGGCCCAGGAATATTCAATGTAAAGACCATCAATGAACTATTTGAATACTTGGAAAGCAGGTTGCTTTGCAAGTTAGCACGTTGTTCTTTATGGATCAAAATATCCTCGATTTCTTGAATTTCTCCAGTATCAAACATCATGATCTCTCTTCTTCAAATTCTTTCACCTGACGAACGACATCTAAAATTGAACCATCTCGGTATTCTACATAGGCAACTATCCGATCTGTGAATTGCAAAGGTTCGGGGATGCCTACTATTTTTTCTGCTTTTTGCTGTAATTCTTCTATTGTAAAAACAGGAATTTGTGGAATTCTTTCAAAAATAGCTATTAGATCTTTACGTTGGGGATTGATAGCAACCCCTACTTCTGTGACTAATACATCGATACTTTTCCCTGGTGTGATCAACGTAGTAACGTCATTTACTACTGTAGGTATTCGGCCACGTACTAACGGCGCTGAGATGATAGTAAGTTTAGCCGTTGCTGCATCTTGATGTCCACCAATCGCACCTCTTAGCACACCATCTGAACCAGTCATAACATTTACATTGAAGTTTGTGTCAATTTCTAATGCAGATAAAATAGCGACATCTAATTGGTTAACAACCGCTCCTTTATTACTTGGATCAGCATAAAAGGAAGCATCGATTTCCTGTTGGTTCTCAAGCCGCGCCATTCCTTCAGCTGCTCCTTTGTCAAAGTCTTGGACATCTAACACTTTTTCAACAAGACCTTTTTCCAATAAATCAACCGTTGGTTTAGTGATGCCACCTAATGCAAAAGAAGCTTTGATCTGTTTTTCTTCCATTTCACTAGCTAAGTAACGTGTTACTGCTAAAGCTGCACCACCCGTTCCTGTTTGAAAAGAAAAGCCATCTTTGAAATAAGGTGAGTGAACAATGACATCTTTGACCATTTCAGCAATTTTTAATTCTTTTGGGTTTTTAGTAAACCGTGTAGCACCAGCACCGATTTTATTCGGATCACCAATTGCTTCTACTTCCACGACATAGTCGACTTGTGTTTGCGGAATACTAATGGGCGTATTAGGGTAAGGAACTAAATGATCAGTTAGAAGAATGACTTTATCTGCATATTGTGCATCTACTTTTGCATACCCTAATGAACCAAAAACGGATTTTCCAACAGTCGCATTAGCATTTCCATAATCATCAGATGTTGGTACTCCTAGAAATGCAACATCGATTTTCAATTCACCACTTTCAATTGCACGTGGACGATTACCATGAGAACGTAAAATCACAGGATTGTCCATTCCTCCATGAGAAATAAATTCACCTAAGCTGCCGCGCATCCCACTGCTTGTGATATGAGTTACTGTACCGTCCTTGATGCATTCAATAACCATCTCATTCATAGTGTTCGTTAAAGAACTTGGTGCTAAGGTCAATTCTTTGATGCCCATTTCACGGATCACGGCCATCACTTGGTTAAAAACAAAATCACCTTCTCTTAAATGATGATGAAATGAAATCGTCATTCCATCTTTTAAGCCCGATTTTTCTATAGCTTCTTTGATCGAGTGCATCAATTTATTTGTCTGATTAGTTACAGTCGTTACTTTTGGTGCACAACGTTGAATCGTTTGTGGCGATAATGAAACACTTTGGAATTCTTTTTTATACTTTGTTAAAACACTTGATGGAATGCTACGTCTTTGTTTATTATGCATGGATATTTCCCTCCTCATCAATCAATCGTGATGCTTTTGCTAACATCAATGTCCGTTGTGCACGTTCTACAATTGGTTTATCGATCATTTTTCCATTTAAAGAAATTACGCCAGAACCTTTTTCTTTTGCTTCTTCGATTGCCGAGATGATGTCTAGTGATCGTTTGATTTCTTTGATTGACGGCTGATAAACAGTATTGACTACTGGAATTTGCCGTGGATTGATACAAGATTTTCCATCAAAACCTAATTGATGGATTAAACGTACTTCGTTTAAAAATCCTTCCATATCATCCACATCAGAGTAAACAGTGTCAAATGCGGAAATGCCTGCTGCACGTGCAGCATGAACGATCATACTGCGAGCAAAAAACAATTCGTTTCCATCTGGATATCGTTTGGTTTTCATATTTGTCACATAGTCTTCTGCCCCAATGGCGATTCCAATCAATCGATCAGATGCTTTGGCGATCGCAGGTGCGTTCAATACACCAGAAGCACCTTCAATAGCTGCCATCATCAATGTTCGCCCTATCGGAACATTATGATAGTTTTCTGCTTCTATAATCACTTTTTCTACTTCTGTTATATCTTTAGAGGTTTCTGTTTTAGGTAAACGTAATACATGCGCGCCGGCTTTAACCATTGCAAAAATGTCTGCACGTCCAAATTCTGAGTGCAGGTCATTTATTCGAACAATTAATTCTGTGTCACCATAATCCACTGTTTTCAATGCCTCAGCCACAAGCATTCTTGCGCTGTCTTTTTCTGCCATAGACACTGCATCTTCCAGGTCGAACATAATCGAGTCAGCACCATAAATACCTGCATCTTTGATCATCGCTGGATTATTTCCTGGAACAAACATCATTGTTCTTCTCAAACGTTCTTTCATCATCTAATTAAACCTCCCACGGTGTTTCTTGGTGTTGGATACCTAAAGAACGATGGATCGCTGTTTTTAATCGTGCAACAATAACGCAATCTAATGCCCCTTTATCTACTACCTTGAGTTTTACGTTTTTAATCTGATAAACTGCTAGTGTGTCATAGATAACTTTTTTGATTTGTTTTCCAAATTGCTCAATCACTTGACTGTCTAAATCGATTTCTATTCCTTCTGTATTCGGTGAAATCATGATTTGGACATCACTTGACTCTAATGTTCCAGCAATCGCTGATTTATTTATTTCCATTACTTAACGCTCCCTTTTATTTTTTAAGTATTGATAGGTTGTTTCTGGAACCATATATTTTATTTTTTCCAATTGCCCAGCAAGATACGCTTTACGAACTTGAGAAGCAGAAATAACTTGGTGTTGTTCCGTTTTCTTCCTTGCAAGGACATGAACTTTTATTTCAGGGGGTAAAATCGTTTCCAGTATGTCGTTATATGAACGAGTCATTGGGGAAAGTGGTTCTTCTCCCACATATCTAGCAGAGATATCTAAATAAGTGGCAATTCTTTCTTTGAATAAAGTAGCATCTACGACCATTTGCTCCTTTGCTATTTCATCATCTTCTCGTAAAAAATAGGTGGGAAACGTTGCAGGGCTAATAATATACTCGCCACCTGATAGAACAATGACATTTTTCAGTTTTTGTAATCCTTGTTGAACTAATTTGAGTCGGTCCTTCGTCGAAAAAAGATTTTGTTCTTTTTCGAGTACAAATACATATACCCAATCGTTGTTATTGGCAGCTTGTTTTACTAAATAATAATGCCCTTCTGTAAATGGGTTCGCATTCATGACAATTGCTGCTTTTTTTTCACCATTCACTTTAGGAATCCTCTCTAGGTACTGTTTTATAGAACTATCTCCCATTTCTAATACAGCTATTTTTGGGGTAGATACGATTGTTTCAAAACCTAAAAAGTTAAAACTTTTTTGATAGCGCGGTTTCGTGAAAACAATATAATGAAAAATCTCTTGTTGACTCATTGCCTGAATTATTGCAGAGACTAGTACATTAAATGTATGTCCACCATCTTTATATTTTTCAGACACGGCGATATATTTAATCACGTTGTTTTGATAAGATACTGTTCCTACTAACTTTTCTTTATGGTATATACCCAATGTTTGATCTAAATGTTGAAAATCTTCGATTTGCTTCTTTTGTATTCCTGAATCAAGCAAAAGATTTTCCCATTGGTCTTTGATATAGTTATTTTTTAAAAATAATCGTTGGATATCTGTTTGATCAAACACATGGTCACGTCCTTTCTTTATGTTCTTATGATAGCAGACCCATTAAAAAGATAGCGAACGTTACGGTCATAGCACCCCCTAGTCGAACAGCAACTTGTGCAAATGGCATTAATTCCATGCGATCACCCGCAGCTAAGATAGCTAAAGCACCTGTACCGCCTTGTCCGCTACAACATGAAACTGCGATGGCAGTATCAACTGGGTACATTTTTAAAAATTTTGCGGCGATAAAAGCTGTAGCGACAATAGCTACTACCGTCACAATGATTGTTACTATCGTTGCAGGATTTTTAAATACTTCGATCAGCTCTAACCAATCTGTTTTTGCAACCCCTACGCCAAAAAGTAAGGGAGGTGTGATCCCACGAACAGTGAATCCATACAACGAATTTCCACCTTCTTCGATATTTTTAGGGATAAAACCAAGCATTTTAGCCCCCATAAGAGAGACTAATAAGATCACAGGTGAAGGAATAGAAAAGCCAAGGAGTGATTTTAATAAGTGCTCAACATAGACAGCAACAAAATAAATCGTTATTGCTACCACGCCTGCTAACAATGTTTTTTCAATATCGACTGGTTTAGCTGAACCCTTCAAGTTCTCTAAATGTTCATCATCCCCATCGATCAAATTACCCTGACCATTTAATTGTGGGTATTTCTCTCCAATTTTTTTGAGCATACCAGACAGTAGAACTGCGACTAAACTTCCCAACATCACACACGGTAGAATCTTCCCAAAGATATCATTTTGTCCCATACCAGATAATATTGCTGCATAACCAATCGATAATGGCATCGCTCCTTCCCCAACACCACCAGCCATAATCGGCGCAACGATAAAGAAATACGCATTCCAAGCAGATAGCCCAAAGAGTATTCCCACACCTGTTCCTATCAAAGAACCAATCACATCGCATAAAATTAAAATAATGATAATACGTGAAGTTGCTTTAACCAATGTTTGCCGATTCATTGAAGCAATACTGCCGACAACTAGTAGTGTGATAAAGAACATCAAGAAATTGTTATTATTCATAAAATCAGAAACCACAGTTACAGTACTTTGAGGTAGCCAATGTTTATAGACTAGAAATGCAGGCAAAAATGTAACAACTAATACTTTACCACCTAAATCTTTTAAAATAGGAATAGTTTTACCAATTTCTTCTAATAAATAAGCAAAAACAGTCATAATACCCAAAGAAACTAACATATCATTTTCTGGAACGATATTGCTTATCGTCATTGCAAGATACGCGAGTACCAAAATGATATAAAGAGATAAAGGAATAAAACCAATTTTAATTCTATTTAATGTTTTCAGCATGTATATTATCCTCGTTTTCTTTTAGTTTTTGTAAATAATCCAAAACTGCCTGTGAAACGACGTTTGCGACTCCTTCATCAAAAACATTAGGGATGAATTTTTCTACCGTAGGCTCTGCGACCATAGCAGCTAATTGTTTGGCTACTTCAAGTTGTAATGAAAGATCGACTTTATTCGCTTTCGATAGTAATAGTCCCTTGAACAATCCGGGAAATACTAAAATATTGTTTACTTGGTTAGGATATTTCGAAGAACCTGTAGCGATTAGCTTTGCACCAGATTCTTTTGCTAAATCGGGTGTGATCTCTGGTACTGGATTGGCTAAAGCAAAAATAATCGGATTATCATTCATTTTTCCAATCATTTCAGGCGTTAAAACATTTCCTATTGAAAGACCGATAAAAACATCTTGTCCAACGATTGCATCTTCCAAAACGCTTGCATTATTATTTGTATCATGTATATGATCCAACAACTCTCTTTGATATTTATTTAATGTACTATCTTGCTTCTTTAATCTCCCTTGTTTATCCACCAATGTTAGATTTTTGATACCAGCAGCGATTAATAGTCTAGCTGTTGCAACCCCAGATGCTCCCATGCCGTTGATCAAAACTCGAAGTTCAGTTAATGTTTTCCTTTGGATCTTAGCAGCATTGATCAATCCAGCTAAAACGACTATCGCTGTTCCTTCTTGATCGTCATGATACACAGGAATAGAAAGTTTTTCTTGTAATTTTTCTTCAATCTCAAAACACTTCGGTGCTGCAATATCTTCTAAATGGATCCCTGCAAAACTATTTTGCAAATTGACAATTGTTTGTACAATCTCGTCTACTGATTTTTGTTCGATGGCTAATGGAATCGCATTGACACCTGCTAAATTTTTATAAAGCAGCGCTTTCCCTTCGACGATTGGTAATCCAGCTTGGTTTCCTACATTTCCAAGACCTAATACCGCCGACCCGTCTGTAATAACGGCCACTAATTTACCACTAATTGTTAATTCTCTTGCCAAAGCATGATTTTTCTCAATCATTAAACTTAGTTCTGCTACACCTGGGGTGTACATTTTTGCTAAATCTTGATCATCTTGCACGGCTTCTGTTGTTTCCATCCGTAAAACACCTACATTTTTTTTATGGATTTCTAAAACTTCATCAAGCATACCTTCACTCCTTTTTACATTTTTTAATTACAAAACCACTTTAACACTTTTTTTAAAATAAAAAAACCCTTTCATTTTAAATTTTAAAAAAATGATGCTTATTTTTAAAAATTTAAAAAAAGACTAAATTCAATTTTTTTGGTATAATGAGAAAAAATATCTATTTGAAAAAGTTAGGAGCTATACTATGCATCTGGAATTCTCTGACTATGAATCACTCCTTGTAAAAATTTGTGAAGACTATTATCTCGAGGATATCAATATTAGTGAAATTTCTAAAAAATATGGGATCACCAGATATAAAGCTTTAAAATATATTGAAGATGCACGTGAAAAACAATTAGTTAGTATTTCAATTAATTCTCCGTATGCTAGGAATTATGAGCTAGAAGAAATCTTCAAAAATTACTTTAAAACGAATATCTATATATTAAAAAGTAGTGAAGACTTATCACAACACGATTTATTATTTTCAAAATTTGCTGCCGATTACATTCAAGAATTAATTAAGAAAGCCAATGTGGTTGCACTATCTTGGGGAGATACCGTTTACAAAGTGATTGATCAGTTTAAAATGGGTGCTCGTGAAGAATTAATTTTTACTCAATTCATTGGCGAAATCGGAAAATATAATTCCTTAGCTGGCTCCACACGATTAGTTCAAAAAGCTGCTGAACGTTATGAGTCTTCTTATTTGACTCTCAGTATTCCTTTATATGTCATCAATGAAACTGCACGTGAACTAATGGCTCTAGAACCTTCTTTAGCTAATACCTTAGCAACCGCTTCGCATGCAGATATGTTAATTTCTGGAATTGGCACCTTATACTCTATTGATTCTGTCGAACCCTGGAACAAGCATCGTAAAATCCTATTTCCAAGCATGACGGATACTGTTGGATTTCTTTACGGAAGACCCTTCAATATCAATGGTGAATTCATCAAAGCATCTGAGGATAAGACTTTTGGTCTTTCTTTAAAAGAAATTTTCGATATTCCAAAACGAATTGGTATTTGTAAAAGTAAGTTCAAAGCGGAGAGTTGTTTAGGCGCCTTGAATGGTAATTTTTTTACAGATTTATTTTTGGATGAAAAAACTGCTTGGAAAATACTTTCTTTGATAAAAAAAGAGTGAGTCATGTAAAATCCTCCAAAAAATTTAGATTTTTGGTACTACTTTTTTGGAGGGCAGTACAATGATTCACTCTTTTTATTGGATATCAAAATCCCTTTTTTTGAGAAGCTTGTCTTAATATTTTTTGAACTTTTCCAAGCCATACTCCATTACTTTTCAAGATTTAATTTCTTTGTATTCACTGAATAATTCCCACGTTTTTTCGTTAATGTTACTTCTTATTAATTTTATTGTACTTCTCATGCAATAGGATCATATATCCTTCTAAATCTTTTTTATGCTATAAAAAGGGGGTTCTATCTAACTTTATTATTCATTCCCCACCCTTTGCGCAGTGAGTCTTCGGTATCTTGTTTTATCTGACTGGTAGTTCTTATTATTTCTCCACGATCATCTAATTCTGGAACAATTGGATATTTTTCTCTGAACAAGTCTAGTTCTTTCACCACGTCATTAAACAAATCTTGCTTATCTTCTTGCGTAAGATTCTGTTTAATATACTCATCTAAAGCTTTTCTAAGCAATTCATCTCTTGTCATATTAGTCTCATACTTTTCTACTAAAACTCTAGAAGTCGCATTTAACAAAGTCGACAGTTTTAAAGGATGCTTGGTGGAATAAACCTTATCAAACTTTCTGATTGGTGCGCCAACTTTTTTTGTTCTTCCTCTACTCTGTCTTTCAACATTGGAGGAAGTTTTTATTTCTTGAACTTGGTACACTTCTAATTGCTTATTTTCAGATGGTGTAATTGCTTGCTGCTTTTTCTTTGCTTCTGCTTCTTTTTTTATTTTGGCGAGTCCTTTGTTGTTCCCAAAAATATCAAGTCCTTTGATGTCAGCCAATTACTCCACCTCCGCATACCAATTCTCGTGTTCTTCCAATTCTTTCAAAATACTGATAAATAATTCGTGGCTTTTGCGATCCCATTGTTTTAAGAGACCTTTCTTTGTCTTCTCCATCGTAATACCTGATCCGTCGTATCGTTTTAAGCGCGCATTTTTGAGTACAACATTTTTAATCAAATGTTCCCCATAAATCTCTTGGGCTTGTTTATACATTTCCTGATCTACTGCGTCACCGCTTTCCAACATGAAAGGAATAACACCAGCAACATATAAATTTGTATCAAATTCTTTCACAAAAAAGTCCATATACTCAAGATATTGCATCGCATTTCTCATCGATTTTACTTGGGTCTGTAAGACGACGATTGCCCAGTCCGCAATGTACATCGCGGATTTACTATATACAGAAATAGAAGGTGGGACATCTAAATAGATGACGTCAAACTCATCAAATAATGGTTCTAGCTTTTCTTTCATATATTTGAATTGGGATAATGAATCATTATATTGGTCTTTGATCCAATCATCATACATTTCAAAGGACATATCTGCTGGAAGTATATAGAGGTTATTGATTACTTTATAGACAGCCTCTTTAGGTGGAAGATTGTTTATCAACACGTCAGTCACAGTATTTTCGTAAACAATCGGTTCACCTTCTCCGCCTCCTTCTTCGTTAGTGAAGTTCATATGCGTTAAGTTCATCACATCAGAAGTATTTCCTTGCATATCCAAGTCAATTATCAAGGTTCTTTTTCCTTCATTAACTGCTGATTCAAACCCTAACATTTGCGCGCACGTACTTTTACCTACGCCACCTTTAAAATTACCGATTACATATTTCTTCGCTACCACGTTCCTACCTCTTTTCTTTTAGCAATATTCATTTGATACTATTATAACATATTTATTTTTAGTTACTACCAAAAAAAAGATATATATGTACTACCTTATAATTAATAAGTAAAAGGTAGTACATAAATAAGGAAAACCTGAAACATATTGATTTATAGCTTTCCTCAAAGTAATGACGTTATTTAATTTATCGAGAAGCAGAGAATACTCGCGACTTTAGTCATGTAGACGAATCATATTTTCGATAAAAAAGAAGCCGTCCTTCTTAAGAACGACAACAAATCACTAGATTAATTTTTTCAACTGTTCATAAAAGTTTTCATGCGTTCCACATAACAATACTGGAATAACCTTGTTTTCTATAATCTCGTAAGCTACTCTATATGTTGTTCCCGCATATTTGAACCCACTAGACCAAATACCTGATAAATCCCCAGTTTTTTGTTCACCCTTATATGGATCAATCGCAATTTCATCATAAATTAAATTCAAAAATTTTTCTTTCAATGGCTTCTCTTTTAGCTTTTTTAAATACTTAATGACATGTTTTGAAGGAACGATTTCATAAGCCAATTTCTGTTGCCAACTCCTCTTTAGTCATTACTTTAGAATTAGTAAGTGTATCTTCAGCAATATCTCTAAAGGAAGAATGCATTTTGTTTTTTCTATTCTTAAATTCTACAAGAATCTCATCTTTATCGTAGCCTTCTGCAATTATATCAGACAAAATATCTTCGCTAAAATCATAAAATTCTTTTTGTGGTTCAACAAATTCATAAAGAATACCATTCTCTACCAACTTTGCTTCAACTTCGACTCCATTAGGAACATTAAAATCTTTAGGTACTGTCAACATGATTGAATTGCCTTGTTTTCTTGTTTTTGTAATCATTTAAATCCCTCATTTCTAACAGTATGTAATTACTTAGTAAATACATTATACCACGAGATAATGTATTTACAAGTAATTACTGTGACTCGTAATGCGTCCTTGCTGAATAAATTTCAACCACGTGTTCATCTTCATCTACCTTATAAACAACGGTTCTGTTGCAAAGTTTTAAATAAAGAATAAAATCCCTTACGGTATCTATGATTTAAGCTGGGATTCCCAATAATACCTTGATTTCAGTACAGACCGAAAACCCGAAGAGAGTGCCTTCTTTTCGGGTTTTCTTATATAATCCTCGAATGGCTTCCATGCCTTTAATCGTGGTAGAGGCAGTGCGTAAACTTCGATAGAATTTATTGCGTCTCTTTACTGGACGATGGTCTTGTTCAATCAAATTATTCAGGTATTTAATGGTACGATGTTCTGTCCCTTGATAAAAGCCGTATTCTTTTAGTTTCTTAAAGGCACTTGTAATAGAGGGGGCTTTATCTGTGACTACAACCTTCGGTTCATCAAACTGCTTCACTAACCGCTTAAGAAAAGCATAGGCTGCTTGTGTGTCCCGTTTTTTACGTAACCAAATATCCAAGGTTAAACCATCTGCATCGATGGCTCGATAAAAATAATGCCATTTTCCTTTAATTTTGATGTACGTTTCATCCATTTTCCATGAATAAAAGGATTTTTTATTTTTCTTTTTCCAAATTTGATAGAGTAGTTTGCCATATTCTTGCACCCAACGATAAATCGTCGTATGAGAAACGTTAATGCCACGATCATATAAGTTTTCTTGAACTTCACGATAGCTAATGTTATAACGAAGATAGTAGCCCACGGCTACAATAATCACATCCTGCTGAAATTGCTTTCCTTTAAAATGATTCATCGTCATTCCTCCTGCTATCTTTTTCTATTATTCTACCTTATTTGATAGTAGATTTAAAACTTTGCAACAGAACCAAAAAAATTCTACTGAAACGCTTGGCTATCTGGCCAGTGTGGAACGGGAATCAGATCATCCATTAGCAAAAGCGGTCTTAAATCAAATTGGAGAAACAAACTTTTATCCTGTTGAGGAAACTGA
The DNA here is from genome assembly GCF_001544215.1 of Enterococcus durans NBRC 100479 = LMG 10746. GTDB lineage: Bacteria > Bacillota > Bacilli > Lactobacillales > Enterococcaceae > Enterococcus_B > Enterococcus_B durans. The sequence goes on from NZ_BCQB01000040.1 coordinate 16,711, forward strand.
AGTCGTGAAAGGCGGCGGAATCGTTTCAAGTGTAGCTGGACATAGAGTGGCTGTTGGGAATGTGGCCTTGATGGAAAAAGAAAATGTCACTCTCAGCAAAAAAGTGCAAAAAGATGTCAAACGGTTTGAACAACAAGGGAACTCTCTCGTTTTGACAGCGGTCGACGGTGAATTAAAAGTACTGATGGGCATTCGCGATCAAGTCCGTCCAGGTGTGAAAGCTAATTTGCAGGAATTAAAAGACTTGGGCGTGAAAAATCTAGTTGTTCTTTCAGGAGATAACCAAGGGACCGTTGATATGGTCGCCGGCGAACTTGGTTTGACCGAAGCTCACGGCCACATGTTGCCGGAAGACAAATCGGCTTATATCGGAAAACTTCAACAACGTGGTCAAATTGTAGCCTTTGTTGGAGATGGCGTTAACGATAGTCCGTCCTTAGCTTTAGCAGACATTGGAATCGCAATGGGAAGCGGAACGGACGTAGCGATTGAAACATCCGATGTCGTTTTAATGAACTCGAACTTCAGCAACTTGCCTCACGCATTAGGATTAGTAAAAGCCACCGCAAATAATATGAAACAAAATATCGTGATTTCAGTTGGCGTAGTGTTGGTCTTGTTGACCAGCGTCTTCTTCAGCGAATGGATGAATATGTCTATCGGAATGTTGGTTCATGAAGGTAGTATCTTGGTGGTAATTTTCAATGGCATGAGATTAATGAAGTATAAGTTGAAAGGTCGAAAAGAATAAAAAGAAGTATCAGCATCTGCAGAGAAAGTAAAAATATCTTAAGAATAAATTAGAAGAGGCTGAGACAATAGTCCATCCTTGAAATGACAAAAGCGGAAACTCAGATTTTTAAATCTGGGATTTTCCGCTTTTTTGAGTTGGAAAATTGTAAAATGAAATGCATAAGGAAATAAACAAAAAAATCATGTAGATACGATATACTTGTTAGCAACCAAACTAAAATTATAAGGGGTATCTACATGACCAAAAATAATTGTATCACAGAAAAGCGCACCTTCAAACAAATTACTGACATCCAACGCGGAATGCTGGAACAGATGGCGAAAAGCGGCACCTATAAACAAGCTGAAATGGCGCGAGAATTAGGGGTCAGCCAACCCACTGTTTCTCGTGAGTTGAAACGCGGTAGAACGCGCCAGCTTGACTATAAGCGCAATTATTACGAGCAGTATATTGCCGCCTCAGGCGCACGGGTTTATAAAGAAAATCGTGAGAACTCGCATGCGCGGGATCATAATAAATATTCTGCGGCTTTCCTTGCTGCCTTACCAGAAAATCTAGCACCCAAGAAGGGGTTGCGGATTCATAGTGTGGATACTTTTGTACACTCTTATAGAAAGTTGCACCCTGACGAACGCCTTCAGGAAGAACTGGCCGATTTACAAGCAGCTTAAGGTGTTTTGTTGGTTCTATAGGATAAGAGAATAGATTAGCTGAGTCAAGAGCCGCTTTGCTCCTTCTCTTGACTCAGCTAACCTATCCTCTTGGGTCAGAACCACCAACAACTCACCTGAAAAATGGTAAGGGATGAAACACTCCCTGCCGTCAATGGCTTCAAAGCATTGGTAATACTGGATTATTGAGTAATTCGCTGTCTATAAAGGTTTTTAAAATTTTTTATGCATTTGATATTGCAATTAAGCGAATGAAAGTAAGCACAAAATAATTGACAACCATCCATCATCCTTGTATATTTATTAAAAATATATGAAACTTTGACGAGATAAGTAGCTGGGAAAGAAACCATAGAGAGTCTGCGAATGGTGAAAGCAGATGTTTCGGAATCAGCAAAAATGGTCTTTGAGTTATCACGTGTGAGGGAAACTTAGCAAGTGACGGGTACGCCCGATAGCGCGTGAAGGGATGACAGTCCCTTGCTGAGATAATCTTTATGATTATGAACAAAGGTGGTAACGCGAGCATTCGCCCTTTCAATAGGGGGAGTGCTTTTTTTATATATTTTAATATATTTTTGGAGGGAAAAATATGGAGCAATCATTTGTAAGGGAAATGACATCAAAGCATCTAGTTATGCTTTCATTGGGCGGGGTAATCGGAACTGGAATCTTCTTGAGTTCGGGGTATCTCATTCAAACGGCGGGTTCGATCGGAACAATCATTGCGTATCTGATCGGAGCATTTTTGGTGACGCTGGTCATGATGTGCTTGGGCGAATTGTCGGTCCACGAGCCTAGTACGAGTTCGTTCCACAACTACGCTTCAAAATACATCCATCCCGGAGCAGGTTTCGTGGTGGCGTGGCTTTATTGGCTGACGTGGACAGTGGCATTGGGTTCGCAGTTCATCACCTTGGCGATTTTGTCACAACGCTGGTTCCCCGGCATTCCCACTTGGCTTTGGTGCATCTTTTTTATCGGCATTATTGTACTTTCAAACATTATTGATGTGCGTTGGTTTTCCGTCAGCGAATTTTGGATGTCGCTGATCAAAGTGCTCGCACTGGCAATTTTCCTTATCCTGGGTCTGGGTGGCATATTCGGATTTATACCGATCCAGGGAAATGAATCAGCACCACTTTTCAGCCATCTGACGGAAAACGGTTGGTTCCCGAAAGGCGCAGGCTCTGTTTTCTTGGCGATACTGTCTGCTAACTTCGCTTTTTCCGGTGCGGAATTGATCGGCGTAGCCGCTGGTGAAACGTCGGATCCTAAGAAAAATATCCCGAAAGCAATCTTGCAGACAATCGTCATTTTGGTGGTCCTTTTCATCGGGACGATTGTTGTGATCGGTGCGCTGCTTCCGGATTCTGCGGCTAATTTGGATGAAAGTCCGGTGACCGTCATCCTGAATTTGATGGGTATCCCATACGCAGCAGACATCATGAACCTCGTCCTGATCACTGTAGTCCTTTCCGGCGCAAACTCTGGGGTCTACGCAGCATCAAGAATGCTGTGGACATTGGCCAATGCAGGAACATTGCCGAAACGTCTCGCCAAATTATCCAAACGCGGGTTGCCGATTTACGGGTTGTTGCTGACCATTTTGGGTGGGCTTCTCTCCCTGTTTTCCAGCATCTATTCCGCGGACACCGTTTACCTGGCTTTGGTATCCATCTCCGCATTCGCGGTCGTGGCGGTTTGGTTGAGCATCGCTTGGGCACAACTGAATTTCCGCAAATACTATCTGAAATCGGGGCATAAACTGGATGAACTGGCTTACCAAACACCATTCTATCCAATCGTTCCGTGGCTCGTCATTATCCTTTGCTCCGTTTCGATCATCGGCATCGCGTTTGATCCGAACCAGCGGATTGCCTTGATCATCGGCATCCCATTCACGATCTTGTGCTTCTTTTATTACCAGTTATTCTTCAGTAAAAAGGCTTCTGTAGCAATCGAAAATCAAGAAGTGGGTGAGCTTTCCGATGAATTTTAAAGAGTGGCAAAAGAATCAAAAAGTGATCCTCATCGATGGTTCGATGTCCTTAGGTCTGGAGGAGCAAGGCTTGGACCTGAATGATGAGTTATGGACCGCGAAAGCATTAGTGAACGAACCGGATAAAATTGAAAAAGTCCATCAGAAATATTACGATGCCGGGGCAAACATCGCCATCACAGCGAGCTATCAAGCGACGGTTGCCGGGTTCGAGCGTTTGGGCCATACAACCGAAGAAAGCCGGGCTCTGATCAAAAGAACGGTAGAACTAGCGAAACAGGCCCAAACGAAAAGCCAAGGCCTGCAAGAAAAATGGGTGGCGGCTTCGGTCGGACCATACGGAGCCTATTTGGCGGACGGCTCTGAATATCGGGGCAATTACGGTCTGTCGCAAACCGAATTGGTCGATTTCCATCGCGAAAGGTTAGAGTTGCTGCTGGAATCCGGGGCTGATCTGCTGGCCATCGAAACCATTCCGGATCTAACGGAAATCCAGGCTGTGATTGAGTTGCTAGCCCAACATCCCAAGACGACAGCTTGGCTGACGGTGACTTTGAAGGACGATCACCATTTATGCGATGGGACCGATCTGCGTGTATTCCAGCTATTGGCAGAGTCGTCCGAGCAAATCATTGCCTACGGCGTCAATTGCGTGCAGCCGGATTTAGTTTTGCCGGCCTTGGAATATCTGAAGGAGATTGCGACAAAGCCATTAGTTGCTTATCCAAACTCGGGAGCGACCTACGATGCCACTACAAAAGTATGGACGCACAGTCATGCGGTTGATGAAGTATTCTCAAACGAAGCATTGAAATGGCATGGGTCAGGATGCAAATGGATCGGCGGCTGTTGCTGCACATCAGCCAAAGAAATCAGTTTGTTGAAGGAAACCTTTTCCGCAATTCTTTAGTTGGAATAAACATAAATGGCTGGTACAGTCGGTGCCGGCGGTGTTGGTAACATAGCCATTGTCTATGGTTATCAACGTTTTGATTCTTTTGCGATGTTCTCTACCGTAGTGATTTTAATTATTATAGTCCAAGTAATCCAATCTACTGGAAATAAACTTGCACGCATGATACGTCGGGTTCTGTTGCAAAATTTTAAATAAAGAATAAAATCCCTTACGGTATCTATGATTTAAGCTGGGATTCCCAATAATACCTTGATTTCAGTACAGACCGAAAACCCGAAGAGAGTGCCTTCTTTTCGGGTTTTCTTATATAATCCTCGAATGGCTTCCATGCCTTTAATCGTGGTAGAGGCAGTGCGTAAACTTCGATAGAATTTATTGCGTCTCTTTACTGGACGATGGTCTTGTTCAATCAAATTATTCAGGTATTTAATGGTACGATGTTCTGTCTCTTGATAAAAGCCGTATTCTTTTAGTTTCTTAAAGGCACTTGTAATAGAGGGGGCTTTATCTGTGACTACAACCTTCGGTTCATCAAACTGCTTCACTAACCGCTTAAGAAAAGCATACGCTGCTTGTGTGTCCCGTTTTTTACGTAACCAAATATCCAAGGTTAAACCATCTGCATCGATGGCTCGATACAAATAATGCCATTTTCCTTTAATTTTGATGTACGTTTCATCCATTTTCCATGAATAAAAGGATTTTTTATTTTTCTTTTTCCAAATTTGATAGAGTAGTTTGCCATATTCTTGCACCCAACGATAAATCGTTGTATGAGAAACGTTAATGCCACGATCATATAAGATTTCTTGAACTTCACGATAGCTAAGGTTATAACGAAGATAGTAGCCCACGGCTACAATAATCACATCCTGCTGAAATTGCTTTCCTTTAAAATGATTCATCGTCATTCCTCCTGCTATCTTTTTCTATTATTCTACCTTATTTGATAGTAGATTTAAAACTTTGCAACAGAACCGTTCCCGCAAAAGAATTATAAGGAGTGAAGACAAATGACCTATACCCATCTTACATCAAATGAACTTGCAATGATAGAAGCGTATTATAAGAAATTTATATCAATAACTTTTAAAATCTATAAATCGAGCCACTCAAAAATTTGATCATTTGAATCATGGGTAGCACCATTCTGACAATGTAAATCTGATGAAAAGTTGGTCTTATTAAATAAAATCAGTTTTTTATTTATTGCAGGAATGTTTTCATAAAAGTTTAAACCAAGCCGAAAATCATAATAATTTTCATTCTCTGCCAGCAACACCAAAGTGTCGGTATTGAGTTTTTCAAGCGAAATACCTTCATTGAATTTACTACATTTTTTAAGTAAATTGTTTAGTGAAATTTCGCCAAAGGTCCACTTTGCGTGTTCAATTTGCCAATTTAGAAATTTGTTTTTCGAGATATAAAATGAGCAAATTTTCTCAAACGGTTTTGAGAATCCATCTTCTATGTATTTATAAAGAAATTTCGGCATTGATTTTTTAAACGAATCGAGCATCGAAGGAAAATAATTATAAAGCACAATTTTATCAAAAAGAGTTTGATCTAGGCTTGCCGCACGCGAAACCAATAAGCCGCCTAATGATAGCCCAATTCCGATCTTTTCTCCAGAAATTTGATATTTTTCATTATAAAAATCAACAACTTGCCTTGCGACTATATGCCAATTCTCTTCGAAAGGTAGATTATATCTTCTAATCACATCAGATTGCCCCGGTCCTTCATAAAGCACAACATCATACCCATTTTCCATCCCAGATTTGACATTTGTAAAATATAGTTCTTCGAGAAGTGCATCAAAACCGCCACAAATAAATAAAGTACCTTTTGATTCCATATCTGTTCTAAAAAGTAAAGTTCTGATTTTTGCATTTTTATAGTTTATCATTTCAGATACATATTTAACTTTTTGTAAATCCAGACTTTTATAAAATAGTTTTACCGATTTTTGATATGCTTCAATTTTCCGTGAATCGTTCGCTGAAAGGAAAAACTCTGCGGCTTGATAATATCTGCTTGCGCGTAAATAACCATTTGCTTTGCTGCTTTGTGATTTAAAATTATCCGAACGTTCCTCTAGTTTTTTAGCAAAATCAGACCATCCTTTGTACCAAGATTCATAATTGCCATCTTTAATTTTTTCTGCAGTTGTCGCAACTTCGCCATAATCTGAACCGCCACTTGGCGTATACCAAAGCAGGCGCGTCGTCTCAAATTCGAACTCAAAAGTTTTAAAAAAGTGATTTTTCATTGTCGTCCTCCGTTTTTTATGTGTGATATAATTATAGAAATAAATTTTATGAAGAAAAAGAGGTTACTTCAAGGTGCAGAACAAAGCAGATGATTTAAGATTAAGAGAATTAGCTATGCCACTTTTAGGTAAATGGGTGCCGTTTATCCTAATCCTTTTAGCTGAAAAAACGCGCCACTTTGCTGAACTCGAAAGAGAAATGAAAGGTGTTTCAAGAAAAGTTTTAAATGAAAATCTAAATAATTTATTAGCTTACGGAATTATCAGCAAGGAAGGTGAATCATCAACTGGATTTCCTGTTTATTATAGCTTGACGGATCTAGGTAAAAGCAGCCTGTTTATCTTAGAAAATGTCAAAACATGGCTAAAAGAACATGAGGATGAAATTACTAGCAACCAAAATCAGTTTAAGAATTAATAAAATGTTTCTTGAATTGCAAAGATAGGTTTTATATAGCTATGATTATACAAGGCTTTTTATTTGTGACTTTTTCGGTATTTCAAAATGAATATTAAAACGCCCTCAGCTCGTTGCTAAGGGCGTGTAAGGTGCGTTGCTGGGATTAACTAAACCATTATCACATATTCCTGAATCATATTCAGAGCCTCTTCATAAGACGAAGCGTGCATGGTTACTTCATGCCACAAAGCATTTGCTTGCTCAACGAAGCCATTCATTTCGCTTTAACTCTCTACTAGTGATACCTAGCAGGTTGAAGATGTTGCCGTCTTCGCCAATTAATTTAACTTCGAGATTGGTTTGTTTTTCCACTTTTCTCCCCTTTGTAAGTAAATTTGAGATGAACTTGATTTCATTTATTTTTTATTTAAACG
>NZ_BCQB01000041.1 GCF_001544215.1 Enterococcus durans NBRC 100479 = LMG 10746
ATATCCACGATCTTGATTGGGATCAAGAAATACTTGACCTATTAAATATCCCACGAGTGATGTTACCGAAACCAACTTCGAATTCTGAAGTTTACGGCTACACGCAAGGCTATCACTTTTATGGCAGTGAAGCGCCAATTTCTGGAATGGCAGGGGACCAACAAGCAGCTTTATTTGGGCAAATGGCATTTGAACCAGGAATGGTCAAAAATACGTATGGAACTGGTTCATTCATCGTCATGAATACAGGGGAAGAACCGCAATTATCTAAAAACAATTTATTGACGACGATTGGTTATGGGATAAATGGCAAGGTTTACTATGCACTTGAGGGGAGTATTTTTGTAGCTGGGTCATCGATCCAATGGTTGCGTGACGGCTTGCAAATGCTCCAAAAAGCGAGTGACTCGGAAGAAGCTGCGAAACGTTCCACGAATGACGATGAAGTCTACGTTGTCCCAGCTTTTGTAGGTCTAGGCGCTCCATATTGGGATCAATCTGCTAGAGGTTCGATGTTTGGTTTGACGCGTGGCACAACAAAAGAAGACATCATCAAAGCTACCTTACAGTCAATCGCATATCAAGTAAGAGATATCATTGACACGATGCAAGATGATACAGGAATCAAAATCCCAGTGCTGAAAGTAGATGGCGGCGCAGCAAATAATGAATATTTGATGCAATTCCAGACAGATATCTTGAATGTACCGATCCAAAGAGCGGAAAATTTGGAAACTACGGCATTAGGTGCTGCTTTCCTTGCTGGTTTGGCTGTCGGTTACTGGAAAGACACAGATGAAATCAGAGAATTTTATGAAGCTGGTAAAATGTTTGAAGTCGAAATGCCAGAAGAACGAAGAGAAAAACTATATAGTGGCTGGAAAAAAGCAGTCGCTGCTACACAAGCATTTGAGTAAAGGGAGGGAACGTTATGTTTTCAAGAGGAACGAGACAAGAAAATATTGAAAAAATGCAACAAGAAGAATTAGATTTATTGATCATCGGCGGTGGGATCACTGGTGCTGGTGTAGCCATCCAAGCAGCAGCTTCAGGAATCAAAACCGGTCTGATCGAAATGCAGGATTTTGCAGAAGGAACTTCTTCACGTTCAACGAAATTAGTCCATGGAGGCATTCGTTACTTAAAAACATTTGATGTGGAAGTAGTTGCTGATACAGTAGGCGAGCGAGCTGTTGTACAAAGTATCGCACCTCATATACCAAAACCTGATCCAATGCTACTACCTATCTACGAAGATGAAGGAGCGACGACATTCAATATGTTTTCAGTCAAAGTCGCAATGGATCTTTATGACAAGCTAGCAAATGTGACCGGTACCAAATATGAGAACTACACATTGACTCCCGAAGAAGTCTTAGAACGTGAACCTTTCTTGAAAAAAGAAGGTCTAAAGGGTGCAGGTGTATACTTGGACTTTCGCAACAACGATTCCCGTTTAGTCATCGAAAATATCAAGAAAGCAGCAGAAGATGGCGCTTATCTGGTAAGTAAAATGAAAGCGGTTGGCTTTTTATATGACAATGATCAGATCGTAGGCGTCAAAGCGCGAGATCTATTAACAGACGAAGTAGTAGAAATCAAAGCAAAAATAGTGATCAATACAAGCGGTCCATGGGTAGATAAGATCCGCAACTTGAATTTCAAACGAGCAGTTTCGCCTAAAATGCGTCCTACAAAAGGAATCCATTTAGTGGTAGATGCCAAAAAACTACCAGTGCCACAACCAACTTATTTTGATACAGGAAAACAAGATGGCCGGATGGTCTTTGCAATCCCTAGAGAAAATAAAACCTATTTTGGCACAACTGATACAGATTATCAAGGAGACTATACCGATCCTAAAGTGACACAGGAAGATGTGGATTATTTGTTGGAAGTTGTCAACCATCGTTATCCAGAGGCGAATATCACGTTACAAGATGTTGAGGCAAGCTGGGCAGGCTTACGTCCTTTATTGATTGGAAATTCTGGTTCAGACTATAATGGCGGTGACAATGGTTCGATTTCAGATAAAAGCTTTGGGAAAGTAATCGATACAGTCACAGAATATAAAGAAAACAAAGTAACACGTGTAGAAGTCGAAGATGTATTGAATCACTTGGAAAACAGTCGCGACGAAAAAGCACCATCAACGGTTTCCCGAGGAAGTTCTTTGGAACGAGAACCAGACGGATTAGTGACGCTTTCTGGTGGGAAGATCACCGACTATCGTAAGATGGCAGAAGGGGCATTGAAATTGATCCGTCAATTGTTAAAAGACGAATATGGTGTGACAGCCAAAGAAATCGATTCGAAGTATTATCCAGTGTCAGGTGGAGATTTTGACCCAACTAAATTAGAAGAAACAGTCGAAGAATTAACAAAAATCGGTGTTGAAGCAGGATTAGCGGAGGAAGACGCTAGTTATATTGCGGACTTCTATGGCACGAATGCGAAGAAAATCTACGCACTTGCAAAAGATATGACACCATATCCAGGGTTAAGTTTGGCAGAATCTGCTCGCTTACATTACGGATTAGAAGAAGAAATGGTCTTGGCACCAGGTGATTATTTGATTCGTCGAACGAACCATCTATTGTTTGAAAGAGATCAATTGGATGCAATCAAACAACCAATCATTGATGCAATCGCCACATACTTTGCTTGGTCACCAGAAGAGAAAAAACGTCAAGAAAGTCGTTTAGAAGAATTGATTGCTGAGTCGGATTTACGTGACCTAAAGGAGGAGAAATAAATGAATGCAGAGATGACCCAGATCATGGGTGAATTTATTGGGACGATGATTTTGATTTTACTAGGTGATGGTGTTTGTGCGGCAGTCAACTTAAACAAGAGTAAAGCGCAAGCTTCAGGTTGGATCGTCATTGCATTTGGTTGGGGCATGGCTGTAACGATGGGTGTCTATATTTCTGGATTTATGGGACCAGCACATTTGAATCCAGCAGTATCTTTAGCTATGGCAATGACAGGAGCAATCGGTTGGAACCTCGTGATCCCATTTATTATTGCACAAATGTTAGGAGCTTTTGTTGGGGCGATTCTTGTTTGGTTAGCATATCTACCACATTGGGGCGTAACAAAAGATCAAGATGCTATTTTAGGTACATTTGCAACTGGTCCAGCTATTCGTAATTATCCAGCCAACTTTATTACTGAATTGATTGGCACATTTGTCTTAGTTTTAGGGCTACTTGCGTTTGGACAAAATGCTTTTGCAGATGGTACAAATGTATTTGCTGTCGGTGGATTGATCTTGGCTATCGGTCTTTCATTAGGCGGACCTACCGGATATGCGATCAATCCAGCACGTGACCTTGGTCCACGTATTGCTCATGCAGTATTGCCGATCGGAAACAAAGGAACTTCAGACTGGGCCTATTCTTGGGTGCCAGTAGTTGGACCAATGGTTGGCGCTATTGTAGCAGTGGGAGTATACATGTTGATGGTCTAAGACGTTTGAATGTGGGACAAATCTAAAAATCAGGTTTGCTACAGACTCTCGAATAAACGGCGGGAACAGAAGTAACTCCTTCGGAAATAAGCCGAAATTCACAAAAATTTGAAAAGCAATTTTCGTTCATTTCTTCTTATTTCTCGGAGTTAAACACTTCTGTGCCAGCCTCTCTCAAATAAACGACGTCCAAAAGTCAGTCCTCATAAAAAAGTTTAGTAAAATAAGAGCAAATAATCAGGTGCCGACGAAGCGGTTCTGATCATTTGCTCTTTTGCTTGATTCAAAAAGATTTGATTTGAGAAATCAGTTATTTGTTAATTTATTCAAGACATCTTTAGGGATTTTTGATTCTTCAATCGCAGATGGTCCCTTTGTTATTCGTTTTTTACTTACTTCAGCCGTGATGTAAGAGTTTGGTTCTAAAGGCTGTGGTTTTTCAGAAGAAACGGCGTAGGACATATCGATTTTTTGACCACTCTCAGTGACAAAGGTCAATTGATAGTCATAAGACTTTAAGTTATCCACTTTTTTCCCTTGATTATCCAGTGTATCTTTTAGTGGTGGAACTGTTTCCGGTATTTTTGCGTAGGCAGTTTCACTTTTATAGGTTTCTTCATAATATTTATACCCTTTATATCCACCAAAGGCTAATAGCAAAAGGACGATTACAGCAATTACTTTTTTCATTGATTCACACTCTTTTCGTTTTTTTCTTATTACGCGAATTGTAAAATTAAGTTAGAAAAATAAAAAGACATTTATGGTACACTCAAATTGTATTTCCGACGAAAGAAAACAAAGGAGTGTAACCATAAATGACCTACAAACATCTTACCATAGACGAACTGACAATGATAGAATCATATTATCTTCAACATAATAAGCCGGTTGAAATCGCTAACCGAATGGGACGTGCTATACAAACTATTTATAATGTAGTCAATAAGTTCAAGCAAGGCAAGACTGCTCTTGATTATTGGCACCAGTATAAAGAAAATAAGAAAAAATGTGGTAGAAAAGTCATTCAATTACCTGCTCATGAAGTAGATTACATTAAAGAGAAAGTCACTCTTGGTTGGACGCCTGACGTCATTATCGGGCGAAAAGGAAGGCCTGTTTCATGCGGTATGAGAACACTTTATCGTTTATTTTCTAAAGGAATATTTGATATTGACACACTACCGATGAAAGGTAAAAGAAAACCCAATGGCCATCAGGAAAAACGGGGAAAACAACAGTATCAGCGCTCAATCCATGATCGACCTGATAATTATCCTGATTTCAATTCTGAGTTTGGTCACCTTGAAGGTGATACGATCGTTGGCATTCATCATAAAAGTGCCGTCATTACTTTAGTTGAAAGATTATCTAAAGTCATTATTACGATTAAACCCAACGGCCGTAAGGCATTAGATATTGAAACTGCCCTTAATCAATGGTTTTCTCGCTTCCCTAAAAACTTCTTTAAATCTATTACGTTTGACTGTGGAAAAGAATTTTCTAACTGGAAAGCCATTAGTAACCAACATGATGTTGATATATATTTTGCGGACCCTGGAACACCTTCTCAACGCCCATTAAACGAGAATTCTAACGGGATTCTGCGTCGTAATGGACTGCCGAAATCAATGGATTTTAGAGAAGTGAATCAGACATTTATTTCCAGTGTCAGCAATCAACGTAATCATATTCCAAGAAAATCATTGAATTACAGAACACCAATCGAAATATTTTTGAGCTATGTACAAGAAGCATTTTATTCTAGCTTAATTTGACAAATCATATTATCTATTAAATGACAAATAAAGAAAAGCGAAACAGGTAACAATTTTGTTAGTTGAGCGAACAAATTTCTTTGTTTAGTAAAAGCGATTTCTTGTATTAGTTGACAGGTAAAATCAAAGTTGATATAGTTGGGGTGAAAATAAATAAAACCTAGATGAATGAGGTATTTTGATGAGTGTAGCAAGTATCTAACGTAGTCAGTTGAATAGCCAATAAAGCAAGAAGCCTATTTGGCGTGCGTATAGATGATACCTGTCAAAACCAATAGTTTGTATTCAACAAGGACGGGACATGTCTTATTTAAGTGGATGTCCTGTTCTTTTATTTTATCACTAGGTCTTATTTATTTGGGACAGGTATCTCTTCAATAAAGGAGAGAATATGAAAGATACACTCAATAAATTACAATTCGAAGAAATTAAAAACGAAGTCAAAAAACGAGCTATCGGGAATCACAGTAAAGAACGAATCGATGAAATGACCATCCAAACAACTCTGCAAACTGTTCGAACCCGACAAACAGAAACGAAAGAAGCACGCCTCATCTTAGAAAGTAATCAGCATGTTCCATTCATGGGATTGACGAGGATCGATGCATTAACAGCCCAAGTGAAAAAAGGCTTGGTTTTGACGCCCTCAGAATTGATCGAGTATGCTGATTTTTTAAGAAGTAGTCGGTTGATTACGAAATTCTTTGAAAAAAATTGCTATCAGACACCGCTATTGTATGCGTATAGCAAAAATATGCCCAACCTAGTTGAAATCGAAGAGTTGATCTATCAACAAATCAAGAATCAAAAGGTAAGTGATGATGCTTCGCGACAGTTGCGAAAGGTACGAAAACAGTTGCAAGTGACAGAAAAGGAAATCCAAGATCGCTTGTTGAAATTTTTGCGGCATCCCGCGAATAAAGAAATGATCCAAGAAACGATGATTGTTCAAAAAGGAGATCATTATACGATCCCAATCAAGGCAAGTTACAAAAACAAGATACCTGGAAGTATCATAGAGCAATCCAACAAAGGAACAACTGTATTTATTGAACCGACAGCTGTCGAAAAAGCAAGTGGGCACTACCAACTGCTAAAAGCAGAAGAAATTGCAGAAGAGTACCAAGTGTTGGCAGCTTTGACTGGCGCATTGGCTGAGAAAGAATATGCAATTGATTTGATCATTGAGACTGTCACACGTTTAGATATTCTTTTTGCTCGAGCAAAGTATAGTCGGGAAATCAAAGGTGTCACTCCTATCGTCAATAAATCGGAATATATCAACATTAAACAGGGAAGACACCCTTTGCTGACAGGAAAGGCTGTCCCATTGGATTTTGAATTGGGGAAAGATTACCGTGGGTTAGTGATCACTGGCGCGAATGCCGGTGGAAAAACAGTCGTTTTGAAAACTGTGGGACTACTTACCCTCATGGCAATGTTCGGGTTGCAAGTACCAGCAGATGAAGGCACAGAGTTAGCGGTCTTTGATGGTGTTTTTGTCGATATCGGCGATCAACAGAATATTGAAAATGCCTTGAGTACGTTCTCTGGTCATATGCACAATATTGCAGCGATTTTAGGTAAAATCAAAAGGAATACGCTGGTTTTACTAGATGAGATCGGTAGTGGGACAGAGCCAAATGAAGGGGCAGCTTTGGCGGTGGCTATCATGGAAGCAATGTATGAAAAAGGCGCTTTGGTTGTTGCAACTACGCATTATGGGGAAATCAAAAAGTTTGCCAAAGACCATGAAGACTTTATTCCTGCGGCTATGGCATTTGACCGAGAAAAATTGCAGCCGAAGTATCTTCTTCGAGTTGGTGAAACTGGCGAAAGCCAAGCGCTGTGGATCGCCAAAAAAATGGAGATGTCTCCAGAGCTTATTCAACAAGCACAACATTATATCCACAATAAGGCCTATCAAACAAAGAAAAAAGCATTCCAAACGCTCGTCCAGAAGGAAAACGTGAAAGAAAAATTGGAACGATTTTCAAAAGGGGATCGAGTATTCTCGACCATCCATCAAAAAGAAGGTCTGATTTTTGAAGATCAAGGAGAAGACACATTGATCTTTTACTTGGACAGTGAAAAAATCGAAGTCCCACGTTTCCGTGTGACTCTAAAAAGGCGCGCAGAAGAATTGTACCCAGAAAATTATGATCTGGACAGTCTATTTACAGATTTCAAAACGAGAAAATGGCAGAGAGATATCGAGCGTGGCTCGAAAAAAGCCCACAAACAATTAGCTAAAGAAGCGCGTGAACGACAGAAAAATCAGCGACAAACGTAAAATAGGGATATTCAGCGGCAAGGTAAAAATTGGCACATCTATTTTGTTAGGTTAGAATAGACTAAAGTCTATTTAAGGGGCTGTAAAAGATGAAGCAACTATCCAATTGGCGTAAAGAAATACGAACGATCCCCAACCTATTATCTCTTTTTCGTGTTGTGTTATTACCTTTTTATCTTTATCTTGTCGCGCAACATTCTTTTTATTTAGCTGGCGTGATCATCGCTATTTCAGGTCTTACTGATTTTTTAGATGGTTTTATTGCTCGCCGTTTCAATCAAATCACGGAATTAGGAAAAATCCTTGATCCTGTGGCTGATAAATTGACTCAATTGTTTTTGATTCTGTCCATGGCATGGCAACGTCCACTGATTTGGCTCGTATTAGGTCTATTCATTGTCAAAGAAAGCTTTATGTTACTGGCTGGAATCATTGGTCTCAGATATCATGTCAAATTAGATGGTGCAAAATGGTATGGAAAATTAGCGACCGCGGTCATCTATGCAGGAATGGCCATTTGGTTACTCTTTCCTGACCTCACTGGTAGATGGGTCAACTGGATATTTGGTGTGATCACTTATTGTTTGGCACAATCATTTGTGCTTTATATAGGTACCTACCGGAAATTATTAAAATCAGTCGATGATTAAAAACAGAGGTCGAGACAAAAGTCATTTCGATTTGAGAAATTGGAGAAAAAAACGAACAATACGCTTTTTGTATTGCTCGTTTTTTTTAAATTTCCGAAAAGCCTGACTTTTGAATGCCGTTTATCCGAGAGTCTGTAGCAAAACTGATTTTTAGATTTGTCCCATATTCTATTTTTGTTTCATTATGGTTTGATATAAGCAAAGCCTTTTTCTTGTAATTCAATCAGATCTAAAACACCCGCTGGTACGATGACCACTTGTTCAGGTAATGCTTTTTCGCTGATTTCATTCGCACGTAAAGCGTTAGCACAAGCATGGAATGTTACATCTGGTAATGCGAGGAAATCCGCATTCTGGTTATCAAGATAGCCTGTTATTCCGTGACCGTTAACAGTAACGATGATCTCTGTTTTCGGTGCTGCTTTCAGTAGATTTTTGACGTTTTGCTTCGTTTCGAGCCACTTTGCTGTTTCGTCGATGTGAAAGACAACTTTCATTGTTTCGCTCCTTACTTTTTGATGATCATATTGATTGCTTGTTCCATTTTTTTTGCTTGTTCCTCTGGACTATTCTCAGGGTGTTCCAAACAATCCTTGAGATTTTCGGCAACGATCATTCCCATGACACGATCAATACTGGAACGAACGGCGCTCAACTGCGTAATAACATCCATACATTCTTTATCTTCGTCGATCATTTTTTGAATTCCGCGTATTTGACCTTCCGTGCGCTTTAAACGATTCATAATGTTTTTGTTATCGATTTCCATCTTGAATCCTCCTTGTTGTTCTATTTGGATAATACCCTATATAGGTATAGTTTGTAAATAAATAAGTTGATTTTTAAATTTAGGAATCGAATAGTTGACAAATATCAGCATATCGTGTTGAATATACCCCGTGAGGTATTTTAAAAAATTAAACGAGGTGGCATAAAAATGATGTTGTTTCAAACGATACAATCTATTACAATTGCTGAATTAAAAGGAAAACTAACAAGTTCTATTCAATTGATCGATGTGAGAACGCCAAATGAATACCGGGGTGGGCATATTCGACAAGCTAAGAATGTACCATTGCAAAGAATCACTAGTTTTAAAGGTGATCAGGAAAAACCTGTTTATGTGATCTGTCAGTCAGGTATGCGAAGCAAGCAGGCAACGAAAGAATTGAACAAAATGGGCTATCAGGCGATCAATGTACGTGGTGGCATGAATCAATGGTTGGATAAAACAATAGGAGGTAAGTAAATGAAAGTAGTGATTATTGGTGGTGTAGCAGGAGGAATGTCTGCAGCAACTAGATTACGCCGCTTGAAAGAAGATGCAGAAATCGTCGTTTTTGAAAAAGGGCCATTTGTTTCATTTGCCAATTGTGGACTGCCCTATTATGTTTCGGGGGAAATCGACGAACGTGAAAAACTTTTAGTCCAAACTCCTGAGACGTTAGCTGCTCGTTTTCAACTTGATGTCCGTCCAAATCATGAGGTCACAGCTATTTCTAACGGATGAGAAAAAAGTCGAAGTACAGCATGATGGAATACGGACAATGGAATCATATGACGTGCTGTTGCTTTCTCCAGGCGCAAAACCGTTTGTACCACCTATTGCTGGTCTGTCAGAAGCGAAAAACGTCTTCACCGTTAGAAATGTACCAGACATTGATAAGACAATGCACGTCCTTGATACCCAACCAAAACAAGCAGTAGTTGTCGGTGCAGGATTTATTGGGCTTGAGATGGCAGAAAATTTGACCAGACGAGGACTTGAAGTAACAGTTGTGGAGAGTGCACCACATATTTTGCCGACCTTAGATGAGGAAATGGCTGCATTCGTTCATGCAGAATTAGAAGAAAAAGGTGTAACAGTCAAAACCAATCAAGCGGTCATCGCTTTTGAAGAGGAAGGCCAGTTATTGCGTTTAGCAGATGGTACTGCTATTCCTTCCGAACTGACGATTTTATCTGTAGGAGTAGCTCCTGACAGTACATTGGCAAAACAAGCCGGTCTAGAAACTGGAATCAAAGGCGGTATTCTCGTTGATGAATATTATCAAACGAGTGATCCTGCTATTTATGCAGTAGGCGATGCAATCATCGTCAAACAACAAATCACAGGTGAAGACGCGTTAATTTCGTTGGCCTCCCCAGCCAATCGTCAAGGACGTCAAGTAGCAGATAATATCGCTGGCACTGCACGAAAGAACCAAGGAAGTGTCGGTACAGCGATTTTACGCGTATTTGATCTGACTGCAGCTTCTACAGGATTGAATGAACGAGCAGCTAAACAAGCAGGTCTCTCTTATTCAGTTATCCATGTCTCAGGAAAGGATCATGCAAGTTATTATCCAGACGCATCTGATCTTCTTTTGAAATTGATCTTTGATCCAAAAACTGGTGAAATCTACGGAGCACAAGGAATTGGTGAAAAAGGCGTGGATAAAAGAGTAGATGTTCTGGCTACTGCAATCAAAGGAAAGTTAACCATCTTTGATTTACCGGAATTGGAATTGACTTATGCGCCACCCTTTGGTTCAGCAAAAGATCCGGTGAACATGTTAGGTTATGCAGCTATGAATGTTGCGGAAGGATTAAGTGAGCCGATCCAATGGCATGAGTTACCTGAAGCTTTGGCCAATGGAAAAGTATTATTGGATGTGCGAAATGAAGGTGAATTAGCCAATGGCGCATTTCCGCATGCTACAAATATTCCTTTGCACGAGTTACGTTGTCGCTTGAGCGAGTTAGAGAAGAACCAAGAATATATCGTAAGTTGCCATAGTGGACTACGAAGTTATTTAGCTGAACGTATCTTAAAACAAGCTGGTTTCCATGTTCAAAATTTAGACGGCGCATTTGCGCTTTATCGTGCAGTACGCCCAAATGAACTTGTTTATCCCCATCAATAAAAAAATCCGCCTCATTATGTGCAATGCTTTTCAACTTAAAAAATAAGTGAGGAGATTAGTAAGAGTAGCTAGGGAAAAAGCGAGCGTGGGACAAAAGTAAGAAACACTTTTGTCTCATTCTTTAAAAACGAATAAACGGTGGGAGCAGAAGCAACTCCTTCGGAAATAAGCCGAAATTCACAAAAATTTGAAAAACAATTTTCGTTAATTTCTTCTTATTTCTCGGAGTTAAACACTTCTGTCCCAACCTCGCTTTTTCCCACTTTATTTTCCATCTTTTCTCAGGTGAGTCATCAGTTTTTGAAATCATTGTTCCTTTATTTCTCAATAAATGGCTCTACGTGGACATCCGTTTCGTGGACTTGAAATTTTTCGAATAAACGATGTTCAATAATATCAGAAACAGTATGGCTTTCTTTTACTGTTAGATCAGAATCCATCAAGACTGTGATGTCAACATAGATATTTGAACCATAGTTTCGTCCTCGAATATCTTTCACTTGTCTTACTTCCGGAATTTTTTCAATTGTTTCTTTGTAACGAACAAGTTCAGCTTGATCGAAACCGTCGGATAATGAAAACGAACTTTCCCTAAAAATATCAACAGCCGTTTTTAAAATCAGTAGTCCGACAACCATTGCTGCTAGTGTGTCTAACCAACCCAACTGAAAAGATGCAGCAAAAACAGCAATTGCTGTACCAATACTTGTCCAGGCATCGCTTCGGTTATCTTTTGCTGCAGCCAGAAGCCCAGGACTTTTAACTTTTTCGGCTAACTTTTTGTTGAAGTAATAGACGATGTACATAAGGATAGCGGAAAAAATCCCCACGATCGCAGCAGTAATATCGGGACTCCCCGTCTCCTTGTCCATGAAAGAACGAATGGACGAATACAGGACCTCAATCCCTACCAGCAACATGATAAAGGAAGTCACTAGGCTGGCAATATTCTCTGCTTTCCAGTGACCGTAACGGTGTTCATTATCTGCAGGCTTCCGAGAAATCCGGAGGCCGATCAATACAGCAATCGATGCAAGGATATCTGTAAAATTATTCAATCCATCTGCTCTTAAAGCTTCAGAATCTGCGATATTTCCGATAGAAAGTTTTAGGATCGATACGATAACATAAGCCAAAATGCTGATGATAGCACCTAATTCGGCTTGTTTCAATTGTTGGTATCTTTCGTTGTTCATAAATGTTCACTCCAAAATAAAAATATTTTACTATCATATAATATTTTGAGTGTCTATTTAGTAAAGTGTGTAAAATATAATAGTTTTGGAGTAGCGAAATTTTGTACTATGCATCTCTTGAATCCATTAATAGGAAAGTCGAAGAAAGCTTTTTTGCCAACTAGAAAATCATCTATGGAACATTTCACACATGAAAAGCTGTTTTTCTCTGTTCATTCTTATTGCTTGATGCAGAACAGCCTTTTCACAACCTAATCCACGGTGTTCAAAGCCCAACTCCTTGAAATAAGTCTGGATTTTTCAAAACATGGAGAGCTGTTTCGAAAAATTCATTCTTATTGTCAGCGGAGCTGAACGGGCTTTTCACAACCTAATTTAGGGTGTTCAAGAAGCAACTCCTCAACAATAAGGCCTAGATTTTCAAAATATGAGAAGCTATTTTAAAAATCTAGTTCTTATTTGCTCGGAGCTGGGCGCTTCTTTCGCAACCTTATCCACGGTGTTCAAAGAGCTGACCTTCGGCAATAAGTCAAAAAATCTCAAAATATGAGGAACTATTTCGAGATTTTCCTCCTTATTGCTCAGGTCAAAACGCTCTTTTCACAACCTTTATGCATATGTTTTGAGCTTTGCTTTTCTCCGTGTTAGGGTGGGATTGTACCGAATAAGAAGGAGGAAACTGACACATGGCAAAAATAGATTTACCACAAGTCGAAACTCATCTTTATATCAACGGCAAATGGCTGGAGGGATCGGAAGGTACTTTTGAGGTTAAGAATCCTGCAACTGGGGAGATATTAGCCACTGTTCAAAAGGGTGGAGAAAAAGAAACGAAAGAGGCAATTCAGGCGGCTAATAAAGCGTTCGAAGGCTGGTCACAAACTTCTCCTGCAGAACGAGCAAAATTAATGAATAAAATGGCAGATCTAGTAGAAAATGATAGTGAACGATTGGCAAAAATCATGACGATGGAACAAGGAAAACCGCTAAGTCAAGCAGCAGCGGAAATCCAAACGAATGTGGAGAATCTTCGGTGGAATGCGGCGGAAGGACAGCGTATTTTAGGGGACATCGTTCCTTCACCAACTACTAATCAATGGCAAGCCCGGAAACAACCAGTCGGAGTAGTAGGAGCAATTACTCCTTGGAACTTTCCTTCTAATATGATTATTCGGAAGATATCGCCAGCAATCGCAGCGGGGTGTACGGTGATTTTAAAACCCGCAAAAGCGACACCGCTTTCAGCACTAGCGCTAATGGAACTATTTGATCAAGCTGGATTTCCTGAAGGAGTCGTCAATATCGTAATGGGGGATTCTTCAACGATTGGTAAGATCTTATCAGAATCTGATGACATTCAAAAAATCACTTTTACAGGTTCAACCGAAGTGGGGCAAATCTTGAATGAACAAGCGGCTCCGACACTGAAAAAAGTTTCAATGGAACTTGGCGGGCATGCTCCATTTATTATTTTCCCTGATGCGGATTTAGAATTAGCGACAGAGATGTTGATCAAAACTAAATTTATCAACAATGGACAAGTGTGTACGTCACCTAATCGAATCTTTATCCATAAAGAGATCAAACAAAAAGCAACAGATCTTATCATGGAAAAGATGAAAGGTGTATCTGTAGGTAATGGGTTAGACGACCCAACAACAGGTCCGCTGATCAATGAAGAAGGAATCGAGAAGATCGAAGAACAGCTGAAGGATGCAGTTGATAAAGGGGCACAGATCCTTTGTGGTGGAAAGCGCTTGACAGAAGGCGAGTACGCGAACGGCTTTTTCTTTGAACCAACTGTTTTAGATGGTGTAACAAAAGAAATGGCAATCTTTTATGAAGAAACGTTTGGACCGGTCATTCCATTGATTACATTTGAAGAGGAAGATCAAGTGATCAAGGATGCCAATGATACGATTTTTGGCCTGGCTTCTTACTTCTTCTCGACCAATATCCACACAGTCGATCATGTCAGCAATCAACTGCAATATGGGATGGTGGGAGTAAATGATACAGCGATATCTAACTCTGCTACGCCTTTTGGTGGGGTCAAACATTCCGGATTCGGTCGTGAGAATGGAACTTATGGTGTCGAAGAATATATTGAGGTAAAATTTGTGACGATTCGGACGGCTAAGTAAAAGCACAGCAAATAGAAGAATACGAAAATCAGAAGAGGCCAAGACAGAAGTGTTCAACTCCAATAAATAAGAAGAAATTAACGAAAATTGCTTTTCAAATTTTTGTTAATTTCGGCTTATTCAAGAAGGAGTTGCTTCTGCTCCCACCGTTTATTCGTTTTTAAAGAGTGAGCCAAAAGTGTTTCTTACTTTTGGCTCACCCTCTTTTCGAATAATCGATGTACGTAGTTCCACTAAAAAAAGCCAAAAAAACCAAAAAACGTAAGAAGTAATTTTGGTTTTTTTGACTTTCTTCTTATAAGTGAACACTTATTTCTGAGTCTTTCTGTCCATCAATTCTTTTCGATATTCATGATAAACATGATAAAGATTCAATTCGTATTCTTTTTTTGCGTTTGTTACTACGGTGTCTAAAATCAGCCCGGTAACTAGTGAAAGTAAAGCCAGTATCATCAATCCAGTACTTAAAATAGCCGAAGGTACCCGTGTGATGAAGTGGGTCAACATATATTCACGAAGAACTGGTACGCCAGTGAATAGACCAAATAAAAAGAAGAAAAGTGTCCAGATCCCAAAGAACATCAGCGGTTTGTAATCTTTGCACATTTTGATGATCATCATGATCACTTTAAAGCCATCGGAAAAAGTATTTAACTTTGATTCACTTCCTTCTGGACGATCGCGATAATCAATAGGGATTTCTACTAACTTGAATTTTTTATCTAATGCATGGATCGTTAGTTCCGTTTCGATTTGGAAACCAGAACTCATGATAGGAAAGCTTTTGACAAAAATCCGATTAAATCCACGATAGCCAGTCATGACATCGCGTATTTTCGTTTTATATAATTGCGTGATCGTATTTTTAACTAGATTATTACCGAAATCATGGAAAGGACGCTTGTTTTCATCAAAATACGTCCCGTTTGAGAGTCGGTCACCAATGACCATATCCGCTCTGCCTGAACGAAGTTGATCGAGTAACTCATGGGCCGCTTCTGCTGGATAGGTATCATCACCATCGACCATTAGATAATAATCTGCTTCAATATCAAAAAACATTTGCCGAATCACATTTCCTTTTCCTTGGCGAGGCTCTTTTTTAACGATTGCACCACACTGTAGAGCTAGATCATACGTGTTGTCTGTCGAATTATTGTCATATACATAAATATCTGCTTGTGGTAATTCTCGTTTAAAGTCTGCAATGACAGTCGAAATCGTTGCTTCTTCATTGTAACAAGGAATTAGAACAGCAATTTTTTCTTGTTGTTCCATTTTTCACTCTCCTTAAATCATCGAAAACACATTTTCCTTTTAAGAATACCGTATCATTTTCGTAAATACTAGTATTCCTAGAGAAAATTAACTTCTTTTTTAGCGCAATTCATAAAGAAATCCCTACGAAAAAACGAAGATGTTTTTTCAGAGAAGGGATAAGGAATCAATTCTATACAGTTAAGCAAATTCACTTTTTTTTCGTGTAATATCTAAAACAGTACCTGTGTAGGCATCTGCTAAGAATTCATAGTAGACAACTTCACCATCTTCGATTCGTGATATACCACCTCGATATGCCTTCGAATGGATCGCAAATTTTCGAGTAGGTTCTTTTTCAAAGGAAATCCAGGAACCTTCAATAGAGCCTTCTTTTAAAAATGGTTCTTTAATTTGATGCAAGACTTCATCCGCAGATAAGGTCTTTTTTCGATGATACCAAATAGTTGAAGCAACACCGCTTAACAATCCAAGTCCGATTCCCACAGCAAGACCGCCTTTAAAATAGCTTAGTTCGCTTTCTTCATACATACGTCTTACCTCCTTTTATATCCAATAGCTTCTTTGTGTTTATTCTACCATACTATGGGTTTTTCTTTGAAATAAATAACCACTACTTGTGAAAATAAGTTATAATAAATCCAAGTGATTGGCTAAAAGCGCTAAGGTTTGCGTCAATCAACAATAAGTTTGAGAGGAGCATAGTCTGAATTTTAGACGAACTTTATATGGACGAAAAAACATTTCAACGTATCAAAGAACTAACAGAACTTCAAGGAACAAGTGGTTTTGAGCAAGACATCCGGGAGTATATGGGCGCGCACATGGAGCCTTTAGTGGATGAATTACAACAAGACGGGCTAGGTGGGATCTTTGGTTTACGTCACCATGATGATGCGGATGCTCCGCGCGTAATGGTTGCGGCACATATGGATGAAGTTGGCTTCATGTTGACCCAGATCCAAGAAAATGGCTTATTTAAAGTCGTACCTTTAGGCGGATGGAATCCTTACGTCGTTTCTGCCCAACGTTTTACGTTAAAAACGTCATCAGGAAAAAATTATCCATGTATTTCTTCCTCTGTACCACCACATTTATTACGCGGTACAAGTGGCCAAAAAGCAGTTGAAGTCACAGATATTTTATTCGATGCCGGCTTTGAGTCACGTGAAGAAGCAATGAGCTTTGGCGTATTACCTGGTGATACGATCGTTCCTTATGCAGAAACAGTCAAAACAGCCAATGGAAAAAATATCATCAGTAAATCTTGGGATAATCGTTACGGCTGTACAATGGTCTTAGAAGCTTTGGAAGCATTGCAAAATGAAACATTAGGGCATACTTTGATCGCTGGAGCAAATGTACAGGAAGAAGTGGGCTTACGTGGCTCTAAAGTTTCTGTCAACAAATTCAAACCAGATCTTTTCTTTGCAGTTGATTGTTCAGCAGCGGACGATACAAGAACAAAGAATGGCACTTTTGGTCATTTAGGGGAAGGGACATTGATGCGTATTCAAGATCCAGGTTTGATCATGTTACCTCGTCTACGTGAGTATTTATTAGATGTTGCTGAAACGAATCACATTCCTTATCAATACTTTGTTTCAAAAGGCGGAACTGACGCAGGTGCGGCACATACTCAAAATGAAGGAATCCCAAGTACAGTGATCGGTGTTGTAGGACGTTATATCCATACACATCAAACGATGTTCAGCATCCGTGATTTTGAGGCAGCCAGAGAAATGCTGATCCAAACATTAAAAGGGTTAGACAAATCAACTGTTGATACAATCGTATATGGAAAATAAAATATAAGAGAAATGGAAAGTAGCGTATTGCTGAAATATTTATTTTTAACGATACTCTAGGGAACCTTAAAGTATGAGACAAAATTGTTTCTTACTTTTGTCCCACGCTCAAACATACCGAGTCTATTCCATATCTCTTAGAAAATAAGCCTTAACAATCCGAACATAGCTTTTTATGTTTTTAGGATCGTTAAGGCTATTTTTGTAGGAGCGGGACACATTTTTTACAATTTAGGCTTTGGGTTGGTCAGTTTTGGATAAAGGTGTATAATCTAGATGTAAGAAAAAGAAAAGAGGTAAACAGATGATTATTCCTGAGGGTTTAGAAGAATTAGCTAGTTATGTAGAAAAAGGAAATAATATCTTTTTCTTTACTGCAGATTGGTGTGGTGATTGTCGCTTTATCAAACCGCAGATGCCAGAGATCGAAAATGATTTTTCTGGATGGAATTTTATTGAAGTTGATCGTGACAAATACATAGATGTAGCCGCTGAGTGGAGCATTTTTGGAATTCCAAGTTTTGTTGTCATCCAAGACGGAAAAGAATTAGGCCGTCTGGTAAACAAAGACAGAAAAACAAAACAAGAAGTCGAGGATTTCTTAAATCGTGTGATTGAGGGTTAACATCTGCTAGGAGGGATCAAGATGGAACAAGAATATCAAAATATTTTAGTCGGTATCGATGGTAGTGAACAAGCACTTTTAGCGTTTAAAAAAGCGGTCGAAGTTGCTCGAAGAAATCGAGGTACTGTATACGTAGTGAATGTGATCGATCAACAATTTTATAATTTTATGGGCTATGCCCCAATCGATCAAACAGTAGTGGATCAACAAACAGAAGCAGCAAAACAAATGATTGAAGACTGCAAAGCTTACGGGAAAACCGTTGATTATCAAGATATCGAAGGAATCATTGCCTACGGTTCGGTCAGAGAAACAATGGCAATCAATTTACCTAAAAAATATAAAATCGATTTGATCATGGTAGGACAATCAGGTCTCAATGCAGTTGAACGCTTTATGACCGGAAGTGTGGCAAGCTATGTCATTCGTCGAGCACCTTGTGACGTCTTGATCGTGTCAGATGAAGAAGAAGTAGCAAAAGAATAAGAACATGCAAAAAGCGTGTTAACGCATTGTTTATCTGAATTTTAAGAGGCCGGGACAGAAGTGGCTAGATTCAAGAAATAAGAAGGAAATTCCAAAAAATGTTTCTGCAATGTTTGTGGGATTTTGGCTGATTTCTCGAAAAGGCTACTTCTGAAACGCCATTTATCCGCAAAAGAGAGTGTGACAAGGATTTTGTCATACCCCTTTATTTTTTTGGAATCAGAAAAATGCTATAAAGTATGGCAAAAAGGGCTTATTTTTTGGATGAAAAAAATCTCATGCATCGATCAACAATTTTTGTTAAGATAAGTGACAGCAAATGATACTGGAGGAAAAAACATGATTTTTGCTTACAATAAAGCACATGTCGGTGATACTTTGATGGTGATCATAGCCGATGATAAAGGAACGGAAAATAGCGTTATCCGCAAAGGAAATGTCGCACAGGTAAAGGATGAATCAGGACAAATCGTTGCTTGGAATTTTTTCCATCTCTCTGACCACCTCGTTATTGAAGGAAACGGACAAGTTGAAGTAACGAAAGAACAATTAGCCGAATTGAACCGATTGATAAAAGAAGCAGGCTTCACGGAAACACTCGTTAAAGACAATGAGCCTAAAATCGTTGTCGGCTATGTTGAAACTTGTGTCCCACATCCTGACTCAGATCATTTATCAATCACGGAAACACAAGTAAGCGATAGTGAAACATTACAAATCGTTTGTGGAGCACCAAATATCGAAGCTGGACAAAAAGTTGTTGTAGCGAAACCAGGTGCGATGATGCCTGATGGAATGATGATTTGGCCAGGTAATTTACGTGGGGTAGAAAGTTTTGGCATGATCTGTTCTGCGAAAGAATTGCAGTTGCCAAATGCTCCAGAAAAGAAGGGCATATTGGTATTGCCAGCAGATGCAGTGATAGGGGAAGATTTCTTAAAGACCCGCAGTGTTTAATATAAAAAAATAAAATTGACATGGAAAAACCTCCCAAGAAAATGATGATTTCTTTGGGAGGTTTTTCGCTTTGGGGAAGACGATAGTTTCTATAGTTAATGGAATCAGTTTCCTGAATTCGATGATTGGTTTTGTTTTAATGCAGATTGATCGATCGTCAATTCAACTGTAGCAGTTTTTTCATCTTTTTCTTGGTAATAAGTGATTTTTACTGTGTCACCAACTTTTTTCTTATAAAGAGCTGATTGCAACTCAACACCAGATGAAACTTCCGTGTCGTCGATTTTAGTAATTACATCATATTGTTTCAAACCAGCTTTTTCAGCAGGTGTTGCTGGTTGGACACTTGCCACGATTACACCATTTGTGACTAAAGAAGGAATCTTCAAGACTTGTTCTTTTTGCTGCGTTGAAACATAAGATAAATCGTACATCGTAATTCCTAATGCAGGACGTGTCACTTTACCATCTTTTTCAAGTTGGTTGATGATATTGACTACATCATTACTTGGGATTGCAAAGCCCATACCTTCAACACTTACGCCAGATGAAGATTCAGAAGTAGTAGCGATTTTACTTGAGTTGATCCCAATCACTTGTCCTTCAATGTTGATCAGTGGACCACCTGAGTTACCAGGATTGATTGCAGCATCTGTTTGGATTGCATTGATATTTACAGTTTCGTTGGATTCATTTGTACTTGTCACTTGTCGGTTCAAAGAAGAAACGATACCTGATGTCACTGAATTGGCATATTCGGAACCTAAAGGAGAACCAATTGCAATTGCAGGTTCACCAACTTTTAAAGCACTAGAGTCGCCAAAAGAAGCAACTTTATCCACTTTATCTGATTGGATCTTCAATACAGCTAAATCAGAATAAGCATCAGTTCCAACTAATTCTGCTTTGACTTTTGTCCCATCTTTGAGCAAAACTTCTAATCCTTGTTGCCCATCAACTACGTGGTTATTTGTTACGATATATGAAGTGTTGCCCTCTTTTTTGTAGATAACGCCACTCCCTTCACTAGAAGCCTCTAGATCACTATCTTCAGTACTTTGCTGCTGTTGCCCAAATAGTTTGCCAAAATCGTTCGATTGATTTTGACTTTGCAAGTTGATAACGGAAACTACCGCATCTTGTACTTTATCTACAGCACTAGTAATATCTGAATCTACATTCACTTTGACATTTTCTACAACAGTTTCACCTGACGAATTCTGGTTACCCCCAGCACTCGTATTGGAGTGACCATTTCCTAATGCAGCATAAAAAATACCCGCTGTTAATAATCCTCCAATCACACCACCGACTAAACCTAGTCCAAGTTTGCGCCAAAGACCATTATTTTTCTTTTTCATTTTTGATGTCACATCTTTTCTATCCATGTGGCCTGCCTCCAATTATTATTTTCTTTTATTTAAGTATAGACCTATTTGTTAAATTTAGTCTACTTTGAGACTATGAACTTTTTATGAAAAAGCTTAGGAAAAATCATTGATTTCAGATGAAAAAAATAAAAAAATACTTTTCCACAAGATATGTGTAAAAAACACGGGATAAACTGAGGAAAAACAAGAGTGTTTTTTATCCACAATATGTGGATAAAGTGGATAAATCTGTGAGAAATATATGTTTGCTTAAGAAATACTTATAAAATAAGCCACAAACACCTCTCTTTCTGTGGATAAACCTGTGGATGTTGTGTATAACTATGTGGGAATCTTTGTAAAAATAAATCCGTCATTCCATGTCCTATCCGGAACGAAATTCTATTATAATGGAAGAAGAAATCAAATAGAGGAGTACGAGAATGTGAATATCAAAATAATTTCAGTCGGGAAATTGAAAGAAAAGTACCTGATCCAAGGAATTCAGGAATATGTTAAAAGATTACAGGCATATGCCAAAATCGAATTAATCGAAGTACCCGATGAAAAAGCACCAGAAAATCTAAGTGATGCCCAGATGCGCCAAGTGAAGGAAAAAGAAGGGGAGCGGATCTTAAGTAAAATAAAAGAACAAGAATATGTCTATGCCTTAGCTATTGAAGGGAAAAATCCCACTAGTGAAGCATTTGCCAAGCAAATCAATCAATTAGGCATCCAAGGAAAAAGCCACCTTGTTTTTGTCATCGGTGGTTCATTAGGCCTAAGCGAGGCAGTCATGAAAAGAAGCAACACCCAAATCTCCTTTGGCAAAATGACTTATCCACACCAACTGATGCGACTAATACTCGTCGAACAAATCTATCGTGCCTTTCGGATCAATACGGGGGCTCCGTATCATAAATGAGGATTTTTTTGACAGTACAATGTTGTTGTAATGAGAGATGAGTAATAATGAAATAACACAAAATTAAAAATGCCCTTTGTACCCGTAGTGTTTCAGTAACAGAAAAAATCATTCAAAAAATGGATTTATTGAAAGTCTACAAGAACAAGACTACTGATGAATTCCGCCTAGAATCTAATCTATTCTTTATTTCAAATCAATAAATCATCATTTCGTTAATTTGTTCCCCACGAACGTGGGAAAAAAGTAAGAAACACTTTTGTCTTATTCTTTAAAAACGAATAAACGGTGGGAGCAGAAGCAACTCCTTCTTATTTCTCGGATTTAAACGCTTCTGTCCGATCCTCTTTAATAGTTTGAATTTTTAGAAAGTTTATCTTTTATTTCTATTTTAGAGATGTTAAAATGATGGTTAAACTATATAGGGGTGATTATTTGTTAGATAAGTTTTTGGATATGTCTTTAGTTCAACGAATTAGTTGCGGTATCATAGTTGGTATTATAGTTGGTATTTTTTTACCCTCATGGACGTTTATCACCATATTGGGGACTGTATTTGTCAGTTGCTTAAAAGCCATTGCTCCTCTCTTGGTATTTTTTCTGACGGCAGCTTCGATTGCAAAACATAAAGTTGGGAATGAAACCTATGTCAAACCTATTTTATTTTTATACTTAGGTGGAACGTTCCTCTCTGCGTTAGTTGCAGTAGTCGTTAGTTCGATTTTTACGATCCCAATCACTTTGCAAGAACAGGTCTCTGAAAAGGCGCCACAAAATATCGGCAGTGTCTTATCTACGATGTTGACTAACGTGACACAAAACCCGATCCAAGCAATCATTGAATCAAATTATTTAGGCGTTTTGTTCTGGGCCGTCTTGTTAGGGCTGGCTTTGCGTAGTCGTACGGAAACAACTAAAGAAGTCGTGGATCAAGTTTCTGTAGCCTTGTCACACGTAGTGCAGCTGATCATTGCGTTTGCACCGATCGGTATCCTAGGATTAGTTTATCAATCGATCTCAACGACAGGGTTGTCTGGCTTAGCAGAATATCTTCAACTAGTTCTGGTATTAGTAGGAACCATGTTATTTGTCGCTTTAGTTGTTTATCCGCTTCTGACTTTCTTATTTATCAAAGAAAATCCCTATCCATTGATTTTCTTTTGCTTAAAAGAAAGTGCGGTTCCCGCCTTCTTTACACGTAGTTCAGCAGCCAACATTCCTATCAATATGATGTTAGCCGAACGATTGAAATTAACGAAGGAATCCTATGCGATCTCGATTCCGTTGGGAGCGACCATTAATATGGGGGGCGCTGCTGTAACGATTACCGTGATGACATTGACGACGGTACAAACATTAGGGATCGAAGCGTCCTTTGCTTCAAAATTGATCCTTAGTCTGTTGGCAGCCATTGCTGCTTGTGGAGCTTCAGGCGTTGCGGGAGGTTCGTTGCTATTGATTCCTTTGGCTTGCAGCTTGTTTGGTATTTCGAATGAGATTGCGATGCAAGTTGTAGGGATAGGATTTATTATCGGTGTGATCCAAGATTCGGTAGAAACAGCTTTGAACTCTTCTAGTGATCTGTTATTCACAGCGATTGGGGAATTAAGCGCGCGGAAACGTAACGGAGAAGCAATCTCCTTAAAAGATTCCTTAAGTGAATCAAACTGATTGCGAATGGGTGATCATTTTTCGATGATTGGTTTTCTGAAGTGATGATTGACCGAAAATAAAAAGCTTTTATCCTAACTTCAAGTATAGGGTAAAGGTTTTTTTATTTCGCGAATTGTAAAATTAAGTTAGAAAAGTAAAAAGACATTTA
>NZ_BCQB01000042.1 GCF_001544215.1 Enterococcus durans NBRC 100479 = LMG 10746
CCAAGAACAGCAAAAAATCGGTAACTTCTTCAAACAACTCGACGATACTATCGCTCTTCATCAACGTAAGCTAGATTTATTAAAGGAAACGAAAAAAGGATTCTTACAAAAAATGTTCCCTAAAAACGGAGCAAAAGTGCCAGAAATTCGGTTCCCTGGTTTTACGGAGGATTGGGAAGAGCGTAAGTTGAACGAGGTTTCCGATATTTATGACGGAACCCACCAAACTCCTAAGTATCAAGATGATGGTGTGATGTTTCTTAGTGTTGAGAATATCAAGACTTTGACTTCAAATAAGTTCATTTCTCGTGAGGCTTTTGAAGATGAATTCAAAATAAGACCACAACGAGGTGATGTCTTGATGACTCGAATCGGGGATATAGGAACTGCGAATGTCGTTGAAACAGACGAAGACCTCGCCTATTACGTTAGACTTGCACTATTCAAATCTGAGGAGTTAAATCCTTATTTCTTGCAGGCAAGTATTTATGCACCATTTGTACAAGACCAGATTTGGAAGAGGACTTTGCATATCGCCTTTCCAAAGAAAATTAACAAGAATGAGATTGGTCAAGTTCCAACCAATGTTCCGACACTAGCAGAACAGACGAAAATAGGCGCATTCTTCAAACAGCTAGATGATACGATCGCTCTTCATCAACGTAAGTTAGATTTACTAAAAGAAACGAAAAAAAGCTTCTTACAAAAGATGTTTGTCTAGGAGGGAAGAAGAATGAAAATTAGTCACCGTGAGGAAGCGGAAGTCGAAGAACAGTTGATTCGTGTACTGGGGGAAGGACATAATCAGTGGACGTATCGTCCCGATCTAAAATCAGAAGAAGACCTTTGGGTAAATTTACGTCAAAAAATCATCTCAAATAATCAAGCAGAACTGAATGATTTTCCTTTGACCGATAAAGAATTTGAAACGATCAAAACGGAATTATTGCTACGAACGAAAACCCCCTTTGATGCTGCAAAATGGTTAAAAGGTGAAAATGGGATGGCTCGGATTACGATTGAACGGGAAGATTCGCAATTGGGTTCTGTCTCACTTATCCTTTATTCGAATCAAGACATTGGTGGAGGAATCTCAACTTATGAAGTGGTCCATCAAATTGCAAAACGTGGAAGTAACATAGAAGCACGGGATCGACGTTTTGACGTTACCTTATTGATCAATGGATTACCGATCGTCCAAATCGAGTTGAAACAAGTAACTGCAAAAGATGGTGTTTATCAGGCATTTAACCAAATCAAAAAATATGCAGAAGAAGGCATATTTCGGAACAATATCTTTTCGACATTACAGTTGTTTGTGGTTTCCAATGAACAAACCACTCGGTATTTTGCAAATGCCTTACCAAAGGATTTGCATCCTAAGTTTTTATTTAGTTGGCGAACGAAAGATAATAAAAAGGTAGAAAACTTATATGAGTTTTGCAAACAAGTGCTAAATATCCCGGATGCTCATCGCTTGATTGCGGATTATACGATTGTCAGTGAAGATCAAGACAATAAAACCCTCATGGTGTTACATCCTTATCAAGTGCATGCGATTCAAGCCTTGTTTATTGCTGCAAATAAACATCAATCAGGGTATGTGTGGCATGCGACTGGTTCAGGAAAGACGTTGACTAGTTTTGTATCTACTAAGCTTTTAGCACGAAAATCGGGGATCGATCGAACAATCATGTTAGTGGACCGCAAAGATTTAGATAATCAAACCACCACAGAGTTTACGAAATTTGCTTCGGAATTTAATACTGGGATTTCTTCCGGGAACGCCAAAGCGAATAGCTTGATTGTTGGAACAGGAAGTGCCAAAGAATTAAGTGAAACCCTGTTGGCAGATGCCAATGCAAATGTTGTGATTATTACAACCCGTCAAAAGCTAGATGCGGCGTTGAAATATGCAAAGAAACAAGAAGAGAAAAAAGGAACCAATCGCTTCCAAAAATTAATGGGGCAACATATCGTGTTTGTAGTAGATGAGTGTCATCGAGAGCTAAGTGCTGAAAATATGGAAGAAATCAAAAAAATGTTTCCGAAATCCACTTGGTTTGGCTTTACAGGCACACCGATTTTCCCTGAGAATCGGAAACAAGCCAAAGGACAATTGGCACGTACAACTCATGATCAGTATGGAGAGGTCTTGCACACCTATACCATCAAGAATGCGCTAGAAGATGGCTCTGTCTTAGGATTTCAAGTAGAGCATGAAAACACCGTGGAGCCGACTTCATTAGAGAATAAAATCTATCGGAAATTAAAAGAAGTAGAAACATATGCAGAGTATTCATCAGAACAGATTAATCGTATGATCGATCAAATGGAGCCTGTCAAAAAAGAAAGTTATTTGGCCCCTGCTGTTTTTGAAGCAGATGAACATATCCAAAAAGTCATTCATAAAATGTTCCGTCCAGATAATGCCTATACAAAATTTGATTTTCGAAATGGCCGTCCAACGAAGTCTGCGATCTTAACCACGAGTTCCATTGACATGGCCAAAAAGTATTATCGAGCGATCAAAGAAATGACGAAAGAACCTGACTGGTTAACAAAAGTGTTTCCTAATCAGCCCATTCGTGAAGGAAGAACGATGGAGGATCCTGATTTTCCACGAATCGCTATTACCTATTCATTAGAAGAAAACAGCCGAGATTCAAGTGTCCAACAAGAAGAAATGCAAAAAATTATTGAGGAATATAATCAGTATTATGATACTTCCTGGTCATTAGCAGACATTGAGCGTTATAACGGAGACATCAATAATCGTTTGGCACGAAAAAGAGCGGAATTCAAACAATTTGGGAAACAAATCGATTTAGTAATCGTAGTGGATCGTCTATTGACAGGTTTTGACGCCCCTACGATTCAAACCCTATTTGTGGATCGTAATCTAGAGTATGCAGGATTGATCCAAGCCTTTTCACGTACGAACCGTACGTATCCTGAAAAAACAAAAGGACTAATTGT
This sequence comes from Enterococcus durans NBRC 100479 = LMG 10746, assembly GCF_001544215.1. Lineage (GTDB taxonomy): Bacteria > Bacillota > Bacilli > Lactobacillales > Enterococcaceae > Enterococcus_B > Enterococcus_B durans. The sequence continues at coordinate 2,980 of NZ_BCQB01000042.1, forward strand.
TACTTTCCGAAAGCCAGCGACAATGGAGAAGAATGTCGAGGATGCGACAAAACTGTATTCAGAAGCTAAAGAAGAATCGGGTTTGATTTATCCAAGTTACCAAGAATCAAAAAAAAGATTCAAGCAAGCATATGGTAAGTTAAAAGAGGTTTCATCCATGGAATCCATTGATGAACATACGCCACTTGAAATCCGTATCGAGTACGTCAAAGCATTTCAAGAATTGAATCGTGCGTATGAATCGTTAGTGACTTATGATGATTACAATGATGACATGGTGTAATCTTCAACTTTGAACAATCAAATTCAACTTTTGGAAGAACAAATTGGCGTGTACGAGACCGTGAAGGGTTCATTGATGGAGGAAGAACCAGAAAAAGAGGGAGAAGATTTTTCAACGATCGAATTTTATAGTGAAAATACCACTAAGTTGTATGATATTGATTCTACTTATATTGATCAATTACTAGGAACTTATGCTGCAAATAGTTCAGGTGCACGAGAAGAAATTGAAAAAGCTTTGGCTAAATTGAATAAAACAGAAGGAGTCAAAGAAGTTTATCGACAAATTTTAAATGCATTTGATGTGGGGACTTTAGATAGTAATGAAGATATCTTTGTCATTAAACGTCGCTATTTTACACAAGCGAGTGATGATTTGATTCATGCCTTTTCAAATGAGTGGTTTGTCTCTGAGAAGGAGTTACATGCTTCTAATCTGCAATATATGCCAGGTGAAGATCCAATCCCAAATATGAAAGCAATTATCAACAATAAGGATTACGAAGGATATAAAGCCAAACATCCAGAAGCGAAGCCATTTAAATACCCACAAGAAATGAAGCGAGCATGGCGTAAAATGTTAGATGATGAGTTGATTCCACTTGAGAATGAATTGAGGTAAATGAGAAGAGTTAAGAAAATTGTACGATTCAAAGATGGTAGTAAAGTGGAAGTGTAGAAAATAGGGATAGATGTCTTTTATTTGTTCACATTTTATAACGAAGTATTTAAGACAGCTATTGAATAATGTTTCCTCCACCTTTTTCATTCATTTACCCCACCTCGTTGTTATATGACCGTGTTTTGAGAGGAACCAATAAAAAGCATAGGCTAACTAGGGGTTCCTTTTTCTTTTGTTTTTTTGGAATCCGCTTAAGTGAAATGTATCTGAAATGAAACGGAGATAAAGTGATTTTTTGCTATAATGACAAGGTTTTAGCTGTTTCAGATACCATGTAACCCAAAATAGTTTATTGAGAAAATAGGAGAGTATTTGATACTAACTAGTAGGAAAAAATGAGATAAAAAGTAAATGGAATCATTTCAGGTAATCTCAAATAAAAAAATATACAGTCCTGTGGCACTTTACCTATGGGACTGTATATTTTTTACTCTCAGCGGGCTTGTTTTGACTCCGTGTCTGACTCCGTCGTATTGATTTTAAATGATATTCGATGACCATTTAACAGGTCATTTTTGAAATTTTTGTCTCTATATGACTCAGTTTGATAATTATTGATAGATCAATTTGGGTCTATATCGAACAAGGGAATAATCCAATAAAAAATGATTTAGAATATCAAAATAACAAAAAAGAGGACTACCTGTATTCGTCCTCTTTTTTGACCAGATTTTGACCAGTCTAATTTACATTCTAATATATTCATATGAGCTAATTTTTTGATTAAATGGTAAGTTTTTCCTTGTTTGTTTTAGTTTAAACTAGTGTGTAATTTAAAAATCTATATGGATAGTTCTGTTGGAAGTATTCTAAAAGTAACCACAGAAAAAAGTTCTAATAAGAATACTTTGGGCCTAGCTGTCACGATTCCAGAGATTTTCTCACCATTACTATTGATTATTACATTCCAATTATTGGCTTATCGCACAGCGACAGCAAAAGGAATCGATTTAAGCAAACGAATTTTTGATGATTTTGATTCGGTATTAAAAAGTAAAATATAAAAGTTGAGGAGTTTAGAACATGTTGAAATTTAATGAGCAGCAACAGATTGATGATATTCAAGGAGCTTTGGCATTACGTCCACAGGTCGAACAAATTATCGACGAAGTTATGGAAAAAGGCTATGACAATATTTTTTATCTAGGGATTGGCGGAACCTATGCATCGGCTATGCAGGCAGTAACATACATTAACGGCCGCAGTGATTTACCAGCATATGTACAACATGCAGCAGAATACTACACTACCGGAAACCGTCGATTGACTAAAGATTCACTGGTCATTCTTTCCTCAGTGACAGGAACAACTGAAGAAGTCGTCCGAGCGATGAAGGAAATCAAAAAAGTAGGGGCTACACTATTAAGATTTATTGATACTGCGGGCACTAGCTTAGCGGAAAGCTGTGATCATGTGATTACTTATCCGGCGCCTGGAACGGAACAAATCAAGTTTTTTATGGTTGCAGATCGCTTGATGAATAAAAATGGAGACTTCCCTGATTATGAAGAATACTATGGTGAGCTGGAACAATACCTAGCTAAAGGGTTAGTAGAAGCTGAGAAATAAGCGGAGGACTTCGGACGTGAATTTGCTGAAAAACATCGCCATGATGCTATGCATTACTTTATTGGAGCCGGAAATCAATGGGGAGCCGTGTATTCTTACGCGATGTGCTACTGGGAAGAACAAAGCTGGCTACGTTCTAAATCCATTCATGCAGCAGAATTCTTACATGGCACATTAGAAATCGTGGACGAAACAACGCCAGTGACTTTGTTCTTAGGAGAAGATGAACAGCGACCATTGGCAGAGCGAGTGAAAAACTTGCTGCCACGTATTTGCGGGAACTATGCCTTCATTGATTCAAAGGACTATCCGATTGAAGGTATCAGTGAGAAAAACCGTGGACGCGTATTGCCGCATCTATTGATGCATTGTGTGACCCAACGAATCGATGCCCATGTAGAGAAATTAAATTGTCATCCGTTGGATATTAGTCGCTATTACCGTCAGTTTGAGTATTAATTTAGAAACCTCTTTGCATGAGCAAAGGGGTTTTTTACTGGTATATTAAATAAGAAAGCGCATTCAAAGAATCTAGCCCAACAACACTATATATTGTGTTGTTTTTTTACATATCACGAAATAGACACAAAATCTAGACTTTACTTCGAAAAAATAGGAGTACTATTATCAAGGATTTGAAAGAAAATTTTAGTTTACTGAGAGAGGATGGATGAAACGATGCTATTGATCGCTGGCACGATTGGTGCGGGGAAAAGCAGTCTGACAGATATGTTGTCACAGGAAATGAACTCAAAACCATTTTATGAGAACGTGGATGACAATGAAGTACTGCCATTGTTTTACTCGAATCCAGAAAAATATACATTTTTGTTGCAGGTATTCTTTTTGACTAAACGCTTTTTAGCGATGAAGGATGCCTTGCCGCAAGCAGATAACGTATTGGATCATTCGATTTATGAAGACAGTCTGCTTTTTCACTTGAATGCAGATCTTGGTCGCGTAAGTTCGGAGGAAGTGAAGCAATACGATCATTTGCTAGATACGATGCTAAAGGAATTGGAGCATACAGCGCCGAAAAAAAGACCCGATTTGCTGGTACACATCAAAGTCTCATTTGATGTCATGCTGGAGAGGATTGAAAAACGTGGCCGAGATTATGAACAAATCGCTACGAATCCAGAGCTATATGATTATTACAAGCTGGTTATTGAACGTTATGAAAAATGGTTAGACAGCTTCACGATTTGTCTCAAAATTCAAATTGGTGGAGACCGCTATGATTTTGTTGCTGATCCAAAGGCAGCAGAAATCGTGATCAATCAAATCAAGGAAGAAACCAACAAGCTGAACGTATTAACGTTCAAGAACGCAAGCTATTATTCAAGTGAAAAGATGGAAAAAGGGATTTTTTAAAACGTCCTTTTTTTCTTACTAAATAAAGAACGACCGTTTTCTAGAAGGAGCCAATTATGTTAAATTATTTCAAGTTTTTACTTCACCAATTAAAAGGCTGGCCACAACAGAATTATTATTTATTTTTCTTTAGTTTAGGCTGCCAGGTGATGACTTTAGTCAATCAGCCAATCACCTTTCTTACAGTGATTACCTTTATTGGAACGACTCTAGGGGGACTGTGCATTCTCTCGATTAACGCTGCGAAATCGGTCAATGGTATTTTAGGAATTATTTCTGCGATTTGCTTTATTTATGTAGGCTATTCCGCTAAAAACTACTTAAGCATCGGGGAACAAATCGCGTATATGATCACACTGGATATTCCCGTATTACTAAGTAAAGAGTGGAACCATAATATGGCGTCTAAGATTCGAAAGTTTACTGGAAAAACCTGGTTTGTGGCAATTATCAGTACGATCGTTGTGTACTTTGTTTCCGGTTTTCTGATTCAACGCTTTACGGACGACCCTCGTCCTTGGATTGATGCAATTGCCTTTTCAATTAGCTTAAGTGCAGGCATTATCAGTTTCTTACGTTACAATAACAATACTTTTGGTGGTTGGCATCAGGGCTTGCCCAAATGGTTCTTTGGTACATTTCTTTCAGACATGGCTCCGCAAGCTTGGCAATGTTCGTGAATAGCTCTGTTTACCTGATCAATGACGTTTTTGCATTTACCGTTTCTCCTTGGTATAACAAAAAGGAACGGGAAAGGATGGAAGAAGAGTATTATCATCTGAGCCACTGATTTAATATAGAAGAAAAGATCTCGATGACTTTTTTGTCATGGAGATCTTTTTTATTGATCTGAAAGCAGCTATTCAATTTCATCCGTAATCCAAGCGCCAGGTTTTCTTATAGGATCAAACGGTACCCAAGAGCTTTTCATAAAAATCTTCTCTGTTTGCCAATAGCCGTTGACGGATTGTTTTTCTTTTAGGTAGTCGATCGCTTGGCGACACTCAACGCGATCTAGCTGATCCTCTGCTTTCAAAACAGTTAATGCTTCGATGATATTTGTTCGATAAGGATAGGGATAAAACAGAGTGAGCAAGTCATCGTACAGATATTCATTATTCATTTCATGGAAAATAACTCGATACTTCAATAGAGAAGCAATTCCTTTATCCAATTTTGCCTGAAGTCCTGGAAAATCACCGTATTTAGCGGCGTACTCGGAGAGAGCTTTAATTGACTTAACTAAACCATCGTAACAGGGAGAATTTCCGACACAACCGCCAAAGCGATGAAAAAGATCCTTGCCATGCCAACCGGAAGGTTCATTCTTAGTAAACGGAAAGTAAGAAATAATCCATTGAATTCCTTTTTCCGCCCAGTTCTTTTTACCAGCACGCAAAAATAGCAAAGTACAGAGTGCGTTGTGACAGGCTAAAATTCCTTCTTGTTTTCCAGTTAGTGAAAATCCTTCTTCAAATGACACATGAGTGTACAAAGTTTCCAGCATCATCTGGATCTGATCCAGCCTTTCGAAATAAGGAATTTCTGAAAGCTCCGTTAATAAGAACTCTAGTTTTCGTAACCCGGTAAATGTATCTGTACGGAAAGGTTCAGCTAATATTTTGGTAACGACCTCAGAGTTTTCTAATAAGTTCTCGATTTCTGATAACTCAAGCAACTGTTTGTTTCTAACCATTTTTTTCAATTTTAAAGCAGAATCTAACTTCAAGTCGTTTGTCATTTTATCAATCCCTTCAATAATACTTTTTAGTGTAGCATTTCGACACAAGAGGCGAAAGAGGAGACGTTCGACTAAATCTAAATACTTTTTCACCTTTTAATATAAAAAATCAGAATCCAGCCTGATGAAAATAAGATTATTATTTGAATTTTTAATGAATCATAGGACTTAAAGCTGAAAATAAGCTATTGTAAAGGTATTCAGAATTCAAGCAGAAGAGGAAAACAATGAAATATTTATATCAGCAATTATTAGCTTTTTGGTCCCTTATTCTTTTGACAGTCGTATTGATCGGCATATCTTTTACCAGCATCAATAAGCGGATATTAGTCAATCAAAACTACAACCAGATTAGAGAATACATTGAGTCCGTCAATGATTCGTTGAAAAGTGATCTATCAAATCCTTATGCAAATCCCTACGGTAACCTAACTAGAGAGGAGATTCTACCTTACTATTTAGCTAACGCTGAACAAATGCTAGCCCAACAGGGAATTAAGTTCGTCTTGATTGATAGTAAAAAGAATGTGGTCTATCCTTCAACGCGAACCGAAATCAAAGAGTCCTTATTAAACGATTCAGAATGGAAAAAACTAAGAAACGGTGAAAGTATCTATAAAACAATCAAATATGATTTAACTGGTGAGCCTAATCAAACGTCCTATGTTCTTTCTAATCGGTATGTTTCCAATGAGTTTTCTGGTGTCTTAATTGCTTCAAAATCCGCTAGAGACCTAGAAGAAAGTGAAAAAAAGATTTCTGACAATCTACTGAAGGGCTTCATTATTTCCTCCCTGTTTGGTGGCGCGATCAGTTTTGGCCTAGCAGCAAGACAGGTGAAAAAAATAAATGATCTGAAACGAGCGGTTAATCAAATCGCTAATGAGAATTATGAAATAGAAATCGAGGAAAAAAACAATAAAGATGAATTTAATGAACTGGCTCATGATTTCAATAAAATGGCGGTGTCCTTACAGGAAAACGAAAAAGAAATCATTCGCCAAGAGGAATTACGTAAGCAGTTTATGGCAAATACTTCTCATGAAATGAGGACTCCGCTAACAACAATCAAGGGACTGCTGGAGGGGCTTGAATATGGTGCGATCCCAGAAAACCAAAAGGGAAAAGCCGTCTCGTTGATGCAAAATGAGACCGATCGACTCATCCGTTTAGTGAAGCAGAATTTAGATTATGAAAATATCAGAAGCCATCAACAATATTCTGATGCAACTGAATAAAAAAGCCGAGTCAATGAATGATCAATTGATCCTATCAACTCCAGATTCTGTTGAAGTATATGCGGATCACGATCGTTTCATTCAAATTATGGTGAATATTATTCAAAATGCCATTCAATTTACCGAAAACGGCGAGATAAAAATAGCAATCAAAGAAACGGATTCTGATGTATTTAGGCTCTATACTTTTTGATGTTGGTGAACTTCACCAACATCTTTTTTGTATAAAAAAAATATAGAAAAGACACCCTGAAATCCTTTAGAATTAATTTGGCTACCAATTCATAGGAGGATTCAAGATGTCTCATACTCAGCTTATCAAAGATACCCTAAATATTCTAGACCTAAATATCTATTTCGAGGAAAATTGTTTAACTAAAGAAAAATACAAAGGGCAAATTTGCTTGATTTACAAAGGAACTCTTCTGTACAAGCCAGAAGAGTGTTCCCATTGTCTTTGTGTCGTCCCCTCTAGGATCATTCGTTGGGGGACGACAACCGTTCGGTTGTTACTGAATGATGCGTCTGAGTATCGCACTTATCTGGAGTTGAAGAAACAACGATTTAAATGTAAGTCTTGCCAAAGAACATTCGTAGCGGATACCTCTGTTGCTGAAAAACACTGTTTCATTAGTCAAAAAGTTCGTTGGTCTGTTATTGCTCGCTTAAAAGAGAATACTTCCATGACAGAAATCGCTCGTCAGAAAAATATTTCCACTTCTTCGGTCTATCGTGTCATGAAGCGATTCTACCGCCCATTGAATCCTTTCAAACAGGCTTTGCCAAAGGTCTTATGCTTTGATGAATTCAAATCGGTTCGAAGTGTTGCCAGTGCAATGAGTTTTATCATGATGGACGGACAAAGCCATGCATTATTGGATATTGTCGAAAATCGACGCTTGCCTTATTTAGAATGCTATTTTTCTCGGTTTTCATTAGCGACTCGTGAAGCCGTTCAATTGATTGTTATTGATATGTATGCGCCTTATGTTTCGTTGGTGAAAAAGCTTTTCCCGAATGCTCAGTTGTTCATCGATCGTTTCCACATCGTCCAACATATTGGCAGAACTTTCTTGAATCATCGAGTGAAAGAAACAACTGCACGACTTAAAGGAACTTCCCACTCTCAACGAGGACTAGGGAAAAAATTGAAACGTTATTGGAAACTTCTACAAAAAGAAGAAGCAAAGTTAAACTACGAAAAACGGATTTGGCGTGCCAGTTTTAAAGATTATTTGACTGAAAGTGAAATTGTCGATCGACTGTTAGCTGCTTGTCCCAACCTGCGCCAAGGCTATCAGTTATACCAAGACGTTCTTTATGCGGTAAAGAAAAGAGATCAGTCACTATTTGAGGATTGTTTAACTAGAGACATTAGCGGTCTGCCTGAAACCTATACAACCACTTTACGAACGTTTAAAAAGTTTCTGCCACAGATTCAAAATGCGCTTCACTACAGCTATTCAAACGGACCTTTGGAATGTTTAAACAACCACATCAAAGTATTAAAACGCAATGCGTACGGCTTTCGCAGCTTTTACAATTTCAAACTACGGATCATGATTCGTCATGGCAAAACATTTTTAACCAAATAAACAGAACAGAAAGAGAGTTTCTTCTTTCTGTTCTGTCCAAATTATTCTAAGATTTCTCTTTACCAACATCATTTGACAAAGAGCCTGTATTTATTACTGTCGAGGACAATGGCATCGGCATGATTGAAGAGGAACAAAAAAACATTTGGGATCGCTATTATAAAGCCGATCCGTCAAGTAAAAATACAAAGATAGGCGAGTCAGGTCTTGGATTATCAATCGTGAAGGAACTAGTGCGCCTGCACCACGGTTCAATTGAAGTGACCAGCCGAAAAAATGAAGGAACGACCTTCCTGATACAATTTCCAAAAGAAAAATAAAATTACCAGTAAAAAACCGTGGAGAGATAGCTGCTATTGATTTTTGCTATGTCTTTTCTTTGAGAGGTATCCGGTATGGTGGAGTGTCTGAAAAATAAAAAAATGGAGGCCAATTTTGTGAAAGCTGTTATTTCTGGAAGTATTGTTTTCCAAGAAGAATATCGAGATATGGAAAAAGATTTCAGTAAAAAAGGCATTGAATTAATTGATTATCCTCGCTCATGTCCGATCCTAGACAAAGAGTATCCAGAAATCTTGACGACTTTTTTTTAAATATCGCAGCAGCGGATTTATTTTTTGTATTTAATCAAGATCGGAAAGGGGTATTAGGCTATATTGGTGCCGCAACTTTTTCAGAAATGAAGTATTGTCTGATGCAAAATCTTATTCATGGAAAAAGGATCAAAATAGTCTTATTTAAGGAACCATCAGAGGAAAATTTTTTGTTTTGATGAGGTAGATCGCTGGCTAAAGAATGGCTGGATGGAAATCAGACAGCCTAACAATTTGGCATAACAAAGGTGTGGGCAAAAAACTGCTCACACCTTTTTGAATTTTTTATTTATATACTACAAAATCACTTGAAAATTATGATTCACTTTTGCTTCGATGCGTGGGTGAATATTCAAATAGTCGGCAATTAATTCGGTCATGTCGATTTGGATTTCTCGGACAATTTTCTCCGCACCAAACATCGCATAATTTCCTCCGCCGATTGCCCGATATTGATTTGTCACCACTTCCAGCATTTGTTGCGGAAGAACGGGGTGACCTTTAAAACGAAGTTCGGTAATCCGTTGTCCAACAGGCTGTTTCATATCAATAGTGTACTGAATCCCTTCATACATGTCATAATTGTAGTACTGGGGCTTAGGCTGAATAAAGGCTGGATTGAATACGATTTGGTTATTTTCTACAGCTAAATAATTTGCGGTCTGCTCCAACGCCGCTCTCAAATCTGCACCATTTATTTGAATCACTGCCAGAGTATTCGGATAAATATAGTTGGTGATGACGTCCCGCATCGTGATCGTCTCACCAAAGCCTTTTCCTTCATTATTGAATAACGCAGTTCCAGAAATCTCTGAGCCGCTGGCAAATAATTGTACACGATTAATAAACTCTACATAGGGATGTTCCTCAAGACGAGCCTGCATCGGATCATTAATACGCATATTTCCGTTCACTTTACCTAAGGGTTGATCCAACCATTTCTCTAGTTTTTCTTCTACCGGTACGATCGCTGCAAGAATTTCTGGATCAGGCTCTGATTTTTCAACTGAGTGTAAAGCAACCTGGTGATCTGTAACAACCACTTGCCCCTCTTTTTTCTCGACGGTAAGACGAATTTCACCGATGAACTCGCCACGATAGCCTGGTTGAACAACGGGAACACCATGAACCGTTTCAGCAATTTTCCGGTGCTGATGACCGGTGAAAAGGGCGTCAATGCCTTCAACCTGCTGCAATAGCTCGTAGCCTTCATTCTCTCCAGTTAGCGCTTCTGTGTCCTCACCGGTTAACAAGTCTTTTTCAAATCCGCCGTGGTAACTAACGATTACCAAGTCTGCTTGTTTCCTTAATAGAGGAACATATTCTTTTGCTGTTTCGACGATACTCTTAAACGTAATTCCTGCTAAGGTTTCTGGCTTTTCCCAGTGAGGAATGTATTGTGTCGTTAATCCCAAGATAGCAATTTTTACACCCACCTTTTCGATAATCTTATAGGCGTTTCCAAAGTATGGTTGGTCATTTTTGTTCACCATATTGGCTCCTAATATAGGCGCTTGATAATTCTTAATCGCTTCCTCGAGATAATCCACACCATAGTTAAACTCATGATTTCCCAACACTTGAACATCATAGCTCATTTGGTTAATCAAGTCTGTAAGCTCTTTGGCTGAACCATATTCTTTAGCAAGATAATAACTCAAAGGAGACCCTTGGATGAAATCACCATTTTCGATCGTAATTACCGGTCCATCTGCTTTTGCCCGTAATTCCTTCAGTTTCGACGATACTTTAGCCGTTCCTAAGGCCAGATCGGTTCTGCCGGAATAGTCTGTTGGTGAAACATAGCCATGCATATCACTTGTCTCTAAAAACGTAATGTTCATTCTGCGTGCTCCTTTAGCTGACTCAAAATAGAAAAACCGAAGCGTATTCAGCTGTTCGGTCTCTTTTTTTGATTTATAATGCCTTAATCCTTCATTTGAAGTGTTTTTAAAATGTTGCCTGGAATAAAGTTTTCTGTTGTCTGGCGAACAATCCTTCCTTGATCGAGATGATAAAGGTTATACCCATGACGTTCTTCAAAGCGTACGAAGCCATCGCCTTCATCTTCACCAACAAAGGACATACTCGATACAGTAAAATAGGGGATCCCATTAATTTCATCAGTAAATGTGTGATGGGTATGACCGTTTAGGATACAGCGAATATCGTAAGGTGCGATTAGCTTCAAGAAACGTTCGGTACCAGGCCATTTTGGTATACTGCTTTGGTGAGACAGTAGATGATGATGGGTGACCAAGAAAATCGGTTGGTCTTTTTCTTGCTCTAAGGCTTTTTTCAGCCATTGAAATTGCTGATCGTCCACTATACCATCTGCGTATCCATAGCTTGAATTATCAAAGGAAATCACTGTAAACTCAGGATATTTGACTATCTGGTTGTACGGGGCAGAAGAGGCGGCTTCATCGCACCAGCCTACCCAAAAATGTTCTTTGATATCGTGATTGCCTAGAGTAACAAGAATCGTCGTTTCTCCTAGCGCATTTTCCAGCCAAGTCTTCAAGTATCGATAATCGTCTATTTCGCCATCTTCGGTTAAATCTCCGCTGATAATCACAAGGTCCAAGGGTGTTTGCTGCAGGAGATGATGAATGCATTGCTCCAGAGGGATAAGGGGATTCTGCATCGTAGCCAGCATTCCCTTATAGCCTTCTTCACAAGCCTCATACTCTCTGCGAAAGTGTATATCTGATATATGCAATATATTCATTCTTATCTCAATTTCTTTCTTATAATTCCGGTTATTTGATCTAAAATAAACACGGTTACGACTACGCCAATCAAAATAATACTCACTTTGCTCCAAGACCGAGTTTGAATCGCGAATATCAATGGAGCACCGATTCCGCCAGCGCCAACTAAGCCTAAGGTAGCCGCACTACGAACCGCTATTTCAAAATGATTTAATGCTAAAGAACAATAAATCGGCATCAAATAGGGGATGCGAACAAAGAAAATCGTTTGCCAAAAATTTGCTCCTACCGCATGCATTTCTTCAACAAGTCGCTCATCCATCGCTTCCATTTCTTCTGTAAAAAGTTTGCCAAGCATTCCGATCTGATGGACGCCAATCGCCATAACACCAGCAAAGGGGCCAGGTCCGACGACTTTCACAAAAATAATTGCAAAAACTAGTTCAGGAAAAGCTCGTAAAACATTACAGATAAGCTTGCCAATTTTTGTTACCCATGGATGTGCTTGCCAGAGGTTAACCGCACTGATCAAGGTAATGGGAATCGCTAATACCGTAGCGATCATTGTCCCTAAACAGGCGATTCCAATGGTTAATAATAGCAAACTAATCAAATCCTCGCCGCTGCCATCATATAGAAACTGCCAATCAGGCTGACCTAACCCTCTCAAAACGTCCATTCCCATGGAAGGAGAGAAGGTGCTTAATCCAGAGTAATCCAGAGTAGCGGCCGACAAAATAACGAGAATCACTAAAGCAACTAATGATAAAAGGGTTCTTCTGTTCATTTCACGAAGCATCATAACAGGGACCTCCTGACACGTTCACTTAATTTATCAACGATCGCGACAGTTACTAGGATCGTTAGAATAATGATTGAAACTCGTTCATAATTCAAAAGCGCAAGTGAGGAATTTAGAATAACGCCAATACCACCAGCTCCGACATATCCAAGGACAGTAGAAGCACGAACATTCACCTCAAACGCGTAAAAAGCATAGCTCGCAAACTGACTCAAAACTTGTGGAGCGATCGACCAAATAGCGATTTGCATTTTATTTGCTCCAACAGCCGCAGCGGCTTCAATCGGGCCAAAGTCAATGGTTTCAATTGCTTGAAACATTAATTGTGACACCATACCAAAAGTAAAGACAGCGATAGTCAACACGCCAGTCGCTTCACCAATTCCAAACACAGCAACAAAAAGCGCGGCTAAAAGCAGGGTAGGGATGGTCCGTACTAAACCTAAAAGAAAACGAAAGATGGTAGAAAGAAGACGGTTTTCTGTCACTACAGTGGTCGCTAAAAAACTAACAGGGATCGCTAAAATTAAGCCAATGACCGTTCCAAGCAAAGACATTTGAAGTGTTTTCACCATAGGCTCGACTAATTTAGGTAAATAGCTAAAGTCTGGATGAATGAAGCGTGATAAAAAGACAGTCATTTGATTGGAGTTTTGAAAAACCTGAGAAAAATCAGCTGACGTGATCCAGGCACTTCCTTGAAAACAAACAATTAAGAACAGAAGAATAAGCAGGTGTTTATACCATTTAAAGTGAACGGTTTCTTTCAAGCTCATCGATTTCGCCTGCCTTTTCTTCAAAGATTGCATTGCCATAAATTTGCTCTAAGCGTTCATCGGTTAAGTCGTCTGGACGACCATCAAAGACAACCTGAGCAGCTTTTAACGCGAGCACACGCGTAGAAAACTCACGAGCCAGAGGGACTGAATGCAGATTGACAATGACTGTTTTATCCATCGTTTGATTGATATTTTTTAGGTCCATCATAACCTTTTGAGTCGTGATTGGATCTAATGATGCAACGGGTTCATCCGCTAAAATAATGGGGGCTTGCTGCACGAGTGCTCGCGCAATGGATACTCGCTGTTGTTGCCCACCACTGAGCTCATCACTGCGTGTCTGCAATTTATCAGACAAACCAACTTTTTCCAGTGCTTCCTTTGTCTGCTGGTAGTCTTCCTTCGTAAAAAGACCTAAAATGCTTTTCCAAGTGGAGTAATAGCCCAAACGTCCAGATAGCACATTTTTCTGAACCGTACTACGCTTTACCAGATTGAAGCTTTGCGAGATTAGACCAATCTGGCGGCGAATCTGTCGCAGCTCTTTTTTATTCGCTTTTGTAATAGAGGTTCCATTAATGCGAATATCTCCTTTGGTGGTTTCTGCCAAGCGATTGATACTGCGCAGCAGAGTGCTCTTTCCAGCACCACTCAACCCTATGATGGAAACAAATTCTCCATCTTCAATTGTTAAGTCAATATCCTTCAAGCCAACAACGCCATTGGGATAGACCTTCGAAACATTGTCAAAAATAATCATTATCCTTCTCCATTTTTTTAAGTGTAAGCAAAAAAAAGCTTGCTGACACTTACTGATGTTTTATTCTGCTGCTTTTTTCGTGTAGTCTCTGATCGTGTCATAGGCAGAATCAGCAGCTTCTTCATAGCCCTGATGCCCCCACAAAGCCATTGCTTCTTTGCCATCTTTATCATCCTTCATATTTAAGAAGGTCTCTTTAATTTTCGCTTTTAAATCTTTTGACATGTCAGGCTGTACAGCGATTGCGTCATTCGGAATATCGCCTTTTGTCAGGTACAGGACTTTTAAATCCTTAAATAAATCATTATCTGGGAAATTCGAAGCAAAAACATTTCGCGCGCCTTCAAAAACAAACGCCGCATCCATTTGCTTGTTCAACACTGCGGTAATCTCACTCGGAATATCATTCACAGTGGTCATCTTTGTATCTGCAGTAGGATCAATCCCAGCATCTTTCAATTCAGCGACAGGATAGATGTAGCCGCTAGCAGAGTTAGGACTTAAGGTTGCGATATTTTTTCCTTTTAAATCAGTTAACTTATTCAATCCGCTATCGGCACGAACCAATACTTCTCCTTTAAAGGTGTTCGTAAGTTTGTCCTTTAATGGCAAGCCAGTTTCTTGATCATAATCGCCGAGCTGAGAAGTCAGGATTGCATCTGCAGCTCCAGCATCCTTTGCTTGAACATAGGCTGCAGGCGGCATAATTCCGACATCGACTTGACCAGAAGACATCGCTTCGACGATCGTTGAATAATCAGTAGCTAACGTCACTTCTACCTCACGATCTAACTTTTTCGATAAATACTTAGCAAATGGTTTTGCTTTTGCCTCCATACTACCATCATTGTTTGTTGGAACGAATTGAACAACTAATTTTTCTTTGCTCTCTTTTTCTGAGCTGCTACTTGTATTCCCAGAACCGCAGGCCGCCAAAGTGGTCAATAACATGACTCCGATGAACCCTTTTGCTAACTGTTTGAACTGCATTTTTCTCCTCCTGTTGGATATAATTTCTAATACGTCTAAATCATAGCAGGGAATCAAAATCAATGAAGTGACGCACGTCCTATTTTACACAACTTTTACATACAATTTACAAACAATTATAAATAATTATTCGTATTGAGCCGAAAAACAATCTAAGCTATAATAAAGAAAAACTTCTTAGAGGTGACGATTTCATGAAAAAAATCCATGATACGAAGCAATTAACTGCTTACGTTGAGAAGCACAACCTGCAGGATTATATGGATTCAGATATATTGGCAATGGCTTCTTTACTTTTTTTTGAAAAGGAAGAGCACCTCATTCAAACGGGAACAACCTCAGATTATTTGTATTTTTTAGTGGATGGGACGGTAATGGTGTACTCGTATTCTTCTGATACACAAAATATTTGCATCGATTACGCAAAGCCCGCTACACCACTCGGCGAAGCCTCTTCATTGTGGGGATTATCGCCGAAAAGCAGCGTTAAAGCAGTGACTAAGTGCATCTGTATCAGCATTCCGCTAAATCAATATCGAACACAGCTTCAAAAAGATGTTCGCTTTTTGCAGAATATTTGCCAGTTACTAAGTTATCGTTTAAATTCCGGGATAAATTTGGCGAACTCACTGACAGAACCTGTTGAAACTCGTTTAGCAAAGTTTATTTTGACCCATCACGAAAACGAACGTTTCTCATTTCGGTTAACCACCTGCGCCTCAATCTTAAATGTCAGTTATCGACATCTTTTACGAACAATCACGAATTTTCGTGAGGAGAATATTATCGAAAAGAAAAAGAATTATTACTTGATTCATGATATCGAAGCTTTAGAGGACTTAGCTGAGAATATAAGTAGTCCAGTAAAAGCAGAATAACAGCTATAAAAAAACAGCAGTCAGAAGTGATTGCTGGTTTTTTGATAGTGGAGAAATTGGGAAACGGAAAATCTTCGTTGAAGAGTAGTGTTCTATATATTGGTATGCTATACTTTTAAAAGTTCAATGTGTCAAGACACATAAAAAGGGGAGAAAAATTTTGAAGAAAATACTTGTTTCATTGTTGTTTTTGGTGTCATTAGTAACGTTAGTCGGCTGTAGTCAGTCTCAGGGGGAGAAGCAAAGTGAAAAAGAGAAAAGTAAAATCGCTTTGGTTCTTGGATTTGGCGGGGTTGATGACCGCTCCTTCAATCAAGCTGGCTGGGAAGGATTAGAGGCTTGGGGAAAAGAGAAAAAGCTGACAGCAAAAAAAGATTTTACGTATATAGAAACGAACAATCCAGAGGATAACAGTACCAATATCGATCAGGCAATCAGAAACGGCTTTACCACCATTATTAGCTTGAGCTACTTGCAAGCAGAGGAACTGGAAAATGCTGCTAAAGATAATCCAAAGTTGAAATTTGCCTTGGTAGATGGTGAGATTACTGGGAAAAAGAATATCTCATCAGCAACCTTTAAAGATCAAGAAAGTGCGTATTTAGCAGGACTAGCTGCCGCATATACGACAAAAAGTGATCAAGTAGGCTTTATTGGTGGAATGGAAGGGCCCGTGATCCAACGTTTCCAAAGCGGATTTGAAGCTGGCGTTAAGGCAGGGGCCACAGCACTGAACAAGGAAATTACTGTTAACGTACAATATGCCGCATCCTATGATTCGCTAGATAAAGGAAAAGCTATTGCTGCTTCTATGTACAAAGAGGGAGTCGATATTCTTTATCAGGCGGCAGGAAGTACTGGAGCTGGGGTGTTCCAAGAAGCAAAAGCCCGCAATGAAAACGACTATAGCAGAAAAGTATGGGTGATTGGTGTAGATCGCGATCAAGCGGATGAAGGGGATTATAAAATGGAGAACGGCGAGACAGGGAATTTCACGTTGACTTCTACAAAGAAAAATGTCGGTGCAGAAGTCAAAGAATTTGCAGAAACTTCTCATAACGATAAATTTCCTGGCGGCAAGCATTTGACCTTTGGTTTGAAAGAAGAAGGGGTAGATCTGACAAAAGGACAATTATCAGAGGAAGCCTATCAGGCAGTTTCAGACGCAAAAGAGAAAATCATCAGTGGTGATTTCAGACTGTAGACAAAGTCCATTTTATGGATGATGTCTACAGTCTTTTCTTTTATAATAGATTTATGAAAACGAATGCAAGGAGTGATAGCTATGATGTCTAAAAACAATACGAATGGTAGAAATCAATTTGCGATGCTCACGATTGATGATCTAGTTCCTCAAGATCATCTCGTTCGAAAGATTGATGCCGTGCTTGATTTTGAATTTATTTATCCAATCGTCGAAGCCACTTGCTCCGATTTAGGTCGCCCAAGTATCGATCCAGTGATTCTGATCAAATTGGTGTTTATTCAGTATTTATTCGGTATCCGTTCCATGCGACAAACCATTAAGGAAGTCGATACCAATGTCGCTTACCGCTGGTTTTTAGGCTACTCCTTCGAAGAGAAAATCCCCCATTTCTCAACTTTTGGAAAGAATTATGTTCGCCGATTTAGAGAAACGACGGTGTTTGAGGATATTTTTGCCTATATTTTAGAACAAGCAGTTAAAGCAGGTTTTGTAACAGAGGATAATTTGTATCTGGATTCTACCCACATCAAAGCTAACGCCAATAAACATAAGTTTACGAAAGAAATGACCCATGATGAAGCGAAAGCCTATCAGGATGAATTAGAAGATGAGATCAATCGTCAACGAATAGAGGCTGGAAAACGCCCTTTTACTTTGGACTTAGAAAAGGAAGTGAAGCTGAAAGAAAGAAAAATAAGTAAAGCTGATCCGGAAAGCGGCTACAACGTCAAAGGCGAACGAGAAAAACAATTTGCTTATTCTGCCCATACTTCATGCGACGACAATGGATTTATTCTTAGCACAATCATCACTCCTGGAAATATTCATGACAGTTAAGTCGCCTTTCAGCTCGTCAAACAATCGAAGAGACTTTTTCCTGAAATCAATTGTGTTGTCGCTGATGCTGGGTATAAGACACCTAAGTTTGCTCACTTTTTGACTCATTTGAACCTTCGACCTTGTTTGCCTTATTCAAGGCCCAAAGGGAAAAAGGGGCTATTATCAAAAAATGAGTTTCTCTATGACGAGTATTTTGATTGTTATATTTGTCCGCAAGATCAAATGCTCGCTTTTTCAACGGTTACTCGAGAAGGGTACCGAGAATACAAATCCAATCCAAAAGAATGTGTGAACTGTCCTCTGCTAAACCAATGTACCAAAAGTAAAAATCATCAACGAGTCATCACGAGACATGTTTGGGGAGATCTGATGAATGAAGTGGAACATCTTCGCCTAACAGATCTGAATAAATCAATTTACAAAAAACGGAAACAAACGATTGAACGAATATTTGCGGATGCAAAAGAAAAGCATGGGATGCGTTGGACCAAGTATCGAGGCTTGGAAAAAGTCGCGACGCATACGATGCTAGTGTTTGCTGCAATGAATTTAAAGAAATTAGCCACCTGGCTATGGAAAGGCAAGGAGCCTTTATTTTTTTGTTCAAAAATTCGAAACGAAGTAGATAAAAAGCTGTTCCAAGCTCGAGTTACGAGTTTGGAACAGCTTTTGTCTACAGTCTGAGAGGACTACCTGTATTAGTCCTCTTTTTTGACCAGATTTTGACCAGTCTATTTTACATTCTAATATATTCATATGAGCTAATTTTATGATTAAATGGTAAGTTTTTCCTTGTTTGTTTTAGTTTAAACTAGTGTGTAATTCAAAAATCTATATGGAAGGGTCTGTGGGGTAATATCTATTTCATTGCTCGAAACGTTGATATTAAAGTGTTTCGAGCATTTTTTTATTTGGATTTTAATGATTGGCTACGTTTAGAATTATTCGCTCATAAATTTTGCGAATCGGTCACCAGTTTTCTTAACAGATTGTGGTGTGACATGAGCATAGATATTCATGGTAGTTTTAATATCTTTGTGACTTAATCGTTCTTGTACTTCTTTTATCGAAGCACCACTTTCAAACAATAAGCTACAGTGGGTATGCCTAAATCCATATGGAGTAATTTGAGGCTCCATCGGTGTCTTTTTGTAAATCCAATTTAACCAATCGGTTACTACTTGAGTATAGTGGATCTTGTCTTAGTTTGCAGTGAATAAAAACTATTTTTGTTAATATATATTATATCAATGTCGAATCGTTATGCTCATTCTATTATCCGCCACAAGGAGTTTTACAACTGCTTAGAAATCAGATTACTCGTTCAAATAATAATGCAAATTGAATCAATAAAAGAAGCGTTGAATAAGAGCTCATTCTTTCAACGCTTCTTTTATTAGGAGATTTTAATGACCATATCAACTTCTCTTTCAGGATTAGGTAATTCATGAAAGCTAGTGTTTATAGTGCTTAATTGATCAACTAACCATGTTTTATTTTTTGACTCTTAGACGAATTTAAAATTAATATCATTGTTCTCGTGTTGAAGAGGTGTCTCCAAATAATCTGGTGAATATTCATAATCAACTTAACCTGCTAATACAAAAGAGGGTAATCCATAATTTAGTGTCAGATTTAATGGATGGTCGTAAGCTTTTATTTTTTTTAACGTCATATTGTACATATCTTCAGCCATAAAAGTTGAGTTTGTGATTTCATATTGTGTTTCATTAAAAAAAGTTATCCGAATAATCGCTTATTTTTGAAAAGTCTTTATTGACACCAGCCTCAAAAAATTGTTCAACTTTTTCAGTATAAAGTTGTGCTAACGCTCCTTTTTCAATATTAACTTTGATATTTTCATGTCTATCAATTTGAGTGCTGTTCAGTAAGGGAAGATCAGCTTTTAGTTTTATATCGTCTTGATTTCTTTCAATTTCAATCGGCAAAATCTTTTCAATAGATTCAGTTTCTGATAAAGGGACATCTAGTTTTTTATCATGATAATAAGCTTCAAGACCATCTGGAACCGGAAAAAAATGTATTGGGTAATTCTTTTCTAAGGTTGTTTTACTAGTTTCCGTACTTGTAGAACTAGTGTCAAAAGTGGTACATCCGCTTATAGTTCCGATGAGTAAAGCACAGGTTAGAATGCTTGCATATTTCTTCAAAAAAATCCCTCCTAAAAATTAAATATGGACTAATACTAGTCCCGTTGTAGCACTCCAAATCTTTAAGATTAATAAGAAAAAGGACTAATTTTAGTCCAAAAGGTGTGCTATTCTTGGAAGAGAAAAAAATTATTGATAAAGAAAATGTAATCGGTAGCAATATTAGACGATTCCGAGTAGAAAAAGGAATCGGTCAAACCGAGCTAGTTAGAGACCTACAGCTTAGAAAAAACGCTATAACTAGGGAAACATTGGTTAAGATTGAAAGCGGCCGCCAACACATTATGGATAGGCTACAATTAACTAGACAGAAAAATTAAGGTGTGTAGACTAGAAGAAAACATACCAGGAGGAATTTTTATGTCTAAGAGAATACGAAGAACTTTTTCACAAGAATTCAAGCAACAAATCGTCAATCTTTACTTAGCTGGAAAGCCACA
>NZ_BCQB01000043.1 GCF_001544215.1 Enterococcus durans NBRC 100479 = LMG 10746
TTAATAAAAATATTTTATTAATGAAAAGCTTGGTAGCACGGTTATTCATATGCTAATTTATTTCACTTTATAGTAAGGGGAGTTCTTAGTATATTGTTCAAACTTAAATTTCATATAATTTAATTATGTAAATTAGCTATTCTAAGAACTTCTACGGATAACTGCCCGTCTAAAATTTAAATAAGAGCTTAGAATCTTCATATAAGTAAGGTTAATTTTTTTGTACAAAAAAGTCGGAATATTCTGAGTTACTGAAATGATATAAAATCATAAACTAAATCCCTTGATTTTATTGACTTTCAAAAGTTTATATATATAAGTTAATGATTATGGTAAAATATATACATAATCATTAACTCAGAATATTTTTAAGAAGGGAAACAATAGTGAGCTATAATGTACAACCGTTAAGGACAAATGAAGAGATACAAGATTTTCAGTTTTGGCTAAGAAGAACAAGTAATCCGGAAAGAGATAGTTTTTTATTTTTGTTTGGAATCAATAATGGGTTACGTATGTCAGATATTATAGGATTAAAAGTTGGAGATATACGAGGCAAAAGTAAGCCTATTATTGTTGAACATAAAACAGGTAAGCGAAAACCGATTTTTATAGATAATTTGAGAGAAGAAATTTTATTATATACTGAAGGTAAAGAAGAAAATGATTGGTTATTTCCGAGTCGGCAACAAGGTCGACATATAACAAGGGATCGTGTCTATCAGATATATGCAGATATAGCAGAAAAATTAGGACGAGATGATATAGGAACACATACATTAAGAAAAACTTTTGGGTATCACTACTACAAGAAAACTAGAGACATTGCTACCTTAATGTTTATTTTTAATCATAGCTCGCAAGCAATTACAAAAAGGTACATTGGTATAACTGAAGATGAAATAGGAGCATCACTTCGTGGATTTAAACTAGGTGTATAATTTAAAAATTTTTATAAACAGTAAAGACAAAGATTAAAAGCTATTTTTATCTAGAACGATTTTATTTCATAAAGTTCGCGGAATAAAAGCTGGGGTTACTGGTACTTGGTATAGGTTCGTGTTATATAAACTAAGTAATTAAATAACATTTTTAGGTTGGAAAAGGATGAAATTAAAAAAAGAGAATCAATACGGTCTCAAAGACGCGAACGCTGTAAAATAATCAAAACATTTTTCAATCAATGTTTTGCATACTTCATTTTAGGTGGCATCTGCTAATATTTAAAGCGTATGGGGCATGTTGACGTACGTTTGAGCACAAGGCTTCGGAAATCTTTTCAAATGTAACTCTAGAGCTAAAGTTACCCCTGTTGTCGTAATATGTGTGGAAGGTCCTTATACCATTGTTCAATGGAGTCCATAAGTTAGTTTAAGTAATCTTTATGTACGGCAGTTAGCTATTCTTTAAGTTACTCAAAAGAGAGAGAAATCTTCTTTCTTGGATTTTTTAAAAAGTTTTTCTTAGTTGCATTGATTCAATTGAGTGTCTTTTCCGACTTGTTCCGTTCAATATACTCAAGTTCTTGTGTCCAATCGAAAATAGAATTTATGAAAAGCCTTGATTTCACGTTGAGATCGAGGCTTTTATTCGACTAAAAATTTAGTACCGTATAGAAAAGTAAACCTAGAATCCCTAGACCAATGATGATCCATATAATTTTTCCAATAGGATGATTGGGATTTATTGTTAGTCCGGGCCATATGCTTTAGGAATAAAAAGTGGTTGTGGCCCATCATTATCGGTTCTATAAAAAGATTTATAGAGAATATAACTAGAAGCAATAAGCGGAATGCAAATGAGAATAACAATAGTAGCTAGAATATTTTCATTGAAATGATCTTTCAAGAAAATATACGATAAACAAAGTAGTACGATCAATACTAAGGACGTGGCAATAATATAACTAGATATACGTTCCTTCTTTTTTTCTTAATCAGCTTATAGTCCTCTTCTACTTTTTTCATGTACTTAGAATCTCCTTTTAACATATAGTCAAGGGATAGAGAATAGTTTTCACTAATTGATATAAGCGTGGGAATATCTGGAAAGTTTTTTCCATTCTCCCAATTTGAAACGGTTTGTCGTGTGACAAATAATTTCTCAGCCATATCTTGCTGTGTGATTCCTAATTCTGCTCTTCGATCTTTTAAAATTTGTGCAAACATTCTACGTATCTCCTTTCAAAAGTAAAATAATATAAAATGAGTATTTGCTCAAGAAAGCTTGGTTTGACAACGCGCAAGAAATTCTTGCTTGTCATTTTATATTAAAATTCTCGCACTGAGCTTGTAAATAATTATAACGCAGGTAGAAGTTTGATAGTAATCTACTTTCTATCGGTAAAAATTATTTGCCAATTTTAATGTGAAAGAAGGAAAAACAAATGAGAAAATCTGGAGCGAGATTATTTGGAGAGCCATTGCGAATGAAGAGCGAAAAAGCTAAAAAAAAGGATTTTTTTCTTTAAAGGTCAAAGAAAATTATATGCCAGATATTGATTTGAGTTTTATTAATTCACAAAAAGCATTAGTGATGGTAGAAAAAATAACGTTTCTGAATTTGTAGAATTGGTTATGGAAAGTAAAAATCTATCATTTCCTGAGATGGGGTCCGTTTACAGTAATTTGATTAAAGGGCTAGAAGAATATGACCAACAGCACCTCAAATATTTCATTGAATTACTTTCTTTTGATGTAAGCCTGGATGATGAAGTCACACCGTTTAGAATTACACTTAGTAGTGGCCAACAACAAAAGATCAAAATAATACGCGCTTTGTTGAGTAAGCCAGATGTCCTAATTTTAGAATTAGATAAGTAATGTTTGAAAATACGATTTTAGAAATTAGTTCTAAAAAACACTCTATCAAAAATATATTTTGACAGAGTTTCAATAGTCATATTAGAGATACGAATATGGCTGAGGTTGCGTATGTTTTAGGATCCCCAGAAAAAGAGACAATGTTATTAGAAAATAATATAATTAATTTTAATGTTAAATCATTACGATACAAAACACAATATTTTAAAGTAATACGGGAGCGTCAATAATTTTGTGTAAATAAATTGTCCTCCTGCAAAATAATTAGTTACTCAGTAAACATTGAAACTAATGTATCGGTTACCTGTTGAAAACCTTTATGGCTTCTGTTTAGAAATTTTTGATTGTATGTATCAAAAATGCTGACTAGAAAGCGTTCTAGTGATTCTTCATTTTGAAACTGCTCTTTTCTACGGCTGTATCTTTTAATTTGCTTATTGAAAGACTCGATTAGATTGGTTGAGTAAATGGTTCTACGAATGCTAGGTGGAAAATCATAAAAAGTTAATAAGTCTTGGTTTTCTATGAGTGACTGCGTCACTTTAGGATAGTTTTTCTTCCATTTCTCAATCATGCCGGATAAGAAGGTATTCGCTTCTTCTTTTGAGTTAGCTTGATAAACAGCCTTAAAGTCATCACAGATTTCTTTTCGGTCTTTGACACGTACTTTATGAGCGATATTACGAGATACATGGATACAACAATGCTGATATTTTGCTTTAGGATAAATTTGATGGATAGTATCTTTCATGCCTTTTAAGCCGTCCGTAATAAAAAGCAAGACTTCTTGAACTCCTCTGGAGTTAATATCCTGTAGCAGCTCATTCCAAACGTATGTTGATTCAGTTGGAGCAATCGCATAACTCAGTACTTCTTTAGTGCAGTCTTCTCGTATACCAATGGCAATATAAATCGCTTCTTTGGATACGGTTTGACGTTTTAGTGGAATGTAAGTAGCGTCCATAAAAATAGCGACATACTTATCATTTAAGGCTCTGGATTTAAAGGCATTTACTTCTTCAGTCAGAACTTTAGTCATGTTGGACATGGTTTGTGGAGTATAGTGATGACCGTACATTTTTTCGATCAAATCAGCAATTTCAGACATCGTAACACCTTTTTCGAATAAATGGATAATAGTGGTTTCCAATGTATCGTTTGTTCTTTTGTAGGCTGGTAAAGTTTGTTGTTTAAACTCACCATTACGATCTCTAGGTATTTCCAATGTTAATTCACCATATTCGGTTTTGAATGATCGAAAGTAAGAACCGTTTCTTGAATTACCTGAATTAAAACCAGTGCGATCATATTTTTCGTAATCTAAAAAAGCCGTTAATTCAGTCCGTAGGAGTGTGTTTATCGCTTTTTCTAAGTGCGAACGGAATAATTCATTTAAATCGCCTTTAGTGACTAGAGTTTGCACAATTTCTGTAGTAAAATCATTCATAGGGAAGTCCTCTTTTCTGTGAATTGGTTGTCGTTAACTTTATTCTACAGAAGGGACTTCCTTTTTTGTATGGATTTTTTCATTTACACAAAATATTTTATACTCTCCCAAAAAATTTGAGAGTATTCGAACGGTTATTTCATTTTTTGATAAATAACGCTATTAAAATTATAAATTGCAAATTGATGATAAAAGAAGAATAATGTAATAAAGCTACTTTAGCTTCCTACATTATTCTTCTTTTATCATATTTATAGTGAATTTAGTGCATCGATTGTAGCTGCGTTATCTATATGAGTATATAAAGTCGTTGTATTTGTACTTGAGTGTCCCAGTTGTTGGGCAGTTAATACCAATGAATTTGTCTGTTGGTAGAGTCTAGTAGCTAATGTATGACGCAGTTTGTGAGGACTGACTTGAATTCTAAAGCCTTTTGAATATTTTGCTACCATTCGTTCGATTGCAATACCGGATATACGCTTGGCTTCTCCTTGATAAATTGCTAGAAATAAAGCTTTTTCGTTTTCTTTTACTTTATATCGTTCTTTCCGAATAGCTAGATAATTAGCTAAATATTCCATTGCAAATGCTGCTATATTTACTGCGTCTCTCTTATTTCCTTTTCTAGTTACTACCACATTATTCTTTTCTAAAGATAGGTCATCTAAATTAATATTTACAACCTCGGAGAGTCTTAATCCAGATCCTAAAATCAATGCATTGATCGCCAGGTCTCTTTCTACATCTCGTTGATAATAGATCAAAGCTCGTTTGCTCAAAGTTTTTTTATATTCATTGGCAATATAATCTAGATAATTTTGTGTATCTTCGTCTAGAAATAATTTTTTCTCGATTGCGTTTGCACGGGCAGCTAACGTAGTTTTATCTGTGATAGTTGCTACTTGATCCATAGGATTATTTTCTAAGTATGGTTTTCCTAAAGGATTATTGGAACTTTTCGAAAGATATTTAAATAGAACCTTTAATGCTGTGATATTTCTATTGATAGTAGAAGTAGATAGACCTAAGTTATTATTATCTTTGAGCTTAGTTTTTGTTGTCTCTTTTTTTACATTTTCCTTTGTGCGACGTTTCAAATGAGATTTGTACAAGTTTAGATCATAGGCAGTTAACTGTCTTATCGAGGTGATTGAAGTATCAGGAACGATAGACTCACTCAGAAGCCATTCATAAAAGAGCTTATAATTTTTTAGATATTCTAAAGTAGTTCGAGGTGATTGATCTTTATCCTCACGATCTTGAACAAAATCTTTTATATAATCGGGCATATGAAGTATGATTGTATCTATTTTTTGATATATTTCTGTATTTTTCATGTTATTCATCCTTTCGATAAGTAGGGGAGAGGAGTATCTCTATAATTGGACTATACCAATTATAGAGTGTTTTGTCAATTGGTATACTCTGAAATTTATTAATTTATTTCAAAAAAGCAGATAAATAGGTATAGATTTAATAATTTAAATTAAATGGTATACATGAATAGGAAAGGAAACAGAAGGAGGCAATCTTAATTTTTTAAATTGTCTAAATTATATAGAAAGAACAATCTTTCTATAGAGTTAGACATGAGAGGGACTACGATTGATTTAAAATCAATAAGCGTATATACTGTATATACAAACAAAAAAGGGGAGAAGACTATGGCAATCAAAGAAAGAAAATTCAGAGAAGTAGGGAATTCAGTAGTATTAACTATTTCAAAGGAGTTTCTTAAAGAAAATGGGTTAAATCCTGGAGATACGGTTTTTTTAGATGAAGAAAAACTTCGAGCAGCAATTACAAAAAAACAAACCTTATCTGATGAGATCGATGTAGCAATATCTCAAGCATTAACTGAATATGATACTACTTTTAGAGAGCTTGTCGATAAATGAGTGTTCATTACCTAGAAGCCAAAGATGTTATAAAAATGAATGTGATCCAAATAAAAAAATACTCTCCTAATGAACCCATTGGTGTAAAGGACGCGAATGCTTTAGAAATGTGTGTAGGACAACTTCGAGCCTCAGCTTTTGGTGAAGAGGTTTATCCTTCGATTTATGAAAAAGCAGCTATCCTACTTATACAATTGATAAAGAAACATCCTTTTCATAATGCAAATAAACGTACTGCTTTCTTAGCTACTTTTGTCTTTTTGAAAATCAATGGACAGCTTTTAGCTATTGATCAAAAAGATGCTGTAAATTTAGTGGTATATATTGCTACATATGATAAGGATTTTGACCAACTAAAATATGAAGTGATCAACACTATAAAGACACATACGAAACCCATTTAAGGAGTTGCTGTATGTGTCTTTATAGTGTTATTAGCTGCTATAGCGAAATAATTGAAGTAAATTACAAATAGCTATAATTCAAATCCAACTATACAGAAAACGTAAATTTTCTATACACTTGGATATGCTGGAATGTTTAAGAGAATAATTACATTTCTAGAAAATACAATAAAAATTACAGGATAATTAGCCATATCCTACCTCCTCTAGCAGTTGCTCAAAAGTTAGCACTAAGTAACTTCTTTTTTGTTGCTGGTAACAATTTATCAATACTAAAATAGCTTTTAAGTATCTAATAAATACTAATTTTAAAGCTCTTAATTATTATGAAACACGATATAACAATATTGCTATATCGTGCTATTGTAATATTATACATTTGAAGACAGCGTATTCTTGTTCTAATATCAGGAATTTTTTATAAATATCAGTCATATTAAGGCTCAAAATTTATTGGTATGTTCCTCTGTATAGAGTTTGACCGTCTACCATTATATAGCAATTATTATCATTATTGTCTTGCACCAATATACCGTTAAGGGTAGCACTAGGAGTAGTAACAATCACTGGAAACTCATGAGAAAGCTCGGTCATTTTTCCTGTTCTGCTAGAATCGTGTTCTATTGTCAAGCCATTTACTATAAACGTGAATACTTTACTTCCTATTGTTATAGTAGCTTTTTGAGAAACAGTTTCTGTAGCTGTAGCTGTGCTTCTTTCCGAATTTGTTAGGGTTTCACTGGATTCATTGCTATAAACAATTGTAGAGGATTCTACGGCTTCTTGAGTGTCCACGTTGGTGCTGCTAGCTTCATCTAGCTTCCTTTTGTATTGTTCGTTACTGATTGCTAAGCTTTCCCGTTGGTCATCAAGCTTATTCATTTCTGTAATGGTATAAAATAATCCTCCTGCTAGTGCTATATTAACAACTAAACTAACCGCAAATAATACCTTTTTCATTCTTCCTTCTCTTCTTTCTCTTTTTGTAATTCCTTACTTTTGGCTCAAAAAGTCACTTATTAAGTTTATACTAACCGAAGCTAAATATTTGTATATAACTATACATGTTATATACTTTAGCTCATATTGCTGGATAATGTTCATTCTAGTCGACTCCACTTATTATCCTGGTAAAATTCAATGTGCCGTATTTCGTCGTAGTGAATTTTGTCTTTTCCAACGTAGATTCCCAGCTCATCACTACCTAAGATCTTTCCAACAATATCGTATGGATAGTATCCTTCAGCGTTTCGTTCTTCTTTTTGGATACATACTGATCTATTTTTTATGACTGCAGCGTTCAATACTTTCACAATATCTTCAGTCGTCATTTGTTCTTTTGCCAAATTATGATTGGTACGTTGCTCATTGTCCGCATCGATCTCTTCAGTATGATCAGATAAATAAAACCCTGCCCACTTTAAACGACCACGATCATTGTAATCAATCATTTTTAATTCCCCCATTTCCGCCCGCATGACCACCAACAAGTGTGCTTCTAGTAATGCTTCTAGCGCCTTCTAACATTGAAGAAGCATGTACAATCGACGTAAAACCATATTTTTGCCGAATCTTGTCAATAATTTTATCTAAATTTTCTTCGTCAATTTGCTTTTGTGGATCACTAAATAAATCCAGCTGAAGCGAATCAGTATAAAATAGCTTGCTGTAAGTGATTCCGACGTGGCGGACTTCTTGTCCTTCATAATACTTATCAAACAAGAAAAGACAATAATTCTGCAATTCCTTTGTATTGTCTGTGATAGGGATTTTCATCTGGTGTGAGAACCCTGGTCTCGTTTCTAAGATCGATGTACCAATGTTTAAATGGACACATCCTGTTTTACAATTATGCTGTCTGATACGAATGGCTACTTGTTCCGCCATTTCTTTTACAACCAGCTCGATTTCATTTCTTCTAGTATAATCACGTGGCAACACTTGTGAATTACCATAGGACTTTTCTTTTGTCGGTTCTGGTGGGATTGCTATATCTGTTCGATCGATCCCATTAGCATGGAAGTACAGCTGTAAGCCAATCACACCTAGTCTATTCTTAATCGTATAAGGATTCCAGTTAGCAAGATCTCTAATGCTCATAATCCCCATCTGATTGAGTCTTTTCTTCATTCGAGAGCCAATACCCCAAAAATCCGTCATTTCAGGAATATTCCATACTTTATCAGGAACATTTTGATACGTCCATTCGGCAATAAATCCTTCATTGTGCTTCGCTTCGTTGTCTAAGGCAAGTTTGGCTAACAAGGGATTATCTCCGATACCTACTGCAGCAATCAATCCTAGATCTTCTTTAATACGTTCTTGGATCATTTGAGCTAACTTCTTTCTACGTTGGCTTCGTGTTCCTTCAGTCGTAAAAAGATTCAGTGATCGGGTCACTTTTAAGATTGATTCATCGATCGAGTAAATCAGTAGATCTTCATCAGCCACATATCTTCTGAAAATATTATTTACCTGCATATTTCGCTTGATATATAGTTTCATACGTGGTGGAACAACATGTAGTGTTTTAGGAAATGGTTGTGGTAAATCACGTTGTCTACTCACATTTGTAATACCATACCGCTTTTTTGCTTCAGGAGAAGAAGCTAATATCAATCCTGAACCAGTATTGTCAGCTCGACTCATAACAACAAGTTCTGTTGTTAATGGATCTAAATTTCTTTCTATACATTCGACACTCGCATAAAAAGACTTCATGTCGATTAGAAAATAATCATTTACTGGTTCTTTCGAATAATCAAGCATGAATAACACCCCTTCTTTCCACATTATACAAACGTATGTTCGATATTGTAAAGAAGAAATAGCTAAACACACAAAAAAAGAAGCGTAGGTAAACTCTTACCCTGCTTCTTCTTTTGATTTGTATGATTAACTCATTGTGTCACTTTATTAAATAATTTGAAAATCTAATAAAAACTCTCACTCTAAAGAGTGAGAGCCTGCAAATTAGAGTACGGAATTTTTTGAGAGTTCCGTTCCTTAATATTAACAAATGGTCTTAAAGCATACAAGGCGAATTAATTACCACATTTTTTCTTGAATCGTATCTAGCCTTTTAATCTATAGTCCATTTATTTTTTTTAAGACTCTATTATGTCTAAGACAACTAAGACTAACACTAAAAATAAACGAGATTTGTATAATTTCCCCCCGCTTAGCATATTAACAATTATAGCAACAGCTATAGCAAATTAACAATTATAGCAACAGCTATAGCAAATATAAAAATACGACGTGTGTTGAATACATCCTAATCCATTTATATCAACGTTTTGGGAAATGTTATATAGATAAAAATGTATGGAAATAGATTGATATTGATATTACTTGAACCAATTTGAACCAAAAATAGATGCCAGTTGAATACAATTACTTTTTTAATCACAAGTGTCTATCTTGACTTATAAATTATTTAAACTTTCTTCATCAAGGTACGTTATATGGTTTTCTATAAAATCAATCTCATTTTGATTCAAACTAAATTTTTTATATATACTCTGATCAATTTCAGGCAAGGGTTTCTCCCAATCGATATCAGAATCTTTTGTGAAATCTAATACAGGCACTTTTGACCATGTTTCTTGAGTCTTATTATTTTGCGTTACTTTTAATACACCTAGCATCGCACGGGCGAATTTTGACTTGATGTATTTTAACAACGCTTCACCTTCAAACTTCGTATCAAAAGCTCCTAAACTTATAAAGGTTTGGGTATGACCAGAATTAGGTTCACCTAAGACCGGGAAACTAATAATTCTTGCTGGACTATCTCCTATTGTACCCGAAGCACCATTTGCTGCTGGAACAAAAACCTTCCATTTATACATATTTGGATGTTCCTCAATATATTCTTTAGAGACATATTTATATGTTCGCTTATTATTTTCTCTACCGTAAATTGCCAGATTATGTTCTTCTGTTTTTTTATCTGAAAAAATTTCAGGTAATACATTAAATATTGAAGATGTTAAACGGCGTTCACGTCCATTTCCTCCAAGACGTGTTTCAAAATCTGGAAAATCACGATATAGCTTATCTAAATTAAATTTATTTTGTACGAACATCAGTGAACTAAAGTTACTTTCTTGGTTAATTTCTTTTACTTTACTCAATATTGAATTTAATTCTTGATACGGTGTAAAAGTTCCAATAGGTCCTAGGATTTTTGAGGCATCACGATAAGTGACTGCGATTCCACCAATAATCGATGTATTAGGAAAGATTTTTTCACTTTTCCGTTCATACATTTCAACAGATAAGTGTTTATCATTTAGCATTTTTTCATTCCAAATTTTTGGAGTCGATCCAACATTAAATAAAAATCTTGCTGGCGTAATCATAACAACCTTCTCTGCGATCTTGTACGCCTCATCTAAGAATAAGTGATAGATAGCGTCATCTCTATTCCTTTCAGTATTTTCTTCTTGATATGGAGGATTTCCTATAATTACATCAAATTTCATCTTAACATCTCCGAATTCCTTATAAATACATTCTGATAACTTTGCTTCCTTTGCCAAAGCCAGTGTATCAAGTTCAATAATATTTGTATTAGAAACATGCTCCATTTCTCCCAATATGTAGTTCTTGGCAATATTATAAATAATATTACTTGGAGCACATGCATAAACTTGATTTTCAAGAATCCATTTAATACGTTCCTGTTGATTTGGAATCTGATCTTTTAATCCATGATTTAATCTCTTGACTATTTCTGTAATGTACATACCGCTTTTAACATATAAGTCTGCAAATTTCCTTGTTTTATCCGAAAAAATTCCTGGAATTCTTTTTTCTAAGGAATCTACCATCGATTTTACAACACGTCTTGGTGTAAATATCTGATTTGTTTTCTGTGGTGGGATATAATCAAAAATGTCCTCTTGCAAGCTATCATCAAAATAATTTGCCAAACGGTTTTTTGTCTCCAAAAATTCCTGGATACTAGCATTAAATACAACTTCATTGAATAATCCTGGGATAACTTTAGTTTCCCCATTATTATCTGGATACTCAAATCCATCACGGAGCCTCTTGAATTCCTCTATTGTAATACTCGTCAAATCTTCGAATGTGGCTTCATCAATATTAACCTCAAAATTTTCTAATCTTGTATCTTCAACTCCGTATGCCATTAAGAATGCAGGAATTGTACGGGCAAATCCTCGTAAATGATCTCGAACATCATCTTCTGTTGTCTTCTTTTTCTTTTCTTCCACTTTTTCTATTTGTTCTTCCACAACAGTATTGATCGTTTTTTCAACTTCTTTGTTAATTTCTTCTGTAAAAGACTCCTCAATTTTTTGTTTCTGTTTTTCATAGTGGTGAGTTGCTGCTTTTAATATACTCTCATCTTTTATTGTTTCTACTTCTTGTATTTTGCTTTCATATTCTTTTTCTAATTCTTTTACTTGATTACTTAAAGTTAAACTCTTTTCATTGATAATATCTTCGATGGAATTATTTACTGAATCTTTTAATTTATCAGTTTGTCCTTTGTTTAAATTAAAAGAATCTTTCAGCCTAGTAAAGCCTTCTGAAAATGACTCTGTTATATTTTTAGCTAATCTTTTAATAGATTCTTTCTGCTTTTCTTCAGCTTCTTCTAATGAAGATACAACATCATCAACGACCTCAATTGTTGTATATATTTTTTCACCAAATAGTTCCTTCGATTTGCCTATCACTACTTCTTTTGGTATTTCTACTTCTCCATCGTCATTTAAATGTGGATTTGTGACAGGTATTTCTCTCGGTTTCTCTAATCTTTTATTTTTCTCAGGTGGTATTTTATCTAAAATCTCTTTAAATGGTGAATCTCCTGAAAAGATACCCGATATATTAGCAAATAGTAAGTTACTCATAAAGCCTCTTTTAACAACTTCTCGTGAAGTAATTCGTGTAGGTATCGTTAATACTTCAGATGCATCTATTTCGTGCATTGTACCTTCTTCGTCTTCAGCAATTACTGGAAAGAAATTTAATAACTTCTTTATTTTGCGCTTTCTTTCCTCGCTTGTTTTAGAACTACCACTAGACAAGTTGTTAGCAAATTCATCATAAAGTCTTAATGTTCGATCTGGTGAAAAGTCAAAGATATACGCATTTTCTTTTCTAAAAAGTTTACCATCTTCCTCATATTCATAAGGGTTTTGTGACCTAAATGCAGCCTGAAAATATAAACTAGGAGACTCAATATTATTTAACATTAATACAGCTGTCCATTCTGGAATCGTCACACCAGTCGTCAGTTGACCCACAGAAAGTGTTATTGTCTTATCATTTTGCTCAATTGCATTTCTAACTTTATCAAAGCTTTTTGTATTTTCTTTCAAATCAAGCGCTTCTGCTTCTACGCCATCATGTAAACTAACACCATCTCCTGCTGCAAGTACTACTTTATAATCTTTGAATGTTGGATGAGAGTTTAATAATTTTTCAAGTGCTTTTGCCGCATTCACACGTGGTAGAAGCCAAAATGTATGATTTAGTTCATTACGATATTGATTTTCAGAAAATGGAAACTTCCCTGAAGATAGATTGTCTAAAAAGCGAACAACACTTTCTTCATACTCAAATCGTCCATTTTCTTTCACTCTAAAAAATTCATTTAAATCAAATGCATAATCAACGTTTTTTTCTTCCTCTATTGTTAATCCTGCCGATACTTCATCTTCTATCATTTTACTCATTTGATACGTGAATAAATTTAAAGTAGGTAAACTTTCGTAAGGATTGCTACCAATTGTTGGATCCCAGTTTTCTTTAGCTTCTTGTTCATCTACATACGACCAATTAAATATTTGTTCTTCAGAAAAATCACCTTTAGCTAAGGCTTTAAACGGAGTGCCTGATAAATGCAGGGTAAAGTCTCTTTTTAATTGGCTAAATGCTATATCAGTTTTTCTAGTATCGATTCCTTCATGAGCTTCATCAATTACGAGCAAGTCCCAGTTTAGTCCAGCTACCCATTCTAGTTTCTTATACATACCCCCTGCAAATTCAGCACCCTTTAGGTCCTGCAATGAAATAAAGGCAATTTGCGTGGGATTAGCATGAGAAGTTGTATCAATAAATTCAAGATACTGATCTCTAGTCATCGCTTTTCCATTTAGTGCATCTGTTTCCGATACGAACTTCATTTGTGGCTCTTGCCAAGCTATGAATTTGTTAAAATCATCGAACCATGAATTCGCGATTGCCGGTCTATTGGTTACAATTAAAACATTTCTTGCATTTAAATTTCTTATAAAATCATAAGTTGTTAACGTTTTCCCAAAACGCGGCTTAGCATTCCATAGAAACTCTTTTGGCTCCTGATTACTTTGATAATACTCATAAGTTTTTTCAACTGCTTGTTGTTGTTCATTTCTTAATACATAATCCGAACGTTTGTCGTCAATTTGTATTTCATCATAATCACGGTTAATAAATTTATTCGTTAACTCTTCAGCCTTTTCCAGCGTTCCATTAAAATAGAACCACTCATCAGCACGACTATTAAAATCCTTTTTCTCTATTCCGTTTAAAATAAGAAACCGATGTAAATCCTTATCACGAAACCATTCTCCATCAGATTTTCGAGCTACTTTCTCAAATAATATTTTAGGGTTTAATCCAGCTGTGCCTACTTGTTCAAAAATTCTCGTTACAACTTCACGTGTCGTATCACCAATTTTCACATAACCATTATGATTTGGGACTTCGGGTAAGGTATAACCATACACTTTATATTTAATTTCTTCAAAAGGCTTAATTACTGTCTTATCCATCTGCTTCCTCCATCTCCTCTTTATAAACATCGATTATTTTGACAGGTATATATCGCATTTCTTTTTGCACTTCATGTATGTTTTCAATTTCATCTTCCCAAAAATCAAACAAATCTAGTTGTACTGGCTCCTGTATTAAATTATTAATTGCTCGACCATTTTCTTTTTTTACACTTCCATATACTTCATCCAATGTATACTCTGTTCTTTGTATTTTAATATTTTTCGATGTTTTCCTCATGTTAACAGGTTGCCATTCGCTGAATACTAAAGGATCTCCATCTCTCGACTTTCTCGTTAAAAAATTACCATTAACAATATTTAATGAAATAATTTTCTTTGCACTATCTAATACTTTTTTCTTTAATTCTCCATTATGATGTTCAACTTGTTCTTTGTAGTTATCATAGTATTGTTGAAACATGTTCATCACACATATTTGGGCATTATCTTCCAATAATTCAATTCCGTATAGTGTTGTCAGGGCGAGCAAAGAATAATTTTCATATTGAATTAAATCGTTATTGTATTTTTTAGATACCATGTTTAACTTTCTCTCGAGTATTACTACTAAAAAAGCGCCTTCTCCAGCAGCCGGTTCTAAAAACGTTGCTGTTAAATTTTCACAAGCCTCTTTTATCTCGGGTATATTTAGCATTTTTTTTACTATTCTTTTAGGGGTAAATACTTCTCCATGTTTTTGAACACGAAGCTTAGATTTAATAATTTCCTCATTCAAACATAGTACCCTCCTTTCTTTGTCACTTCTTTCGTTTTTTATATTTAATATGAGACGTTTTTTAATTTTATTTTTTTAGAGTAGGAGATAAATTCTTGTATCTTATAGTGTATCTATACCATTTTTATCTAGTTCTATTCTATCATAAAATACTTTACTAAATTCGTTTGAAGAAATTCTACGGAATAATTCTTGAAGAAAAAAAAGGGAATTGTTCTCCCTTTTAAATATAACCTCTTTCTTTCAGGCTAGTAAAACCGTTATCACTGTTTACTACTAAATGATCAAGTACTTCGATGCCTAGTAACTTTCCGGCTTCGACTAATCTCTTTGTAACGTTAATATCTTCCTTCGATGGTGTTATATCATCACTTGGATGCTGATGCGCTACAATGACACTTGCTGCGTTATTGAGGATTGCTGATTTAAACACCTCGCGTGGATGTACTAGTGAGGCATTCAAAGAACCAACATGACAACGGTGAACTGCAACAACATTATTTCTCGTATTTAAACACATAACAAAAAACACTTATCGATCATCACGACCAATAAAGCGAGACGTTATTTTTGCTCCATCTTCTGGACTGCGAATAATGTAATTTACTCCTTCTTCTGCCTCTCGAATTACTTGTTCAATGCGTACAATCTCTAAAATGGTTTTCATCTAGATCAACCTCTCTATTATTTTTTGACCTTTTTGGTCACCACAGAGAGAATCTTCGCATCGATTAATGTCAAGTGGCGTAAGTAGCAAAGCTATCAAGTGATTCGTATATGTTTTGGGGAAGCCTAATGAATTAGGGTGCGTTAAAAGCGAAATTTGCTTTTCTATGCACCCTTATCCTACTTGGCTGACTCAAAACATCCGAAGAACGATGACCCTTTATATAATCTTCTAATTCGTCTCTACTTTACAGACGAATTAGAAGATTATAATGAGGAGAACTGAAAAGGAAAAATCTGACGGATATACCTACTCCAGTTTGATCCCTATCATTTAAAAATCTTTCAATCTTTATAATTTTTTATATAAGCCTTTTCCTTCAAGTCAACTATGGCTTGTCCGTATTCAAAATCTGAATGCATGGATGGTTCGTTTACTGTAAACAAAATCTTTTCTAAGTGTTCCATATCAAACTTAACATCGGGAAACAACTTTCTAAAACACATTTCCAATTTGTCTTCTCTAATTTTATTTAATGCAGGTACTTTATAATCATACATGTCATCAATCTCTTGCTGTCTTCTATCAACATCCGTCATGCTAGCTATCATTTCCTGTTTCTTCTGCAAAAGCATTTTGTGTAGGGACTGCCCACGTTGACAAAATGGTTGCACAAATTAATACTGTCAGTTTATTCTTCATTTTTATTTAGTCCTCCATCTCTTTATTAAAAGTGTAACGATCGTCCTTTTAGGGACTTGATATTGACAATAAAACGATATTTGTTTTTCTTTAAATATTTACTTTGCATTAATGTACAACGTACGACTCTCACTAAAACACAGTTGTCTTTTAGCATTTGTAAAACTTGAACTTCAAAAGAACCTTCCAAACTAGGAACTTCACAATAATAAATTTTACCGATTTCTATTTCTTGCATTATTTACGCTTCTTTCTAACTGGAACATATTACATTCCTAAATCTCTTTTTACTCGATAAACGGTTTTTCTTGTAACTCCTGCGTTCTTTGCTATTTTAGAAATAGTTTCTTTTTTCTTCAGACCATCAACAATTTCATCGTAAATCAATTTGTTTTTTCCTGTTGCATTGGCATGGTATTGAATCTTTTTACCAGTATAACGACCATTTTTCTTTGCAATTTCAATGCCTTGTTTTTGACGCTCTTTGATTTTTTTCCGTTCGTTTTCAGCAACATAGCTAAACACTTCTATGACTAAATTTGTTAGCAAGTCTCTTAATGCAGGGTCAGTTACCCCATTAAACGACGGTAGGTCTAATATTTCAATAGAAGCACCTTTACTACGAAACAATTGAAGTAAGTCTTTTGTATCTTTACTATTTCTTGCTAATCGATCAAGACTAGGAATAATAATCGTATCTCGTTCACGTATGAAAGAAATAAGCTCTTGCAGCTCTGGTCTGTTTTCAATATTTTTTCCAGAGACTTTTTCCTCGAAAATTTTTAAATCGTCTTCAGCAATATTATTTTTGACTGTCCAGTTTTCAATTAGCTTATGTTGCCGAGCTAAACTTTGATCGTCGGAAGAAACTCTTAAATAAGCTAAATACATTTGCCATCATTCCTATCCAATCTATTTACTATTAGTATACAGGTCTTAGGGTACACTTTGCAATAAAGAAAAAACGCTGAAAAATCAACGCTTTAAGCAAATATGGATTTGTACCATTAGAGTATACTCTTAGGAACCATTAGAAACATCTTCAGATATACCTAGTTTTTGTTTAATCCTTACCTGAATTATTTCTCCAATAGAATTTAGAAACTCTCTTTTTTTATCGTTATTCCAACTATGTTCATTAATATCTTGATCATATATATTTAGTAAATCGGGAATAACTGTTAGAAAAACTTTTAATACTATTAGTGGTAATTTTATATCTTCTGGAAGTAACATGTCGTCTCCCATATAACATTCTTCAATTATATCAATATAACTATTAATTCCAAGTTTTAATCCGTAAGTTTGATTTGAATGTTGTAACAATAGTTCAATTCGAGAAAGCCTTTCATTTTCTAATAAAAACGTCAAAGTACTTAGTAAATTTAGAACTCTGTCTCCAGACCCTGATATTTCAGCTAATTTATCATCAGTTTCACCTTTAAAACCTGTTACAAGTTCAAGCATCATATTTTGTGCTTCACCAATTTGTATCCCTGGAAAATCAATAACTTTATTAACTACCCAAAAAAACAAATCGGAATCAATGTTAATTCTATTTTCAATAATTTCAAGTTGCTTCTCGTAATTATTTATTTTTCTTAAAATGGTTTTAGTATTATCAGAATAAGATTTATTTATTATATATTTAGTTATATTTCCGTCAGTAAATACTATAATAAATCCTGTGATAGATTGAACTCGTGTTGTTCGTATAGGATTTCGAGCTTCTCTAGGTCTAATTTTTTCCATTTCATAATCAAGAACATTAAATGTAATATTAGTATCCTCAATATTATAATTTTCATTAAATCTTTTTCTAATTAAAAAATTTAAATCTGAATTATCAAAACCGTCTTTTTCAACAGTATGCCATTCGTTATAATTTATTGCATTATTAATGATTTCATCCAAACTTTTATTGGTAGTATCTGTCCATATTGAATAAGTCAAAAAATTTTCTCTCCTTAACACTTTATAGTCATTTTTTTTTGTTTAACAGAAAGTAATAATATAGATCGAAAGAAATTTTT
This sequence comes from Enterococcus durans NBRC 100479 = LMG 10746, assembly GCF_001544215.1. Taxonomy (GTDB): domain Bacteria; phylum Bacillota; class Bacilli; order Lactobacillales; family Enterococcaceae; genus Enterococcus_B; species Enterococcus_B durans. Next base: position 18,512 of record NZ_BCQB01000043.1, read on the forward strand.
CCTTTTTATATCTATTTTTAAATTATCTTTGTAACTACTATCATAACTATCTAAAGTAACTTGAAATTCTACTGAACGTTCAATATTTAAATCAGGTTTTACTTTTTTTTCAGTACCTAATCCGATTAATTTCAATAAATCTAATTCATAATAAGATCCGTTAGAAGTACTTATAAAATTAGGACTGTTAGCGATCTGTAAAGTCATGCCATTAGGCTCATATATTCTGAAATCGTTCTTTAAATTATATCCGCACCCTCTAATATTTATTTGTAGACTAACAGTTTTATACTCTTGATCATTTTTCAAGATTAAAGTATTGCTTTCTTGTTTTGCGTTATAAAACGAAAATTCTACAATAGTTCTGAATTTATTAATATACTCTGCAATAAAATCAAAGATTAATCCAAATAAATATGAATATATAGACGTGTCAATCACCCAAATAACCTGATGATAACTATTATCATTAAGAAATAATTTACCGAATGAAAAAATAAAAGTAGCGAATATAGCACTTATGATGACAACTAACGGAGATTTTATATTATTTATAATTTTAGTTTTGAAAGTCATTAAAAATTTTCCTCAAGTATTTTTAAGAGATGATCATCAAAAAAATTTGCAGGATCACTGCCTGATAAAACTCCATTACAAATAACTTTAATAGAATAGAAATTATCAGAACTTTTATATGCCATATCAATCATTTCAACATCAATAGAGTTTCTTTCTGAAGCCCATGCTAATTTAGCAATTAAATTACCTAATTCTGATCTATCACTGGTAATAGATTTACATATCTCATTAATTTCTTCTTGATAATCTTTATCTACAGTACTATTAAATTTGATTTCCCTTACAACGAAATCTTCTTTTGTTAAAACTTTAGATAATATTTTTATCATTATTTCAGAGTTAATAATTACTTGACGAAATCCTTTTTGCTTTTCTTGAAGAACTAATTCAGAATAAACTTGATTTGGGCTATATTCAACAATCTTAAAATAATATATTCCATTGTCTATTTTTCTAAATATCTTAGATTGTTTCATCAATTATTCCCCCCTTTTAATTTATTTTATATTATTTAAATTAAATCTACCACAGAAACCTATATATAATAAAAATAAAGTTCAAAGACTAACCTCTATTTCTTCACTTTTTTCTTCATCTAAGTTATAATGTATATAAATAAGGAGCTATGCTCTAACATAACTCCTTATCCGTAGCCCGTTTAAGACGGTAGCTTGGATTTTATATAAGTTTTATAAACTCGTCATCTCTAGCCAAAGATTATGACGGGTTTATTTTTTGTTGTTTTTGCTAATTGTCAGCATAATGCCGACTAAAGCAAGGACGAATGATCCAAATTGAATCATTAAACCAATTGCTTCAGCAACAGACAAAAAATGCTACTCCCTTCTACGAAGTAGGAAAATGCACATAGGCATCACCCCCTGAGTAGCCACCGTCATAAACTTACTACAGTACCATCATATCATAGAATGAAGGACTTTATCTCGACAAAAAGGCTGATTAAATTTTTTAAATATGTTGATTATTTTATGAAGAAATATTTTCACTTTTCGGAATAGATAGTGTTTTTAGTTATTTATATTTCATGTTCCTTCCTCTTCTCTTTTGCATTTTTTTGTTGAGTTTCTTCTACTTCTTTTTCATACTTCTCGATCTTGTCCGTTAGCTTTTCTTCTCTATTAATCAAACGATAACCACTAAGATCAAATAATCCATTTCTATCTAGTTCTTGCAATATTTCTTGAACATCGATCAATCTATTTAATTTATTTTCATAATGCTTATAGCCCTCTATAAGTCGTTTCCTCTGTTTCTCTTGATTTTTCGCCACAGATATTATCTTTTCTTTCGTTAAATCAGGACGTAGATTATCTGAAGCTAGTAATTTCTTTTCAGCAAACTTAAATTGGCGTACTTCTTCTTTGTACTTTTGTTCTAATTTAATTTTTTGAAGCATCGTAGCACGCTCAATTTCATTCATGATCGGTAAATATTTTTCGTAAGTTACTAAAAGTTTTGCGACATTATTATAATTTTTTATTTTTCCATCAATCTCAGCTATTTTCTCTTTTGCTTGGTTTTTTTGCTCAACTATTTCATTCAATCTCTGTTCTAATTGTGAAGCTGAAACTATTTTTTCTTCACGAATCGTATTTAAAGCTTCGACTAATTGATTAGTATATCGTTTTCTTGATTGATAATGTAGCTGATCAAATTTAGGTTTTAGAAACACATCAAGTAATTCAGGAGTTTCTTTTAAACTACTGATTAAAGAACGTCCAGTAAATTTTTGATAAGGTAATTTGGTTCTGTTGCAATGTTTTAAATCTACTATCAAATAAGGTAGAATAATAGAAAAAGATAGCAGGAGGAATGACGATGAATCATTTTAAAGGAAAGCAATTTCAGCAGGATGTGATTATTGTAGCCGTGGGCTACTATCTTCGTTATAACCTTAGCTATCGTGAAGTTCAAGAAATCTTATATGATCGTGGCATTAACGTTTCTCATACGACGATTTATCGTTGGGTGCAAGAATATGGCAAACTACTCTATCAAATTTGGAAAAAGAAAAATAAAAAACCCTTTTATTCATGGAAAATGGATGAAACGTACATCAAAATTAAAGGAAAATGGCATTATTTGTATCGAGCCATCGATGCAGATGGTTTAACCTTGGATATTTGGTTACGTAAAAAACGGGACACACAAGCAGCCTATGCTTTTCTTAAGCGGTTAGTGAAGCAGTTTGATGAACCGAAGGTTGTAGTCACAGATAAAGCCCCCTCTATTACAAGTGCCTTTAAGAAACTAAAAGAATACGGCTTTTATCAAGGGACAGAACATCGTACCATTAAATACCTGAATAATTTGATTGAACAAGACCATCGTCCAGTAAAGAGACGCAATAAATTCTATCGAAGTTTACGCACTGCCTCTACCACGATTAAAGGCATGGAAGCCATTCGAGGATTATATAAGAAAACCCGAAAAGAAGGCACTCTCTTCGGGTTTTCGGTCTGTACTGAAATCAAGGTATTATTGGGAATCCCAGCTTAAATCATAGATACCGTAAGGGATTTTATTCTTTATTTAAAACTTTGCAACAGAACCAGTAAATCTAACTTACGTTGATGAAGAGCGATAGTGGCGTCTAACTGTTTGAAGAATGAGCCTATTTTTTCTTGGCCAAATTTATCTTCCGTCATCTAACTATTCTTCTTATATTTTTTAGTTGTTACGACTTCCCAAACCGCCACCACTTTTTTGGTTTGGTTTTCGCTTCTGCTGGTTGAGTTTCTGGTTCCGATTCACTTGGTGACGCCACATCTTCTTCTACCTCACGACTCGGCATCGCTAAGGCTTTCAAATCTTTAATTTCTGCTTTGTACTCCTCCAGCAGCTTTTTGTCTTGCAAGGCTAATCGCTGTTGCTGGTCTAGTAAGTATTGCATTTGAGCTATTTGTGAATCTTTATTTTCTAACTGCTTACCCTTAACTGCCAATTGTTTATCTCTATTTTTCTTAACTTCATCAAGTTCACTAATTAAATAGTTGTGAATATCTCATTTAGTCTCTTTGTCTGTTTGTTTGTCTACCTTAGACCTTATAAATCGCTGTTCTTCGATAGACAAAGCAACAATTCCTCTATCATTTTTTTGTCTACTTTTATTTGTCAGTGATTTAT
>NZ_BCQB01000044.1 GCF_001544215.1 Enterococcus durans NBRC 100479 = LMG 10746
ACTTCAGATAAGCCATATTCTTTCGCTAACCCTCGAACAGAACGTCCAGTTTGATTCAGTTCAACGATCATTTGTTTAAAATTTTCTTCATATCGGGTCATAAAAATTCATCCTCTCGTAGATAAGTTTAATTTATTCTTGTCTCTACGAAAAGCTGTCTAAGATTTGATACTAACACCAAGAAGCTAAGAATACCCATATTAAACAATGAAACGTGTATCTTATGGATTTAAATCATTTGATAACATGAGCATTTTTTATTTGACTTCTAGTATTCTTTCTTCTTTTAACATAACTTTTTTCTTATTTATCTTCCAAATCTTGGATGGCCTCTTTTTTTTCTTCAAACCAAACTGCACCAACCAACTCTTGCCCAATTTCAAACGATAGCAATCCCCTGGTAGATCGGTAAAAGTGACTTGTCCGGTTTGATCTGTTAGTTCTTGATAGGCTTTTCCATTACGCCGCAGGGCTTTTTTCCCTTTTTTATCATAGAGTGCGATTGGCGTATGTTCTGCCACGCCTTCTAAGCAAACAGTGAAATCAAAACGCACTTTCCGCAATCGGTAACGGGCGATCACATGATACAATTGATAAATAGCGGCTAAGATCAACAGGGCCGTCCCCCCCAAGATAGCGATTTGTTTCAACTTACGAAAACGATCGCCTTTGACTTGTTTTTTCTCGGCAGCCGGTGTATATGGCACGCGTTTTCCTGTGACTAACAAACGGTGACTATTGATCATATAAGGGGTACAGGTCATGAGCGTCACCAAGTCTTGGCCTGGTTCGATCTTTAAAACCGAAGTCTGATCTGGTGTCACGACTTGGCTGTCAAACACTTCATAAGCCAAGGTTTCCCCTAAGACATTTAGCAGAAAAATATCACCGTTTTTAAGCTCCGGCAGATTGGTGAAGAGTTCCCGTTCTGGCAAGCCACGATGAGCCGAGATCACCGCATGGGTACTTGCGCCACCAACAGGAAAGGACGTGCCATCTAGGACCGTCGCACCTTGTTCCAATAAATCATCATTGGTCGTATCAAATAGCGGTAACTCAATGGCCAAATCAGGAAGATTGATGGTCCCAATCAAATGCTTTTTGTAATAAGCAGATGAAACCGTACCACCATTCGGATTCGCAAACGGATCGGCACCCGGAGCTAACCCGCTGTCGCTCAATTTATTATTTTCTTCCGCCAGTCGCTTGCGTTCGGCTTCAAATTCTTTCTGGCTTTCCTTCAAATAGCGATCGACGCGCACTTGATCGATCACATTATTCAACGCATCGACATAAAAAGGATAGAGCATGGTCAAGATGCCGACCATAAAAATGAGGATGATCGCAATTTGCGAGATCACTTGCCGATTTTTTTTCATTTTTTCGCTCCATTCTCCAGATAATAAGTAACTTTCTTACCGTGCTTTTTCTTCGTGACGTGGCTTAAAACAAACTGCCGATCTTTTAAACGGCGGACCTTGCCCTTAACTGGTTTTGTCGACCCATCGATCGCCTTGGCATAATAACGACCCCCTCTGATCTCAGGGAAAGACACCCATCCATCCACCTGGCTTACAGCAACTGGTTGGCTAGTGACATCTGTTGCCCAGCGTTTTTTACGGACTAAGGTAAAAGTCACGCCTGCTTTGGGTTGACCATTTTCCAATAAGTAAAAACAAAAGTCATAACTGTGTTTGCCACTTTGATAATAGACGAACTTGCGATACATCCAATAGAAAATCATGGCAAAGAAAAGCGGGATCAGTAGTAAATACAAGCGAAAACGCCGTTCGACCGCTTTTTTGGTACTGGTCACTTCCTCCGCCATTTCCTCCACATAAGGTACACGGTGTCCAGTGACTAATAAACGATGGGTATTGATGCCATAAGGTGTACAAGTCAATAAGGTCACCAAGTCCCGCCCCGGTTGGATGACCACTTTGTCGATATCCGACGGTAAAACGATCTGGATGTCATCGACCGCATAAGCCAATTTTTCCCCAGCAATGGTCAAATAAAAATCATCGCCAATCACCAACTTTTCTAAATCTGTAAAAAGTTTACGTTCCGTCAAGCCACTGTGGCCTGAGATCACCGAATGGGTACTATTGCCACCGATCGGATAAGACGTTCCTTGTAAAATCGTCGCGCCTTTTTCTAAAAGAGCAGCATTGGTTTCATCAAATAAAGGTAAGCTGACCGAAATTTTTGGAATATAGATAGCACCCACGGTATGCTCTTCATAATAGGCTTTACCCGGATCTTTGGCATCATCGACCGCATTTTCAAACGGGTCTTCTACCAGTCCCATGCCAGGAATATTGGTCATGTTCTTACTTTCAGCTAGCTCTTTATTTTTTTCGGCCATTTCTTGGTGCCTCTTTGCTTGTTCTTTGGTATTTGTTGCGGCCATCTCAGCCAAATTTTTTTCCATCATCTTTTGGTCATAGTAGGAATTCACCGCATTGGCCAAAAAGGGATAACTGAAAATAATGGCACCGGTCGTAAATAAAATCGCCATTAGCAGTTTTAAAATCAAATTGATCCGTTCGTTTTTTTGGCGCTGATCCATGCTTGCACCTCCTTCTCCCTATTTAAAAGAAAGAAAAGGCAACTTCAAGAAATGAAGCTGCCTTCTCCCTATTTTAAAACTATATCTTAGACTTCAGCTTGTGTTTTAGATTTCTTGAACCAAGCGTAAGCACCGATCATAAGAGCAGCACCGATAAGTAAGAAGGCATAGATCCCGTTACCACCTGTTGATGGAAGCAGACCTTTAGGCGTGTTAAGAACAGACTTTAATTTTTGACTGCCATATTGACCGTGTTCAACAGTGAAATCGACATCTTCATCAAGTAACACATATTTATCACTTGAAGTCGCTTTTTCTTCTAATTGATAGTCACCATTTTTCAAACCAATTACTTTCAACTCACCTTTGTCGTCAGAAACGATTTTCGTTGCTTTTGCTTCACCAGTCGTCCATTCTTTAAAGATATATTCACCTTTAGTGTTTTTAGCATCTTCAAATATTGCAAAGTTAGAGCCTTGTTTTACGACAAATTCCGCACCGGATAAGGTTGCACCAGATTGCGAATCTTTTTTGACGAATTTATAACCACCTGTACCAAATTTCGTTGGTGGTGTAATTTTATCTTGAGGGTTGTTACCAATTGTTACTTGGGCACTATTGTTTACTAAATCGTCAGGATTTACTTCAGCAGTTAATTTCATTTTGTAAGTAGCAATCAATTGACTACCAGCTAATTTTCCTACATTTTCACTTTGTTTCAAAGTAACAGTAAATCCGCCAGTTGCAGAATCTTCAGCTAATTCATAGTCAGTTCTAGCTACTAAACCAGTTGCTGCAAAAGAATCTTTTACATAAGCAAGTCCAGCAGTTGGCGTATCAGTTACAGAGTAAGTGACGCCATCTTCCAGAATGTCCGCAGGAATATTTAAAGTTAATTTATATTCGATTTCATCGCCAGTTGTAAGGTTATGATATAAAACATTTCCATCAGCACCCTTAACTTCAGTGAACTTATCTAAATTGGCAACTTCTTTTTTATCAGTCTTGGTTTCGTTCTTTGGATAGACTTGAACGTTGGTATTGATTGTATCTGAATATTTGCCATCTTTAAACGTATAGATTGGCATTGCTAAAACGATTGGAGCGGCCTTTGTCGTTACGGAAACATTGCCTGGCGTGCTTGTTTCAACAAACATATAGACTTTATCTTTGTCGTCGTCTTTTAAAGCAAGTCCTTCAAAAGTTGTTTGACCATTGGCATCCGTTTTTTGTTCTGCTTTTGCTACAGTTGTGTAATCTGACGCATTATCAGCAATTTCTTTTGTTGCTTCTGCTTGTGACTTACCATCTGCAATCAGAGCAAGATAAGCATCTGTTACATCATAGGCTGTAAAGCCGGCTCCTTTAAGTGGAGCTCCACCAAAGTCCATTTCTTCCCCAGTATTTTGCATGGAACCTTGTGCTGGAGCTTCGCCATCTTTCCAGATTCGTTTATTGATCGTTACATTTGTCGTTGTTGCTTCAGCAGCACTTACTGTTTTCGCACCAAACACGCCGGTGAATAAAGGTACTACAAGTAGTGCTGCAAAAAGTGTTTTCCATAATTTCTTCATTTCCTAATCCCTCCTTGATTTTTTGTACAATATTCCAATAGACCTTAGTCTTTTGTACCTTTGATTAATTGTTTCGTACAGAGTATTTCCGCCATAAAATGATCGCCGTACCGATCAAAAGAATCCCCAATATACCTAGGAAGGATTTTGCTTCACCTGTTTGTGGCAAGCGTTTCTTCGGTTTACTTGGTTTTTTAGGTTTAGTTGGTGTCACTGGCTTTTCAACGATTGTTCCCACATTTTTAGGATAAAGGTGAACGGTAGCTAATTCTTTGTCCGTATAGGTTTTACCGTCTGTGCTCATTTCATATACTGGTAAAGCCACTACTAAGGGTTCGGCCGCTTTTTCGACTTTTACCTTTTCAGGATCAGGCAATGCCGTTTCAACAATCAGGTAAACCGCATTTTTACCGCCACTGCTTTTAGGTAGTTGGGTAAATTTGATTGTGCCTTTTTCATCAGTCAGGCCTTGTTCTCTGATAATTTTTTGATAATCAGCAACATTTTCTTGAATCATTTGAATAGTTGTTGTTTCGTCAGAGCCTTTGACCAATTTATAATAATCCTCTGTAATGTCATAAATCGTAAAGCCGACCCCTTCGATTGGATCTTTGATATCTTGATCGGCCGCTCCCGTATTTTGAATAGCTGCATCAGGTGCTTGGTCCCACAATTGTTTGTGGATCACAATATCGATCGTCCCGTCATCCGCAAAGGCTTGTTGCCCCGTAAAGATCCCTACCAGCAAAGTTGAAAGAAGTAAGGTGATTTTGATGAACAATGATTTATTCTTCATCTTAGTTCAACTCCTTTCGATTACGGTAGACATAAATGCCACCGACAAGAGCCGATAAACCAATCACTAGTAGTGCAAATTCCATTAAATGTCGAATGCCTTGTCCACCAGTAGATGGCAAAAGTCCTTTTTGTTGGTTAGCAACATTATATTTAATCACATTGCCATCAGTGGTAATAACATCTTTTTGTTCTTTCCCATCAATGGTGACTTTGCCGTCTTGATCAATGACGATCTTAATTGAATCTTTCAATCCAACATAGCCATCCGGTGTGACTGTTTCAATCAGTTCATATTCACCGGGTTTTAAGCCAGTAAATTTAAAGACATTCGTATCAGAATCGAGTTCCTTAGAGTAATCTTTACCTACTAATTTAAACTTGGCACCTTTCAAATCTTTCCCGAGGTTGTCTTTCTTAGTCACGATTAATTCAAAGTCTTTCAAAAGATTGACTACTTGATTATCTTTGATACCAGAAACAGTTAATTTACCATCTGCATCAGCAATCATAATTTCAATCGGATCTTGTGTCTCATAACCCAAGGGTGTCGTGGTTTCTTTGATAACATATTTACCAATCGGTAACTCTATGTCAAAAGTAACTTGACCATTGTCATCCGATGTCACTTCTTTACCGATAGCCGTTGTTCCGTCTGCTTTGTACAAAGTAAAGCCAGCACCTGCTAACGGCGTTTTACCATCATTCCCTACTTTCGTAAATGTAACAGAAGTTTTTAGCAACTTATTGGTGACTTGTAAAAGTTTCTTATCCGAATTTACATTGATAGATGTTGGAGAATAGCTAGCTTCTTCATACCCATTAACTCGTTCTTCGACTACTCGATACTCAAGCACATTTTTAGAGCTGTCATAAGCGGGTACATCAGAAAACTTCCCTTTCAGGCTATCTCCGGTTGCATTTGCTTTAATAGTTATTGTTTTCCCAGAAACATTGGCCCAATTTTCATTGCCACTCTTTTGTTGTAGTTGTAGGGTCACTTCTTTACGCGTTCCCCACTGATTATCCTCATCGTCCCAGATTTTTTCTGCTTCAATGTCAAATTTTTGTGGTGGCACTTTAACTGATGGAACCGCAAAGCCAAATTGATCTTTATATTGGTTGTCCGCTAAATAAGTCGGTCCATTTGCCGGATAGAACTTGTCATCTTGATACTCTTCTCTGAGAGAAACAGTATAAGTCACACGCAAGCCATCTCGCTGTGTATCATTTCCAGATAAAGTAAGATTGGATAAATTTACCGAATTGTTGCGTGTATCCACGGTAACACCATTTACATAATCTGGTTGAGTCCCTGTCGTTACATTCAACGACTTAGGTGAGCTTGTTTTTAATGTTAAAGCTTGCGTTTTAACTGAACTAGTATCTAACGCTACATACTTGCTCATCGGATCAAAAACATTAGCATTACGAATCAGAGCATTCACATCTTGAATTTTTTTCTTGATTTGATTCAATACATAATTTAAGTCAGTGTGACTTGTTGCTGAATATTTTCCTTGAGGTCCTAAAGCATCTAAGATATCATTAACATCTGTTACTCCAAAGCCAATGGCATAGCGATCAATTTCAGGATTTTGTTCGGTTCTTTTTTTTCCGTGAGAAATGGTATTACTTCGGACTGTACTAATATCTGGTCCAGTCTCTGATCCATTTCCAATATAAAGAGTAGTATTAGTTGCTTTAAAAGTCTCTACTCTACCATTATTGTCAGAAGAACGTGTCATCCCACTCTGACGAATTCCACTACTGCTACTAGTATAAGTAGTAGTTGGTCCCCAAGTTGGTAATCCATCTGTTAAAATAATCAATACTTTTTGGGCGTCTTTTCTTCCGTTATATTGGCTATTAGTTAAAAGTTCTAAGCCAGCATCTAATCCTAAGAAAGTTGGTGTTCCCCCACTTGGGCTTTCATTTAATAACGCATGATTCAAAAAGGCATCGGCGCTTGTAGTAAATCCAGTGTAGTTTCCTTGAGTGCCACCAAAATTTCCTACTTTTCCATAAGGAACATGGGTTCTTCTTTCTTGAACTGAACTAAAGCCTGCTATTCCAAGTTGGACACTTCCACCTGGATTATCATCTAATAGACCATGAGCAAATGTATTTAAGGCCGACTTTAAATTATTCCATCTATTATTAGTAGCCATACTCCCTGACTTATCAACGACAAAAGCAACGTCGACATTTTTACGTGCCTTCAAAGCCCCCCCAATGATATCTAGTTGAATTTGAAATTGAGTGGGATTATCAGTAGGAATAACGATTTTCTTCAAATTAATATTTTGGTTATTCCCTACATCGTAAGCATGATAGCCATTATCAAAATTAAGATTACCTTCGAGGATATTTTGAATTTCTACATTACTATCTGAATCTCCTGCAGAACCATAATTATAGTTTTTAATCATGTCACTTGAATCTGATTTCGTATACTGATTCGTGTCATGAGACGGGTATTGTCCTCCATCAGGTGTATACTTAAAAGGATCATTATAAGCACTCACATCATAAGTAGAAGCTGCTGAAGAACGATAATAGTTTTGTTGAGGCCCTACCATAGTCGAATCATCAGAAGTTTGTATTGTTCCTTCAGTTGCTTCACTGGCTTCTTCCGTTTGTGTCGTCGTTTCGGTCGCTTGGCTACTAGTGGTTTCTTCAGCCGTTGTCTGAGAAGTAGCACTTACTTCTGTCGTTTTTTGTGTAGCCACTGCTGGTAATTTCAACGCATGCGGACCTTCTACCGCACTAGTCAAAATATTCTTGTTAATAGTGACAGCTTGTGTTTCATCCGTTTTTGTTGCATCGGCTTGAATTTCAAGAGCTACCTTGGAGACATTTAGCACCGTTGTAAATGAAAGAGAACCCTGCGATTGTTTCGAAAAATCTTTTTCCGCAAACCATTGGTCATCATTAGTAGCAAAACTGGCATCTTCATTAAAAGCTATTGCTTCTCCATCAGCCGTCACTTTGAATTTCAGTGCTTGATCATTGCCATCACTTGCGACATCTTTTTCATACTGTAATTTCCAATTTAAAGAATTTCCATCTGATGAAACAGAGGAACTAACTTTTAAACCTGATTGATCTACGATTTTATCCGGCTGAGTTTCTATAGCCTGTGCGATACTCGAATAAGCAGTCAAGATTTGCGGGATAAAGCCCATCAAAATAGCAACCATCATAAACCAGACCGATTTCTTCTTCTTCATTTCTTCCCTCCTCTAAAAAACATGATATCTATTCTTAAACAAAATTTAAATAGCACTACCTAAGATTTGATACTGCCATCTAAATTATAAACAATTTATAGCGATAATACTATTATTATTTCTTTCACATTCCTATGCTTTGCTGTATCCGCCACTGTTTCCATGCAACTTTTATGATGTCTTGATAATAAATGACTACTCTAAGAAGAAGCGCACCCACGACTAAACTGAAAACGAGCCGTAACACTAAGGAAAAATCTTTTCCAATATCTTCAACTCACTTGAGAAGGCACTTACCCTTCAATTCCGATTTTCACAGAGATATTGTCTAGCAGAAATAAAAATGGATAGGTCGCTTTTATCGTATAAGGTACCGTATCTCCAAACACTTCTTTTTACCCTAATGATGAATTTTGTATCATATACTAGCCTTGAAATTGTTTATTTGAGTAATCTTTGAGCTCTGCAACTGCTTCAGCTGTCAATCCACTTTTCTGTTCAATCTGATAATTGACTTGTTAGTGATAAGTAGTGATTGTTTGAATTCGATATCCGAAGACAACAACACTCAAAAAAACGTTACAACCTTGTTGAACATCATGATGTTCAACAAGCTATCTTGCTATACAAGGATGTTTTAGAAACGAAAACAATAATTTGACACTAATCCATTTAAGAATGCTGCTTGAGAAATTTTTATCAAATGACACTACTCAAATTCCTAAAATGGTTCTGTTGCGAAGTTTGAAAATCAAACGCGTCCTCTCTGAACTCCAAATATCTTAGGCTGTTATTCCCATTAATACCTTGATTTCAGTAGACACCGAAAAGCCGAAGAGCGTTCCATTTCTTCGGTTCTTTTTATATATTCCTCGAATGGTCTCCATGCCCTTAATCGTGGAAGAGGCTGTACGGAGACTTTGATAAAATTTATTTCGTCGTTTAATAGGTCGATGGTCTTGTTCTATTAAATTGTTAAGATACTTCACAGTTCGGTGCTCTGTCTTAGTATATAAACCCACACTCTGTAACTTTCTAAAGGCGGAGCCAAGAGAAGGTGCTTTATCGGTCACAATTGCTTTCGGCTCACCAAACTGTTTATGGAGTCGTTTTAAGAAAGCATAGGCTGCTTGCGTATCCCGTTTCTTTCGTAACCAGATATCTAAGGTTAAGCCGTCCGCATCAATTGCACGATAAAGATAATGCCCACGTCCCTTAATTTTGATATAGGTTTCGTCCATTTTCCATGAATAGAAGGATTGTCTATTTTTCTTCTTCCAAAGATAATAGAGGACTTTGCTGTACTCTTGTACCCAACGATAAATCGTAGTATGACAAACATTTATTCCACGATCATATAACAATTCCTGAACTTCACGATAGCTTAGATTGTAACGCAGGTAGTAACCAACAGCGACAATAATGACGTCTTTTTTGAATTGTTTGCCTTTAAAATGATTCATTACTCTGTCCTCTCTGTCTTTTTTCTCAATTTTTACACTAAAATAGATTTTTTGGAAAACTTTGCAACAGAACCCGAGAATTCTAACGGGATTCTGCGTCGTAATGGACTGCCGAAATCAATGGATTTTAGAGAAGTGAATCAGACATTTATTTCCAGTGTCAGCAATCAACGTAATCATATTCCAAGAAAATCATTGAATTACAGAACACCAATCGAAATATTTTTGAGCTATGTACAAGAAGCATTTTATTCTAGCTTAATTTGACAAATCATATGATATAATAGATTCTATATTAACATCAATAATTGAAGGAATATCATGTTTAAAAACATCAAAGCCATTATAAGCGGAATAGGTGCCCTTTTTAATTGCCGAATGGCTATACCATGTACTATCTCAAGATCCTAATATCAATATTTGGGTTGCCAGACTTTTGCCTATCCCGATAATTTTTCTTCTCTTCTTTTCGATTGACTGGTTAATCTAAAAAATGACAAAGTAACTTTAGCCATTTGATTTATAAATACGGCTGAACCCCTTGCTACAAGCGGACATCACGAAATCGGACGCCGACAAAATAATGGTTATTTATTGTCAGAAAGGCATACATGTTTTATGGTTCAACAAATCGTACTCCCGATCAAAGACTCAAATGTTTTAAGATGGTTCAAGATACCTTACTAGATAGTTTTCGGGCTGGTCATCGTTATAATAACTGTTAAAAAATTTTTCGTATTAGACAATAATATGGAAGCAATAAACCGAGTTTTGTAACAAAAATAAATAGTATTTAGGAAAAATTTAAATTATACTATTTGGGAGAACATAGAGACTTATTTTGACTATTATCAGTTGAACTTTCCGAATGAACAGTATGATCTGAATTATTAATATATGGTGGTTCTAAACTAATAACATCAAAAAAACTTATATAGAAATGGATTGCTAAAAGAAATTATTGATGATCTGAAAGTTCAATTACCAGATGTTTGCAAATGAGATGTTAAAGATAGTGAAAGTTAGAAAATTCCTTAGTGAAAAAAGCTAAGCAGTTATTTTATTAAAGGAGAGAACGGCAAAGCAAATTAGAGACATTGAATTAATATTTTTAGAACATTAAAAAATATTAAACGTTGCTTTTATTCTTGTAAATGAAAGGTTGATATGAATGAATAAACAAAATAAATTAAACTTATTAACAAAAATATCGGTTTTAAGCGTTTCCCTTATTATCACAACAGGACCGGCAATTTCTCCGCTGTTGCCAGATATTAGTAACCATTATAATAATATTTCAGAGGCTGCTATTGAAAGTTTAAGTACTGTATAACAATTTTCAGTTGTCATTTCCTTAATAATTGCAAATTTTATTTCTAAAAAAATAGGTATCAAAAAAACTGTAATATTAGGGCTTTTATTGGCCGGTTTTACAGGTGTGGTACCTTTCTTTATTGATAATTACTATGTAATATTAATTTCTAGGATTGTCTTTGGTGTAGGAGTGGGTTTTTTTAATTCTTTGGCAATTACTGTTATTGATTTACTTTATAGTGGTAGCGCAAAAACTAAATTGTTGGGTATTCGAACTTCCATGGAACAATTAGGATATTCATTGGCTAGTCTTATGATGGGAGCTTTGCTGTTACTTGGATGGCGTTTTGGCTTCTTAATTTATGTTTGGGCAATTCCAATATCATTTATTTTTTGGAAGTATGTACCTGAAGTGCAATCAAAAACCGATAAAAATAATCTTAAAAAAAATAATAGTAGTAATGAAAGTCATGGTAAAAAACAGATAGGCTTTGTATTTCTCATGTTGGTAACTTTATGTGATACTGGTACTAATGTGGAATTACCAAAACTATTAGTGGAGCAAAAAATAGGAACTGGAACATTATCAGGTATTATCATAGCAATGAAAACAACTATGGCGATGATAGTCGGTATTTTCTTTGGCAAAATTTATAATTTGCTTCATTGGTGGGTCGTCCCAAGTGGCATAGTGGCTTTCTTAATTGGAAGTTTAACTATCCCACAGAGTCATTTATGGCTAGTATGCCTTGGGAGTGTAATTTCAGGAATAGGTTCGCCACTTATTGGTACATATGCATTTAAGACAATTTCTGAAACTGCTCCGAGTGGGAAAGAGAACGCAATAAATACAATGATATTAATTGGTTGCAATGCGGGATCTTTTGTTGCACCGATAGCATTAACCACTGGAGGTAATCTATTTGGCGGAACAGTTAAAAGTGATTTTTACTTTATGGCTTCAATTTTTGCAATTCTGTTAGTGATAGTTATCAGTCAAAAAATAATTAGTCGTAATCAGACACACAATAAATCAATATATTTAACCAAATTAAGATTTGTGATTACAAAGGCAGTTGAAAGAAGTGAGTGCTCAGAAGTCAATAAAGATGATGGATAAATTATCTTCACACATCTAAACAGGGTCTATAATTACACTATCGCCCCTAACAAAACCTATTAAAACAGCCCCTTATATCTACTGGTTAGATATAAGGGGCTGTTTTTAATTTTATATGGTATAATAACCCATAAAAACTATAAGAGATTAGGTATAAAAAAATGGCAATAAATAAGGAAAGCGTAGCATTAAATGTAATCAACGAATCTTTGAAATTACCTTTTATCAAAGTAGATCGCTCTGATTTTTAACTAAAACATTTAGTAACAAAATAGATGATATGCCAAAGTTATTCAAGGAAGGTCCTTAGGCTTTTTTTTTCAAAAGAAGAACTTGATCGTATTGCTAGTAACGTTATCAATTCAAATGTATTGAAATCCTCATCAATATCATTTGCAAGTGGGTTACCAGGTGGCGTAGCTATTGCAGCAACCATTCCTGCTGATATGGCTCAGTTTTACGGATACTCTTTAAAACTAGCTCAAGAAATATCATACGTATATGGCTATCAGAATATTTGGGCTAACCAAGACGAATTAACGGAAGATGCAAAAAACACGCTAATTCTTTACTTAGGTATCATGTTTGGTGTGAGTTCCGCTGGATCAACTATTCGTATTTTATCTAATAAATTAGCCTTACAAGCACTAAAACAGCTACCTAATAAAACGTTAACTAAGCATCTTTACTTTACAATATTGAAAAAGGTACTGGCTATCTTTGGAACAAAATTAACGAAAGCAACTTTTGCTAAGGGAGTATCCAAAGTTATTCCAGTCGTAGGGGGAGTTTTATCAGGAAGCATGAACTATCTGACATTAAAACTAATGGCTAACAAACTGAAAGATGAGTTGGGTAAATCCGTCAACTATACGCAACAAGATATCAAAATATTAGGCGCTACGATATTTGGAGTTGATAGGCAGCTTGCCTACCAGCTCCTTTTTCTATACCATTTCTATATTTGAACGCGCAAAAAGGACATTACACTTTCTGCTCGTTCACTGTCCCGACCAAAGAATAGAGAATAGGAGTTTGTGTAATGTCCCTTACAAGTAAGTCTATCCGAATGGTTCTAGAAATCAAGGACCCTAACATTATCTTTACGCAAGACGCTGTCATTGAAGAAATTCGGGGCGCTAAAGCCCTTGTCTTCTATGCCGAACTTAAACTCCAACCAGAGCATTGCCCTGCCTGTGGCTTTGCCAGCAAACTAGTTCGTTATGGGTTTGAACGTACCTGCGTACTTATGCCCAGTTACAGCTACCGTCCCACCTATATAAAGCTTAGCCGTCAGCGATTTCGTTGTGAGTTGTGCCGGTCGGTCTTTCAGAGTGAGACTGATTACGTCCGAGCGCGTAGCACCATCAGCCCCCCGCCAGATGGTGCTATTTGAAGCCTTCAGCAACTGTCCATTAACCGACATTGCGCGACGCTTCCACGTGGCTGATAAGACCGTCCAGCGGATTATTGATGAAGAAGCGGCGAAGCATAACTACCATCAAAAGCTATGGCTCCCGAAGCATCTGGCTTTTGATGAGTTCAAAGCTACCAACAAAATGAGCTTCATCTGGGGTGATGGCGATCGACACCAGATTGGCGCAATTCTACCGAGCCGGACGGCATACGCAATAACGAAGTACTTTGAAGGCTTTCCACTCAGTGTCCGCCAGCAAGTGCAGACAGAGTGTCGTTAGACCTGAACGCCGGATATATCAACCTAGTTCCACGTTTGTTTCCAAACGCCAAGATAGTTGTGGATCGGTTCCATATCGTCCAGATGGTGTCGACCGCCCTCAACATGGTCCGTATCCAAGTAATGAAGGGTCTATCTAAGCGTAGCAAGGAATACCGATTCATGAAACGCGAGTGGAAAATCTTTCTTAAGGACTTCAACGAACTTGAAGCAATAAAACCCACGTATCACACCAGCGTCGGCTATTACGAAACAACTGTAAATCTGGTCGCCAAGAGCTTAGACCTGAGCCCGGAGTTCCGGGCAGCATATGAAGTCTACCAAGAGATTATAGGAGCGGTTAGAAAGCGTGATGCGTCAGCACTCGCAGCCGCACTAGAGAGCTATCGATCATTAGGAAACCGAATGGATCAGTCTATCAAAACGTTAAAGAAGTACAAGAGACAAGTCATCAATGCATTACGCTATGAGTACTCAAATGGCTTCCTTGAGGGTATTAACGGCATCATCAAGAAGATTAAGAACACTGCGTACGGCTATACGAATTGGAACAATTTCATCAATCGTATATTCCTGGAACGGGTTTGGTTCAGAGCTAAGAGCAGCAAGGCAGCAGCATAATAAAAGCACCTAGACCAATTAAGGCCTAAATGCTTCACAAAAGATCTATCAACTCTACTTGATGAAGAGCCAACAATTGCCGAGACAAACGCAAAAAGCCGGCACACTTCGCAATCAATGCGCCGTGTACCGACTTCAAGTTCTTTATGATTACCGCCCATCCACCAATTCGAGGTGGTAGCCGCGGCGGCGTATTTCACTGGCGTAGTTATCGGGTAAGGGCTCATCAAACCGGAGTTCAACGAGTACGTGCTGCCTGCCAGCGTCGTCCCGTACCGTGAAAACGTGCGCCGATCCGGGCTCGTGCGGGCGTACATCCAGCACCACCTGGTCAGGAGAGAGTTCTCCCCGCTGGCGCGCCTGCACCAACGCGGTCAACACCCGGTCTAAATTAGTAATGGTCACTGGTTGCATCCTCTTCACCCCCCCGATGTTGCCGCTATCGTCTACATATAAACTATACACGCCGCTTCCGGGATGCAAGTCCAGCCAGTCCCAGCACGCTGAGGATAGCTAGACCGATTGCGGCCAACGGGCTGTGTGTTTCCCCCGTCGCCGGCAGTGCCGCTGCAGTCGTAGTTGCTGGGCTTTGACCTTGCTCAGCACCACTCTGCGGACGACCTGCCTGGCTGGCGGCAGGTACTAGCTGTACGCCACCCTGACCATCATTCTTGTAACCAGGTGCAGCAGGGTGCACGTCTGGAGCGCCCTGCGCCTGCCCACGCTGCCCACCATCAACCACGGGGCTGGTGATGGCGGCAGGTACTAGCTGTACGCCACCCTGACCATCATTCTTGTAACCAGGTGCAGCAGGGTGCACGTCTGGAGCGCCCTGCGCCTGCCCGCGCTGCCCACCATCAACCACGGGGCTAGTGATGGCGGTACCCTTACTGCCCTGCGATTTTGGTGTCACGCTAGTTGCGTCCACCCGTACGACGTGGAAAACCTTCGTGATGGTGTTACCCACCATATCCACGGCAGTCACGGTGAAGTAGTTATCGCCCTCCAACAGGTTGTACGTCTGGCTAAAGTCAGCCGCCCCATAAGGGTTTGAGCTGGCCGCATCCGCATCCACGTGGTTGTTAAACCCAGCCATGTTCTTCTGGTGCACAACGTTATCGCCGTTCGTGTACAGTCGGTAGCCATTCACGTTATCGTTTACGGTGCCCGTGACGGTAAAGGTCGGGTCTGACGTTGTGATATCGTAGTTACCATCCGCATCAACCGTCAACGTGTCGGCTTGCGGCATGGACAAAGTTGGGAAGACGGTGTCCAGGTAGATCTGGAGCGCGCCGTAAGCCGTGCTACTTGCCGTCGTACCGTCATCGTTGGTCGTAGTCGTCGTCAGACGGTAACCAACTGACTGCTGCTCAGCGGCTTTGAATGGTACCGTGAAGCTGAACGTCCCGTCCGCGTTAATCGCAACCGCCTTGGTCGGCTCGGTAGCATCAGTCACCGTCATGTCCTTCCCGGCAGGATCAGCCACCTTACCCGTAATCGTCAGTTCACCAGTCTGCGGGTCGTAAACGTCCGCCACCTGATCAGCACCCACCAACGTAAACGTGTTGTCGTTAAACTTATCAAAGGAAAGCCCAGCAGTTGGCTGTGCGTGCGTCGTAATGTCCGCAAAGGCGCGCCCACTAAGCACTGGCGCCCCGGTCGTGACCGTAGCGTCCGCAGCCGCGTCTGCGTTATCGCGCAGGGCAATCACCGTGTGTGGATTCGTTGTGCTGAAGTGACCGTATCCGGCAGTGCCGTCAGCGTCAAGGAAGACAATCATTTCGTCCCCGTCAGCACGTCCAGCCCGCTTGTATTCGCCAAAGTTAGCGGTCGGGTACAGTACGGTGCCCACAAAGTCGCCGTAGGGAGCCCCTTCGGTCAGGTTAAACGTCACGATACCAGTAGCCGTATCGACTTTGCCTGGGAACACTTTGCCCGCCCTAGCGTCGGTTGCGTAAACAATCCAATCGACACCCGCCGGCACCTGGGCGTACGCGGTGAAACTCGTCTGGTCGGACACGGCCTGCACGAAACCCTTCGTACGCCAATAGTTATTACTACCGTCACCGACTTGCCAACTAAACTGCGGTGCGACGTTGGCGGTAGTATCGGTTGCTGAGGCTGAAGTAGTACCCGCAAACGCCTGTACACTCGCGCTGGTGTGGTTGCCAGCAACGTCCGTCACCGTCAAGGTCAGCTGCCCATCGCTCGTTGCTAGGGCGGCCATTTGCGCTGCCGTCAGTTTGAAGCTGATTGTCCCAGCGTTACTTTGCCCGTTGTTATCGAGACTCACCCCATACTCCTGGGCGCCAATCTTGAGCACCGCGTCACTAAACTGGCTGAACCCCGCACCCTGGTCGTTGTAGCTGGCCGTCAACTGACCTTCGGCGTAAGTCAGACCGGTCAGAGTCGGTGCGACGGTATCCACGGCTACAGGTAAATCAAAGTTTTGTTCCTGCTCCGCCCCGTCGTTGTACTGCTCAGTCACAATCCGGTAAGTGTACCTACCATCCGGCGCCGTGATGTACTTGCCCGTCTGTTGGTCGTAAATCCGACCATCCCAGGTAAACGCGTCAGCATCCAGACGCATGTCGGTGCTCAACCCTAAGTCAGAGTTGTGACTGAAGCCATTTTGCAGGTATGACTTGGTCGTGTTGTTCTCCTTGTCGAGCACGCGAACCAAGTTACCATTAGCGTCCAGTATCTGAATGGTGACCGCCTTGAGGTTCTGCTTGGCAAAGACGTATGGGTACACGGTATCACTAGCACCGTCTCCGTTAGGCGAGAACGAGACCTTGCCGTTCTCAATGTACACGGGCACCTGTCCCCACGTGTACTTGCCTGTTACGTCGCTATTCACGAGGTTGCTCAGTGAGGCAGCGTCGGTGACCCCCAGCGGGTTATTGTTGTTATCAACGAGGTACCCACCCTTAAAGATTGAATCCT
Source organism: Enterococcus durans NBRC 100479 = LMG 10746 (assembly GCF_001544215.1). GTDB lineage: Bacteria > Bacillota > Bacilli > Lactobacillales > Enterococcaceae > Enterococcus_B > Enterococcus_B durans. Next base: position 17,335 of record NZ_BCQB01000044.1, read on the forward strand.
GCTTGTTCGCCGGATCATCAATAATCTGCTCGGTGGTGAGGTCACCAAAGTAGCCGAGGTACGGCACACTGATGGTCTGGGTGTCGTCTCCCGCTTTAAATGTCAAGTAGCCCTCGACAATTTGGTTAGCGGCAACCGCATCATCCAACGTGAGCGTGAAGGTCACCACTTTGCTGGCACCGGGAGCGAGCGTAAACGTTGGCGTAGCACTGTTAACCGCCGCTCCTGCCAATTTCTGGTCGTGCACGATATTACCCTTACTGGTGTCCCGCACCTGCGTGAGGGGCCCACCGTCGTAGTCGACCGTGTAGCTTTGGGTCGTCTGTCCGTAATTGGTTAAAGTCACGTTGAAGCTGGTCGTCTGCCCGATTTTACCCAGCGATACCGAGCCAGCGTTATTTGTACCCTCGGCAGCGACGTCCAAGTTCCCCGCCTTGGTCACATCAATTTGTCCAGCACCCTGGCGCCGCGGGGAGACGTAGGTGTCCGGGTAGTTTAAGTCAATCATTGGGTCTGCCGCGTTCATTAACGCTAGCTTAACGGCCTTAACCAGGTCCGCGCCCTGCAATTCTGGACGGGTTGCCTTGAGTTTCTGCATGACTAGTAGGGCCGCACCGGCATCGTACGGGCCAGCCATGGAAGTACCGGACTCAACCGCGTATGTTTGGGTATTGGTTGTCGGGTCAATGGCCGTGGAGGTCACACTATCACCGGGCGCCGCGATGTCCGGCTTAAGCGTATAGTCCGCCATCGGTCCCCACGAGGAGAATCCATCCATTTCAGAATCAGCACCAGTCGCACTCTTCTCGGCGGCGACGGTCATCGCGGACGCTGCGGCACCGGGATCAGCAATGGTTGAATCGTTCTTCGGCACGTACGCCGTGGAAATATCATTCTTTTTATCAGAGCCCACAATGCTGGCCGCGTTGCCGTTGTTGCTGGCCGAGATGGAAACAAAGACTCCGTGGTCGGTAGCGTACTGCACGGCGGCTTGCTCCTCGTCGGTCAGATCTTGTTCGGCCACACCAACTCCCAGTGACATTTGGATGGCATTGGCTCCCATCGAAACGGCGTCCCTTATTGCCCGGGAAATATCGTTAGCATTTTCGTCCGGGAACTCATCAATGACCTGCATCGCCAAAATCTGGGCTTCCGGGGCGACCCCTTTGACGTAGACTGACGCTTTAGACGTACCGGTAGCGCCATCGGCAACCGTCCCGTTGGCGGCAATAATACCAGCGACGTGTTCACCGTGCGTAGACCCGGACACCGTAGTCCCCGTGTTGACACTATCGTTGTTCACGTAATCGTAGGCAAAGGGAATCTTGCTGTTGACGTACGTGCCGTGCCCTAGCTTAGCAATAGCGGCCTCCGCGGCGTCTTTGCTAATCGCCGCCGTACTATCATCAGTCAACCGCAAGTCTGCGTGTGGTTGGACCCCAGAATCGATCACGGCCACAACCATGCCCTGACCCTGATAACCCTCATTCCACAAGCCCTCAACGTTCCCCTTGGTCAACGTATCCTGGTTTGCGGGACCGGGATCGGCGGTTGCGTCGGCTGTAGCCTGCGCGGTGGTGGTAGCGGCAGGTGTCGTCGTGGTTGCAGCGCTTGAACTCGACGCGCTCGCACCACTGGTGGCAGTGGTGGCAGTGGCGCCGCTAGTGGCTGCACTTGAGCCAGCCTGCGATTGACTCGTAGTAGTAGCTGGCGTCGTGCCCTCCTCCGTAGCCGTGCTACTTTGCGTGTGGTTGTCCGCTACATTTTGCGCGTCGTCCACCGCGGTGGACGACTGTCCGGTCGTTTCCGTGTCGGTTTGCGTTTGTACCGTTGCCGCCGTCGTGGTTGCAGCGCTTGAACCCGACGCGCTCGCACCACTGGTGGCAGTGGTGGCAGTGGCGCCGCTAGTGGCTGCACTTGAGCCAGCCTGCGATTGACTCGTAGTAGTAGCTGGCGTCGTGCCCTCCTCCGTAGCCGTGCTACTTTGCGTGTGGTTGTCCGCTACATTTTGCGCGTCGTCCACCGCGGTGGACGACTGTCCGGTCGTTTCCGTGTCGGTTTGCGTTTGTACCGTTGCCGCCGACGTGGTATCGGCCGACACTGATTGTGTGGCGTAACCACTCAGCACAATAGCTCCCGCACTAACGGTAATGATTGCCGCCGCTACCCCCTTGGAGCCCGACTTATATAACTTGTAGTGCCTCTTCATTTCGGTCATCGAATTTCTACGCATTCGTGACTACCCCCCCTCATATTGGTTGTTGAGCACGCCATCTTTCCAGACAAAGCTTTGCAAAAACACAAATCGTTCACATTTTTAACTCATTTAATTTTAATTTGCTCAACAAGGGTAATTTATCGCATCACATCAACATTGTCAAGACATTGAATATCGGTGTATCGATAATTACGACATATTGGGACCACTTGACCGCCGCATAATTATGAGAGTTAGCTAGCACCGATTTTAATTTTGTGGCAAAACAAAGGAGGACACGCTGAGACAGGTGTGCCCTCCATAAAACATTATTGGCGCTACGATATTAAACGAAGAAGATGTATTAGTTACAGAGTATGAGCCAAATGGTACAACAACATACGATCCGTCTGATATCAATCAAATAGACAAAATTTAATTAACGGGGAGGTATATGATGTCTCAACAGATTGTACTGCCAATTAAAGACTCAAACGTATTAAAGATGGTACAGGACACCTTGTTAGATAGTTTTCGCGCTGGTCGTCGAAACTACACCATCTTCCAAGTTGGAAAAGCCACTCTACTACGGGTGAGTGATGTCATGACGTTAAAAAATCAGATGTCTATAATCCCGAAGGAACTGTTAAAAATACGGTCTTTATTCATGATAAAAAGACAGGCAAAGCAAACACCTTATATTTAAAGCCCGTCCAACAAGACTTGCTACAATATCATGATTGGCTAGTCCAACAGAATATCACTTCAGATTGGTTATTTCCCTCAACGTCCCATCCAGATCGACATATAACGGAGAAGCAGTTTTATAAGGTGATGGCACGCGTTGGCGATCTATTAGGTATGGGGTCACTGGAACAACTAAACAGAAAATAGCGGTAGGTTTTGGAAATAGTTATTTAGAATCGTTTTTATAATGACTTTTTGAAACTATGAAACATTGTTATATCAAGCTTTTAAAACGTATTTTACTGATTTTCAAAACCTAATGTTTTTTAGAATCTATGCTGCTTTCCTTACCGCTAATTTCTGCATGAATGTTCCAGAAATATTTTGTGTTTTCCTATCTTGGAAATTCTATAATCAGCGTTAAATAAGCGTTTTATGGATTTAGAGCTAATCACTACCGCTATTTTCTGTACGGATGTTCCAGTGACCCCTTCTAGAACTATTCAAAACAAAAAGAGGACTAAACTTTTTTGTTTAGTCCTCTTTTTGTTTTCCTCATCGGTCTGCTCGATGACAGGAGCAGTCAGATTGAAAATCTGAAATATATTCAAATTATTTTCCTAAGGGCGCACTTATATACCATGAAAATCATGGTATAAATTGCCAATATTTTAGATTAAACGTGTTGGAAAAACTCGCTTTGCTCATGTAAATAAAAACGTTATAAAGTATTGTGGTGAACTTACTATGTGTGTACACACATAGGGTAAAAAGTAATCATCTTCCACTCGTTCACACCTAAAATTTACATTTTAGTTTGTTCCTCGTTTCAGACGATTCTTTTTATTTTTGGGGCGTTGCCCCAATCCCCATATTATATTTTTTGTTGTTGCCAAAGGCAACTTCTTATACAGGTTTTTAGGGTTTAGCACGACATCAAGTTATTTGATGTGTAAGTGCGCATTGCACTCTTTTTTAACGAAACAAGCCGACCAGCGTTTGAAACTTTTTAGTTTTTCATCATTCTATTTTAAAACGCTCTAAAACTCGATTTAAGCGACTTTAATTCGAAACTATCTATTTGTTCAAAGGTAGAATTAAGAATGCTTAAACGAGCTTTTAAGTGGGTTTAAATTGATTTTGAATTGAATAGCTTGTTGTAAGTTGTAAAAAAAACAAGTTAAACAAAGTATCGGTTTTCCATTTAAGGGTTGTTAGGGGTTGCCCTGACCGTCTGTAAGACGCTTGATTGCAAGAAGTGAGTATTTAGCTAGTCAAACAGTTAAAACAGCTTATATGAGCAATTAGGGGTCACTGGAACATCCGTACAGAAAACAGCGGTAGTGAGACATGAAAAAAACAAGAAATGCTGTTAAATCAACGTTTCTTGTTTTTCTCTTTTTCTCTTCAGAAACATTCTTCTGGAACATTCGTGCAGAAAATAGCGGTAGGATTTAAAACACGAACATTTTAGTTTTATTGTGTATTTAAAGGACGTAAATGTCCATTTTTCAAGGAAAGATCATATCGAAAAGAGTATTTACCAACAAAGTTAATATGCTCAAAGAGAAGTGGTGATAATTTATTGATTTTCTCTTCTGAACAATCAAATCCTTCTACACGCATTTGGTCAATTACTCTTTCTAAATAGAGCGTATTCCAATAAATAATTGCATTTGTCACAGTACTAAGAGCAGTCAATTGCTCCTCCATTCCGTCAATATAGGTTTGATATAGTTTGCCCTTTTTCCCATAAAATATGTGGCGACATAATGTATGCCTTGCTTCTCCTTTATTCAGCTGTTCTAAAATCTGTCTTGCATAAATCTCATCAGAAATATAGCGCAATTGGTGCTTTGTTTTGTATACTTTTCCATATTCAATAATGGCTTTCCCTAGCTCTGTTGGTT
>NZ_BCQB01000045.1 GCF_001544215.1 Enterococcus durans NBRC 100479 = LMG 10746
TTACCAACATCATTTGACAAAGAGCCTGACTAAATCGTACTGATTTAGTCATTGTTTTTTTATTATCGAATATTTGCTTGGACTGTTTCGGTCAGTTTTTTCTCTACTTTAGCCATCGCTTGATTGATTTCTTCATCAGTCATTGTGGCTTCTGGGTTCGTAAATGTCAAACTGTACGCCAACGATTTATATCCTGGTTCGATATTTTGTCCTTGATAGACATCGAACAATTGGATACTCGTTAAAAATTTCCCTGCTGCTGCACGAATGACAGTCATTACTTCTTGATTTGTCACTGTTTCTTTCACTAACATTGCAATGTCACGTGTCACACTTGGGAATTTCGTCACTGCTTGGAATGTGATCCCTTTTTGAGCGGCTGACACTACTGAAGACAAATCGAATTCCGCTACATATGTTTCTGGAATATCATATGCTTTTGCTGTGTTTGGATGAACTTGACCGACAAAACCAAGATACGTTTCTCCTAGATAGATTTCCGCAGTTCTTCCGGGATGCATGTCTTTCATGGTAGTAGTTGGCTGATAAGAGATTTCATCTGCCACTGCTAGTTGTTCAAACAAGTTTTCCAATACACCTTTGATCGTATAAAAATCAACTGTTTCAGGTTTTTCTTGCCAGCTCTTTTCCTGCCATGTCCCTGTCAAGGCTAGAGCAACATGTTTCACTTCTTGTGGCAAGTGTGTCAACGGATCATTTTCTTGGTAGAAGACACGACCTACTTCATAATACGCTACATCACTATTCTTTCTTGCCACATTGTAGTTGACATTATCCAATAGCCCACTGATCAAATTCATTCTTAAGACAGAACGTTCTTCACTCATTGGCCAGTCCAGTCTTGTGATCTGTGATTCCTTTGTTGTGAATTGGCGAGATTTTTCTTCTGTTGTCAATGCATAGCTGATTGCTTCACTTAATCCACTACCTTCTAATAAAGTACGGATCTTACGTGTGGCTGCTTGTTCACTCGTCAAGCTTCCTGCGACAGTTGCTCCGCTAGGCAATGTAGAAGGTAAACGATCATAGCCGTAAATCCGAGCAACTTCCTCGATGATGTCAGCTTCGATTTGAATATCCCAACGTCTAGGTGGAACAACGACCGTATAATTTTCCACGGTCACTTGATAACCGAAACCTAACGCCTCAAAAATTTCATTCACTTCAGTTACTGTTAATGCTGTTCCTAGATATTGGTTGATTCGCGGCAATGTGATCGATACTTCTACTTCATTTGCTTGATATTCAGAACCTTTGACAGCACCTTCTAGTACTTCTCCTCCTGCTAGTGACTGGATCATGGCAGCAGCAACATCACTTGCTTCACCAACCGTTGCTTTGTTGATTCCTTTTTCAAAGCGTGCAGAAGATTCACTGCGCAAATTGAATTGTTTTGCTGTACGACGGATCGAAACTGGATCAAACAATGCAGATTCCAGTGCGACTGTTGTCGTTGTTTCTGTGATTTCAGAGTCAAGTCCACCCATCACACCAGCTAATGCAACTGGTTCTTTTCCATTTGTGATCACTAGATTATCTGATGTCAAATTACGAGTTTCTCCATCTAATGTGACCATTGTTTCTGCGTCTTTTGCATGGCGAACAACGATTTCTTGAGAACCTAATTTATCATAATCGAATGCATGAAGCGGTTGTCCAAATAAGAGCAAGATATAATTTGTGACATCCACGACATTATTGATTGGACGAATGCCTTCATTCATCAATAGATTTTGCAACCATTGCGGACTTGGTTGGATCTTGACATTTTCAATGATCCGAATCTGGTAGGCAGGGACTAATTCTTGATCCTCTACGGTTACATCGATTTTATCCGCTGCTTTGCACGCAACTTCAACTAGTTTTTCATCTGCAAATTTCGGTGTTTGACGATAGATCGCTCCCACTTCATAAGCAACCCCACGCATAGATAACGCATCTGCACGGTTTGGTGTGATCGACAGTTCAATGATCGCATCGTCCATATCAAGGTAAGAAAAGACTGGTTCTCCATTGACTGCATCTTGAGGCAAATAATAGATTCCTTCCGCATACTCTTTAGGAACCACGCTATCAGAGTAGCCAATTTCTTGTAATGCACAGATCATTCCATTTGATACTTGTCCGCGCATTTTTCCTTTTTTGATTTTTACATTTCCTGCAATGCGTGAATTTGGTAAAGCAACGATCACTTTGATCCCTTTTTTCACATTTGGTGCACCACAGACGATTTGTGACAGTTCTTCTTCACCGATATCTACTTGGCAGATCGACAAATGGTCAGAATCTGGATGTGGCACACACTCCATGACTTCACCAACGACGATTTTTTTCAAACCTTCTTCTGGAACAGTGATTCCTTCTACTTCGATCCCTGTCACAGACATTTTATCAGCCAGTTCTTTTGGTGAAACTGCTGATAGATCGATATATTTATTTAGCCATTTATAAGAAACTAACATGCTTTTTTACTCCCCTTTGAACTGACTTAAGAAACGTAAGTCATTTTGATAGAAATTACGGATATCATTGACACCATAACGTAACATTGCCACTCGATCTGGTCCAAGACCAAAGGCAAAGCCAGAGTATTCTTCTGGGTCGATTCCTGACATTTCCAAGACATTCGGATGAACCATCCCTGCACCTAAGATTTCGATCCAGCCAGTGTGTTTGCAGACATTACAGCCAGCACCACCACATTTGAAACAGCTCACGTCTACTTCTACAGAAGGTTCCGTAAATGGGAAGTAGCTTGGGCGTAAGCGGATTTCACGGTCTTCCCCAAACATTTTTTTCATTACGACTTCTAATGTTCCTTTTAAGTCACCCATCGTAACGTTCTTATCAACTACTAGTCCTTCAATTTGATGGAACTGGTGGCTGTGGGTCGCATCATCTGTATCTCTACGAAAAACTTTTCCTGGAGAGACCATTCGAAGTGCACCTTTAGAGAAATCATGTTTTTCCATTGTACGTGCTTGGACAGGTGAAGTATGCGTACGGATCAAAATATCCTCAGAAATATAAAAAGTATCTTGCATGTCACGGGCTGGATGATCTTTCGGTAAATTCATCCGTTCGAAATTGTAATGGTCTGATTCCACTTCATTTCCTTCAACGATTTGGTAACCCATTCCCACAAAAATATCTTCGATTTCTTCCATGATCTGTGTCAAAATATGACGTGTTCCTTGTTTTACCTGACGACCTGGTAAAGTAATGTCGATCGTTTCTTTTTCTAATGCAGCATTTAATGCAGCTTCTTCTAATTCTTGTTTTTTACGCTCGATTTCAGCTGTTAAGAGGTCACGGATCTCGTTTGCAAAACTCCCTACTTTAGGACGTTCTTCTGGACTAAGATCTTTCATTCCACGTAAGACTTCAGTGATTGGTCCTTTTTTTCCTAAAGTTTCTATACGGATTTGATTTAATTCTTTCAAATCTTGTGCAGTCGTGATTTTAACGATTGTAGCTTCTTTCAAGCTTTCTAGTTGTGCTTGTAAAGACATTTGCCTGTTTCCTCCTTCAAAATTCAAATACAAAAAAAGACCTCATTCCTGTAAAGGAACGAGGTCTTCGCGTTACCATCCTAATTTACGGTCGAAACCGTACACTTACTTTCTTTAACGACAATTGCCGGTCTGGATCATCAGACGAACTCGGAAAGTGAACTTCATTTTTCAAACACAGGATCTGCTTACAGTCTATGACAGATCTCCCTGGTCAGGTTTATCCAAATTACTCTTTTTCGTCATCGTTCTTTATCTATTCAACTAACGTTAGTTTACAAGATTTTCTAAACAAAATCAACTGCATTCTTCCTCAGTGACCCACTTCTCACTCCAAACTTGCAATTGGACCATTGCTTTTTGGAGATCTGCGCCTTTTTCAGTCAGCATATATTCAGAACGACCAGAATCATTACATGAAAGGTTTCTTGTGACGATTCGTTCTCGTTCGAGCTCTTTTAATCGTTCAACTAAAACGCGATCACTCACCATAGGTATTTTCGCTGCGAGATCAACAAAGCGTTGCGGACCGTTTTCGAGCAATACATCGATAATCAACCCATTCCATTTTTTTCCTAATATCGAAAAAGTTTTTTCAAATTTAGGACATAGAGTGAATTCTGTCTGTGTTAGCTCCATCTTACTCACCTCTTTTTTAGAGTATAGCATATTACTTACAAAGTGTAAGTCGCAGTTGCTCAATTATTATTATTTATTAAGATTTATTATTTTCTTCGCACCCAATAAAATAAGATACACATTTGTCACTGGTTTGTCTAGTGCTTCTGACAAAGCTTTTTTGTATAAATTCAATTGTCCTTGATATTTTTGGACGATTTTTTCTATTTCAGCTTGATTTTCACCATTTGAAATATAGTCAGTTTTGAAATCATACAACTCGATAAACTCTGGAAATTCGATGTAGCCATCGACGATCCCATGGATCAGCAATTCATCGTCTTCATTTGGATACTGATCGAACACTTGATCAGCAGACAAGAGCATCGAAAATGGCTGTTCTCGTTTCACTAGTTCGCTGTGTTGCACCAACCGTTTCCCAAGGTCAGTCTGATAAAACCACAAAATACCAGAAAGATCGATTTTTTTAGCGACTTTTTCATCGACTAGCCGTTTAGCGACCAACTCTTCTAAGAGAGAACGGATGGAGTCGCTCGTTGGCATCTCTAATGGAAGCAACTGCAATAAATAGTGTGTAGCTGTTCCAATAGAGGCAGCAGATATTTTTTGGCTTTTTTGTAAGAATTTCGGCTCTGCCAAAGTGTCTTGTGTATAACGGAATTGCTGATTATATCTCCGTTTTTCATTGTTTTCCCAAACTAGTTTGGAATCAGACGTATCATCTGGATCTTCAAATAAACGCTTGATTTCTGAAACGGATTGGTAACTTGTTGTCTGGGTAGATGCTTTGTAGGGATAACTGTAAGCTAAACGGGCTTTCAATGATTCTTGAAGTGGTGTTTGATCTACCTTCACTGATTCAAGTTCTTTCTTCGTCTCACTTGCCAATGATTGGCGGTTCTCTACAATATCTTGTTGCTTCATCCATGTGATCGAAAAGCGGCTTTCCGACTGTCCCAACTGATTATGGACCGTTGTATCTTCCGCGTATTCCTTCATTTTAGGATGACGCATCAAGCTGTAACCGATCCAGTTCATCAAACTGCCTTTTCCTTTCAAACGAGTCGACGGCTCTAAAACAAGGGAGGTTTGGTTAGCCACTTCTGACCAGATTTTCAACGTTTCTTCCTTATTTTTGTAAGAACCCACGATAAACAGTTTTTGTTCGGCGCGTGTCAATCCTACATATAATTTACGCATTTCTTCAGACAATAATTTATTTTGTTTAGCTAATTTTATTGCTTGATAGGGCAATGTGTCGTAGAGAACGCGCGTATCAGGATCCATGTATCGGATACCTGCCCCTAGTTTTTCTTCAAAGGCATATCTTTTTCTTAAATCTTGGAGATTGAATTGTTTTGTCATATCCAATAGAAAAACAACTGGGAATTCTAACCCTTTACTTGCATGGATCGTCATGACACGCACTGCATTATCTACAGATGCAAGAACTGGTTCTGCAAGATCTTTGTCTTTTTCCTGCATTTTTTCGATGAATCGTACAAACTGATAAAGACCTCTGAATGAGCTTTTTTCATAAGATTTTGCCCGATCGACTAACGCATAGAGATTTGCTTGGCGTTGCGCCCCGGCTGGCAACCCAGCTACATATTCTAAGTAACCTGTCTGATAATAGATAGACCATAAAAGATCTGTAATGGAAGAACGGCGGGCTAGTTCGCGCCATATCTCCAACTGTTCACCAAAATGATTCAGCTTATCTGCAAGTTCGTCTGTATGTTCAGCTTGATAAGCAAGAACAGCTTCATAATACGTATGTGACCGATCTGCTAAACGAATTCGAGCAAGTTCTGGTTCGATCAATCCAACGATCGGTGAACGTAAAACAGATGCTAAAGGAATGTCCTGATAAGGGTTATCAATCAATTGCAGTAAAGAGACCATCGTTCGGATCTCTGTCGCTTGAAAATAGTTCTGGGCGTCATTCATTTCCAAAGGGATATCAAATGTCTTGAATATCTCTAAAATCGTCAGATTATTTTTCTTTGTAGGGGTCAAAAGAACGATATCTCTATACTCGATAGGTCGATTTTTTTTCATTTTTTTATCATAGATCATGAATTTTTCATCGATCAATTGGCGGATCTTCAATCCAGTCATGAACAATTCGCCTTCTGTTTTGTCTTCTAAAATATCATCCACTGGCAATTCTATCGTCGTTTCTTCCTGTTCTTTTTCGTAAATCAATATTTCTGGTTCAAATTGTTCAGTTTCTGGAAAATCCGGAAAACCAAGAACAAGTTTTGCCGCATCATCATACGAAATCTGACCTACTACTGGGTCCATGATTTGTTCAAAGACTAAATTTGTGAATGAAAGTACTTCTTTTCTGGAACGGAAATTTTCTGCTAAAACGATACGGCGTCCGCCTTCTGTTTTAGAAAAGGCTTCGTACTTTTGGATAAATAGGCTCGGGTCTGCTAAACGAAACGAATAAATGGATTGTTTGACATCCCCTACCATAAACATGTTACCGTTTGTTTCATTTGGTTCACGCAACCAGTAAAGAATGGCTTCTTGTAACTGATTGACATCTTGATACTCATCCACCATGACTTCTTTGAATTGCTTGCGATAATGATCGGAGGCTTCGCTAGGCAACCATGTATCATCGGTTTTTTTCGTTAATATTTGTAAAGCAAAGTGTTCTAGATCATTGAAATCCAATAGCCCTTTTTCACGTTTACGCTGGCTAAAACCATTCATAAATGCCTTTGTGACTTTTGTCATTTCTTTCACTAACGGATATGCTTTTTGGGTCAACTCTTCCATTTGTTCTGGTGACACAGGAAAGTAGTTTTTACCAAGTTGCTGAATGATTTTTTTTGCACGGTCTCTTAACTCTTTGACCTCAGCAGAGCGTTCTTTCAATTCGGCTTTCCGACTACTTTTAAACGTTGTGAATGTCAGCGCCTCTAATCCAGAGTAGGCTTCTGGAATCTGGTCTTGTAACAGATGTTCATAGATCACTTGTATCTGGCCTTTTTCACCAGATACCTGATCGTACATTTTTTCAAGACCTTCTTCCTGTGCTAATTGCACCATTTCCTCATACAGTTGCACGCATTGATGCATATCAGCTAAAATCAGCGGACGAAGCTGTGTTTTGTATAGGTCAGAATCAGCGAGTCCATTCTCTAAGCGATAACTCTCACTTAACTTTGTTAACCACTCTTCTGGATCAGGATTCGCACGAGCAAATTCATAAAGCGAAAAGACCAGATTGGTTAGGCCATCATCTGAACGATCATTCGAGAAATTCATCGTCAATCGGAAAAATTCTTCCCTATTTTCAGCATAGAACGCCTCTCGTAATTCATCCCAGACATCTTCTTTCATCAAGATCGTTTCGGTTTCATCTGTCAACATTCGAAAAACCGGATCAATGTCGATCAAATAGTAATAACGGCGTATCACTGTCAGACAGAACGCATGCAATGTTGAGATATTGGCCGTTGGCAATAGGACCAACTGCTTAGTGAAGTGCTGTTGTCGAATGGGATCACTTTCTGTATTGACTGCTTCTTGTAGTGCCTCCTGGATTCGTTCCTTCATTTCTCGTGCGGCCGCCTCGGTAAACGTCACTATCAGCAACTCGTCCAGATTGACCCCCATCTTCAATTTCTCGATGACTCTGCGTACAAGTACTGTTGTTTTCCCAGAACCTGCTGAAGCTGAAACAAGCAAGTTGTCTCCTTGATCAAAAATAGCTTGCCATTGTTCATCGGTAAATCGTTCATTTTCTGGTTTTAAAGGAATTTGATTCACTCTTCTTCGCTCCTTTTTAGTATTCTACGCAGTGCTTCTTCTTTGTTCAATTTTTCTAAGCGGTGATAGTTGTTTTCTTTCAGCATCACATCAAATGTGCATACACTTCTAAACGGACAAAATTGACAAGCAATTCGTTCTTTGTCCTTATACGCTGGATTCAGCTTGATTTCACCAGATGTGATCTTGTCTCCCGCTAAACGCATATTCGCTCGGTTATGCGCCATAAAAAGCTGCAACTCTTCTTCTGTATAGAATTTATCTTTGCTGAAACTTTCTTTTTGATATTCGTCCTTCGCATTCTTTTTCACTGGGTAGATCAAAGAATTTTCTTTAGCTTCTAAAGAATGGTCCAACACTTCCAACAATCCTGGATCATCGACAAACACACCATCATAGCTGAATTTCTTCAATGTGTCTTTTTCTACTTCGTTGGTATCCGTCAGTACCGGATTATGGACATGCAGATAGTAGGAACCTGCAGGACGAACAGCTGCCTTGCCTGTGAGACGGACCGCATCCATCAATGCCACATCTAAGTAGGTCAATAATTGCATTGCCATCCCATAATATGCTTCCGTCACATCAAAGGAACGACCACTAGATTTATAATCAACGACACTCAACCATGTTTCTGCTTCTTCAACAGCGACATCCACTCGATCGATTTTTCCACGTACATGTAATTTCCCGCCATTGTTCAACGGAAGTTCTAAGCCAGGGATACCATTTGCACCTGCGATTTGACCAAATAAAATCTCTGTCTGCAATGGTTTCAACCCAGTATTTCTACTTTGTTTTTGCAACGCCCAAGCTACTTTTTGAATCGTTTGTCCCAATTGATAACGAATGTAATTCATACGGGCAGAACTATCCAGAATCTCAAAACGTAATTCGCCAAACACTTCCTGCAGTACTTTTTCCGTAAATTCTTTTCGCTGTTTGTCCGTCATTTCAACTAATGACAACTGATTTGAGAAAAGCAATTTGAAGAAACGGTCTAGCGACTCATGGTAAAAATCTCCAGTAGCCGCTGGCGTTAGGCCATAAACCATCCGTTCTTTGAGTTTCAGCCCAAACTGTACAAAGTATTTGTACTCGCAATTATAGAAGTTCTCCATTCTGGAAATCGACGTATAGATTTCCTTGCCATAAAGCTCTTCTGCCATCTTTTGCGGCAGTGAGACAGGTACGTTTAAATGATCTTGGCTTTCGAAAATACGCAAAGCAAAATTACGCCATCTCGACTGTAAGACGACAGTCCGCAACTCCTGCCAGTAAGCAGCAAGTGGTTGTTTCTCTTCTTTAGCTAAACGATAGACACCATTGATGATATTGATCGCACTTCGATACGTGCCGACATAACAACTAGGATCGCCATCCAAGTGGAGATGTTCTTTTCGTTCGATTGGGATCGTTAAATATTCAAGGATACGACGTAGATACGGAGACATTTTCAATGTATTCGTATCGTAACTTTCCGCATAACTCAAGTACAAACGTTCCGTAGCAGAAGAAAAGACGAAATAGGCTTGTAGAGGCTCGAAGGACATCGTTTCTTTAGCTGGATCAAATAGAAACTGTTCTTCTCCCAATCTTGCGTTCAGTGTTTCTCTTTCTTCACTTGAAAGCAGTCCTTTCGTTTCATGACGATCAGGGAAAACTTGATCATTTAGGCCAATGGCAAAAGTGATTTTCGCCTGGTTTGGCCGAACAAGTTCCAAACGGTTGATTCTGACCTGATCGATTGCCGTTGGGATCTTCCCATAGCTTAAATTCTCTAATCCGCTAGACATGATTTCTTGGAACAAGCTCCAATCAAATGGTGTTTCTCCGTAGATCAACGCATATTCATCCAATAGATCGATCAATGCTTCCCATGTTTGTTCATGGTTCCTTGCTTCTGCTAGATTCCCACGTTCGATTTCCTGATTGCGCCAAAACAGTAATTGCTGCTGGACACCACTCTGAACTAAAAATTGGTAAAAGACGGACGCACCTTCTTGTCCAGTCTTACATTCTTTGATTTTTTCAAAAAAAGGAGGAACCATTTCTTTGAAGAAGTGGCGGATCTCGTTTGATTGTTTTTCTAACTTTTGAACGTCTTCTAATTGTTCTGCTTCAAAATCATAGGAAACAAATTGCCAGTCCTTTTCTTTGGTCCAATAAGTTCCCTGATAGTTATATGCCAGTGCGACATTTTCTGTCACATCCAGTTTTGTGCGGAATTGGTTTCGCATCACCTGCCAATTTTTTAAATCAAGTTCCTCATCTTGTCGGCAGATGAACAGCTCTG
Organism: Enterococcus durans NBRC 100479 = LMG 10746; assembly: GCF_001544215.1. Lineage (GTDB taxonomy): Bacteria > Bacillota > Bacilli > Lactobacillales > Enterococcaceae > Enterococcus_B > Enterococcus_B durans. Next base: position 10,258 of record NZ_BCQB01000045.1, read on the forward strand.
TTTTGAAAAAACGCATGATGTCATTCAAACGATACGCATAACGATCTAATGCAAACAAACTATTGATCCATTCAATGAGCGGATGATTCTCCATCAGCTGATCTTCATCGACATAGTAAGGGATCGCCATTTCTTTAAAGATAGGTTGCAGCAGATTCGCATAAAGCCCCATCTCCTTCGTCAAGACTTGGATATCGCGATAACGATAATTTTCTTCACTGACTAATCGGCGGATCTCAACAGCTAATTGTCTGACTTCTTCAGTTGGATTCTCAGCCTCCCATATATGCAAGTCTTCTTGCTGCCCCAGTTTTATCGGCTTGGCTTTTTTATTGCTTGAAGTATCTTCCCAGACCGTTAATACACTCTGCAATGCAGGTGGCAGTGCTCGATCGACAGCATATTTTTCAACAAAAACCGGCACTTTTCGTTCTTTTGCGCTAGTGATCAACTGAAAATACAGTTTTCCAGTTTCATGGAATAAAGTCAGTACTTCTGGCATCTCAGCAATATAAGGTCGATCAAGTACCAGATCCACGACTAAATGCCCTTTTTCCATCATGAGTTGCAACAATTGGTATTCCTGTGCGTTCAATCGAGAAAAACCGCTGATGATAAATTTGACATTTTTCATATCTAGCGTCTTCATGTAACTCGCTAAAACAGTCAAAGTATCTTCAAACTTTAGCGCCCGCTTCATCAATTCCTCCTCGAACTCAGAGAAGATAAGCTGGAGGTCTTTTAATTTCAATTGCTGGTCTTCTTCCTTTGGTGTTCTCTCCTCTTTGAAAAGAACTAGATCGCTTGGAGAAATATTTCCCACGCGCATTTCATTGTAAAGATCCTGCAATTGTTGAATAAAGCCTTTTTTATTGATTTCCCCACGAAAAATCGTTAATTTTTCTTCGTTTTTTTCAAGTATTTGCCGTAAGATCATTGCCGACCCCGCTTCTGAAAGCTCATTGCCAGACAATAGAGTCGTTTGTACTAACAGATACCAAGCTAAACGATAAAAACTAAAGACTTGAACGTTCGTTGTGCTGAATGTTTCCTTACCGTTTTCTTTACGCAACTGCGCCAAAATCTCTTGCTCTTGTTCAAATTTATTATAATTAGGTACAAGGAAAAATACTTGATGGTCTTTTTCTTGCGCCAGCCACTCCGTCGCTTCGGCGATTAATGTGGCGCGATGATCCTTCCGATTCGTTCCAAGAATAAATTGTAAAGTCATTTTCCTCCTCCTTAATGATCGAATTCCGTTTCTTATTTATTATAGCAAAAATGAGTGAACATTTGTTCTTTCATCTCTATTTTGAACAATAAAAAAAGAGACAATCGATAAACGACTGCCTCTTTTTTATGTTTATGGATTAACGGATCGAGCCCATCAATTTTTTGATTGGTTCTTTGATCGTAAAGAGTAAAACAGCTCCAACGATTGCTACCACACCGACAATTCCAAAGTACATTGATTCTGTACCTGGTGTGTAGAAACGAGCGATTTGCGCATTGATTGCTTGCGATGAAGCATCAGCTAAGAACCAAATGGCAATCGTTTGCGATTCAAATGCTTTTGGTGCAAGTTTTGTTGTCGCAGATAAACCGACTGGTGATAAGCATAGTTCAGCGATAACCACGATCAAGAAGCTACCGATCAACCATAATGGGCTAACTTTACCAGATGTTCCATAAAACATACCTGGAAGCATCATCAATAAGAAAGACAATCCTGCAAATAGTAGTCCTAAAGAGAATTTAACCACTGTTGACGGTTGACGGTTCCCTAATTTTGTCCATAATGTGACGAATACTGGTGTTAGTGCAAAAATAAAGATCGGATTCAATGATTGGTACCAACTTGCTGGAATAGTCATTCCAAACAATGTAGATTGTGTACGTTCACTAGCAAACAACGCTAAAATCGAAGAACCTTGTTCTTGTAGTGACCAGAAGATGATTGCTGCAAGAAATAGTGGGATGTATGCCCAAACTTTTGGTTTTTCATCTGTTGTTACGTCTTTTGAAGTCAACATTTTGATAAAGTAGTACAATGGCAACAAAATACCTAAGACACTGATTGTATTTATAAAGAAATCAATTGTTAAATGTCCTGTAACTTGTGCACCACCAAAAATAGCTACGATAACGATCAACGCAATCACTAAGTTGCGGATAAACCCTTTACGTTCTTCTTGAGACAACGGATTTGGCGCGACTGTTCCAACACCATCCAACGTTTTACGTCCTTGGATCACATATTGCAACAAACCGAAGAACATACCGATAGCAGCTAGTGAGAAACCTAAATGGTAGTTATAATTTTGACCAAGCGTTCCTACAATGATTGGAGCGATCATCGCACCTAAGTTAATCCCCATGTAGAAAATAGAGAAACCTGCATCACGACGCAAGTCTGTTTTCGAATAGAGATGCCCAACCATTCCCGAGACATTTGGTTTCAAAAAGGCTGTACCAATAATAATCAAAGCCATTGAAATAAACAATGTAGAAACTCCGAATGGCAAAGCAAGAACGATGTGTCCAAGCATGATGAAGATACCACCGAAAAACACTGTCCGTTTCGCACCTAGAACGCGGTCAGAAACCCAACCACCAACGATACTTGACATATATATCAATGAACCATAAATGGACATGATCGCCAATGCTGACGCACGAGGTAATCCAAGGCCCCCGTTTGTAACAGTATCGTACATATAGTAGATAAGTAATGCACGCATACCATAATAACTAAATCGTTCCCACATTTCAGTAAAGAACAGTGTTGACAACCCCTTCGGCTGGCCGAAGAAGCCTTTGTCTTGCTGATTTTCCATAATCTATACCCCAATTCTTTAAATTTTCAGAAAATAACATATACACTTCCCAAAAAAAATAGCTAAAAAACTTATTTTAGAAATATATACTTATTTTCTATAAAAATCAGTAAAAAACGATTGGAAAATAATAAGAAAAAACATATACGAATTTAATAATTATATAGATGTCAATCTTGAAAAAGCGAATTGAAGTTCGTTTAATCGCAATGTAACCGTTCCCTTTTTTATTGTGTTAGATTCATTTTTTATAGAGAAAAAATTTATTTCTTTTTACTGAGCATTTCTTTTTACTTACTTTTTGTAAGGTGATATACTCCTTTTTGTACTCATAAAAATATGCACTACGCAATCAAAGGAGATTTTTAACATGACAACTTTTACAAATACATTGAAAAACCGTCGTTCTATCTATCATTTAGGACGTAACGTCACTTTATCTAATGACGAACTAACTGCATTGATCAAAGAAGCAATCAAAGAAAGCCCAACAGCATTCAACGCACAGTCTACTCGTGCCGTGATTCTTTTTGGCAATGCACATGAAAAACTATGGGAAATGACGGAAGAAGCACTTCGTCCATTGACACCTGCTGAAGCATTCCCAAACACACAAAACAAAATAGCCGGATTTAAAAACGGATACGGAACTGTTCTATTCTTTAAAGACACTGATGTAGTCAAAGGACTCCAAGAACAATTTGAATTATATGCAGATAATTTCCCAGATTGGTCAGAACAATCAAATGGGATCGCTACTGCAAATACATGGGTTGCATTAGCAGACCAAGGACTAGGCGCTAACTTACAACATTACAATCCAGTAATTGATGATGCTGTAGCTAAAGAATGGGACATCCCTTCAAATTGGAAATTACGCGCTCAATTAGTATTCGGTTCACCAGAAACACCTGCTGGCGAAAAAGAATACATGAATGACGAAGATCGTTTCCGCGTATTTGACTAAACAAGCATCCTAAAGAAAAGCTAGGTAGTTACGGTTTTCGTAACTACCTAGCTTTTTTAAGGTCATTTCAAAATCATGATCTCTTCTATGCTTGTTCACAACAACACATTATCCTTCATCTGAATCGATCATGATATCGATCTCAGCATCCTCATTTAGATGTTGCGCTAAAAAAGGAACTAATTCCTCCATCGAAACAGAGAATTTCATTAGTGGACCCCGCCAACCATTACGAAAAAAGTTCATTTTGATTTCGTTTGAACCTTTGGGCTGATAAAGAACAATCTTGTTGATCTCAGAAAACGGCACTCCTCGCTTATCAAAACTATTTAACACTAACCCTTCTTCCGTTATCCCCCGACTATCGAGTAGAAAACTGATGAAGACTAATGCTGATAAAATCCCTTTCGCTAAATCATCCACACTTGGTTCACTGATAAGTGTAAACCATAACACTAATATAGCTAAGAAAGGCACCACTAAATATACCCAGCGATTTCTAACTGTCTTATAGATGATTTCTCTGCGGACAAGCCAAAGAAACAAGCACATCGCTAGTACAAATAAAAACAATAATATTGTAAATAGACTAATCATTTACCTACACCTCTTTCCTTTTCTCACATCCAGAAAAAGAAATAAACCTCTACATAGTAAAAGGACTTGCAGCATCGAACCTGTTGTTGCATGTCCATATTTTCTTTCTTATTCAAATGTATCATATTTTGCCACAACCATACTGGCTTTTTCTTCTAGTAAATCTTGGTCCTCAGAAGCGCATTGAGCAACTTTGACTACGGCACAGTTTGTCATTTTTGAAACTACTTCGCCAACGACTGTCTGTGTAAACCCGATTGGCTTACATGAGTATTGCTCTCCTAAATTGATCATTTCTTCCGTCATCAAAATCCTCCTAAACTGCTAAAACTCTTATAGACGAATAATCCTCAAAAAAAGTAGTAGTACTATCTCAATTTTCATTGTCTTTAAAAGTTCGTTTTTTATTAATTGTTCTTTAACCTTATTGGCATTATAGCGTATTGATTTCGTTTTCACAATTAAAACAGTTGGCAAGTCAAAATATTTTATTTATTTTACAGAACAATCGTTATTTCTTAAGGGAAACTTGTTCTTTTTTAATTAGAAAAGTCAAATTTCATTTATTTTTAAATAAAAACCATTATACTATATGACAGACTAGACGAAGGAAGTATTCTAATGAAAAAAAACACGCAAAAAAAATCATGTTTTTAGGTAGTCTAGCATTGATTTTTCTTTCTAGCACGTACTATGTTCTGCATCAAAACGAGGGTGAGAAAGCCTCTCTCTCCACAGCAGAACAAGTCAGCAACTCCTCCTCAAAAGAAAAAAAAGAAGTCTTGCTTGATGTTCCTTTAGAAAATCAATTTGATGCACCCGCTTTAGAAAATGGATGTGAAGTAACTTCCCTTTCGATGCTTTTAGCTTATTATGGATACACTACGACGAAAAACCAATTAGCAGATCAGTTGACTTATGTCCCTGTCTTCAATGCAGACGGTACTCACGGTGATCCAAATGAAGGCTTCGTTGGTGATATTACTGGCGGTGATTGGGCAATGGGCGTCTATGTTCCTCCTATTGCTGCTTTAGCTCAAGAAATCGTCGGCACAGATTATTATACTGAACCAAAAACAGACGCGACCTTGAAAGATATCAGAAAAGCGTTGCAAAAAGAAGAACCTGTATGGACTTCTGTCACTATTGATTTTCAGGTACCTACTGACAGTGATTTCACAACATGGACAACCAACAATGGTGAAGTCAAAGTAACGCCTTTGATACACGCTTGTGTGGTCACAGGTTATGATGATACAACGATCTATGTCAATGATCCTTATGGAGAAAAAAATCGAGCTGTTCCAATAAACGATTTCAATAAAATTTTTACGGCAATGGGCGGCCAAATGCTGACTTTAAAGAAAAGCTAGTATTTTTTTTGAAAGTATCTTATACTCTAGCTAAAGAAAAAGAGAAAGGAGCAAGGGAAATGGAACGATTTATTCATAAAAAGATAGACCCAAATGACATGCCGATTATTTTTGTTAGAGATACCAAAGGGAATGTTCAACGAAAAGTATCAGTAAAAGAATGGACAAAACGCTATAGCCCTGCTTCTCTCAATGAGCTGGAAATAAAACTTTATCGTCAAGCTCTCAGTTATTATTCTGAGAAAGACTATTCAAAAGCGATCGATCTTTTAAAATTTTTGATCACTCGAACTGGTTATACGCGCTTTGAGTATATTGAACGCTTAGCTACAATTTATCAAATACTCGGCAACCAACAGGAAGAATATCTGCTTCTTACTACAGTATTATCTGCAGCAACGTTGATTTCTCTTCCGTCCAGTTTGATCAAAAAAATAGAGAAACGAGTAGTCCTACTTAAAGAAGTGCTCTACACAAAAGATTAATAACTTGCGTTTTTTTAATTAAGTGCTAAACTATTTTTGTTGATTGAATGGGATGTAGCCAAACTGGTAAGGCACTTGACTCTGAATCAAGCAATTTTAGGTTCGAACCCTGCCATCCCAATAAAAATAGTGAAAAACACACCACTACGCGAAACAAGCCAGATCATCCGAAATAGCTTCGTCTATTTCTTAGATGATCTGGCTTGTTTTTTCAAAAAAAACAACGATTTTATGATTTACCCATCCGTAGGTTTACATAATAAAAATATAGTTTATCCAATAATTGCTAATGCTTTTTCTGGTACTGCTTGTTTGTCTATTTCTTCGTATGTTTCAACATGTGCGCCTTTATTCGTGATTTTTAAATAGCAGTTCTCTTTTAAAACTGAAATGCCATTATATTCGATTGTCCGTTCATTTCCGTCACTGTCGGCAGCCGTCTGGACATATTTAGCTGTACCATAAGAGTTGACCTCTTCAGGCTTCGTGGTTTTCACATATACTTCTCCCCTAGTCACAAGGGGATTTAGCTGATCCATGACTCCTGCCATCTCGCTATGAGAATGTTGCGTATATATTTTTAAACCAAATAACATAACACCGGCCATACAAGCAATGCCGACTAAAATCTTTAATACCTTCATTTTTTCCCTCCTAGTTGATTACTTTTCCATTATATAAATAAAAAAGCAAAGGCTCATCCGTCTATGGTTGTAATTTTCTCTCATACTTTGGCTCAGAAAATAGCAGATACTCCATAAAAAAACAAATGTATTCAGATGTTTGTTGTCAAAAAGATGGAGTGTATGATGACATAGAACAAAAAACAGACAGATATACAACCCGATCTCCATATAAAAAAATCCAACTGCCACAAATTAGGAAACATTTTGTGGCAGTTGGATCTTCTTTTTTCGTACTGATTATTTCGAGCAGCTTACTTAGTATAAACGTGTTGGATCATAATGATAAGTTACATTGCCATTGAGCAGCGCTTTACCTACAACATATTTACGATCCTCTAATTTGAGCCATGCTTCACGAAAGAGCATGACATCTTCTCTATTGACATCTATTTTCTCAATTTTCCCATCAATCAAATCCTGGATAAGTGCTTCATATGGATTCATCGTTTTCCTCCGTTCCCCATCAATAAGTGGTAAAAATTGGGTCGTGGACTGTTTTTGTGTCGAGATCCTTCCTTACATTCACCGTTGTGTAAAGTACTTTCTCAACTGGAATACTATAATAGCTATCTTCTCCATTACTAAAAAGATGAACATCTTTTTTTGCTAATATCCCGTTGATTTTGTTGATTAATACTCTCTTTTCTACGCTGTTACTTACAAGATAGTAAATGACGCGGATATTGTTTACTAAATGTAAATCGACTTCTAACATTACTTGATCCATGAAATTTTCATCCTTTCTTTCGACACAATTATAGCAAGAACAGAGGAGATAATCAAAAGAATGAAAAAAACAACATTTATAAAGAAAACTTCCACGTATCGCTTGCGTATAATCTCGCAAAGTGTTATTTTGTATCAGGGATTTTAAATAATAGGAGGCGTTATATGATTGCAATCGGACAACTGATATTTTATATTCCTTTTTTTATCATGTTGAGCATCCTTTTTTACTACATAAAATGGACGAAGAAAAAATTTTCCATTTTAATTGCCAGCCTCCCTTGCGCTTACTTCACTTATCAAATCTTTTCCTTTCGACATTGGGAAACGCCCATTGTCCTGATGAAGAATACCGCAGGACTATTGATATCTTCTTTACTTCTGATTCTTTGGGTTTACTACTTATATAAACAGCAAAAGTAATATATATCAAATTCAAAGAATAGTTGGATGGGCCTGTTTGATCCAAGACATCTAACTATTTTTTACGTATAACAATAGATTTTTTCATTCTTAAAACGAACTCTTTTTAAGCTAGATTTAAGGTTGGATTCATATAGTTTACTCATCCCAAATAACCTTTTTTCATTTTTTACTCCTGAAAGAGCGAGGTTGGGACAGAAGTGTTTAACTCCGAGAAATAAGAAGAAATTCACGAAAAATGCTTTTCAAATTTTTGTGAATTTTGGCTTATTCCCGAAGGAGTTGCTTCTGCTCCCACCGTTTATTCGAGAATCTGTAGCAAACCTGATTTTTAGATTTGTCCCACATTCTTCTTTTCTATTTGTCCAAATCCTCAATAAATCGCATCGTACTGATCAATTCTTTGTAATCTTTACTATAAAGTTCCGTTAATTTATCTGGTAAAACGAACCATGCAGGATGGTACCCATTTACTGTTACTGGGAATCCTTTGTCCTGTGCATCGTCCCTATCCCATCTTATAGCGATTGCTTTTTTTGCATACCATTTGACTAAAGCAACGGAATAGCCTTTTCTCGTTTTCGTCCCATCTTCTAAAATAGCAAGAACTTCGATTTTTTCCTTTGGTGCCTTTACTTCTTGTGGACGTACCATGATAGTTCCCTCCCTCTTTTATTTCACTACTAATACACTGCAAGAGGCATGAGCAACGACAAAGGAAGCTGTCGATCCCACCAATGCTTGTTGGATTGCACCTTTTCCAGTAGCCCCCATCACGATCAAATCCACATTTTCTTGTGTTGGAAAAACAGTACCAATCAAGTGTCGTGGATCACCTGTCTCAACAATTGCATGGATTTCAGTCAAACCATATTCTTTTGCATCGTGGATTTTTTTTAACATTTCAACTTCGATCTTTTGTTTCTCTTCTGCGTAGATCTTTGAGAAGGCATAAGCACTATGAGTCAACTCCACTTTGTTGATAATTGAAATAATGATTAACTCTGCTTCATTATCTTTCGCTAAATCAAGGGCTTCCAAAAATGCCTTTTCCGCTTGCTTTGATCCATCCACCGCTACCATTATCTTTGAATATCTATTACTCATATCATCGCCTCCTTGTTTCTTTCATTGTAACATCCTCCTTCAAATTAAAAAAAAAATACGCTGTTTTGACTATTTTTACTCATTTTTTTTAGAAAAAAAGTGTTTTATTGAACTTTTACCTTTATTTACTTTCTAATTTTAATAGCCTACATCCGCCCCTATAATAAAACTTTATGGCTTTTTTCTCATTTTAATTCACATTTTCCGATAACCTGTTTGTTACAAAAAACGTAGATTTGTCACAAAGTGTCATGAAGCTATTACCTATGAAATATTTCCACGTGTTAAAGTATTCCTCGTTGAACACAACAAATACTTTTTAAAACGACGAAGGAGATTTTACATGAAATCACTTAAAACATTACTTTTTGGAACAACTTTGGCTGCCGGCGCTCTATTCTTTATGGGTACATCTGCACATGCGGACGAAGCTTATACCGTTCAATCAGGTGATACACTATCAACGATTTCTCAAAAGTACGTTGGTGACAACTCCTTGATCCAAACTATTGCAGAACATAATTCGATTTCAAATATTAACCTGATCTATTCAGGTCAACAATTAACGATCCCTACAGGAGACCAAGCAGCAGTTGCAGAAACAACTTACTCTGCACCTCAAGAAACACAAGCACAACCAGCTGCCGCACCTGTCCAACAAGAAGCAGTTCAATCTGCTCCTGCAGAAGCAGCACAACCTATTGTGACTGAAACTGCAGCACCAGCTGCAAGCACAAGCTCAGCGAAAGAATGGATCGCTCAAAGAGAATCTAGCGGTTCTTACACAGCAACTAACGGACGTTACATCGGACGTTACCAATTAGATGCTTCATACTTGAATGGCGACTACTCTGCCGCTAACCAAGAACGTGTAGCCGATCAATATGTTACTTCACGTTATGGTTCATGGGATGCTGCCCAAGCATTCTGGTTAGCTAACGGTTGGTACTAAGCTAAAAAATAAAAAGATAGATAGCCTTTTGACAGGTTATCTATCTTTTTTTATTTTTTCAGAAAAACTGGTTCTCCATCTTCGTACTAACAGAAGTAAAATAAAAGAAACATTTTTAGGAGGTTTCTTTATGCCCATTGAGCGCACCGATTCAACCATATTATCCGCCCAGATAGAAGATAAGCTACTTTCTCAAGTCAATAATTTCCAAAACAGTCCGGATTTTCAATCCCAAATGAAATGGCCTTCCTCTTCATTCGTAGATACACCCTGCACGTCTGATTTTCATTCAGAACATTACATTGCCACAGAAGAGTATCAGCTTTTCGCAGACCTTAACTTCGTATCTCAAAATGACTCATATAGCAGTTTGCGGATAGACAATACAATACCTCTCTCTTTGAACCAACAAGAAATCAATCCAACAATACCAGTCGGGAAAAATAATCGCAAAAGATCGTTTCGCTTTGAGCGAACACAAAAAGCAGCCCACGCACTTTTGACTAACCCTAACCACTCCTACAAAGAGATTGCTAATGAATATCAGATTTCATATACAACTATCACCTACATCAAAAAACAGCTAGGAGTGAGATCTACCTACCGTGCTGAAAAATTCCAACGTGTTGAACAAAAATTAAAAGAACATCCTAATTCCACTTATAAAGAACTCCAAGAAGAGTTTAATATATCCACTAAAACAATTTATAAAATATGATTTGTCAAATTAAGCTAGAATAAAATGCTTCTTGTACATAGCTCAAAAATATTTCGATTGGTGTTCTGTAATTCAATGATTTTCTTGGAATATGATTACGTTGATTGCTGACACTGGAAATAAATGTCTGATTCACTTCTCTAAAATCCATTGATTTCGGCAGTCCATTACGACGCAGAATCCCGTTAGAATTCTCGTTTAATGGGCGTTGAGAAGGTGTTCCAGGGTCCGCAAAATATATATCAATATCATGTTGGTTACTAATGGCTTTCCAGTTAGAAAATTCTTTTCCACAGTCAAACGTAATAGATTTAAAGAAGTTTTTAGGGAAGCGAGAAAACCATTGATTAAGGGCAGTTTCAATATCTAATGCCTTACGGCCGTTGGGTTTAATCGTGATAATGACTTTAGATAACCTTTCAACTAAAGTAATGACGGCACTTTTATGATGAATGCCAACGATCGTATCACCTTCAAGGTGACCAAACTCAGAATTGAAATCAGGATAATTATCAGGTCGATCATGGATTGAGCGCTGATACTGTTGTTTTCCCCGTTTTTCCTGATGGCCATTGGGTTTTCTTTTACCTTTCATCGGTAGTGTGTCAATATCAAATATTCCTTTAGAAAATAAACGATAAAGTGTTCTCATACCGCATGAAACAGGCCTTTCTTTTCGCCCGATAATGACGTCAGGCTTCCAACCAAGAGTGACTTTCTCTTTAATGTAATCTACTTCATGAGCAGGTAATTGAATGACTTTTCTACCACATTTTTTCTTATTTTCTTTAT